>JAXDTJ010000004.1:0-21360 GCA_034090015.1 Paludibacteraceae bacterium | reverse complement strand
GATTTACGATTTACGATTTTTTTATGAAAACGAACGATGAACTGAAAGCGATGAAGGCGCAGGTGCTGGACGGTCTGCGCCGGCATTTGCCCGACTACGAGGCGCGCCTGTGCGCCATCGACGGGCGACTGTATGCCTATTGCGCCGATGCCATCCGCGAGGATATGGACACGGCGAACGTGTACGAACTGCTGGGCATCCGCAAGGTGCTGCGCCTGATGGACAGTTACGAGATGAACGGGCAGCATGTGCAGCGTATGATTCGTGCGATAGAGGGCGTGTGGGACACGGCGCGCGGCTGCCACATCAAGGGCGGGCTGATGTTCAGCACCCCGCGGGGGCGCGACTACGTGAGGCTGATGCCCTATCAGGTGTGGTGCCTGTTCGGCATCTACGGCTTCCTGAAAGATGTGTGTATGGGCATCTCGGAGGAGAACGCCTTTGCGATGCTGCCCTCGGAGTACATGCTGCAAGGCATGGTGTGGGACAAGCGGCGGCTGACCGACGAGGCGCATATCTTCCAGACCCGCAAGAGCGGCAAGACGGAGTTCGGCGCGGCGATAGACTTCGTGGAGGCGAACATACTGGGCGACAAGAACGCGCAGGTGCTTATCTGTACCAACTCGAAGGAGCAGTCGAAGATAGCGTACAAGGCGGTGAAGGAGTTTGCCTATCAACTCGACCCCGCTGCCACGAGCAAGGCGGGCGGGAGATACCTGCGCGTTACGGCGGACGAGATGACATGGATGCCCGGGCGGCAGCGGAGCGGCGAGATAAAGGTCATGTCGGCTGGCGGGAAGAAGAAAGACGGCTTGTATGCGAGCCTTGTGCACGCGGATGAGCACGGCAGCGCGGCATACGTGAACAACCACTCGGACATGCAGTCGCTGGTGGAGGTATGCGCCGGCAGCATGGGACCGCGGCGGGAGAAACTGCTGATGCATACCACCACCGCCGGACTGGTGAACATGGGTCCGTATCAGTTGCAGTTGCAGACCGTGGAGCAGTTGCTGGAGCGTGAGGCGGATTATCCCTACGGCGAGGCGATACAGACGGAGGAAGACCATTGGTTCGCGTTCCTGCTCCGTCTTGACCCGTGGGAGGTGAACTTGGAGCCGGAGGAACTGGACCAAGAAAACCTGTTCCGCAAGGTGAACCGCAGCATCGGGGTAACGGTGCAGCCCACGTGGTACCACGAGCGTTTGCAGGCGGCGCGCAAGTCGGAGGACACAAGGAAGGAGGTGCTGACCAAGGACTTCAACGTATGGCAGACCGACAAGAAGAAAGACTGGTTCTACGAGCAGGACATCCGGCGTTTGCAGGTGCCGGTACGGATAGAGGAGCTGACGGAAGATGACGGCTGGGTGATGGTGGCAGGCGGCGACTTCTCACAGTGGGACGACGGCACGGCGATAGCGTTTCTGGCGAAGAACACCGACACGGGCGAGTACTTTGCCGATGCGAAGGTGTTCATCTCGGAGCGTGCGCTGCTCACCTCGCCGAACAAGGAACTGTACAGCGCGTGGGTGCAGCAGGGATGGATGGAGGTGTGCGCGGGCAACACGGTGAACGAGCAGGTGGTTACCAACGCGCTGATGAAGGTAACGGAGAGCCTGAACCTCTACGGCTTCGGCTACGATGCCTACGACAGCGACCGCTTCATCAACAACATCAAGGCGTGGATATTCACGCAGGGCGGCAACCCCGACCAACTGCTGATACCCGTGGCGCAGAACTACGCGACCTACAACGGACCGGTGCAAGACATGAGCCACATGGTGCTCAACGACCCGCCGCTGATACACTTCTCGATGTCGCCGCTGTGGGTGTGGGAGTTCCTGAACGTGAAACTGGCGGTGAGCCAAGACGGGATGGACAACGTGAAGCCCGTGAAAGCCAATGCCAACGCGAAGGTGGACTTGGTGCAGTCGCTTCTCTCCGCGCTCCATATACTCAACCGGTTGGAGGGGAAAGTGTTATAATTATGAATTATGAATTATGAATTATGAGCGCATTGCATGTTAATTGTTAATTGTTAATCGTTAATTGGTTTATTTTATGAAAAAGTTTAATTTTTTGGAGATTCTTTCGAGCGTTCGGGAGGGATTTTTGACGTTTTTACAGTTGGTGCTGGTGGTGCTGTGCCTGCCTGCATGGGTGCTGGTGGTGCTGATAATCTGGCTTGACGAGATAAAAGAATAGGTATTTTGCAAAGTCCACTTTGCAAAATGCAGATATATCACGAAAAACGGGTATATTTTTCGACTTTTATTTTGCTATTCAAAAAAAAAGCATTATCTTTGCAGTGTTAAAAGAAAAAGAGATATGAAATACAGCGAACTTCATCGAAAATTGCGAAAGGCAGGTTGCTACCAGACAGGGGATTCGATAGCCGGACATCCCAAGTGGTACAGCCCAATCACCGGCAAGTATTTCCCAACAAGCAACCACGAGAGCCACGAGGTGGCACCGGCAACACTGAGAAACATTCTTCGAGACTCGGGTATCTAATCCCGAGTCTCCAACCAAAAAAACAAAATCACTATGGCAAAGACTTATCAAGCACACATTGAGGCAAACGGGCAGGGTTTTTACAGCGTGTACGTAAACGAGGAATTTCCTTTCGGCTTCTTCGGCGAGGGCAGCACAGCAGAGGAAGCAAAGCAGGATTTTCAAGCCGTGTTCAACGCCATGCGCGATGAACACAAAGCACGCACAGGCGAGGTAGTGGAGGCTGAGTTTGAATATGTTTACGACATTTCCGCCATCTTGCAGGAGTGCAAGACCTATCTGTCGCTTGCTGGTCTGTCGGAGGTTACAGGCATCAGCAAAGCCATGCTTTCGCAGTACGCCTGCGGAACGCGCAAACCAAAAGCAGCCATGCGCGAACGCATCATTGATGGTATCCACCAGATAGGACAAACCTGCATCGCCATATCCTAAACGGCTCAACATTTCTTTTTTCTTTTAACACCCGTCCCCCGCTTGAGCCGAGCGGGGGACTTTTTTTGTCTGTGGATAACCTGTGCACGTTAATCGGCGTAGTATGGACATGTGATTTTGGACTTCATAATTAGTATTAGTTTTAGCCATTTTTATTGAATTGGTTTCCCCGCTCTGCCTGTGAAGGTCGAGCGGGGGTTTTAATTAAGAATTAAGAATTAAGAATTAAGAATTATGAATTAAGAATTAAGAATTATGAATTAAGAATTAAGAATTAAGAATTAAGAATTAAGAATTAGGCGGTGTAAAAGCCCCGAAGGGGCGATATAAAACAGCGTAGGGTGAAACCCTACGGAAACGGGCGACCACCCAAAAACGCAAGCCCCAACGGGGCGACATAACTAAATCATGTGGTAGTTATGTCGCCCCGTTGGGCTTTTTGTTGGGGTATGGATGGGGATAGGTAACCTTTGCTGGTAATTTAGCGGAGGGTAGAGAGAGGCGGGGGAGTGGCAAAGGAAACCACAACAACAACGACAACCACAACGACAACCACAACGACAACGAAAACAACGAAAAATACGTAAACAACGAAAAATACGAAAGATACCGCGGGCGAGACGCACCGACAAGTCGGCATGCAAGCACCCGCGTCCCCAGTATGGCAACGAAGATAGAGATACAGAACGATGCGCGGATGGAGCGGCTGATGTCGAGCGATCCGAAGATGGCGCGACAGTTGCAGAAAATCATCCGCAAGGCGATTCGCGCGGCGGCTCGTCGCGTGTCGCAAGATGCGCGGAGCGTGCTGGGCAACGACCCTCGTCGGGCGGCTGCAGCGGTGCGGTCGTCGGTCTATCGCGCGATACTCGGCGGGCAGGTGAATATCCTCTCGCCGCGGCGGGCTGCGAAAAAGGGCAGTTTGTACGAGCCGGCGCGTACGGGTCGCGAGGGGCAGCGTGGCGGCAACCGCGTGAAACGGTCGGCACGGACGGAGCAGATGATGTCGTACACGGGTGCAGACCGCGGTTTCATCCTCCGCTGGGTGGAAAGCGGCACGGGGGTGCGCACGAGCCGGTACGGCAACCGCGGCAGCATCAGTGCGCGCCCGTGGTTCACACGGTCTGCCACCTCTGCGCTGGAAACCGCCGCGCAAGAGATAGTGCCGATGGTGGAGGCGCTGCTGATGAAGGAGGGGGTATGAGCCCCCACGCGCCGCAGGCGATATATCGCGGCGGCGAACGGAAACTACGAAAACAACGAAAACAACGATAGACTATGGCAGATGTATTAGCGCGGTTGCGCGTGGATTCGCAGGAGTATGATGCGAAGTTGAAGCGGGCTGTATCGCAGTTGCAGCAGATAGAGAAAGAGGTGCGCCGGACGGGTGCTACCTTTGCCGTGGCGGACAAGGAGGAGATGGCGTTCATCCGGTCGATGGGCAAGATGGAGACCGTCTCCACGAGTGCGAAAGGGAAAATAGCGGAGTTGACCAACGCCTACACGGAGTTGTCGGTGATGTACAAGAACCTCAGTGCAGAGGAGAAGAAGAGCGGCTTTGGTCAGGCGATGCAGGGCAGCATGCAGGAGTTGCGGGGCAGGATAGGTGAGTTGCAGGGTCAGATGAACAGCGCGAAGGGGGAGTTGGGCGGCTTGGGCGGTGCGGCAACGGACTTGGCGGGCAAGTTGGGCATCCCGTCGGAGGCGGTAACGCAGTTGACGGGTGCGCTGGGCAACATCTCGCCGGCGGCGGCGAACGCGGGGCGTGCCATCGTGTCGGGCTTCAGCCCCGTGGGGGCTGTGATAGCGGCGGTGGTGCTGGCGGCAAAGGAGTTGGCAGATGCGTTCCGGCGCAACGAGGATGCCACCACGGCGCTGCAGAAGATAGCGGCACCGTTCAAGGCGGTATGGCAGAGCATTCAGCGGCTGTTTGACGACATCGTACGGGTGTTTGTGGATGTGTTCAACAGCGTGGAGAGCGTGGCGGGCGGGTTCTCGCTGTTTCGCGTGGCGATGGCACCGGTGGCCGGTGTGATAGCCTACATGCGGGTGAACCTTGCGGTGTTAGGCACGGTGCTCAAAGACATAGCGAAGGGGTTTGCGCTGCTGGGTAACTCGATAAAGAAAGCCTTTCAGGGCACCGCCATCCAGAAGTTTTTCGATGCCGTCTTGGGCAGTTTCCGCTCTTTCTTCTCGAATATATCCGCATTGCTGACGAGCATCGGGGAGAGCCGTATCGGCAAGGCGCTGGGGCTTGATGAGTTGGCGCAAGAGATAAAGAACATCGTCCGTGCGCAGAACGAGTTGGTGAACAGCAACCGGCAGATAGCGGATAGGGAGAACGCGCTGAAGAAGAACACGCGCACAACCAACGAGCAGAACGCGGGCGACCAACAGACCATCGAGCGTCTGCGTGCGGAGGCGAGCGACAAGGACAAGTACAGCGCGGCGGAGCGGGTGAAGATGCTGGAGCAGGCGGGGGCGCTGGAGGAACAGATCATGCAGCGCAACTTGAAACTGAGGCAAGACGAGTTGGACCTGATACGTCTGAAGAACTCGCTGACGCAGTCGGGTACGGAGGACTTGGATGCGGAGAGCGCGGCGGTGGTGGCGCTCAAGGAGGCGGAGACGGACTATTACAGCAAGAAGCGTGCGCTGCAACGGCAGTTGCAGACGGCGAAGAACGAGGCGGCGAAAGAAGAACAAGGAGCCAAGAGCCAAGAACAAGGACCGCAAGCCGCTCCGGCGCTCCCGGAAAAGGCGGTGCGGGACGCGGCAGCGATGTGGGAGGAGCATGCGCAGAAGATAGAGGAGCTGAAGGCGCGTCTGGCGGAGTTTCGCGCGATGGCGGCGGACATGGGCAACAGCGAGGAGATGCGCCAATGGGCGGACGGCATGGCGGAGCAGTATCAATCGCAGTTGGATAAGATGACCGCCTCCACGGAGGAAGCCGCGGCGGAGATGGCGGACACGATGGAGGGCGCGGTGGACGACATGCAGAGCAGTTGGGACAACCTGAAGAGCGGCATCGGCGCGGTGGGCAGCATAGTGGGTTCGATGGACAGCATCAAGCAGGCGGGGGAAGACTTGGTCTCCGTCTTCAACGGTGAGCAGGATGCGTGGGACAGCATGATGACGGTGATGAACGCGGGGCTGAGCGTGATGCAGAGCGTGATGACCATCATGGAGGCTATCAACACGCTGACGACGCTGAGCACGGCGCTGAAGAAGACGAAGATAGCGACGGACGTAACGGAGGCGGCGACGGCGCAGACCACGGCAGCGACGGAGGTAGCCGCTGAGGGCGAGAAAGCGGCGGCAAGCAGCGTGGCGACGGCGGCGAACATGGGCGAGGCGGCATCCGGCGCGGGCAAGGCGATGGCGGGCATACCCATCGTGGGACCTATACTGGCAGTGGCAGCCATCGCGGCGGTGCTTGCGGCGGTGATGGCGGCGGTGTCGAAAGCGAAGAGCGCGAAGAACAGCTTCAGCACGGGCGGTATGGTAGGCGGCAACAAGATGAGCGGGGACAACGTGGTGGCATTCCTGAACTCCGGGGAGGGCGTGCTGACGGCGCAGGGCGTTAGGAATGCGGGCAACATGCTGGCGGCGCAGGGCGTGCAGCAGAACATGCAACTGACCACGCGCGTCTCGGGCACCGACCTGATGGTGTGCCTCGATAGCACCAACCGCGCCCGCGGCGGCAAACGCGGGGAGTATCGGGTGAGGAGGTAGCGCCGCAAGGCGATATATCGCCGCGGAGAACGGGAATTACGCAAGCAACCGCAAACCAACCGCGGGCGAGACGCCCGCGTCCCCAGTGACTACGAAAAATACGAAAACTACGAAAACTACGGAACTACTATGGCAACACGTTGGCAAATGGATTTTCAGGATATACACGGGGTGGAATACTCGGTGTATATCTACAAAGGCGGGTATAACACGAGCACGCCTATCATGCTCAGGGCGGCGTCGGAGCCTCTGGTGATAGAAGAGACGAGCGGTGATGATTTCTTCTGCCCCGTGGCGAGCACGAGCGGTACGCTTCGCATCGTGGACGACGGCACAGTGGACATCGATGCGCTGCTCCCTACGAGCAACACCGACCGTCTGGTGCTGTTGAGCCACCGCGGGCAGGAAGACCACCTGCAATGGGCGTTCCTCTCGGCGGAACAGTACACGCAAGACTACACGGCGCGGTTGCACGAGTTGGAACTGCCGTTGATAGGCGTGCCGGACGCGATGGACAGCGTGGAGATACCGACCACGCTGCTGGGGATGCTGCCGATGAACAAGTTAGCGGGTTTCCTGCTGGGCAGGTTCCTCAAAGACTATGGCAATCCGGCGATGTGTTATGTGTATGTGCCGGCGGAGAGCGTAACGGTATGGCAGACGCGGATAGACACGAGCCTGCTCTTTGAGGAGCAGACGATAGAGAACGAAGACAGCACGGAGGTGTCGCTGACGGGTATCTCGTACCGCGCGGCGATAGAGAAACTTTGCCGGCTCTTCGGGTACACCCTTTCGTACCGCAACGACACGATGTATTTCCGGCAAAACATGACGAAAGACAACAGCATCCGCATCCGGTACCTGAGTGTGTATGTGAGCGATTTTATGAACCCCGGTTTCCAGAATGACCATACGCCGTTTGGTGTGTCCAACCTGCTTTTCTCCGACTTGGAGTGGCGCGGGGCGGGGCACACGCGGACGATTAACGCGGGGGCAAAGAGCGTGGAGGTGGTGGCGAAGTTGGCAAAGCGCGATTTCACGCTGGCGCTGCCGGACATGCCGCTCACGGAGGCAGACGAGAACGATGTGGCATACGGGTACACATACGTGGACGGGACGCAGGTGCAGAACAACCTTTATTCGCTGTCGATTAGCACGGACGATTTTGCCAATACCATCTTCTATAAAAAGTATGGCGTTCACTTCCTGCTCACCAAGAAAAAGAGCGGAACGAATTATGTGGTGGATAAAATCACGGTAACCTCGTATTCCGGCATGTTGTCCGACGACAACCCGTTGGTAACCGGATTAGACAACGCCCTGAGCCAACGCATCCGCGAAAGCAAATTTACCGATGCGGTTGACCGATGGAACATGTACGATATAGAACAGAACTATAACGTAAGCGCCTGTATAGCGAAGATAGAGGTGTACAACAGCCAAGAAGGCAAGACGCAGGATTTAGACGATGGTCTGTTTGTGGTAGGTGCGTTCTATGAGAAATACGACACCACGACACCAATGCTCGACCCGAGCAGCAGCAACTACGTGGCGCGCATCACGTCTTCCTATCTCGGCAGCAGCGACGGCATACTGATGCTGAAGTTCGATGCGCTGTTTTTGAATGCCTACGGCGTGCTGGATACCGTGGAGACGAACCTGAGTTATCCATCGC
The DNA here is from genome assembly GCA_034090015.1 of Paludibacteraceae bacterium. Taxonomy (GTDB): domain Bacteria; phylum Bacteroidota; class Bacteroidia; order Bacteroidales; family Paludibacteraceae; genus Colicola. The sequence continues at coordinate 13,007 of JAXDTJ010000004.1, read as the reverse complement.
TTTACTTTGCGCTGAAGTGCGGCGATAAATGGTATCACCCGATGAGCAGGACGTGGACAGACGTTTTTGCCTATACGGCTGTTAACTTGAAAGACGGTAAGTTATACCATTCGATAGAGATAGAGGACGTGGATACAAGCGACGGCTATCCTATACTGCTAACTCCGGATATAGTAGGAACCGTGGAACTGTATGTGTACCCGCATATCCACGTGATGGGATACCCGAAGACACAGGATGGCAATGCGAACTACATGCGTTTCTATTCGTTCTATTTCTTCCTGAAGAACCTGTCGCTGGAGTTTCGTCCGTTCACGGATGCGAAAAAGAGCGACAAGAGCGAGAACAGGTATCTGATACGGATAGGAAAGTTCCGCGAGGAGGTGAGCGTGGAGGCGGATTATGCGAGCGACCACAACAACCAATACAGCCCGAGTATCATCCGCGTGGCAGAGGAGGGCAGTATGGCGGCGGAAAAGAAATTCTTGTGGTATAGAGGGGATAGTATTATTTCTTTTTTCCGTCCGTATAACCTCCGCCCGGAGTTGAAACTGCTGCAGACGCTTCGGCGCTACTACGAGAAGAAACGGGAGACGCTGACGCTGGATGTGGCGCTGACGGATGAGCAACGGGGGAAATTGTATGAAAAGATACTGACGGAGTCGTCGGAGTCTGGCAAGAAACGGTACGTGGTGCTGCGGGATGAGTGGGACGTAAGGCAAGACAAGCACAGCATCGACTGCTTCGAGACGGAGAATTAGGAATTAGGAATTAGGAATAGGCTTATGTTGCACGGGAATAACTTGATAGTATCTTTGGACGGTATGCCGTTGGCGAGCAGTACGGGCTGCGAGTTGCAGATGGAGCGGGACTTCATGGAGGTGTGCGGTCCGACGGACGGTGCGTGGCTTCAGTACCTGCCGACCACGCTGGGCTGGACGGTGTCTTCCGATGGTCTGCTGGCGGACATGGCGGCGGTGCGGGCGCTGCATGAGCGGATGGTGAGCGGGCGGCCGGTGGCGCTCCGATTCTACGACAGCACGTTTGCGGTGCTGTACAAAGGGGCGGCGTTCGTGAAGAGCCTGCGCTTCAGCGGGCAGGTGGGCAGCATGGCGAAATACAGCATCTCGCTGCAAGGCTCCGGCGCACTCGAAACCGACACGGAGGGGTACCGGCTGACACTGCCTACGGATGATGACCATGCCCTATTAGGATATGTATGTTTCCCCGTAAACAGACAGTGTGCTTTCATTAACAACGACGGAAGTCAAATGGTTCCGCGCGTGAGTTTATACACTGTGCGATTGCCTCGCTGCCGCGTGGTGGCGCACGATGCAGCGCATACGGGTATATCGGGAGTGAGTATATCGTGGCATTCCCACGTGGCGGTGTTCGGGGTGCCGTGGAAGATGATTTCCGACTACGTATATGCCCATTACGACCCCGACCGCCCGGATGATGGTATCTACACGCCATACCTGCCGTTCTGCCAATCGGGCGATAATTATGACGAAGGCATAGAGCCTATCACGGACGTGATACTGCCGGCGGGAGAGTACACCGTGGCGGTGGAACGTTCCAATTTGGAACCGGATAACAACCCGTGGCTGCAGGTGTTCAGTTAATTAAGAATTAGGAATTAGGAATTGTTATGAAATCATACAACAAATACCAACTTGCGGAGGCGGCGGGGGTGAGCATGAGCACCTTCCGCCGCTGGCTGAAATCGGATGAGATATACCTCCGTTTGAACGGCGTGTCGCCCAACGCCAAAGTGTTCCCGCCCAAGGTGGCGAAATACCTGTGCGATAAATATTGCATTGAATTATGAATTATGAATTATGAGTGCGTTGCATGTTCATTGTTAATTGTTAATTGTTAATTATCGTGCCGTAAAGTGTCGAAAGGTGTCGGAAGCGGGCAGCGGATGGCAGGAAATGCGTATCTTTGCAGCGTCTTTCGAAAGAGCACCAAACAATTAACAATTAACAATTAACAATTAACATTATGGCACGAGTAATTTACGAGTATCCTATCAAGGACATCTGCGGCAAGATTGGCAAGGACAGCACGATGGGTTTTGCGCACCGCGGCAACACCAAGTACACCGTTAAGTACGGCAAGCGCACTACCGCGGTAACGGTGGACGAGCAGGCACAGCGCACGAAGTTCGCGGCGGTAGTGAAAGCGACGCAGGCGCGTATGCAAGACCCCGAGCAGGCAATGCAAGACCAACTGGCATTTGCCCAACAGAGCAAGTACAAGAGTCTGTACAAGTACGTCTTCAACCAAGAGTGGGCGAAAGCGTAAGGCGTTTGGGAACCGGGAGCCGAGAGCAGGGAGTTGTCCCTGCTCTTTTTTTTTTTTTGCTGTGTGCGCGGGCTAACCCTTGCGGGTAATTGTCGGGAAGGTAGAAGCACACACGCGCCGCAAGCGATATATCTCGGCGACGAACGTAAACCACCACAACAACGCAAACTACCGCGGGCGAGACGCACCGACAAGTCGGCATGCAAGCACCCGCGTCCCCAAACGACAACGCAAACGCAAACGACAACGCAAACGCAAACAACGAACTATAACGCAAAGCACTTATGTACACGATTTATCAAGGGTATGCTTTCCCGATAAGCATTTCATCCGATGTAGAATTGGATATACCACAATGCAGGCTGTTTAACCATGCAACAAAGAGCATCATAGCCGTGTCTTTGTTGTTCTCGTCCGATAAAGATGGTCAGTATATGTACCAAGTAGCTTTACACGTTGACGGTACGAAACAACTACCTATTGGCGTGTATGATTTTGAATTACGGACACCTAACGGTTATATGGCAAAGTATATTAAATCGTTTGCTAAAGTAGTAGAAACAGCATTTGTAAATTTATTGTAATATGGAAGCAAAAGTTATAGTAGAAGCAGGCACAACGCCTAACCTGCAGTCTGAAATGGAGCTGGCAACGGCACGCGCAAATAACGCTGCCATTCGCGCAGAGACGGCTGCTGAAAATATAGAAGCATTGAACACACCATATGTTGAGGAAGTAACCGCTTATGGCGTGCAGTGGGACATCACCTCTTCCAACCCGAAAGTTATCCGTATAGGTAACCTTGCGCTCCATCGAACGCTGCCTATTCAAAACCGTATGCGAGGATGTCTGCTTGATGACAATGGGAAGGTGGTTAAATACCTTAACCCGCTGGATTGGACAAGCGAGGTAAGAGACGGCTCTCAAGGGCAAGTGATGGTGGAACTGCCTATGCACTATCGCAAGTTCGAGACGGATGGAAACATCCGCCGCGTAAAGATTAGCGAGTACCCGTTAGCCGGCTATCACCAAGTACCCACCTGCTATGTGTCTGCCTACGAGGCGGCACTTGATAGAACGAACAGCAGCACGCCTAAGTTAGCGTCTGTGGTTAATATGACCACGGCGTTCCGCGGGGGTGCTAACAAATCGGAGTGGGACGGAACATTCCGAACGCTGCTCGGACGACCTGCAACTGTAATATCTCGTACAAACTTCCGCAAATATGCCCGCAACCGCAATGGCGCTGCTACCTCTGAGTGGAACTGCTACACCATTGGTATTCACGAGGAGATATACTGGTTGTATCTGATTGAGTATGCTAACCGCAACTGTCAGGAAGCGTATAACGCAGCGTTGGATAGCAATGGGTACAAGCAAGGTGGGTTAGGAATAGGTGTAACGACCATCGGCAGTACGATAGCCGACGGCGGCGACCATGACGGTGAAGCTACGGAGGATTGGAATACTTTCAACGGTAATAACCCATTTGTACCTTGTGGGCATACCGACTCGCTCGGTAACAGGACAGGCGTGGTGGAGTATGCTGTGCATGACGATATAACCGACAAATGGGAAGACCAGATGGTGCCGCGGTACCGTGGTATAGAGAACCCGTTCGGGCATATATGGAAATGGACGGACGGCATCAATGTGATGATTAAGCCGGATACTGATGCAAACCCCACTTCGGATGTGTACACATGCCAAGACTCGTCGAAGTTCAACGACAGCAATTACGATGGGTATATCTGCGTAGGTCAAGAGGCACGTACAGAAGGTTATGTGAAGGATATTAACTTTGGTGAGTATGGAAGTATCATGCCAAAAGAGGTTGTCGGTGGTTCAACGAGCTATTTCTGCGACGACCATTATACGGAAATCCTATCATCCACTACTTTGCGGGGTGTTTTGTTGGGCGGTAATGCGATTTACGGGTCGGGTGCGGGTCTCGCTTGTGCGTTCTCGAATTACGCTCCCTCGTCTTCGAGGACGAACATCGGTTCTCGCCTCTGCTTTATCCCCGCAAAGGCGTAAGCGCGAAAACACGAAAACACGAAAGGTTGAATATAAAAAAGTGTAATAATTATGAAAGCAAGTTCTAACATAATGCCTGAAAAGCTTGTCTTTGAAGCGAACGGGGCAGTGGTATATTCGTACCACATCGAAGAGAAGCAAGTGGAGCGACTGATGCCGTCTGAGTACGGCGAGGAGGCGACAACGACAGAGACGCAATACGACTTCGAGATGGTGCGCACATACCTGCCTATCTCATCCAACAAATTGCTGAAAGCAGTAATAACCGATGCCTATCCAGCAGACTACGAGCAGAAACTCGTGAACGAGTACAATAGTGCAGTCATGGGTCTGTATGACGAAGATACGGCGGCGAAGAAGACGGCGGCGTACAAAGACTTCCTCGAAGCCCGCGCGGCGTTGAAAGCGATGGTGGAAGCCGATTGCAAGGAGGCAGGGATACGATGAGCAGGAATTGGCAATACTTTATGACTTCGTTATCCGTTACACTATTGGCTTACATGCTGTGTTCCTGTCGGACGGTGGTGCCGTGTGTGGCGGAGACGGTGGTGCGGGACAGCGTGCGGGTGCAGCGCGTTTTAGACAGCGTGTACCTATACGAGCGGGACAGCATCTTCGTGGAGAGCAGGCGCGACACGGTGTGGGTGGAGCGTTGGCGCACGCGGTACAAATACGCGGTGCGCGTGGAGCGGGACACGGTGCGGGACGTGCGGACGGAGGTGCTGAAAGACGGGCGTGTGTTCGTGTACGGCGTGGGCGGATACGACGGCATTAACCCGTTTGAGAGCGGAAACATCCTAAGCGTCATTAGTGCGTTAGGGGAAAGGATAGATGCGCTGAATGAGCATGTTACGGCGATTGAGGCACGTATCGCCGCGCTGGAAGGGGCGTAGGAAACGCGGGTAGGTAAATTGTTCTTTGACATAATGGATAGTCGCACCATTTTCGTGCTCACGCGGATATGGTGGATGGTACAGCAGTTGGCATAGCGGAAAAAGCAAGGTATATATAAAAAATGAAGATTATTGCATTTTTTATTATTATCAATTTTGATAATTGCAAAAAAAGCAGTATCTTTGCACCCGAAATCACCATCTTAGGAAGAGATATGCACGTATATACCGACAACGAAGCCTTGAAAGAACTGATAGAAACGGGTCAGCCGAAAGACCGTCGATATAGAAGCCTGCCCAAGCAGGCGGTAAGAGGTTTCTTGAAAGCATACAACATCCTCCTGATGGAGCAACGCATAGAAGGCTTGTTTAAGTACAAAGGTCTGAACTATGAACGCCTGACGAACAGTCCCTACGAGAGCGTCCGCTGCGACGGGAAATATCGGTTGCTGTTTATCAGCCGACCCGAAGAGGGGGAGATAATCATCACGAATATAGAACTTATTGAAATCACCAACCACTATGGCACGCTATGACTTGAACAACGTAACGCCCTTCACGGCAATACATGTGGGAGAGTACATCCAAGATGAACTCTCTGCACGCGGCATGAAGCAATCGGAACTGGCGGCTCTTTCGGGAGTACCTGCTCCTATCCTGAATAACATCATCAAGGGGAAGCGTGGTATCACGGCGGAGCAATCCATCTTAATCGGCAGGGCGTTGGATATAGACGATAGCCTGTTCTACAACCTGCAAACGAAGTACGAACTGGACAAAGCGCGTATCTCGTTGCGAGCCGCGGAGCAGCAGCCCGTCCCCGTGCACCGATGGAGCCGAGTGCAGCAGCCCGTCTGCTATACCTGAAACTTGATACTTGGAATCATACCAAAAGCGACTATCCATTACAGCGGATGGTCGCTTTTTATGTTGTTTAGTTGAGTGTTTAGCGTTTATAGTTATGTGTAAAGAATTGGAATACTATTTGTGTTTGGCAGCGGTGGCGGGGTTGCTCGCCATGGCTGCCTTGCTGAGTTCTTGCCGGACGGTGGTGCCGTGTGTGCCGGAGACGGTGGTTCGGGACAGCGTGCGGGTGCAGCATGTTTTAGATAGCGTGTATCTGTATGAGCGCGACAGCATCTTCGTGGAGAGCAGGCGCGACACGGTGTGGGTGGAGCGTTGGCGCACGCGGTACAAAGACGCGGTGCGCGTGGAGCGGGACACCATCCGCGACACGCGCACGGAGGTGCAGGTGGAGCAAGTGCGGTATGTGCCGAAGTACTATCGGTTCTGCTCATGGGCGCTATGGATAGTGGTGGCGGTAGTGCTGGTGCGCGTGGCTTGGTGGGTGGCACGGAAGATATACGGGCGATAGGAAGCGCGCCCCCATTGCGGCGGGCGATATATCGCAAGCCGCAATGGATGGAGAGCGGCAGGGGACGGAAATAGTCAAATAGTAAATAGTCAAATAAGACATGCGTATTTTGAAGAACTTGCAGGGAGGTACACGGGTGGCGTTCTACCTTATCTCCACGGCAGCGGCGCTGCTGCTGATAGCGTCGTTCATCGTGCCGCCTACGGGCGTGATAGACAGCAGCGTGCTGGCAGCCGCGGGGGAACTGTTTGCCTTTGCCTCGCTGACCATCATCCTGATAGCCATCGACAAAGGCATCGATGCAAAGGTACAGCACAACAACACCACCATCACCATTGACGGGAAGGAGGAGGGGGAGTGAATTAAGAATTAAGAATTAAGAATTAACATGCGTTGTATGTCCGGGTGCGCAATGGTCAAATAGTAAATAGTCAAATAGTCAAATAAGATATGGAATTACTGGTTGTACGGTATCATAAGAAGCCGAGTTATACCATCGGGAAGTTGTATATCAACGGGGTGTATTTCTGCGACACGCTGGAAGACACCGACCGCGGGCTTGCGGACGCGATGCCGCTGACGGAGATACAGGCGGCGAAGCGCAAAGGAACTACGGCGATTCCCACGGGGCGGTATGTGTTGGAACTGACGATGTCGCCGCGGTTCGGGCGGTTGCTGCCGGTGGTGGTGAGCGTGAAAGGGTTTGAGGGCATCCGCATCCATCGGGGGAACACGGCGGCGGACACGGCGGGGTGTATCCTTGTGGGAGAGAACAAAGCGGTGGGGAAGGTGCTCAACTCCGCGAAGACGGAGGAACGGCTGGTGGAACGCATGTGCGAGGCGAAATGTCGGGAGAAGATGTATCTGACGGTGGTGGGGTGATTAACAATTAAGAATTAAGAATTAAGAATTATGAGTTTTTGAGATAACCCTTGCGGGTTATTTTTTGTATTACAGGAACAGGCAAGCATAAACCTACAAACAGGCAAGCAAAAAACTACAACAGGCAAGCATAAACCTACAAAATCAATCAAACACCTATTTTTTTTATGCGGTTATTTGGATTTGAGATACAGCGGCGTGAGGCATCGGCGGACAATGGTGCGGCAGGGAGACCGCAACTCCTTGATGAGTCGGCGCGCGGGGCTGATATCAGCGGGAACATCACGTATGCGAGCGGGCGCAACAGTTCGCTGACGGTGCCGGCGTTCTACCGTGCCATCACGCTGCGAGCGGACACGATGGCGCGGCTGACGATGCAGTACCAACGGCGTACCCCTCAGGGGAACTACATCATTGACCAAGGCATCACGCGCGGGCGGCATATCAACTACCTGCTGCAGGTAGAGCCCAACGCGTTCACCAACTGGACGACGCTGATGCGGCAGACGGAGATACAGCGGATGCTGCAAGGCAATGCGTATATCTACATTGAGCGCGGAACGGATGGTGAGTTGGTGGCACTCTGGCTGTGCACGCAAGGGGTGTACAACCTTGCGACGAACAGTTACACCATCACGTACTACGTGGGCAGTATGCCTCAGACGCTGCACGAGGTGCCGGCGCGGGATGTGATCCACCTGCGCAACAGCATCACCACGCCGGACGGTTTCTACGGCGTGCCGCTGCTGACCTACGCGGCGCGGGCACTGAACCTGAGCGCCACGCAAGACCAACTGACGCTGGAGACCTATGCGAAGGGCGGACGGCACAAGATACTGCTGCAAGAGCAGGCGCAACAGAACATGGGTTTAGGCAAGGTGCAGCGCAAGGAGATGGAGAAACTACGTGAGCGCGTGCAGGAAGACCTGCCCTCGAACGATGTGCTGTACGTGCCGAACATCGCGAGCGTGGAGAACATATCGCAGACCTTTGGCGAGTTGGAGTTGAGCACGATGCGCAAGTTGTCGGTGGCGGATATCAGTCGGTTCACGGCGGTTCCGCGGACGCTGCTGGGGGACGACAGCAACAGTTCGTACAAGACGCCGGAGGCGGCGATGCTGGACTTCTACAACAACGGCATCGCGCCGCAGATAGCGGAGTATGAAGATGAGTTCAATCGCAAGTTGCTGGGCGAGGACGGGTACAGGACGCACCGCTTCCATCTGTGCGAAGACCAACTGTTCCGGCTGGATAGGACGGCGCAGGCGGCGTGGAACAAGAGCCGTATGGAGACGGGTATCATGAGCATCAACGAGCTTCGCGCGGAGCAGGAACTGCCGCCCATCGAGCACGGCGACGAACACTACGTATCGACCAACCTGCGTGCAGCGGGGGAGACGAGCGCACAACCATAGCGCCGCAGGCGATATATCGCGGCGGCGAACGGACACTAACCACTAACCACTGACCACTTATGACTATTGTAACGCTGGAAGAGATAAAAGACAATGCGCGGATAGAGGGCATGGAGGACGACCTGCTGCTGGAGTCGTTAGGCGATGCGGCAGAGCAGACCGTTCTGAACATGCTGGAGCGCACACAGGCGGACATAGAAGCCGAGTTCGGCACTGTGCCCGCGCCTGTGAGGCATGCTGTGCTGATGCTGGCAAATCATCTGTACGAGTACCGCGGTATCGTCAATCCCACGGCACTGTACAACGTACCATACACGATTGACGCAATGCTCAAACCCTACATACGGCTATGACAGGTTACACGGCAGGCATACTGCGGGAGCGGGTACGGATACAGTTACCCCCGACGCGCGTGGAGGGGGAGTTCGGCGCGGAGTACGTGGCGGGGGACATGATAGAACGCTGGGCGGCGGTGGACTGGGTGCGCGGGACGAAGGCGCTGCGGGAGGGCGCGCTGGATGCCTACGACACCATCATGGTGCGGATGCGCTGGGACGCGCTCATCACACGCGAGTGCAAACTGCTGTATCAGGGGGCGACCTACCGCATACAGTCGTTCCACGCCGACCGCCGCGCGGGGACGATACAGATGACCGCCACGGAGGTGGTCAATTATGAATTATGAATTATGAATTATGAGGGCATTGCATTCATAATTAAGAATTAACATGCGTAGATAACCTGAGCGGATAAATAGGCGAGATATATACACCGCGGGCGAGACGCCCGCGTCCCCAGTAACACCGCAAGGCGATATATCGATGCGGCGAACGTAAACTACGAAAAATACGTACACTACGAAAAATAACGAAAACGACTTATGGAAACAGAACTGAGACTGAGCCAACGCGAGGTGTTCACGCCGCGGGCGTTGAGCGTGAGGGAAGACCGCGAGAACAAAGGCGTGATAGAGGGCGTGGCTATCGTAACGAACCAAGAGACCGTGCTCTATGAGTGCGCCGAGTTTCGCGAGGTGGAGGTGATAGACCCTTCTTGCTTGAACGAGGCGTTTCTCCGTGAGCAGGACATCAAACTCAATCTACTACATGACCGAAAAAGCACTATCGCGCGAACGCCGGATTCGCTGCGCATCGTCGCCCGAGAGGACGGCTTGCATTTTGAGGCGGACATCCCCGACTGCGACCTCGGGAAACGCGCCAAAGCCCTTATCGCCAACGGCACATATACAGGCTGCTCTTTTGAGTTCTATGCCAAGGACTACAGCGTGCAAGAGCGCACAGGGGCAGACGGGAAGCAAGAGTACGTCATCCGGCACACGGCTTTTGAGAAGATAACCGCGCTGACGGTGGCGATGGACCCCGCGTATGAGACTACGAGTGTGAGCGCACGGGAGTTGTATCTGCGGGAGCAGGAGAAAACACCCGTAGAAACGCAAACTACGGAAACTACGAAAACAACCGCTGGCGAGGCGCACCGACAAGTCGGCATGCAAGCACCCGCGTCCCCAGTGGCGTCCACCGCGGGCGAGACGCCCGCGTCCCCAGTGGCGTCCCCAGTGTCCAAAGTGGCACAACGAGACAGACAGATAGCAGCCGTCCGCAGGGAGACGGAGATGCTGAATTGCAATTAACAATAACCATTAACCTACTAAAAATTTTTAGTCTATGGGAAAGAAAACCATCAATGAACTGTTATCTCGCCAGAACGAGATTAACGACCAAATCGGCGCCTTCGAGGGGCGCGAGTTGAACGCAGAGGAGCAGAAGAGTTACGAGGGTCTGCTTCGTGAGTTCGAGGCGAACAAACGCGCCATTACCACCATCAACCAAGCGCGCGAGGCAGCGAAGAACACGCCCGCGAAGAGCGCGAACGCGTGTCTGCGCGAGTTGGTAACCAAGGTGCGCACCCGCGAGGTGGACGGTCAGTTCCTCATGCAGCGTGAGGCAACGGATGCCATCACGAGCGGCGTTATCCAATCGGGCGAGGTGTCGAACATGGAGTCCGCCGGTCTGCCCATCACCATCAAGGAGTTGATCAACCCGCTGGACAGCCCGCTTATCTACAACCAGTTGGGCATCAAGATTGCGACGGGTGTGCGCGGTCAGTTGCAGTGGCCGGTGCTGGACAGCGTGGTAGAGGCGACCGTCGGCGGCGAGTTGGATGCCGTGCCGAGCAGCGTGATCGACTTCGCGAAGATAGTGAGCACGCCGGTGAAAATCGGTTTGTCCGTAAAGGTGAGCAACGAGGCTATCAACGATGCGGCGTTTGACCTTGCGGGCGTTATCACGGAGCAGATGTCGAAGGGCATCGCTCGCACGCTGAACAAGCGCGTGCTGGCGCTGACGGCTCCGAGCACGAAGAGCGAGTTTGCCGGACCGCTGGTAGCGCACAAGCAGACCGCAACCTTTGCCGGCGAGGTGCCGACCTACAAGGAGTTGAAAGCCCTGAAGGGTCTGGTGCTGAAGACCGGCGCTCAAATGGCAGGTGCATGCTTCATCATGGACGCTGCCATGTACGCCAACTTGGAAGCCACGCCGAAAGATGCCGGCAGCGGGCGTTTCGTCATCGAGAACGGTATGATAGACGGCGACCGCATCTTCATCACCGACTTGGCAGAGTACGCCGGTAAGGTCGTTTACGGCTGCTTCGGCTACGAGGCGCTGAACCAACACGGCGACACCTACTTTGTGATTGACCCCTACACAGAGGCAAAACGCAACGTAACGGTGTTCACGCTCAACACCGATTTCTCGCTGACCTATCTGGTACGCGCGAAAGACAAAGCGCCGTTCGCCGTAGGCGCAAAGGCGGGAGCGTAAACGGGCGAATTATGAATTATGAATTATGAATTATGAGGGCATTGTAGTTCATAATTCGTAATTCATAACGCATCAACGCAAACTACGAAAACAACGTAAACAACGTATCAAAAAACTATTGACCGGTTATGAGTTTGAGAGTAGGCAAGGCATTCATCAAGGCGCTTCGCACCAATGAGGCACTGATGCGCCGTTTGGGCGGTCAGGGCAACCCGCCGACGGGGGCACGCGTGTTCCCCGTGGCGCGCTGCGCCGAAGATGAAGAGGCGGACACCGTGCCGTATATCATCCTGATTCCCGAGGGTATCAACACCGAGGGGACGAAAGATGCGTACGAAGACGGCGACACCGCACAGGTGAGTCTGCTGGTGGTGGCAAAGACCTACAACGAGTTGTGCGACCTTGCGCAGAGCGTGAGGGACACACTCGCCTCGGAGTTGCAGGATGCTTGCGATGGCGAGTCGTTTCGAATAGACGACTACACCTTTAGCGCCAACGCCGTGCAGATGGACATCGAGAAGCCTTGTTACTTTCAAACGCTGACCTATCAAGTAAACACACAAGAAGAGTATGAAAGTTAAAGGTCAAAACATCCGCCTTTTTATCGGCGACAAGTGCATCGCGGCAGCCACTTCCTGCACGCTGCATATCGCGGCGAACCTTGAGGACAGCAGCACGAAAGACAGCACGGGCGACTGGCAGGAACAGGAGTGCACGGGCAAGTCGTGGGACTTCAGCGGCGAGATGGTGGTGGTGGACGCAGACACGGGCGGCGTTACCGCGCTGGATGCGGCAGAGATGGTAGGCAAGACCGTTACCGCCAAGTTCTCGCTCACCAACGGCGCACAGAACCGCGTGGAGAGCAAAGGATGGTACGAAGGCGAGGCAATCATCAACGATTGGAGCCTGAGCGCACAGAACCGCCAGAACGCCACCGTCTCCGTGCAGGGACAGGGCGTGGGCGAACTGAAGAAACAGACGGAGTAAGGTATATCACCATCTTCCTAATTAAACTATCTATGTTCGGCGGGGAGGACGGAGACAAAGAGCCGCGCCTCCCCGCTTTTTTTTGTACTAACCACTAACCACTGAACACTAACCACTAACCACTAACTGCCATGTATCAAGACATCGTTGACACTTTTGTATCAGGACATCGTTGACACTATGGGTTGATTTATAAATAAATTTTTACAATAATCATTGTTCTTTGACATAGTATTTGCATATCCTTAGCCATAACTCAAATCAAAGA
>JAXDTJ010000026.1:0-10325 GCA_034090015.1 Paludibacteraceae bacterium | reverse complement strand
TCCCTCACTGGGGACGCGGGCGTCTCGCCCGCGGTTGATACCGGGGGCGCGGGCTTCTCCCCCGCGGTTGATACTGGGGACGCGGGCGTCTCGCCCGCGGTAGGTCGCTCCACAAACGAAGAGTCCATCGCCTGTCGCCGTGCCTCCTCTGCCATACGCCTGTCGTTACGCAGCGACGGCACCAACGGAGGACGACTCTGTGCCTGTACCGCACAACCGTCGCCCCCTGCTAACAAGGGAGAAAACAACAAAAGGAATAGGAATATATAGAGACTGACTCGTCTTTTCAGAGTATCTATCATGCGCTTTTCAAAATACCTCGCAAAGATACAACTTTTTTTTTATATACGCAAACTATCTCGCAGAATTATTGTTTTTTCTGCTTTTTGTAATCAAAAAGTCAATCTTACACTTTCTTTTAGGGGTGGAAATCGAAGGACTGAATCGGAAAAAACGGCTGCCCGATGAAACACTCATCGGGCAGCAACTATCAAAGAAATGTCTTTCGTTTTTTTCGTATGTTTACTCTACGCGTTGTCCTCGCAGGTTATACACCTCCTCGCCGCGGATAATCACCACTTCGCCGTTGCGTATTGTTTTGCGTGCGTGTACTTCGGTGATAACCAATCCATTGCCGGTTGAACTGCTTGCGATGGTGATGATGAATGAGACGGGTACTGCGGGTTTGTATTTTGGGTAGCCCTGCTCATCCATGCCGTATTGTTGCGCAGTGATAGTCAGTGTACCCACAGCCACAGCCGTCAGCGTGTTTCCATCCAGCGTGGCGATGTCGGTAGGCTCCAACTCGTAGATTACTGCGTAGCCGCTGGTAGCAGTTGCGTCCAAGACCAGTTCATCGCTTACGGAGATGATGGTCGTTGTGAAGTCCCATACGATCGCCTGCTCAGCCAACTCAATAGTGATGGTCTTGCTCAGTGTGGCTTCTTCGTACTTATCGTCTTGCGCGGCTGTAGCAGTGATGCTTACCTCGCCTGCTTGCATGATGACTAACTTATTCTCTTCGTTCACGTAAGCAATTGCCGAGTCCGAAGTGCTATAGGTGATAGTAGTTTGAGCGGAGGCTTTCAGCGTAATCGTATCCGTCGTCAAGATGCTGCTTGGCACATCCTCCCACGTGATAGTCTGCGTGTTTCGCTGCGTCTTCACCTCTACGGGCACTACTACTACCATTCCGCTCACTTCGTCCTTCACGCGAATGGTATCAAGCAGGGTGCCAACGGCGGTAGGCACAATCGTGATATGCAGGGTTGCCGAACCAAAGGCGCCGCACTTGTTGCCCAAATACTGCTCATTTACTGACACGTTCTTTATATCGTTGTGGCTTACCAATAGCTCTGCCTTCACGTTGGAGTAGTTAATCACCAACTCTCTCTCTATCTTGTCGCCGATGATGGACTTATCTACGGCTATCGCTGCCTGTGCGCTCTCCAAATATTGTGCGGGAGTAATCACCACGTCTTTGATATAATGATACCCTGTGCCGCCATTGGGGCGCGTGAACTTCACATGGGTAGCATTACGCGAGAGTTGAATCTCACCCGAGTTATTATAGGTGCCTGCGGTAGGCTCCTGCGACCAGAGTACACTGCTCCAAGTGTTGCCGCCGTCGGTGGACTCGCGTACTTCGATGTTGCCGCCGTAGTTCAGCCCCCATCTGCCTCCTTTGTGGTCGAAGGACAGTTTATTAGGCACACCGTTGGAGCGGCTAATGGCGTAGGTTTTTTCTATCTTGTTGGTGTTGTATTGGAAGAACTCTACTTCTCCGCCGGTCAGGTTCCCGTCAACTAAAACGTCCTCACATCCTGCGGAAGCCGTGCGTACACGCACGCTCATGGTGGCAGTTGCCTCCTCGTAGTTATCGTCGCCGCTCACGCTTGCCGTCAGCGTGGTAGTACCTTCGCCCACGATGGTCAGCACATTGCCTTTAACGGTTACGACATTGGCATCACCGCTGGTGTAGGTAAGGTATTGGTCGCGCTCAGGGGCATCGGTGCGTGTGCCTTCTGCATCCACTGTCTGCACTTTGGCAGTTAGAGTGAGCGGTGTATCGCCCACCAGCAGACGGCTCAGGTTGTCCGTCCATTGGATATACTGAATCTTCTTTTCCGTTACTGTTACGGTTATGAAGTCGCTCGCAGCATTCCACTCTGTGTCGTTGCCGGCTTGCGTAGCGGTAATCACTGCCGTACCTGCACCTACCGCTTTGAAAGAAGTTCCGCCGTTCGTGATAGCCACGACGTTTTCATCGGAGGATGTATAGGTTACTGCCAACTCGCTCGTAGCCGTTGCCGCATTGCTCATTTCCTTGCCCACGGGCAGCGTAAGTTTATTGTTTTCAATATCCTTACTCCATACGATAAATTGGTCTTTCTTCTCCGTAACACCGCTCAACGTAATCGTATGCGTAAACGTCCCATTGCTCAGCGTCAAGGTAGCACTATGCTCTCCCACCACATTGTGCGCATAGGTAACCGTAACGGTTGCAGTGCCTTGTGCACAGGTAGAAGCGTTGTTCTCAATAGAGACTGAGAATTGGTCTTTATCACCATCAATGGTATAGGAAAATGGGTTTACGTTACACCAAGACATGGTTGTACTAATAGTTGCATCAGTACTTTTCACTTTTGCTTTTCCAAAATCAATATGGGGACTTGCCGGTTGATTAGCGAATGTGGCACGCCGCACTTTGAGGTCTTTGAAGTACTTGTTTAACGTGCCGCCAGCCTTTATTTTTATGGATACAATGGAGGTGTCAATACCTATCTCAAAAAGTGTGTGAGAAGTTGAAAGATCACTCACTCCCACAGATTTTAAATGTTTTTCGGAACCATTAGCAGTGTAACCGTATATCTCAACGCTTTGTGTGGCTGCTCTTGCTTTGCGCAGATTTACACTTAGGAGATCTCCATATCCATTCAAGGAATACGACACTCCACTAGAATTGCTATAAGCACCTATGGCTATTTCCTCCGATGCTTCCTCCAGCACATAACATTCTGCCCAAGTCACTTGGGCAACCGTACATAGTAAGGCGGTTAATAAAGTAAAAATCTTTTTCATAACTTAAAAAATATGTTATTTGGTTATTGTATTTCGTTGATATGTAAAGGCTAATTTGTAATTGTCCTGTGGCGGGGTGAATTAAACATTACACAGTAGAAATTGGAGGTGTTGCTATTGCCGATTATTAAGATGATGCAAAGAAATCGGCATGTTACAAAGCGAAAATTGAGCACAAAATTACTACTTATCTTTTATATATGCAAATTGTATCATCCTTTTCCAAACAGAGTGTAATCTAATCGTAAAGAAAGTACAAAAAAGCCCGCCCGACGCCTTGCGTCAAGCGGACTTTTTTGTTGATGAAAGATAAAGGATAAATCCTTACACATTACTTCTTGTCAGCCTCCATTTGTGCTTTGAGGTTAGCGAGCACACTGAGGTCGCCGAGGGTGGTCTTTTCTACTTTGGGCAACTCTACTGCGGGCTCTTTTTTTGCCTTCGCCTCTTTAGCGGGAGCCTCTTTGCGCTCTTCCCAAGTCCGGAGGTGCGACAAGCCGATGCGTTTTGCATCGCGGTTGAACTCAATCACGCGGAAGGGCAATACATCGCCTACTGCCACGCTGCTCTTGTCTTCCTTAGCGAGGTGGCGAGTGGTGCAGAAGCCTTCTACGCCCTCGTCGAGCGATACAACAGCGCCCTTGTCGGTCAGCTCAACTACCTTGCCTTCTACTACGGTGTCGATACCGAACTTAGCCTCCAGCTCCTCCCAAGGATTCTCCTCAAGTTGCTTGTGGCCAAGGCTCAAGCGGCGGTTCTCTTTGTCGATTTCGAGTACAACCACCTCAATCTGTGCACCGATCTGGGTGAACTCGTTGGGGTGTTTGATTTTCTTCGTCCAGCTCAGGTCGCTGATGTGAATCAGACCATCTACGCCCTCTTCAATCTCCACGAACACACCGAAGTTGGTGAAGTTGCGAACCTTAGCGAAGTGGCGAGTGCCGACAGCGTACTTGTTGTCGATGTTCTCCCACGGGTCAGCCTTGAGTTGCTTGATGCCCAGCGACATCTTGCGCTCTGCGCGGTCGAGGGTGAGGATAACAGCATCGATCTCGTCGCCCACTTTGAGGAAGTCGTTAGCCGAACGCAGGTGTTGGCTCCACGACATCTCGCTCACGTGTACCAGACCTTCTACGCCCGGTGCTACCTCTACGAATGCGCCGTAGTCAGCCATAACCACTACCTTGCCGTGAACCTTGTCGCCCACCTTCAGGTTAGCATCGAGTGCATCCCACGGGTGCGGGGTGAGTTGCTTCAAGCCGAGAGCGATGCGCTTCTTCTCCTCGTCGAAGTCAAGGATAACGACGTTGATTTTCTGGTCAAGCGCAACCACCTCTTTCGGGTCGGATACGCGTCCCCAGCTCAGATCGGTGATGTGAATCAAACCATCTACGCCGCCCAAGTCGATGAATACACCGTAAGTCGTAATGTTCTTGACCGTACCTTCCAGCACTTGTCCTTTCTCGAGGTGGCTGATGATTTCTTGGCGTTGTGCCTCGAGTTCTGCCTCGATGAGGGCTTTGTGGGATACTACCACGTTGCGGAAGTCGGGGTTCAGCTTCACGATCTTGAACTCCATGGTCTTGCCTACGAAGATGTCGTAGTCGCGCACGGGCTTCACGTCGATTTGGCTGCCGGGGAGGAATGCCTCCATGCCGAACACGTCCACAATCATGCCGCCTTTAGAACGCCATTTGATGTAGCCGGTAACGATCTCGTTGTTGTTGAATGCTTCGTTCACGCGCTCCCAGCTGCGAGCGGTGCGAGCCTCTTTGTGCGACAATACCAACTGACCTTTTTTGTCTTCTTGGCTCTGGATGAATACCTCCACTTTGTCGCCTACTTTCAGGTCGGGGTTGTAGCGGAACTCAGCAGCGGGCACGATGCCATCGCTCTTGTAGCCTACGTTCACTACTACTTCGCGTTTGTTAATCGCCATTACAGTACCTTCCACTACCTCGTTGTCCTTGATGGTGTTGAGGGTGTTGTCGTACTTTTGGGTTTCTACTTCGTTTTTGCTGCCTTGTTGTTCTGCTTCATAGGCATCCCAGTCGAAGTTCTGGAGAGAAAGATTTTCTGCCATAATGGTAGAGATTGGTTTAATTAAGAATTGGAGACTGCTGTTTCCGAAAAAGACGCTCGAATGAAAAGTCCGAAAGGCTTTGTATAGACAAAGGTAATTCAGTCTTTTAGCGTAGCGGTCTTTTGTCTTTCAGCGTAGCGGTCTTGAGTCCTTAATTAGTTTTTAAGGGGTTAAACAATAAGTTACTTCTGCTTTTTCTCGAAAAAGCGTGCAAAGTTACACTTTTTTTCTGACATGACCAAATTTCCGCGTAATTATTTGCAAATTTTCTGCAACAGCACTGCCCAACTGCGCTGTCCGATGTGCGTCCCGCCCCGTTGGGGCTGTAAATGGAGGTGCGGTCTCCAGACCGCACCCTGCTGTCCGATGTACGCAGGCAAACTCCCCCGCCCCGCTTGCGGGGAGGGGGTCAGGGGGCGGGGCAATGTCCGGGTACGCAGGCGTCACCGCCTGCTGAAAAATTTGAAATCAAAATCGTTGTCCGAGTGGCTGTCCGACTGCGATGTTCGGGTGCGTCCCGATCGGTCGGGGCTTGAAACCTAAAACTTGAAACCATAATCACTGCCCGGCGTACGCGGGTATCCACTGGGGACGCGGGTGGTACATCCCGACTGGTCGGGTACGTCTCGCCCGCGGTAAGGCACCCAACGTGCGCCCCCAACCCATCGTGGCTAAATTTTCAAATAGTAAATTGTCAAATTGTCAAATACAGCCCCCCTCCCTATCATTCCTTCCTCATACATCCTTCAGCCGCTCTTCTCGGTTCCTGCTCGGTTCCTGCTCGGTTCCAGCTCGGTATCTGAACGGGTCAGTAAGCAGACTCTACCGACACTACACCGACATACCGACACCCTCCCCCGCCGACAGGACCATGAATGCGCTTATATCGCGAAAACAAACGCCCGCATCTCGCTCAAACAATCCCCAAACACCCCTCCGCCCCTCCCAAGCAGCAGAAAAATCTCGAAAAAGCACTTTCCCTCTTGCATATCTCCCCAAAAAGCAGTACCTTTGCCCCGCACAAAAAACTAACGAAACGGGGTAACTCGTATATACTCCCAAAAACATAAATCTCAAGCACGAATAGGCAATGATAACAACCGCCAATCTTCCCCAGCTCCTTCTCTCCATCGGATTTGAGAAAGCACCTATCGGCGAGTACTACACGCGCAAGTATAATTTTTGTGAAGTGTCGGTAGATTTTGATAACCGAAAGATTATTTACCCTGAAGCTAAAGGGTTTAAGGTTAACGACAAAACAACTAGTAACTTTGACCACGACGAAAATTTCGTTGTATTAGAGTGCGTATGCAGGCTGTTGGCGAAAGACTATCGCCCTGAACATATTGAGTTAGAGCCTCGTTGGACGCTCGGACATGATGCCAAAGGTGGAAAAGCAGATATCCTTGTTAGAGATGTAGAGGGAAAAGTGTTGCTTATTATTGAGTGCAAAACGGCGGGCACTGAGTTTAATAAGGAGAAAAAGAATACCGAGGAAGATGGTGGGCAGTTGTTTAGTTATTGGCAGCAAGAGAATGCTACGCGTTGGCTTGCGCTATATGCTTCCGATTGGAGAGACAATATACTCTCGCACAAATGTCTTGTTATCAACTGCACCGATGATGCAAACATATCTAAGATAGCAGAGAAAGATAAAAATATGCATATCTATTCGGATGCCCGCAACGACCGTGAGCGATTCAATGTCTGGAGGGAGACCTATCGGCAACAATGGCTTGATGATGTTATTTTTTGTGAAGATAGTCGTGCTTATCAAATCGGAGTACCGCCGTTGCGAAAGAAACAACTGCGAGATTTTACGCCGGAAGACCGTATTGTCAACCGCTTTGAGGAGATACTTCGCCACAATAACGTATCCGACAAGGAGAATGCTTTCAATCGTTTAGTGGCTCTTTTTATTTGCAAACTTGTGGATGAAATCAAGAAACAAGATTTTGATGAAGTCGATTTCCAATATAAGCAAGGGGCTGATACCTATGAATCGCTGCAAGATCGTTTGCAACGTTTGCATCAGCAGGGCATGGAAGAGTTCATGCGAGAGAAAATTTTCTATGTTGAGGCTGACTATGCGGAACGACTCTTCATGCAATATACCGGTCGCCAACGAAAAGCGGCGATAGAGGATCTCAATCGAACTATCCGCATCCTCAAATTCTATTCCAACAATGATTTTGCTTTTAAGGATGTACACAACGAGGAGTTATTCTTCCAAAATGGAAAAATCCTTGTTGAGGTGGTGCAACTCTTTCAACCTTATCGTATTGTCTATCCGTCCAAACATCAGTTTCTCGGAGACCTCTTCGAACAACTGCTCAATAAGGGATTCAAGCAAAACGAAGGTCAGTTCTTCACACCCATGCCCATTACTCGCTTTATATGGGATGCGCTGCCGCTACAAGAATACATCTCATGCCATACCCTCCCGCGTGTGATAGATTATGCGTGTGGAGCTGGACACTTCCTCACGGAGGCCGTAGAAGCCATCAATGCTGTGCGGCAGGATGCGGATAACTCGTGGGTGGAGAAGCATATCTTTGGTGTAGAGAAAGACTACCGATTGGCAAGAGTCTCCAAAATCTCTATGTTTATGAATGGAGCTGGAGGGGCTAACATCATCTTTGGAGACGGACTGGAGAACTATGCGGAGAAGGATATCACCAATGGATCGTTCGATATATTAGTGGCGAACCCGCCTTATTCGGTCAGTGGATTCAAGCAGCATCTCAAACTCAAATCCAACTGCTTCACGATTCTTGATACTATCTCTACGAACGGCTAAGAGATAGAAACGCTCTTCGTGGAACGAACTGCCCAATTGCTTAAACCAAATGGAATTGCTGCTGTCATTCTCCCTGCCAGCATCCTTAGCAACTCCTCGGGAAGTTATATTGCTGCGCGAGAACAACTGCTACAAAACTTCTTCTTGAGGGCAATAGTCAATTTCGGAAGTAAGACTTTTGGGGCAACAGGCACTAATACAGTGGTGCTTTTCTTAGAACGATACAACGAACCACCACAGGTCAGCGCAATGCTAAAGGATGTTGTGGAAGGAATCTTCTCTGCGGAAGCGAACACTGATTGGAAAGACCGAAATATACTCGATGCCTATCTTCAGCATCATGGCGTAGATGAAAACACCTATCGTATGTTCCTTGCACAAACACTTACGCGAGAGCAATTGGCTGAAAACGAATACCTTAAAGTCTATGTAGATGCTTTTGCGTTCGATGCCGTCAAGTGTCCGAAAAATAGTACGGAAATAGAGAAAAAGACGCTGCAACAGAAGAAATTCTACGACTTTGCGCTTGCCGTTGAACGCGAGAAACTCTATTATTTTGCCCTTGTGCTGGAGCAAAATACATTGGTCATCTCTGCACCAATGGATAACAAAGAGCAAAAGACTTTCCTTGGCTACGATTGGAGCAACAAAAAAGGGGCGGAAGGTATCGTTATTACGAACCCGGGAGGGCAACTATACAATGCAGCCGACCGCTTTGCAAGAGGGACATTGGCAAGTGCCATCCGCAACACATATATCAATGGAGCAACAACCACACTACCCGAAAACATATCTCCTTTTGCCAAAACATATCGACTGAAAGATATGATGGACTTCGGACTTGCTGGATTTGATAAAATAATTTTGCCTTTTATTCAAGAAAAAATTAAAATTCAGAGTAAATATCAAGTGTGTCAAATAAGAAAAGTAGCAATGTTGGTTCGAGGGGTTACATATTCCAAATCTAAGCAAGTTTTACATGAGACATCCAATGTAGTTTTAACCGCAGACAATATCACTCTTGATGGACATTTTGAGATAAATAAAAAGATTTTTATAGATGAAAGTGTACATTTTGAGCCTTCAAAGCAATTGAAGAAAGGAGATTGCTTTATATGTCTTTCAAGTGGAAGCAAAACACATGTTGGGAAAGTTGCGTATATTACGGAAGATACAAACTATTATGTTGGCGGTTTTATGGGTATTTTGCGTTCAAGTTCATCTTTTTTGTATTCGGAGTATTTAGCATTGATATTAAACTCTAATCAGATGCGTGCAGTATTCCAAACTAAAAGCACAGGGTCAAATATTCAGAATTTGTCAAACTCATTACTGAATTACGACATCCCTCTGCCTCCTCTCAATATCCAGCAGCAAATAGTAACTGAATGCAAAGCAATTGATGACGAATTCAATACCTCGCGGATGACCATAGAAACATATCGCAAAAAGATTAGCGAAGTATTTGAAAATCTGGATGTTATAAAATCTTCGAGGGGGGGGGTAAGACTCAGTAGTTTAATGATTCCTATTATTGGAAACACCACTCGTATCCCTGCAAATGAGATTCAAAAGAGTGGTGCATGTCCTGTGGTGACTCAAGAATCAGATAATCTAATTGCAGGGTATACAAATAATCAAGATGCGATAACAGATTTGCCCCTTATAGTTTTTGGAGATCACACTTGCATTTTCAAATACATAGATTTTGAATTTGTTCGTGGAGCGGATGGTACCCAACTAATAAAAGTTGATAATACTAAGGTAAATACAAAATTCTTATGTGAGTATCTCAAAACTGTTGAGTTAACAAATGCGCAAAAATATGAACGGCACTACAAATATTTGAAAGAGATAATGATACCTAATGTACCTCTCAATATCCAACAACAAATAGTTTCTCAAATTACCTCCTACGAGGCAGAAATAGAGAAAGCGCGTGCCATAATGGCTACTTGCTACGACCGTAAGCAAGCAGTCCTCAACAAGTACCTATAATATCTTAGCTAGGTCCATATCATAATCTTCTTACACTCTCAGCATTGCAGGCGTATATAGAGAAAAAACGGGCGATATTTGGATATGTCCGTTTTTTTTCGTACCTTTGTGCCCGATTTGGAAAGTCTTTTTTTAATTGGTAATTTTTAATTTGTAATTGCTTGCGGATGTGTTCACGGTGGATAGTTCAATAGTCCGTTAAAAATTTGACTTTATATATGTTGCTAAGCGGAGGCTTTGAGTCCGTAAAGCAAGAGATCTTTGAAATAGTGTTCTTTTAGCCCTTGATTTTTGTGTAGGTTCGGTAAATTGCCAAACATGGATAAAAATCTTTCAATCATCATCGCATTGTGCATCAGTAAC
>JAXDTJ010000027.1:0-14570 GCA_034090015.1 Paludibacteraceae bacterium | reverse complement strand
TTGTGATGAAACGTGATAGAGGATAATGGAAGAAAAAGAATATATATATATATATAGGAGTTCCCATCATGGCTCAGTGGTTAATGAATCCAACTAGGAACCATGAGGTTGCAGGTTCGATCCCTGGCTTTGCTCAGCGGGTTAAGGATCCCGCATTGCTGTGGCTGTGGTGTAGACTGGCAGCTACAGCTCCGATTAGACCCCTAGCCTGGGAACCTCCATATGCCGCGAGAGCGGCCCAAGAAATGGCAAAAAGACAAAAATAAATAAATAAATAAATAAACTGTTTTATTACATTACACTGTTGGTGGGAATGTAAATTGGTGCAACCACTGTGGAAAACAGTATGGCGCTTCCTCAGAAAACTGAAAATAGAATTACCATTTGTTCCAGCAATCCCAGTCATTATTTATTAAGACCGTCTTACGACTGACAGACCGCGCTTCGCGCTGAAAGACAAACGACCGCTCACTGTGTTCGCTTTCAGACTGATATAGTCTCTAATAGTAAATCAGTCGGACAGCGAAGCGGTCAGACAGCAAAGCGGTCAGACAGCAAAGCGGTCGGACAGCGAAGCGGTCAAATATACTCAACTATGGAATCTAAACTTTTTACTCCCTATCAATTAGGACCTATCACGCTGCGGAACCGGTTTATCCGTTCGGCAGCGTTTGAAAACATGTGCCATAACAACACCCCCTCGCAGGAGTTGCAAGACTACCATGTGAGCGTGGCACACGGCGGCGTAGGTATGACCACGGTGGCGTACTGCGCAGTCGATTTGAGCGGCGTAAGTTTTGACGGACAACTCTATGTGCGCGAAGAGGCGCTGCCGGGCTTGAAGAAACTGACCGATGCCATCCATGCAGAGGGCGCGAAGGCAAGTATCCAACTGGGGCACTGCGGCAACATGACGCATTTCTACTCCTGCCACTGCATGCCCGTCAGCGCAAGCAACGGCTTTAACCTCTATTCGCCCACTATCCACCGCCGTCTGCGTGTGGATGAGATAAAGACGCTGGTGAAGAAGTTCGGCGAGGCGGTGGACTTCTGCCGCGAGGCGGGCTTCGACTGCGTGGAGATACACGCGGGGCATGCCTACCTGATTTCGCAATTCATCAGCCGCCGTACCAATCGTCGCCACGATGCATACGGAGGCAGTTTTGAGAACCGCGTGCGCTTCCTCAACGAAGTGCTGGACGAGGTGATGCTGCATGCGAAAGACGACATGGCGGTGGTGGTGAAGACCAACATGTGGGACGACTGCCGGCGCGGCACTGACCTCGAGGAAGGGCTGCGCGTGGCACGCGAGATACTGAAACACAAACCCCACGGCATCGTGCTCTCGGGCGGAACGGTGAGTGCCAGCCCGATGACAATTTTAGGCGGCGCCATGCCCTACAAGACCTTGGCGCACTACATGCCGATGAAATCGTTCTGGTGGCTCAAAGCCGCGCTCAACATCCCGGGGGTAGCCCCCGTGATGATGCCTACCGTGCCCTTCAAGGAACTCTATTTCATGGATAAAGCCAAGCATTTCCAGAGCGAGTTGAAGGACGAATTGGGCGACACCAAACTGATATACGTGGGCGGCGTGCAGTCGGGCGACAACTGCCAAACCATTATGGACGAGGGCTTCGAACTGTTCCAGTTGGCGCACGTACTGATAAAAGACCCCGACTTCGTCAATCACGTGCAGGAGAATCCCCACTACCATGCGGGTTGCGGGCGGTCGAACTACTGCGTCGGGCGCATGTACACCAAGGACATGAAGTGCCACGAGTGCGTAGAGCGCGACGGCGAGCAGATACCTGCATGTCTCAAGAAAGAGATTGCCAAACTGGAGGCAAAAGCCAAGAAGTCAATGGGCTAACCCACCGGGGACGCAGGCGTCTCGCCTGCGGGCAAGGCGCAAGCCTTGGAATACCGCATAGACACATATCCAGTTTGTTCCAAACTGCCCGCAGGCGAGACACCTGCGCCCCCAGCAGAGCATACGCCCTCTTAATTCTTAATTAAACACCGTGCTTTCCTTAGTAACAGGCGCGAGCAGTGGCATCGGGTTGCAGTATGCCACGCAGTTGGCTCGCGATTATCATAGCGATATCCTCTTAGTCAGCAACCAGCAAACCGAGTTGCAACAGGTGGCAGAGCAACTGCACAACGATTTCGGCGTGCAGACCATCCCCCACTATGCCGACCTCAGCCTGCCCACCGCGGCGGAAGACTTGTTCGACTACTGCCAACAGAACCACTTGCAGGTGGATGTGCTCATCAACAACGCGGGGGTGTTCTTCTTCAACCCTTACTGCGAGACGAGCATGAAACGCATTGACCTCATGCTTCAACTGCATGTGGTTACGGTAGCCAAACTCTGCCGCCTCTTCGGCGAGGAGATGGCGAAACGCGAGCAGAACATCTCGGGTTGCAAGCACAAAGGCTACATCCTCAACATGTCTTCCATGTCCGCATGGATGGCGATGCCCGGCATCCAGACCTACAACGCGACAAAGGCGTTTATCTACAACTTCTCCAAGTCGCTGTGGTACGAGTTGAAGCCCAAAGGCGTTGGTATCACCGTGATGACGCCCGGGGCAGTGGATACGGCGTTGTTCGGCTTGTCGCCCTATTGGCGCCGCGTGGCGGTGAACCTGACGGTGTCCATCCCGCCTGAGAAACTGGTGAAGCGGGCGCTGAAGAAGATGTTCGCCGGCAAGAAAGCCGACATGCCGGGCGTGATTAACCACCTCATCACCCCGCTCCTGAAGCATACGCCCGACTGGCTCGTCTTCCTCGCCATAAAATACATTGGGCAGTTTCAGAAATAAGTCCTTACGATAAAGGACGAAGGATAAAAGATAAAAGACTTATTAGCCTCGCATGGTCGAAACTAATAAGTCTTTTACTTTTTTGTGAGGATTGTTCGTGTACGCGGGCGTCCTCGCCTGCTTATTTGTACTTTCAAAGCGGGAGAGGAGGCCCGCGTACCCGGATATTACTTCACCGTCCATTTGCAGCGGACGGGGGAGATGATGCTGCCCTCGTCTTTGAGGGATTTCATCGCTTTATCCACCTCCTTGCGGTCGAGACCGGTGAGTTCTGCAATCTTTCCTGCATTGAGCGGCTCGCCTGCCTGACGCATGGCTGCCAATACTTGTTCTTTTGCTTCCATAATAGTCTGTTTTATAATGAGTTGTGTTGTATAGTCGAAACTAATAAGTCTTTCATCCTTTATCCTTCATCCTTTATCTAATCTACATTCTCAGTTTGAATCCCGAGAGGAGGGTGTCGGGGGCGAAGTGGAAGACGGATGCCATCTCGCCTGCCATGCAAAAGCCGCATTCGCGGCACTGCTCCGTGCCGTAGCCGAGGCATAGACCGCGCGAACCATCGGTGTAGATGAAGTTCGTTACGAAGCATTCTTTGCCTAACTGCATCTGCCCCAAGGCATTCTTTTTCATACGTTTGAGCCCCGAGCGGGAGTTCATGATAGGGTACCCCTTACGCTTGTATTCCAGCACGCGGTCGATGATAGCCGCTTTCTGCTCCGGCGGCAAAGCGAGGTATTCCGTGCCCGGGTAGGGCGTGTGGAAATTGATGGAGATTTGCTCAATGTAGGGGCTGTTCTTCACGTACTCCATCGCTTGGTCGAGCGACTCGTGATTGAGTGTATTCACCACCATATTCACGCAGATATGCTTCTGACCCGAGCGGCGGATGTTCTCCTCCAAGCGGGCAAACGTGCCCTCGCCGCGGATACGGTCGTGGTACGCCCCCACGCCGTCCATGCTCACCCAGACAGAGTGCGGATGTATCCACGAGAAGTCCTGCTGTGCGTTGGTTGTAACCGTGATGGAGAAGAATCCTATCTGCAACGCCGCGTCTATCAGGTCGTTGATGGTGCGGTCGCCCTCGCGCCAGAGGGTAGGTTCGCCGCCCTCAAGGTCGATGAAGCGCGAGCCCTGCTTGTAGGAGTAGTGCATGTCCGCCACGATGTCCTCAAAAGCGCGCTGCCGGTAGCCCGCACTGCCGTACACGCTGCAATGCTTGCAGCGGAGGTTGCACTTGTCGGTGATGAACAGCACCGTCTGCAGCGGCGCACGCCGCCCGAAGAAACGCGCACGCACAAACCACTGCGCGAGGTATAGATAATGGAGAGGGTTCATGTTTTTTAGGAGTATATGCCTATTTTTTTTGCGTGCAAAGGTAGTGCTTTTTGACGGAATATGCAAGATTATCAGGCATTTTTTTGCTTATATCGGAAAAAAGCAGTAACTTTGCGGCGGAATGGATAGACAGGTGCTACATAATTCGCCTTGGTGGTGGGTGCCGACGCTGTATTTTGCGGAAGGCGTACCCTATTTCCTCGTTACCAGCGTGAGCATCACGCTTTTTACGCAGTTGGGCGTACCCAATGGCGAGATGGCGCTGTTCACGAGTCTGATTACCTTCCCGTGGGTGCTTAAACCGTTGTGGAGCCCGTTTGTGGACGTGCTGCGCACCAAGCGCTGGTGGGTGCTCGTGATGCAGGCGGTGATGGCGGTGGCGATGTTGGGCGTGGCGCTGGCGGTGGCAGGCTGTGCTTTCCCAAAGGCAGAAGGCACGCTGACCATTCCCACCACAGTAGCCATCGCGCTGGTGTTCTTCACCATCACGGCATTTGCCTCTGCCACGCACGATATTGCCGCCGATGGCTACTACATGCTCGCCCTCACAGAGCACCAACAGTCGGCATTCGTAGGCTTGCGCTCCACCTTCTACAAGATTGCCAATATCTTTTGCCAATCGGCGTTGCTGCTGATTGTGGGCTGGTTGCAACGGTACACTACGGTCGCCGCCTCGTGGACCTATGTGTTGCTGGGCTGCAGCGGCTTGCTGGCACTGCTGGCGGTGTGGCATGCGGGGGCGATGAGGGCTGACGGAGAGCAGAATCGGAGTTCTCAGAATACTCCGAAAACTCAGAGCACTCCGATAGCAACGCCTTCAAACAGCGCCGCTATCTTCCGAGAAGTCGGCGAGACGTTTGTGAGTTTCTTTCGTAAGCCGCAGATAGCCTTGGCATTATGTTTCATGCTGGTGTACCGTCTGCCGGAGGCGTTGCTGCTGAAACTCTGCAATCCTTTCTTCCTCGCTACGCCTGCTGAGGGCGGATTGGGATTGGGCGTTGCTACAGTAGGAGAGATATACGGGATAGGCGTGGTGCTGATGTTGGCGGGCGGCATCGCAGGCGGACTCATCGTGAGCCGATGGGGACTGAAGAAGACCTTTATCCCGCTGGCGTTGTGGCTGACGTTGCCCTGCGTGGTGTATGTTTATTTGGCAGCCTGCCAACCGACATCGTTCTGGTTGATAGCGCTTTGCATTGGCATTGAGCAGTTGGGCTATGGGTTAGGTTACACCATCTGCATGGTCTATATGATGCGCTTTGCCGATGGCGCGCACAAGACTGCCCATTTCTCGCTCTGCACGGCGTTCATGTTCCTCGGACTGCTGCTGCCCGGGCTGGTAGCAGGCTATGTGGAGCAGGCAACGGGCTACTTGGGCTTCTTCTGGGTGGTGATGGCATGCTGCCTCCCCAGCATCGCCGTGGCGGTAGCCGTTTGGCGAAAACTATAGAAAGGCTAGAAAAACTAGAGATTCTAGAGATTCTAGAAAAACTAGAAAACCATAAAACACAATATCATCTATGAATATCAAACGTTTAGTGCCGGACACCATTACGAGTTGCAACCTCCTCTGCGGGGCAGTGGCGGTATTGATGGCTACCGAAGGGGCATTCTTGTACGCTTTTCTCTTCATCCTCTTGGGGGCGTTCTTCGACTTCTTCGACGGCATGTCGGCACGCCTGCTGAAAGTGCCGAGCCCGCTGGGCATACAGATGGACTCGCTGGCGGACGACATCACCTTCGGCTTAGCGCCGGCGATGATGCTCTGCTGCTACCTGCGCCCGCTCATAGGCTGGTGGTGTCTTATCGCATTGCTCATGGCAGCGGCTTCGGCTCGCAGACTGGCGAAGTTCAATATAGACGAGCGGCAGACCAGCAGTTTCATCGGCTTGGCAACGCCTGCCAACGCTATCTTTTGGGGCTCGCTCTGCTGCATGCCATACGCGATGATGGCAGCAACATGGATGCCGTGGGTGCTGCTGGCGTTGAGCCTCGTGAGTTGCTATCTGCTCAACGCGGAGATACCTTTCTTCTCTTTTAAGTTCCACGGCTTCGGCTGGAAAGAGCATTTGCCGCAGTACCTGTTTCTGATAGGGGCGGTGGTAATCATCACCTTCTGCGTGGTGAAAGCCTGTGTGCACCATCACCCGATGTTGGCGGTGTTTGCCGGCGCAGCATGCGTGGTGTGGTATGTATTGATGAACTTACTTTGGAATATCGTGAAGAAATGAGAAAGACACATTGTTGGAGAGGAATCTGCTTGCTGGTCTGCGGACTAGTGCTGGCAGGAAGCGCCTTTTCCGAGATTCCGGCAGGGTACTATGCAGAGGCGCAAGGGCTGAGCGATTCGCTGCTGCGCCAAGCCTTGTACGACACTATCCGCGGCGGTGTGCGCATACACTATGGGGTACAAGGGTACACATATCCCGACAAAGTCTATTACCCGGGCACTTGGAACTGCTTTCCGCAGACGGATGTGCACGCGGATGGTACGGTATGGGATATGTATTCCAACACGAAGCGCTATTTCACGTATGATGGCGGCTCGGCATGCGGACTAGAGATAGAGCATTGCCTGCCCAAGTCGTGGTGGGGATGGACAGACAAAGATACAGCCTCTTCCAAACGCGCCTATCAGGACTTATACATACTGAATCCCGCAGATGGTAGTGCTAACGGGAACAAAAGCAACTGCCCGCCCGGGCATGTGGTGAAAGGAGACAAGTTTGACAATGGGTCTTTCCGTATGGATAGTAAGTCCAAATCACAATATGGTTGGATATGCTTTGAGCCTGCAGAAGAATATCGCGGGGATTTTGCCCGCACCTATTTCTATGTGGCGACCGCCTACGCCGACTTGCCCTTTGGTGCCGGCAATTCTAATTACCAACGCTATCTGACCGACAGCACCTACTTGGTGTTCAAACCTTGGCTGGTGGAAGTGCTGTTGGACTGGCATCGCGCCGACCCCGTGAGCGAGAAAGAGCGCAGACGGGCAGAGACCGTCTTTTCCATTCAAGGCAATCGCAATCCCTATATCGATTATCCTGAATTAGTGGAATATATATGGGGCAACAAGAAAGGGCAGGCAGTGGATTTCAACACTTTGCTTTGCACGGCAGACCCCTCGTATGTTCCTGCGGAGGACTATACAAATTTTGAGGCGTTTGCGCCCACTGATGTTACTTCCACGGGATTCATCGCCCATTGGTCAGACTTCGATACCGACTACACGCTGGATGTGTATCAACGTAGTTATACGGGACATAACGACACAATAGTGAATATGCCGGCAATGGGAACCACTTTTATAAAAAATACCGACCATATCAAGACCGGTGGGCGCGTAAGTTCTAGCGCAGCGGGCACTAACGCTATCACGATGGGAGTTGGTGCAACCGATGGCTCGGTCATTGTGTACGACCTTGGACTGACAGCTCCTGCCACCCTCACTTTCCGCGCGAACATCTACAAATCCGCCACCGCTGGCGAACTCCAAATCTTCTTCAACAACCACACCACTGCCGACACCACCATCACCCTGCCTACCTCGCGGGATGAAGTTTGGTACTCTATTCCCTTGGCTGCGGGGATTGACAGCGTAACTATACTTTCGTTCGGCGGAAGTGCAGCCAAGCGGGCGTGTATGCAGGCGCTGTATGTGGTGCAAGGCGATTGGCAAGCCGCAGAGACTTCCGTTGCCGGCTATCCGCAGGAGGTACACACGCCTTCGCAGTATGTAGCCCTACCTTCCGGATTAACTGGAGAGACCATCTACTATCGCGTAAAGACGGCAGAGGGGAAAGTCAGCAACGAGATAGCCATTGAGGTGCCTCAGGCGACGGTGGTAGAGAACACTGCCGGCGATTCTGCTCACACTCGAAAAGTGCTTCGCGGACAAGAGATCCTTATCTACCGAAATGGTAAGCAGTATAACGTGTTGGGCAATCAGGTACGCTAATGCAGTTTCTGAAGCAAAATAAAGTATTCCTTCTGCTTTCTTTGGGGCTGATGGCGGTGTTAGGTATTGCGCTGTCGATTGTTCCCAAAGGTGAGTTGCATCTGTTACTCTGCGATAGACACACCGATGCCCGCGATGTGTTCTATAAGTACTACACGCAGGTAGGTGAATGGGTACCCTACGTGGTGTGTTTTCTCTTACTTTTTTATCGTTTGGGCTGGGCTGCATTCACCACCTCCTGTGTATTGCTCTCAGGAGCAGTTACGCAGGTATTGAAACGCATAGTGGATGCGCCACGCCCGCTCACATGGTTTGCCGCCAACTATCCCGACGTGCAGTTGCCGCTGGCGGATGGCGTGGAGATGAGCCGCTATTTCTCTTTCCCCTCAGGGCATACAACCACCTTCTTTGCTTTCTTCTTCGCCCTATCCATCCTTGTCGGTCAGTATTATGGTTCGTCAGAGCAGCAGTCGGACAGCAGAGCTGTCGGCAAGCAACGCGGTCAGTCTGTGAAACGGTCGGTCAGCGAAGTGGTCTTTTTCTTGCTTGCTGCATTGGGAGGCTACTCGCGCATCTATCTCTCTCAGCATTTCGCAGCCGATATATTGGGCGGAATGGCTATCGGACTGCTCATAACAGGACTGCTTTACCTGCTTTTTGCACGTTGGGAGAACAAAAAATGGTGGGAAATGCACTTTTTTGCAAAAAAACACTGAAAAAATTTGCGTATATCAAAAAAAAGCAGTACTTTTGCACTCGCTTTTGAGAAATCGGGCGTTTAGCTCAGCTGGTTTAGAGCACTCCGACAAGTCGGAGGGGTCTGCGGAGGAGAAGAAACGCCATGAGTAAGGAAATCGGGCGTTTAGCTCAGCTGGTTTAGAGCATCTGCCTTACAAGCAGAGGGTCTGCGGTTCGAATCCGTAAACGCCCACAAGAGAGCCTTCAAAAGGGCTCTTTTTTTGGTATGGCACATGTATATATTTTATATTCGCAAACTATTGACACCTATTATGTCGGCTCCACTATTAACCTCGAAGACAGACTGCTTAGACATAACTCGGGAAGAAGCAAGTACACTAAAAGGGGTATTCCGTGGACGTTGGTCTATGCTAAAGAGTATGCGACCAAGCCGGAAGCATGCAAAGAAGAGTACCATATCAAGGCAAAGAAAAGCAGAAAGTACATTGAACAATTGATAAAAGAGCACACGCAGCCGGTTTAGAGCACTCCGACCAATCGGAGGGGTCTGCGGTTCGAATCCGTAAACGCCCACAAGAGAGCCTACAAAAGGGCTCTTTTTTGTTGGTATGGCACATGTATATATTTTATACTCGCAGTCGCTCAACACCTCGGTTTAAAGGAAATTAGGCAAGAGGAGTGCCCACTATTTGAATTGTATAATAGTGTTTTTTTGCTGTATAGCGTAATATGTTAGTGACCAACATGAGAAGTTTAAGCTATAGATACCGACATCCACAGCAGACAGGATTAGGGATAGAAAAGATATGCAAAAAAAAAGAAAGTCTTGTATATATCAAAAAAATATTGTACCTTTGCACCCAAATTCGCCTAAACACTTAATTACAACATTTACAACATGCCATTAACCGTTCGATTAAATAAGATTTTGTTGTTCGCTCGCGACGAAGCCGAGCGCACGCAGAGCACGCTCGTAACCTCCGAGCACCTGCTGCTGGCTATCCTGCGCCTGAAAGAGGGCGTGGCATACGACCTGCTGGTGCAGGCGGGCGTGGATACCGACACCGCATTCCAAAACATCAACGCCCCGCTCATGCCCGAAGAGCCCGTCGCCATGATAGAGCCCGTCAAGCGTAGCAGCCAGATGGAGAGTATCATGCGCATAGCCGAGGGTATCGCGCGCGAATATAAAGACGATGCCGTGGGCTCTGTTCACCTCCTGCTCGCCATTTTGCGCCACCGCACCAACAAGGCGTCGCTCTACTTGGGCACCGAGTGGAATATCACCTACGAGCGCATGCTCGAACTATACGCCAAGCCGCAGGCTATCGCTTCTGCTCCCTCCGCTGCTGCAGCGAACAACGGGCAGAATGCACACGCCGACAACCGCCGTCCGTCTGACAACACACGTACCGCCCAACCGGGGCAGCGCATAGGCGCTACGACGGCGCTCGATAAGTACGGACACGACCTGACTCGGCAGGCGCAGCAGGGCAAGTTAGACCCCGTTGTAGGACGCGAGGTCGAGATAGAGCGCGTGGTGCAGATTCTCAGCCGCCGCAAGAAGAACAACCCCATCCTGATAGGTGATCCCGGCGTGGGCAAGTCGGCTATCGTGGAGGGTATCGCGCTCAAGATAGTGGGCAACGAGGCAGGCGTGCTGGACGGCAAGCGCATCGTGGCATTAGACATCGCCGCTATGGTGGCGGGAACCACCTATCGCGGGCAGTTTGAGGAGCGCATGAAAGCCGTCATAGACGAACTGCGCAAACACCCCGAAGTCATCCTCTTCATCGATGAAATCCACACCATCATCGGTGCGGGCAACGCACAAGGATCGCTCGATGCGGCGAATATCCTGAAACCCGCGCTCGCACGCGGCGAAGTGCAGTGCATCGGGGCAACGACGACCAACGAATACCGCACGTCTATCGAGAAAGACGGTGCGCTGGAGCGCCGCTTCCAGAAAGTGTCCGTTCGCCCGACGACCAAAGAGGAGACGCTCTCCATCCTGCGACGGCTGAACGAGCATTATGCAGATTACCACCACGTTACCTATCCCGACGAGAGCCTGCGCGCCGCCGTGGACTTGGCGGAGCGTTACCTCACCGACCGCGCCTTCCCCGACAAAGCCATCGACGTGATGGACGAGGCAGGCGCCAGAGCCCACACACGAGAGTTAGCGATGAGCGGCAAGGAGACGGAGGTACATGCCATCACCCCCGATGACGTGGCGGCGGTGGTCTCGATGATGTCCGGCGTGCCGGTGCAGCGGGTGCAGAAAGCCGAGCACGAGCGGCTCCGCACGATGGATACCATCCTGCGCAAACGGGTCATCGGACAAGACGAGGCGGTGAACACCATCGTCCGTGCCATACAGCGCTCCCGCTTAGG
This sequence comes from Paludibacteraceae bacterium, assembly GCA_034090015.1. Lineage (GTDB taxonomy): Bacteria > Bacteroidota > Bacteroidia > Bacteroidales > Paludibacteraceae > Colicola. The sequence continues at coordinate 3,350 of JAXDTJ010000027.1, read as the reverse complement.
TTTGCGCGACCCGCACAGACCTATCGGCACCTTCTTCTTCCTCGGTCCCACAGGCGTGGGCAAGACCTATCTCGCGCAGTGCTTGGCGGAGGAGATGTTCGGCAACCGCGACGCCATCATCCGTTTCGACATGTCGGAGTATATGGAGAAACATGCCGTGTCGCTGCTGGTGGGCGCCCCTCCGGGATACGTGGCGCACGAGAACGGCGGCAAACTGACCGAAGCCGTACTCCGCAAACCGTACTCCATCGTGCTCTTCGACGAGATAGAGAAAGCCCATCCCGATATCTTCAACATCCTCTTGCAGGTATTGGACGAGGGACGCCTCACCGACCGACAGGGGCGCACCGTGGACTTCCGCAACACCATCATCATCCTCACCTCCAATGTGGGTACGCGCCAGATGAAGGACTTCGGCGCAGGCATCGGATTCGGAGTGCATGAGTTGGATGAGAAGACCACGAACCAGACGCTGCTCAAAGCCTTGCAGAAGACTTTCCCGCCGGAGTTTGTGAACCGAATTGACAATGTCATCACGTTCCGCCCGCTCTCGCGCGAGGCACTGGCGCAGATAGTGAATATTGAGGTCTCGCTGCTGCAAGAGCGGATGAAGAAAGCCGGACACCAACTGGTGCTCACCCCCGAGGCAACCAGCGAACTGATAGAGAAGTCTTACGACCCGCAGAACGGCGCAAGACCGGTGAAGAGGGCAATACAGACCTACGTCGAAGACCAACTGACTGACGTCCTCCTTGCCCGCCCCACCCAGAAGCGCATCACCATCAAGCGCCTCAAAGCACCGGATACGCCCGCGAATAGTCGGGGCTAATTGTCAAATTGTAAATTGTAAAATTGTAAAATTAAACATACTATGGTATTAGAAATTACAGATTCCAACATCAAAGAATTGTTGGCAGAGGGTAAACCCCTTGTGGTTGATTTTTGGGCACCGTGGTGCGGTCCCTGCAAGATGATGCTGCCCATCGTGGACGAGTTGGCAGCAGAGTTCGACGGACGAATACTCATCGGCAAACTCAACGTGGACGAGAATCCCGATACTTGCGAGGAGTATGGTATCATGAATATACCTACCATGCTCTTCTTCAAGAACGGTGAGCTCGTCAACCGCCACATCGGCGCATGCCGCAAAGGAGACCTCCAAGAACTTATCAACGGACTGCTATAAGGCAGCATAGAGTGCCATTTTGGCACTTTCCCGTAGAAAAACGCAAAAAAGTACGAAAATATTTGGTTAATCCAAATTATTTTCGTACCTTTGCACGCTTTTTGTGGTACTATGCCGCAATAGCGATGGTCTGGTAGCTCAGCTGGATAGAGCAACAGCCTTCTAAGCTGTGGGTCTCGGGTTCGAATCCCGACCGGATCACTGCCACGGGGAGGCAGGTATCTCGCCTGCTGTAAGCGATATTTCGCCCCCCCCTACAAGCAGAAACCTTAAACCGAAAACTTGAAACTATTTCTCATATCATGCGTCAACTTAAGATTACAAAATCCATTACCAATCGCGAGTCCCAATCCCTTGACAAGTATTTACAGGAGATTGGGCGTGAGGAGCTCATTGATGTCAATGAGGAGGTTGAACTAGCGGGCAGGATACGCAATGGAGACCGCAGAGCTTTGGAGAAGTTGGTACGCTCCAATTTACGTTTTGTTGTTTCCGTGGCAAAACAATATCAGAATCAAGGACTTAGTCTTCCGGATCTTATCAACGAAGGCAACCTCGGGCTTATCAAGGCCGCAGAGAAATTTGATGAAACAAGGGGCTTTAAGTTCATTTCTTATGCTGTTTGGTGGATTCGTCAGTCTATCTTACAGGCTTTGGCTGAGCAGTCGCGTATCGTGCGCTTGCCGCTCAACCAAGTGGGTTCTCTCAACAAAATCAACAAGGCGTTTCAGCGCTTTGAGCAGGAGCACGAGCGCAAGCCTTCGGCAGAGGAATTGGCAGAAGAACTGGATATCCCTGTTGATAAGATAGCCGACACCCTTCGTATGTCGGGAAGGCATGTCAGTATGGATGCGCCTTTCGTGGAAGGCGAAGACAACTGTTTGATAGACGTGATGGAAAACGAAGACTCGCCTAATGCAGACCGCGGACTAATTAACGAGTCGCTCTCCACAGAAATCAGTCGCGCTTTGGCAACCCTTACGCCGCGCGAAGAATTGATTCTAAGAAAATGTTTCGGGATAGGCGTACCGGAGAAGACCCTTGAGGAGATAGGAGATGAACTGAACCTCACCCGCGAGCGCGTGCGCCAAATCAAGGAGAAAGCCGTCCGCAAACTGCATACCGGGCAAAGGAGCCATATCCTGCAAACCTACTTGGGGTAATATATTGCTCACATACTTTTCTAAAAAACGAACTAATCGGTTAGCTGTTTTGGCTAACCGATTATTTTTTTAGGCAATGATATACATGTTGACCCAATGAATCAAAATTGAGTTATGTCGCCCTTACAGGGCTTTCATGGTGGGTGCTTCCCTTTTACGTAGGGGCAAGTCCCAACGCTGTTTTATGTCGCCCCTTCGGGGCTTATGCTTGATAAAGAACTTAGGTCAAATCGTATATCATTACCTTTTTTTATTCCATTCTATCTGCAAACTAATCCTACAACGATATGTGCACACCACACCTCTCACCACATTCCACCACTTTGTATATAAATACTATAATATGCTGATTATATGATATTTACACAACATGTAGAATTGTAGAAAACCTGTTTATAATTTCATTGAAAAATTTTTTGTGGTGAAAAGTGGGGAAATATCAAAAAAAAAGTGTAACTTTGCAGCGGAATTTGAAAGATATGAGTACATTTATCGGAAATATCGAAGGCAAACGCGATGAGAAAGGGCGCATCTTTGTGCCTGCAGTATATCGCCGAATCCTTACGGAGAACAGGTCGAAGCGTATCGTGATGCGGCGCGACACGGATAATGCCTGCCTTGTGTTCTATCCGGAAGAGGTATGGAATGAGAAAGTGGAGGCATTGCGCGGTGCATTGAACGAGTGGGATCCGGAAGACCAGATGTTATTGATGCAGTTTATGGCAGACGCAGAGTTTATGGATATGGACGCACAGGGTCGTATTCTCCTGTCGCGGCGGGTGCTGGAGATGGTGGGTGTGGAGCAGGAAGTGCTGTTTGTAGGTATGCTTGACCGTTTCGCCTTGTGGGCACCGGCGCAGTTTGAGGCACGGAAGTTGGAGCAGAAGGAGTTGGCTTCCCGCATACGGGCAAAGATGATGAGTTCCACTGACCGCAAAACTAACACTAATTAACTAGCACTCGAAATCCCATAATTATTTATATTTCAACAAAAATTTCCA
>JAXDTJ010000017.1:0-11536 GCA_034090015.1 Paludibacteraceae bacterium | reverse complement strand
TCGCGCACCTCCTGCGGCTTCATCACGTGCACACGTATGTCCTCCGTCTTCTCTTGGTGTTGCTCGCGCACTTTCTCCACCCCACGCGCCAAGAACGTGAAACTCAGGTTGTTATGGTTCGTCGGGTTAGGCGAAAGCGTCATGAACAGTTCCCACTCGCCGCCTTCAAACCCCGTCTCCTCACTCAGTTCGCGTTTGGCAGCCTCCAGCGGCGTCTCCCCCGGGTCTATCACGCCCGCCACCAACTCGTAGTGCGTCTCGCCCAGCGCGTGCCGATACTGGTCTTCCATCACCATCTCGCCGTCTTTCGTGATGGCTATCACGTTTATCCAGTTCGGAAACTCCAAGATAAACCAAGTCGGGATAATCGCCCCCGACGGCAACTGCACCTCCTCTTGGCGCACGCTCAACCACACGCCTAATTTCAGTATCTGCTCACTCTTGAGCACCTTCCATTTCCTATTCACCAACGGAGCAACCATACGTTATTTGACTACTTGACTATTTACTATTGGGGCTATTGAGCATAGCCCTCTTTATTCATCATTGAAAATGGTCCGCAAAGTTACGACTTTTTTCTGAAATATGCAAATTTATTTACTTTATGGACGGAGGTTATTCCATTTGGCGCAGGAGGCATGTGCGGATGAAGGCATCGAGGCGGAGGTATTGCTTGCGTTTGCCCGTTTTGGGATCGATGGGTGCATCGGGTTCGGGTTTTTCCAGTTGGGCTTCGAAGCGGTTCTGCCAGTATTGGAGCGTAGCCAGTTCTTCAGGGGTAGGCGTTGCCGTGCCGTCGGGATGGTCGGCCGCGTGGGCAGCAGCATACGCCAGCGGTTTGGATGGAAGCAAGATGCGGTGGGTTTCTGCGCAGGCTTGCTTGAAACGAAGTTGATGCTCCAGTTCCTTACCCTTAGCCGGTTTCTTTTTCCAGTCGCGTGGGTGCTCAATTTTGTAGGTTTCATGCTCGGACATGCCTTTGACGTGTCCTTTGGAATCGCGATAAGTCTTGCGGCGGGTGATTGCTCCGCCTTTGGAGAACGCGCCGTGGAGTTCACGGATAGGGTGTTCAAATACTGTTCTTGCCATAGTTTATGCTGTTTTTGGGGGTTGATTTGTTTTTTTGGGGGAGCGGGGATGGTATCCCCGCCTTATGAACGCTCTCTACAGTTGGTATTGTTTTGGTTCGGTTATAACCTAATAATAACCTAATAATAACCTAATAATAACCTAATACGTACTGCTGAAACTTAGCGCAAAGGTACTACTTTATTTTGAGATATGCAAAAATAAGGTTTATGGGTCAAAATGCAGGCTACGATGTGCTCTCAAGTCCGATAAATACAGGCATGAGAGACAGTTGAAAGTTTTCAGAACCAAAATAGACGTCAAAAATCGCTCTATGGGTCACTTTGCAGGCTGAAAATTTGCCTAATCCCAGTATTTATCGTATCTTTGCAGCATTCAAAACACCTCAAAATGCTGCTTATGAACAAGAAAAAGTGCCCTAAATGCGGATCCATAAAAACCAAGAAAAATGGTCAACGAAACGGCGTTCAATTGTACAAATGTACAGCGTGCAATCACCAGTTCCGAGGAGGTCAAAAAGTTTCCATTGACGAGTTATGGGAAGCCTATATGAACGGCAAGCAGACCATCCGTGAATTAGCCTCCATCTATCATGTAAGCCCTTCTTCTATCAAACGGAGACTACGTAAAATCACCAAGATTTGGCAGCAACCAGACCTAACAGGAATGTCCGGATTCGTGCACATTGATGCGACCTATTGGGGACGTAGTTGGGGTATTATCCTTGTCTTGGACAATGCTACAAACATGCCATTATATGTTGCGTTTATTAGAAGTGAGACGACCCTTGATTACAAGTTGGCTGTAGAAGCCATAGAGGCTGCCGGTTTTACCATCAAAGGCATTATAATAGATGGTAAGCAAGCTCTATTTAAGGAGTTTGAGAAATACCCCGTTCAAATGTGCCAATTCCATATGTATCAGATAATTGAGCGTTATTTGACAAAACATCCGAAGATGATTGCATCGCGGGATTTAGCGCTCCTTGTGGATGATATGACCTATTTGGATAAAGAGGATTTTATGAACGAATATGCCCAATGGAAACGCGTATATCATGACTTTCTAAACAGACGAACTATCCACAAAGATGGCAAGTCATACTATCTCCATCGCAGGCTCAGATCTGCGATGAATAGTTTGGATTATTATCTGCCTTACCTGTATACTTATCAGCGACCGGAATGTGAAGGGATGCCCAACACGAACAATAAGATTGAGGGTACATTTACAGACCTGAAGAAGAACCTCAATAATCATAGCGGTATGTCCATACAAAACAGAATGCGATTTATCAGCGGATACTTTACGGATATGCTCTATCGGATGATTTAAGGTCTACTACGCGGCTCCCCAAGCCGCATACTACGCAATCCCAAACGAAGAGGTTTTTAAAGGTGAGTCACTACCAGCCTGCAAAATGACCCATAGAGACACACTTACTCTTTTACAGCCTGCAAAATGACCTATACGCCAAAAATAATTTACTTTTTCAGCACAATTGGCGCGAAAGAGCACAAAAAGGGTAGCCCTATTAACAGATTACGAAGGAATTACTGCTTCATTTTTTGGGGGCAGTTGGGATTTGTCGAGACGCAACAAGATAATTTTAAGCAGGCGGGGACGCCTGCGCACCCGGGCAATATGCGCATAGCCTTTCGGACTTATCCCTTTTTGAACCGTTGAAACTGAGGATAAGGCGATAGACGCTCCGCGGGCTCATTATCCTATCTGTCCGAAAGACGGTGCAAAGGTACGGAGAATTTGGTTAGGTTGTTGGTTATGTAGAACACCAAAGAGAAATACATAGAGAAAATTCCTCTTGTTAATCGGAGGTCCGGACAAAGAAAAAGTGCGGCACTTATGAATGTCGCACTTAGTGGTCATAAAGATTTCAATACATTATGGTGTCATCACATTATCCCGAACAAAATAGTATTCATCTTTGTAGATGCAATCTTTTGTAACCTCTAAATCATCTTCGGGTGTAATAGTGGACATATAAGCATTAAATAATTGCATTATAACTCCTCTCCATTAGCACGATTACGGTTATTGTCGTAATACAGCAAGATTCCATATCTTCCGTACCTTTCATTTATCATAAACCATACAGAATTATCTATATAAAGGCTTAAAAAGAATTTTATAGATGCATCAAGGATTTGTTCGTCTGTCATATCAAGCAAATAATCATCCCCATAGTTTTCCTTATTAAATTCCTCCATTTTTTTTGATAAGGTTACCGAATCCAATGTGTTGTTGGTTTGTATAAAAGCGGCTTCATAACGCTTGTTATTAACAGTCATTTCGTAGGAGATATCCTCCGACTCTGACAATTCGCCGTCTTCCGTGGACATACTAAAGTACTTTTGATTATTATTTTCGAATTGTCGCAATAGTGTGTTAAATCTGATTTTTATATCTCCTTCCGAAGAATATACAGCGTCTTCAACCAAAATACGATAAACTTTGTTGTTATTGGTTACAACATAAATAAACACATCGCGTCCATTAAATTCTCCTTCCAATCTGTCATAATTGCTATTATACAGATACCCTTTTTCTTTAATCTTTTGAATCATCTGCTGTTTGTTTCCGTCAACAGGGATTCCTAAAAACTTAGTTACTTCAATTTGAGCCGACGCGAATACGGCTACAAATAGCAATGGAAAAATAATTAATTTTTTCATAATAATAGAGATTTTATTGTGTTTGAAAAGTGCTTGTTTTCACCCAAATTGCAAATCTAAACTAATTTTCTATGATAAAGAACTGAGTAAAATGGTTTATCAATATGGTTCTCGTTAGTCACTTGTTTGGAGAGAAAAGTTTTATCTAACAGTACCTCAAAATGTTAAATTTATTCTTCATATAGTGTATATACAAAAAGCGCGGACTTCTTGTTTGATTGTCAGGCTACCACACCCCCTAATACACAAGTCATCCACGCCAAACGGCGCTTCACGACTTATTCTTATTAGGATTAGTATTGTGGTAGTTGACAATCCAGAATAAATAGCGAATTGCTTATTTGAATATGTATAGCATCGGCTTTACGATGCGGCTAAAGTCATAGGCGATTAGTTTTGGTTGTTGTTGATGTTATGCAGTCTGTATATTTCTTTTTGTTGTTCTATCTCTCGTCTTAGTTCTTCCTCAGTGGGCATATAAGTCAGGTATTTAGCAGCATAGAGTTGCTTGCTATCGTTAAGAATGGAATAACGCGCAATATCCTTGCTTGTTTCTGCACAAAGGAGCAATCCGATGGTGGGATTGTCTCCTTCTGTCCGCCTCAAGTCATCAAACATACGGATGTACATATCCATCTGCCCAATGTCCTGATGGGTGATGGTGGTCGTTTTCAGGTCTATAAGGAAGTAGCACTTGAGCACCACGTTATAAAACACCAAATCGACAAAATAGTCTCCTGTATCCGTGGCAATATGGTATTGCTCATTCATAAATGCGAACCCCCTTCCCATCTCCAGCAGGAAGTCTTTGAGATGGTGGATAATGGCTTTCTCGAGGTCGGATTCTGAATAGTCGGTATTCGCCGGCAGTTGCAAGAACTCCGCGACCATGGGGTTCTTGATAAACTCATCTTTGTCTTGTTGCAACGGCAGGGTCAAGTGCTGCATTTCCGCGATGACGTTCTCTTTGGAAGGTGCTTGCAGGAGTCGGTAGTAATACTGGGAGCCGATGTTTCTATCCAAAGTGCGTGTGCTCCACATTTCTTGTGCGGCTTCCTTCATGTACCAATATCTTGCGTTATCATCCGCCACTCTCAATAGGCTTCTGAAATGTGTCCATTTGAGATTTGGTACGCGCGCGTGCCATATTTGGAAATCGCTGAAGTAGAGGTAAAACTGCCGATAATTACGTAAGTCTCTCGCGGAGAAACCGGAAGGGTATTCCATCGACAAGCCGGCAGCCAAAGAATTGAGCAACTGCGTACCATATTCGGCTCGTTTTTCACCGTGCTGTTCTTCCTCCACAATGCGTTTCCCGATGAGCCAATAGGTATTGAGCATCACGGTATCCACACTATGGTATGCGTGCCGCAGTCCGTCTTGAATGATACGCCGAACATCTGCGAGCAATATATCACAGGATTTGGTACGCGTGCGTGCCAAATCGTTTGATATGTTGGTGTGCTCTGCTGCTTGCGAGGTCATGTGTTTAAGATTGGTTTGCAAAGTTAGCGTTTTTTTCGGATATGTGCAAATAAAATTTCATTTTTTTTGAGTTGAGCGGTAGTTTAAGTAGGATAGTTATGAATTATGAGTGCATTGGAATTAAGGTTTAGAGTATGGACACTCATAATTCATAATTACCCTTCGCCATTTGGCGGTCAGGTAGATGACTCGCGCGAGGAGGTGGGCGAAATAGCCTACATAGAGCGCTTGCACTCCCCAAAATGCTTCTGTTGCTGCATAGCCCGCAACGAACGCCACTGCCGCCCAAATCATCGCAATCATTATCTCCTTGCCTGCCGCCGCACCTACATACACACCGTCCCACATGAACGCCAGCGTGCTCACTATCGGCATGGCTATCAGCCAAGTCATATACGGCTCTGCCGCCGCCCGCACCGCCGCATCATCGGTCATCAGCCCGATACACCCGCTCCCCCACAGCGCATACACCAGCGTGAACACGCCGCCGACGCCCAACGACCATGCAAAGAGGGTGCGGACCAAGGGGGAAAGAACGCTACGCTGTCCGACCGCTACGCTGTCTGACCGTTTCACTGTCCGACCACTATGTTGTCCGACAGCTTCGCTGGACGACTGATTTACCGTGGGCGTCCCGACTTTGTCGCGGACGGACAGTTCGGAACGAACTGCTTGGGAAAGCACGGGAGAAACCTCCAAGGCTTGCGCCTTGTCCGCAGGCGAGACGCCTGCGTCCCCAGTGAAATCAGCGAAATGGTCTTTCAAGCCTTTCATCTCGCCTATCTGCTTGCCTACCAGCGCTTCGCCTGCGTAGGCAAAGCCATCCACGAAATAGGAGAACAGCATGAACAACTTCATCAGTATCGCCGACACAGCCAACTCCGTATCGCCGTACTTCGATGCCAGCGCAGTGAAGCCCACATACACCACCATGAAACACAACGAACGCACGAACAACTGACTATTCAGGCGAAAGAGACTGTTCTCAATTTGAAAATTTGAAAGTTTGAAAATTTGAAAATGACTCTGCATTGAGAATACACCATATTTCTTCCACAATATCCCCATTGCCAATACAAGCCCTGCATACTGGGCTATCAGCGTGCCCCATGCCACGCCCACGCCACCCAAGGGCGTATAGACCGCCAGCACGTAACTCGCCGTCATATTCACCACGTTCACCAGAATATCCGTCGCCATGGGGCTCACCGTGTCCTGCATGCCGATGAACCAGCCTTTCAGCGCCATCAGGCTCAGCGTGGCAGGTGCCGCCCATATACGCACGAAGAAATACCGCTCCGCAAACGCTGCCACCTCCGCCGAACAGGGCACCAGCGCCAGCACCCCCTTGACGAACAGCCACTGTATTGCGATGCAGACTAATGCCCCTATCAGCGCCACCCGCAGACTGCGATATAGCAAAGCGCCGACCTCGGAGTCGGGAGTTATCTGCATGGAGGTCTCGCACGGATTTTCCTTTAGGTGCTGCCCCCGACAAGTCGGGATAACACTTCCGACCGCACCTCCTTTGGTAGCCCCGCCCCCTACCCCCTCCCCGCAAGCGGGGCGGGGGAGTCCGCTGGAAACCGCACCTCTTTCGACTTCTTGGTGCGGCCTGGAGACCGCACCTTCATTAGCAGGCTGCAAACTGTCTTTCTCCCTGCCATATGCCTGCGCGGTCAAGCCCGAGGTGCCCACGCGCAGGAAGCCGAAGTTCCAATACAGCAAATCAAACAGCATGGTGCCAATAGCAATACCGCCTATCGCTGAGGCATCGGATATATGCCCCACGATGGCGGTATCTACCAACCCCACCAACGGTATCGTGATGTTGGCAAGAATGCTCGGCACTGCCAGCCGAAGTATCTCTCGATGGAGGTGCTTCATGAGATTAATTTTGGCAATGATTACATGTTAACCCGACAATTCAAAATTGAGTTATGTCGCCCCGTTGGGGCTTGCATAGTGGGTGTTCCCTTTTACGTAGGGGCGAGCCCCTACGCTGTTTTATATCGCCCCTTCGGAGCTTGCATTGCGGGACAATTATTGCGTAGAAGCAGACCCCTACGCTACTTTATTTCGCCCCTTCGGGGCTTGCATTGCGGAACAATTATTGCGTAGGGGCGAGCTCCTACGCCAGACTATATCGCCCCTTCGGGGCTTGGGGGTAAGTTCTATATAAATGCACGGAATTACCCCTTCAGCGCGTAGACTGCGGGGATGTTTCTGCCGTAGCCGTTGTAGTCCAGTCCGTAGCCGAGGACGAACTTGCGCGGTATCGACTTGCCTACATACTCCGGCTCGGCATCGGGATAGAGCAGTGCCTCGGGCTTGAAGAGAAACGCCGTTACTGCCACCGACTTCGCACCCATCTCTCGCAACATCTGCTTGAAATAGTGCATGGTCGTACCCGTGTCCACGATGTCCTCTATCAGCACCACATCCCTGCCTTTGATGTCCTCGCGCAGGGGAGTAACTAACTCCACATGCCCCGTCGTGGAAGTGCCCTCATACGACTTCAGCCGCACGAAAGTAATCTCCGAGCGAATAGGTATCGCCCGATAGAGGTCGGCGGCATAGATATATGCACCGTTCAACACGCAGATAAACAGCGGGTTACGCCCCTCGTAGTCGGCGGTGATACGCTTTGCCACCTCCGAGACTATACCCTTGATGTCGTCTTCCGACAGATACTCTTCAAACACACGCCCTTCCGTGCCTTGTAATTCTTTTTGTTTCACGTTGTTTTCGTATTTTTCGTTGATTTCGTTAGCAATGTTTTGTAGTAAAGATTTTAGTTTTGATTTTATATAGATTTCTGAGCGTAGCGAAATGAATACCATTGTCAATCGCTATATTCTTGCTAAGATTTTTGCTTTATTTTTTGCAATGATTTTTGACGGATAACAAAGAAAAATCCATTCCATAATCTTACTAAAATCTTTGCTAAAAATCAGATTGAGCAATTATCTTTGTTTCGCTTCGCTCAGAAATCAAAAGAAAATCTATACTAAAATCATAATATATAAAGTGATTAGTAGTTAGTGGGTCAGATTGCAGATTGTCTTCACAAAATCCACGAACAGCGGATGGGGATGTAGCACCGTGGAAGAGTACTCGGGATGGAACTGCGTGCCGATGAACCACGGATGGTCTTTCAGCGCCAATATCTCCACCAAGCCCGAGTCAGGATTCACGCCCACGCACTCCATGCCGTGTGCCTCAAAGTCCGCCTGATAGCGGTGGTTGAACTCATAGCGGTGTCTGTGGCGCTCGTAGATAATATGTGAAGCCGCCTGCTCCCCTTCGTTCTCCTGCTCGCCGAAGTAAATTTTCGCCACCTGCGAGCCCTCTTTCAGGCGGCAGGGATAGGCTCCTAAGCGCATGGAACCGCCTTTGTTCACCAACGCCTTCTGCGCCTCCATCATGTCTATCACATTGTGCGTGGTATTCGGGTCAAACTCCGTAGAGTTGGCATCCGCATAGCCCAGCACATCGCGGGCGAACTCTATCGCCATGCACTGCATACCCATGCAGATACCGAAGCACGGAATCCGGTGCTCGCGCGCGTATTTCAACGCCGCGAATTTCCCTTCCACGCCGCGCGAGCCGAAGCCCGGCGCAATAACAACGCCTTGGTAGCCCGCCAACTCCGCTTCCACATTCTCTGCCGTCAGGTTGTCCGACAGGATGGATTTCAGCACCAACTTACGGTCGTTGTACGCCGCAGCGTGGGTGAGCGACTCGCGTATGGACTTATAGGCATCTTGCAGTTGCACATACTTGCCCACCAGCGCGATCTTCACCTCCTGCTGTGCGCCCTCCAAATGCTGCAGGAACTTATTCCATAGTGCCATATCGGGTTCTGGCACCTGAGCGAGGTCAAAGCCTGTGCGGGTCAGCACCGCCTTGTCAAGCCCCTCTGAGAGCATGTTCAGCGGCACACGATAGATCGTGGGTGCGTCCAAGGATTGCACCACGCAGTCTTCCGCCACGTTGCAGAACAACGCCACCTTGCGGCGGATATCCATCGGGATGTCGTGCTCCGTGCGCAGGACGATGATGTCGGGCTGGATTCCCTCTTGCTGCAGGTCTTTCACCGAGTGCTGCGTCGGCTTGGTTTTCAGTTCCTTAGCCGCAGCCAAGTAGGGCACGTAGGTCAGGTGGATACAGCAGCAGTCTCTGCCCAACTGCCATTTGAGTTGGCGCACCGCCTCTATATAAGGCAGGCTCTCGATGTCGCCCACCGTGCCGCCAATCTCCGTGATGACGAAGTCGTAGTTACCGGTCTGCCCGAGCAACTGAATCTGATGTTTTATCTCGTCGGTGATATGGGGCACCACCTGCACGGTCTTACCAAGGTAGTCGCCTCGGCGCTCTTTCTCGATGACATTCTGGTAGATACGCCCCGTAGTGATATTGTTCGCGCGATGGGTGCGCACATCCAAGAAGCGCTCGTAGTGCCCCAAATCCAAGTCCGCCTCGTGCCCGTCTTCGGTAACATAGCATTCCCCGTGCTCATAGGGGTTGAGCGTCCCCGGGTCCACGTTAATGTACGGGTCTAATTTTTGGTTGGTAACTCGGAACCCGCGCGCCTTGAGCAGATTGCCTAATGAGGCAGCGATGATTCCCTTTCCTAACGAAGAGGCAACACCTCCCGTAACAAAAATGTACCTTGTCTCAGACATAACCTTAACTATATAGAAGTCAATGATTTATCAACTGTATCACAAAAATACCTCATTTAGATTGCAGAAGGGATTCGATTTCATCTGCTCCACATTGAATAAGTTATCTTACCACACAAAAAATGAGGCTTACTCCTCGTAGTTTTGGAAGAGGAAGTCGTTGTAGGGGTAGCGTTGAATATGGATGGCTTTGATGCGGTCGTACATCAGTTGTTTGAGGGCATCAATGTTGCTCTTCTCGCGGGCAGAGATGAAGATACAGTCTTCTTGTAGTTTTGCCATCCAAGTCTTTTCTAACTCCTCCAACGAGATGTTCTCGCGGCGAACGGGCGTGAGGTCGTCCTCCTCTTTTGGGGTATAGGTGAAAGCATCTATCTTATTGAAAACCACTATACGCGGGATGTCTGCCACGCGCTTCTCTTTATCGGGTTTGCGCTGTTGTCCTTTGCCCCACGGTTTGTTCTCTTGCTGCTGCTCCTCGCGAGTGAGCAGTTCGTTGATAGTCTTCTCTACCACCTCATACTGCTCCTCGAAGTTCGGGTGGGAGATGTCCACCACATGTATCAGCAAGTCTGCCTCGCGCACCTCGTCAAGGGTGGATTTGAAGGACTCTACCAAGTGGTGCGGCAACTTACGGATGAAGCCCACCGTATCACTCAAGAGGAAAGGCAGGTTGTTGAGCGTTACCTTGCGGACAGTGGTGTCCAGCGTGGCGAAGAGTTTATTCTCGGCAAAGACCTCCGACTTGCTCAGCAGGTTCATCAGCGTGGACTTGCCCACGTTGGTGTAACCTACGAGCGCCACGCGCACCATCTTCCCGCGATTCTGGCGCTGGGTAGCCATCTGCTTATCAATCTTCTTGAGGTCTTCCCGCAGCAGGGCAATGCGCTGTCCGATGATACGCTTATCCGCCTCTATCTGCGTCTCACCCATACCACGGCTGGTGGTGCCACCGCCTCGCTGGCGATCAAGGTGCGACCACATACGAGTCAAGCGCGGCAACATATATTGCAAATGCGCCATCTCCACTTGCGTCTTGGCATAACTCGTCTGGGCACGCTGCAAGAAGATTTCAAGGATAAGAATCGTTCTATCCATCACGCGGACAGCCCTCTTCTCGCAACCCTCCATCGGACTATTGAGTGCTTTCTCGATGTTGCGAATCTGTCGCGGCGACAACTCATCGTCGAAGATGACAAGCCCCACCTCCAAGCCTTTCTCGGGGGCGGTCTTGTAGAGGTATTCCTTGATTTCCTGCAACTTACCTTCGCCCACATAGGTGGTGGAATTGGGCATATCCAGTCGCTGTACAAAACGCTTGTCGGGCACTATTTTGTTTGTGTCCGCCAAGAATGCCAACTCATCCAAATACTCTTTGGTGCGTTCTTCCGATTGCTCAGGGGTGATTAACCCCACGAGCACCGCGTTTTCTATCTCTTCTTTTATCTCAATCATTGTTATATCAATAGTTCGTTAAAAATTTGACTTAAATTAGTTAAAATATGATCGCTAAACGGCTGATTTTAGTCCGAATAGCATGAGTTCTTTGAAATAGTGTTCTTTTAGCCCTTGATTTTTGTG
>JAXDTJ010000014.1:0-30593 GCA_034090015.1 Paludibacteraceae bacterium | reverse complement strand
GAGAGCGAGGCAAAGGAGTCCGATGAAGATACCGATTAAGCAGGCGATTTTCTTGCCCGCGTTGGGTTCTTTCAGGATGAGGATGCCGTATAGGAAGGGGATGATAGTGCCGCCGCGGCGGATGGTGGAGACCACGGCTATCATCGAACTCGGGTCGCTCAACGCCAGCATATAGACATAGTCGGAGAGCACGAGGAAGAGGGAGATACAAGCCACAGGCAGCAAGAGTCTTCGGTGCAAAAGGGGTAGGGGTGTGTCTTCGCTTGCATGGCGCGTCCTCCAACGGTTGCCGAACCAAATAACGAGCATCATAATGGCTTGGTAGATAGTGTAATAGACTTGCACGGCGTTGTGGTCGTAGTGGCGCATCATGTACTTGTCGTATAGTCCGCTGCCGGCTCCGATGAGGATAGCGAGCAGGAGGCAGAGGTAGTACTTGCGGGTGGTATTGCTTCCCTTTGTGGGTGTTTTATCGCTTGGGGTAGGGTGGTGTTTCGCGGTGAGGGAGAAGAGGAAGATGCTGCCTAATGCGCAGACTACGCCTGCCCACTGCCAGCCGTTGAGGCGCTCGCCGAAGATGAGCATGGCGCCTACGAGTGTCCACATCGGGCGCGTGGCTTGCATGGGGGAGACCACCGACAGAGGCAAGTACTTTACGGATATGTAGGCGAACACCCAAGAACTGAGCACGATACATGACTTCGCAAAGATGAGCAGATGCCCGTGTGCGCTGACTTTCGGCACGAAGAATAGGGTGCCCTCCATCATCTCCGGCGACAGCCGCGAGAGCAATAGCGGCACACAAAGCAGCAATGCGGATATGCACACGCTCCCCGCTAACACCGTCAGCACATCGCCGCGCTGCAAAGCGCGCTTCTTGCTGACATCATAAAAGCCCAAACAAAGGGCAGACAATATGGCTAATAGAACCCACACGGTTGGTAATTATGAATTATGAATTATGAGGGCACATGCTCCAAAATCTCTGAGTGCTCTGAGTGCTCTGAATGCTCTGAATACTCCGATTGTTCAAGGTTGACTACTATTAGCAGGCGAGGACGCCTGCGCACCCGGACAGCACCTCGGACGGCACTAACTACGATTCAAGAAAATCTGATACCCGACATCGCAGTTGAGGCAGTTGTGGGGTTGGCAGTAGTTTTGGTAGAGGTGGAGCAGGGCTTGGGTGTCGGCGGCGTTCTCCACCTGCTGCCCGAGCAACTGCCACTGGCGGATGATACGGTTGTTCTCCGGCGGAATCTGCTCCATCAGCAAGTAGGCTTGCTCCGCCGCTTGCAGGTCGTGGTGATAGAGCGCATGGGCGTACTTATAGGGTATCACGCTGTTAATCAGCAGGATATCCACCGAACTCCTGCCCAATACAGGCGGCGCGTCCAATGCGAAGAGGCGTGCGCAGTCGTCCAGCGACACGGCTTCTATCAGGCGTGAGAAGAGGAACTCCGACTGGTAGAGCAGTTGCGCGAACTGGCGAATGCGCACCTCGGGGAAGGTCTGCGGACGCATACGCGCGTACTTCCACATCGTGCCGCTAATGGGCTGTAAGGAAAACTTCTTTTGCAGGAAAAGGTACTCTTTGAGCAGTCGTTGCTCCTCGTCGGTGTGCGCCCGCTCAGCCGTGAGCAGCCCCGACTGCCCGAGCAGGATGGCGGTGAGTTGGAAGAGGCTGTTGCGGTGTTTCTGCAAGCAGGAGAGCGGGGTATGGATAGCCATCGTCTCGAAGGGAATGCCGTTGGTGTGGAAGCCGAAGTTGTGAGCAAGCGTGATGTAGAAAGCCTGCTCCCAACTGCCGTGGGTGATGTCGAGCAGGCGCATGATAGACTGCCGCTTGCACTCCAAGCGTTTGCGCAGCAGCACGCGGCGCCAGCCTTCTGTGAGCAGGTCGGGGTCGGAGAGCAACTGCCTGCCGCACTCAATCATGCCCTCGGCGGAGTCCATGCGTTGCGCCGCGCTAATCAGACTGCTCAGGTAGTCACAGTCTTCGGCGTATTGCAGTTCGCACTGCGGCAGTTCCTCTCCCTGCGAGTTGTAGATTTTCTTGTCCGCTTTGCGCACCACGTGGAGGATGATGCGGTCGTAGGCGGGGTTGAGATGGTGCTTGTGGGTGTACCAGTCGGAGGAGGTGAGGTGTATCTCCACGTTGCCGTACCACTCCTGCTCGCCGATGCGCAGGTGCACGTTGGCGAAGTCTGGTCCTGCATCGATGTTGTGCTGCCCCACGGAGAGTATCTCCACGGGTCTACCGTCGGTGGTCGTCTGCGCAAATCCCGCCCACAGACAATGCTGCCAAATATAGTGCAAAAGAATTTCCGGCATGGTGGTTTCGTCTTTAGCCCGCAAAGGTACGCACTTTTTTTGACTTATGCAAGGAGATTTACTTAAATTTCGTTGAAAATAAGCCAACTATTGCACATATCGGAAAAAAGTGGTATCTTTGCGGGCAGTTTTCAAAGATGAAAGATAAAGGATGACGGAGAAAAGACTTATTAGATTTGATTGTTTTATGGGTGTTTTAATTTTGTTTATTCTTTTATTTTTCCTTTTCCCGACAGGTCGGGATTGTACCTTCCCGCCCCCATACCCCCTCCCCTCCTTTTAGGAGAGGCGGGGGAGTTAAAGTTACCTTTGTCTGTTGGTTTTTAGAGTCGAAACTATTAAGTCCTTAATCCTATGTCCTTAATCCTTTATCCAAACAATGTTTATGCATCGTTTCTCACACATATTGATTTGTTTCTTGGTGGCGGTCTGCTTGGCGGGGTGCCACTCGCAGAAGCGTGATGCCAAGCGGCTGCAAGAGACCTTGCTGGAGCAAGAGAGTAGGGCAGAGGAGCAGGCGGAGGAGTTGGCGCGCTACCTGACCGGCGAGCCCGACATTGACTCGCTGCAGGTGCTGATACAGGAGGAGAACAGCCTGATGTACTATATTTTCGACGCGCGCCGTATCGTCTATTGGTCGGACAACTGGATAACCTCCGACGAAGTACTGCTTCAGCATTACGACCAATGGGATTACTACCATTTTCACAACGCCCACGCCGTGGGACGCTGGACACGAGCAGGCGTATACAACGTGCTGATTCTCATACCGATAAAGTATGCTTACAACGTAGACAGTCCGCAGTTTCGCAACCCCTATCGCGAACCGTTCAACTGCTCCAGCAAGTGGGACATCATTCGCCGTCGGACGGACGATGGTATCCCTATTCACTCCAACGACGGGCGTTTCCTCTTCAGCCTTGTGCCCATGCGAGAGGCGGACGAATACAGCGACCCCACGGACAATGTAGCCGAGCAGTCGTTCTCGTTTCAAGACCTGTTTGCCGGCGATGAAGACCCGTCCGTTGTGCGGGCAAACGCTATGCGCGTGCGCGCATACTATTCTATAAGTGTGCTGCTCATCGTCCTCATCTTGATATGGGGTATCGTGGGCTTGGTGCGCTATCGGGGCTTCCAAAACATGCGCCTGCGCACGCGGTTCATGTACGTGATTATGGCATGCGTGCTTGCGTGCTTCGTCTATGTCTTCGCGCTCTCTATCCGCTACCTGCGCAACAACTACGAGCAGCGGCAGCAGCAGGAGTTGCAGACCAAGTGCCACTTCATTCAAGTGTATCTTCAGAACCTCTACTACTGGGATATGTCGCTCTCTCCCGCTAACCAGTCGGGCTTGAACATCGACCTTCGCGACCTGAGTTACTCCGCCGGTTCGGACATTCTTGTGTATGACAACACCGGTCGGCTGGTGGGCTCCTCCACGCCCGGGCTATTCACCAATGGCATACTCTCTACGCGCATTTCCCCTAAGCCCTTCTTCTCGGATGACCACACAATGGTGCAATACGAGCGGATAGGCGATATCCGCTACCTATGCGCCTACACGCCTTTCTACAACGGCGCTATGGTGCAGATAGGCTATATCGCCGTGCCATTCTTCGTGTCGGGCTTGGAGTTAATGCGTGAGACGGATGATTTCTTGGCGCGCCTGCTGCCCCCGTACCTGATTGTGGTTATCCTCGCGTTGTTGGCTTCGTATTGGGCCGCGCGCAGCATGACCGCCTCTATTGCACTCATGGCGCAGAAGATGCGGCAGTTCCGCATCGGCAGCCCCGACAACCACATCGTTTACACTCACCACGACGAGGTGGGCGCATTGGTGGAGCAGTACAACGCGCTGGTTGACCAAGTGGAGGCTTCTGCGGAACGGCTTGCCAAAGCCGAACGGGAAGGCGCATGGCGCACAATGGCAAGGCAGATTGCGCACGAGATAAACAACCCGCTCACCCCCATGAAACTGTCCATTCAGCAGTTGCAACGCCTGCATGAGCAGAGTTTGGCGCAAGTGGAAGACTCTCCGGCGAAGGCGAAATATGATGCCTATTTCGCCAAAGTAACGAGTATGCTCATTGAACAAATAGGCACCCTCGCGCATATTGCTATGTCGTTCTCAACCTTCGCCAAGCAACCGGAGGTGGTTACCTCGGAGGTTGATGTGGCTCAGAAACTGAGCAATGTTATAACCCTGCAACGGAATAACGACCAAGGAGTTCCAATCCGCTATGTGGGTCCCGACCATGGTGTATGGGTGTGGGCAGATAACGAACAGATTGCACAAGTGTTTACAAACCTTATTCGCAATGCACTACAAGCCTTAGAAGGGCAGGCAGATGCGGATATCATCGTGATGATGACAGTGGAAGGTGAGCATATCGTGATAAAGGTTTCTGACAATGGTCCGGGCATTCCTGAGGAGATACAAGACCGCGTCTTCCGCCCGAACTTCACCACCAAGAACACTGGCATGGGACTCGGACTCGCCATCTCGAAAAACATTGTGGAAGGCTCCGGCGGAAAAATATGTTATCAAACATCTAAAAAAGGCACTACTTTTCTTGTGTATCTCAAAAAAAAGCAGTAACTTTGCGCCAGATTTAGTAACAAAATGTCAGAATGCCCGGGTGCGCCCCGACTTGTCGGGGCTGAAAACGAAGACAACAATAGAAACGCAAACTACGAGAATACTTTTAACATATAATTATCGTGTAATTAACCATTAATTATTCATTGTGGCTGCTTTGCAAAATTATACGAGAAATTATATGATAATTATATGTTAAAAGAAAAATAGCAATTAGACGTTATTTAGTAAACAACATAAACTTCAAAAACCATGAAAGTGCAAACCATCATGCAGCAGTTGGCTGCAAAGCACCCGGGCGAGGCGGAATACCTGCAAGCGGTGCAAGAAGTGCTCGAATCTATTGAGGAAGTGTACAATCAGCACCCCGAGTTTGAGCAAGCAAAGATTGTGGAGCGTATGGTGGAACCCGACCGTATCTTCACCTTCCGCGTTACTTGGATTGACGACCAAGGGCAGGTGCAGACGAACCTCGGTTATCGTGTCCAGTTCAACTCGGCTATCGGTCCGTACAAAGGCGGTTTGCGCTTCCACAAGGCTGTTAACCCCTCTATGCTGAAGTTCTTGGGCTTTGAGCAGACCTTCAAGAACGCACTGACCACGCTGCCGATGGGCGGCGCCAAAGGCGGCTCGGACTTTGACCCCGTGGGCAAATCCGATGCGGAGATTATGCGTTTCTGCCAAGCCTTCATGCTGGAGTTGTGGCATAATATTGGCGTGGATACCGATGTCCCTGCAGGCGATGTGGGCGTAGGTGGTCGCGAGATTGGCTTCCTGAACGGTATGTATCAGAAATTAGCGCGCGAGTACCACACGGGTGTGCTCACCGGCAAGGGCATGACATGGGGAGGCTCTATCCTCCGTCCCGAGGCAACGGGCTTCGGCGCACTCTATTTCACGCAACACCTTCTCCACCAAGCGGGCAAGACCATCGAGGGCAAGACGGTGGCTATCTCCGGCTTCGGCAACGTGGCATGGGGCGCAGCCATCAAGGCAACCGAGTTGGGCGCAAAGGTAGTGGCTATCTCCGGTCCCGACGGTGTATGCCATATCCCGGCGGGTATCACCAAGGAGATGATTGATTATATGTTGGTTATGCGTGCTTCCAACCGCAACCGTGTGGAGGATATGGCGACCAAGTTCCCCGAGCAGGCACAGTTCACCGCTGGCAAGAAAGCATGGTCTATCCCTTGCGACATCGCGCTGCCTTGCGCTTTCCAGAACGAGTTGTCGGAAGACGACGCCAAGGAACTGAAAGCCAACGGCTGCTGGTGCTGCTGCGAGGTGAGCAATATGGGGTGCCAGCCGGGTGCTATTCATTTCTTCCAACACAACGGCGTGCTCTTTGCACCGGGTAAGGCAGTCAATGCCGGCGGCGTAGCCACCTCCGGACTGGAGATGACGCAGAACGCGGAGCACCTGAGTTGGACAGCAAAAGAGGTGGACGAGCGTTTGCACCATATCATGCAGTCCATCCACGAGCAGTGCGTGAAGTTCGGTACCCAGCCCGACGGCACGATAGACTACGTGAAGGGTGCGAACATCGCCGGCTTCATGAAGGTCGCCCAAGCCATGCTGGAGCAAGGAATCCTGTAAAATATTCCTGATTCGTTCTTATGAACTTAAAGGAGACTGCTTGACAACCACATGTCAAGCAGTCTTTGTTTTATGTAGATAACTATGCCATTTTGGCGGAAAAGATGGTCTGTTGTTGCGTATCTACTGCCATTTTGTCATATCGATTGCGGTTTGGCACAAAAGTTGAACACTACTGACTGAACAGGCACTGCCCAACATAAAATGATGAACACAAAGTGCCTAACATAAAATGACTAACATACAATTTTAACTATGAATACGAACAATCAACAACAAACAGAGAACTTGCAGAAGTTTGCGATTAACCTCTGCGAGCGTGCGCAGCAAGGCAAACTCGACCCCGTCATCGGGCGAGACGACGAGATTCGTCGCGTGCTGCAAATCCTGAGCCGCCGCACGAAGAACAACCCCATCCTCATCGGCGAGCCCGGCGTGGGCAAGACCGCCATCGTGGAGGGCTTGGCGCACCGTGTCATCCGCGGCGATGTGCCTGAGAACCTCAAGAACAAGAAGATTTACTCCCTCGACATGGGTGCCCTCATCGCCGGTGCGAAGTACCAAGGCGAGTTTGAGGAGCGGCTGAAAGGCGTTATCAACGAGGTAACGCAGGCCGCCGGCGAAATCATCCTCTTCATCGATGAGATTCACACCCTCGTGGGCGCAGGCAAGACCAGCGGCGCGATGGACGCGGCGAACATCCTCAAGCCCGCGCTGGCGAGAGGCGACCTCCGCGCGATAGGTGCCACCACGCTGGACGAGTATCAGAAGTACTTCGAGAGCGACAAAGCCCTCGAGCGCCGTTTCCAGACTGTGATGGTGGACGAGCCCGATGAGGCGGCGACCATCTCCATCCTGCGCGGACTGAAAGAGCGCTATGAGACCCACCACAAGGTGCGTATCAAAGACGACGCGCTCATCGCCGCCGTTACGCTCTCCACGCGCTACATCACCGACCGTTTCCTCCCCGACAAAGCCATCGACCTTGTGGACGAGGCGGCTGCCAAACTGCGGCTCGAGGTAGACTCCAAGCCCGAAGAGTTGGATAACCTCGATAGGCAGATTAAGCAGTTGGAGATAGAGCGCGAGGCTATCAAGCGAGAGAACGACAAAGCCAAACTCGCCAACATCGAGGAGCAACTCAAGACCCTCAAGTCGCAAGCCGCCGAGATGGACGCGCGTTGGGCGAAGGAGAAAGGCTACGTGGCGACCATCCAAAACGAGAAAGCCAACATCGAGCAAATGAAGCGTGAGGCGGAGATTGCCGAACGCGAGGGCAACTACGGCAAGGTGGCGGAGATACGCTACGGCAAGATTCAGCAAGCCGAGGCGAACATCAAAGCCGCGCAAGACGCCCTCCACGCCATGCAGGGCGAGAGCCTTATCAAAGAGGAGGTGGACGAGGACGACATCGCCGAGGTAGTAGCGCGCTGGACGGGTATCCCCGTTACGAAGATGATGCAGTCCGAGCGCGACAAACTGCTCCACTTGGAGGAAGAACTCCACAAGCGCGTGGTCGGGCAGGACGAGGCGATAGAAGCCGTGAGCGACGCCATCCGCCGCAGTCGTGCGGGCTTGCAAGACCCCAAGCGACCCATCGGCAGTTTCATCTTCCTCGGCACCACGGGCGTGGGAAAGACCGAGTTGGCGAAAGCCCTCGCCGACTACCTCTTCGACGATGAGAACATGATGACGCGTATCGACATGTCGGAGTACCAAGAGAAGTTCTCGGCGACCCGACTCATCGGTGCCCCTCCGGGATACGTGGGCTACGACGAGGGCGGACAACTCACCGAAGCCATCCGACGCAAGCCCTACAGCGTGGTGCTGTTCGATGAGATAGAGAAAGCCCATCCCGACGTGTTCAACGTGCTGTTGCAGGTGCTCGACGACGGGCGACTGACCGACAACAAAGGGCGGACGGTCAACTTCAAGAACACCCTCATCATCTTCACCTCCAACCTCGGCAGCCAACTCATCCGCGAGAACGAGGAGAAAGGCGTGGACGCCGAGACCACCAAGACGCAGGTCATGGAGATGTTGCGGCAGACCATCCGACCCGAGTTCCTCAACCGTATCGACGAAATCATCATGTTCCAGCCGCTCAACCAGCAGCAGATACGCGACATCGTCGGCTTGCAGATTAGCAGTGTGCATAAGATGTTGATGGACAACGGCATAGACCTCCGTGTAACGGACGATGCCATCGACTATATCGCTCGCGAGGGCTACGACCCGCAGTTTGGTGCCCGCCCCGTCAAGCGTGCGCTGCAAAGGCTGGTGCTCAACGAACTCTCCAAGTCGATTATCGCAGGCAAGGTGGACGGCAAGCGACCCGTCATCGTGGAACTCCGCGACGGCGAACTGCATTTCAAGAACTAACGGGAGAACTTGTTAAACATATAATTATCATGTAATTATTCATTAATTACTCATGGGAAAAGATTGGTCATGCAATGCAAAATTAATGGTTAATTACACGATAATTATATGTTAAAATAGGCACGATAATTATATGTTAAAAAGCCTACAACTATGAAAATCGGATTAGTATTAGAAGGCGGCGGCATGCGAGGTATCTACACCTGCGGCGTGCTGGACGTGATGATAGAGAAAGGGCTTGAGCCCGATGTCCTCTGCGGCACGTCCGCAGGGGCGCTCTTCGGTATCAACCTGCCCTCCAAGCAGAAAGGACGCGGCTTCCGCTACAACTACAAACACTGTGTGGACCCCAACTACGTGTCGGTGCGTTCCCTGCTCAAGACGGGCAACATGGTCAATGTGGACTTTGCCTACAACCGCATACCCAACGAGTTAGACCCCTTCGATGAAGAGACCTACGAGAAGTCCAAGACCAAGGTGTTTGCCACGGTAACCAACGTGCGCACGGGCAAGGCAGAATACAAACTCATTGAGAACTGCTACGAGCAAATAGACTGGCTGCGGGCTTCGGGCTCGCTGCCGTTCATCTCCCATCGCGTCAAGATAGACGGCGAGGAGTACTTGGATGGCGGACTGGTGGATAACATCCCGCTGGATAAGGCATTTGAGGAAGGGTGCGACAAGGTCATCGTGGTGCTAACGCGCCCCATGGAGTTCCGTATGAACGAGCCACTCTACCTGCCGAGCAAGATTTTCTACCCCAGGGAAAAGAACCTGCAAGCCGCCCTCAAGGTGCGGACGGAGAACTACCACAAACGCCTTGCGCAGATACGCGCCTTGCAGAAAGAGGGCAAAATCTTCGTCTTTTCGCCGGAGACTATCCTCCCTATCCGCCGCCTCGAGCGCAACCCACTGCATATCAAAGCCATCTACAAAATCGGCCTCCGAGACGCCACCACCCGCTGGCAAGAACTGGAAGACTACTTGAAGAAATAAGAGACGAAGAAAAAAAATGGGCTTATTTGTCAATAATTCAGACAAATAAGCCCATTTTTAATTAAAACGAAATATCTTTTGGTTCTATGTACTATTACTTCTTCAAGAACCCAAACAGGGATTTCTTTTTCTCCGGCTCTGCTGCTGTTTCCGGCTGGTCGGTTGCAGCCTCCGTGGTCTCCTCCTCCTCGGGATGCCACTCCTGACGCTCCTCTATCGTGCCCAATTGCTGTTGCACATAGCCGATCACATCTTGCAGTCCCTCCGTGAAATGCGCAAAGTCCTCTTTGTACAAGAAGAGTTTGTGCTTCTCAAACTGAGGAAACTCGTCTTCCCCCTGTCGCTTCTTGCTCTCTGTGATACACAGATACAAATCCTCATTGCGTGCCTTGCGGACATCCAAATAATAGATACGCTTACCCGCTTTCACCGAACGCGAGTACACGATTTCCGGCTCACGCTTCTCTTCAAATCTACGATTTTCCATCTTCTTTTAGTAATTGTTTTTAGAAATACGGTGCAAAGATACTGCTTTTTTCTGAAATACGCAAGAGAAAAGCGTTTTTTTAGCGACAGACCACTAACCACTGATCACTAACCACTGACCACTAACCACTAACCACTGACCACTAACCACTGACCACTAACCACTGACCACTAACCACTGACCACTAACTGACGACTAACCGATCACCTCTTTCAGAATCTCGCTGACGGTGGGGTGGGGAAATACTACTTGCTTGAACTCGGGGACGGTGTAGCCCATGCGGACGGCAAAGGAGGCGGCAGCGACGAACTCGGAGCAGGGGTTGCCTATCATGTGCACGCCCAGCACAGTCTGTTGGCGCTTGTCTATCAACATCTTGCAGAGCCCCGTCTCGCCCTCGTTCTCCGCCACGAAACGCCCGGAATAGGTCATCGGCAGCGTGCGCACCTCGTATTTTTCGCGCACCTCTTCGGCGGACTTGCCCTCCATGTCTTGGTAGAAACGGCTCACCTCCTGCTCACTCATGCCCACGCAGGCAATCTCGGGATTGGTATAGACCACGGAGGGGATGGCGTTGTAGGCAATGCGTTGCAGCGGCAACTGCTTGAGCATGCGCCCTACCGCCACTTCCGCCTGACGGCTCGCCACGTGCGCAAGCATAATCTTACCCGTTACATCGCCGGCGGCATAGACATTGGGGAGGTTGGTCTTCATGAAATCATCCACCACGATAGCCCCGCGGTTCATTTCGAGGTCGGCGAGCGCGTCCAGCCCTTGCAGGTTCGCACGCCGCCCGACGCTGATGAGGATTCGCTCGGCAGAGAACGTGCCGTTGGTGGTCAGCACTTGGTTGCCTTGTAGTTCCAGCACCTTGGTCTCCGTGAGGATGTTGATACCTGCTTTTTGGTATTTCTCCCGCAGGATGCTGACCACCTCTTGGTCAAGGTTCGGGAGAATAGCGGGCATCGCCTCAATCACCGTTACGGGCACGCCTAACTCGTGGTACAGAGTAGCGAACTCCATGCCGATGACACCGCCGCCGACAATCACGATAGACTCGGGCAAAGCGGTAGCCGCGAGGGCGGCGGTGCTATCCCACACGGCGGGGTTGTCTTTCACACCGGGGATGGGGGGCACGAAATTGACGGAGCCCGTGCAGATAAGCAGGTTCTCCGCCTCAAACTCCTGCTCGTTGCAACGGATGACTACTTTCTCATCGGTACGCGACACCACTTCTGCCGCGCCGTTGACCACGGTGCAATGCTCGTTGTTGAGCCGCTGCTTGATACCGGCGACCAACTTGCGCACCACTTTCGTCTTGCGCTGCGCCATCTTGGCATAATCAAACGCGACATCCGTTGCGGTTACACCATACTTCGCGGCATTCTTCGCGTTAAAATACTGCTTGGCACCGTAGAGCAAGGTCTTGGTAGGGATACACCCGACATTGAGACACGTGCCGCCCAACGCGGTTTGCTCAAAGAGGACTACATCTTTGCCTGCCTTAGAGGCGATTTCTGCTGCGGTGTAGCCCGCAGGCCCTCCGCCGATAATTGCTAAAAAGTTCATGGTATGAAATGTTGGTAGAACATTAATTTACAAAAGACATCATTTTTAACTATAAACGTATAATTATCGTCTATTTTTCTCGGGAGCGACTTTTGTTTGAACAAAAATTCTCAAAAATTATTCAAATATTTTGGCTATGATATACATGTTGACCCTGCGATTCAAAATTGAGTTATGTCGCCCTTATAGGGCTTGCATTGCGGATGATTCCCTTTTACGTAGGGTTTCACCCTACGCTGTTTTATGTCGCCCCGTTGGGGCTTGCGTTTGATAAACGACTTGGGTCAACTCGTATATCATTACCTATTTTTTTTAACGTATAATCCCGACCTATCGGGATGCAAGCATTCTCATGTAATTAGACATTAATTGATTATCAGTAAAAAGCGAATGATTACCTTAATTCATCGGTTTAATCATTGATTCGATAAAGTTGATTTCTTCCTGCGATAGGTTGTATTTACGATAGAGTTGTCGGTCAATATCGGCAATATCTTTCGACCAATCAATATCAGACTGCGCGGTAAAGTCTTGCAAGGGAATATTATTCCAAGTTTCTTTTGGATTATCTTGCGTTACTTTTAATGTTCCCAAGAGAGTTCGTGCAAATTTCGTTTGAATATATTTAAGCAAAGCACTTGCCTGAGACTCTTCTTCAAAATTTCCAATACTTAGGAATGTAACTGTATGCCCCATATTAGGTCTGCCGATTATAGGGAAAGATAGTGGTTCTCCAAGCATACCAGTGCCATTTGTTTTTGCGACAAAAACTTTGTATGCATTCAAATTATCAGGACATCGTAAGAAATCTGTCCGAATCCATTTTACGCCCCTTGCATTATCAATACGACCGCATATTTGAGTATAAGACTTTCCATCATTCGGACATGTTTCATAAAACAATTCCGGCAAGACTTCAAAGACACTTGAACCTACATCATATTTGTGTCCCTCACTTTGTCTACCTATCAACCTCGGATTTTCAATATATAATTGCTCCGATAAATGATACAAATCACGAGGATAAACAATAGAGGAAAGAGGTATAAAGTTTTCTTTTTTTACCTTTTCAACAACCGCTTTTAGTTGTGGATATATTGTAAAGAAACCGATAGGTGTAACTTCTTTTTGTTCATCCCAATTAGTTATTGCGACCCCACCTTTTAGATCAACAGACGGAAATACATCATTACTATTTATCCAATATTTATCTACTGAATAATGTTTATCATTTAACATCTGTTGATTCCAATCTTTTGGTGTCTTTCCTGCATTAAATAAGAATCTCCCCGGATGAATCATAATTCCTTGTCTTGATAATCGCCTACCTATATTGATAAAGAAATGATATATTGGATCAGCACCTGTACCATCTCCTTCATTAACTAATTGATATGGCGGATTACCTACTACAATTTTGAAACTCATATTGGTCAATTTATTTATATACATTTCATTATTTTTATCAAGAAGGTCGTATGCATTGAATGTGCTAAAAACATTTTCTTTTGGCATACCTAATAAACAATACACTTTTCTCGTAAACTCGTAAGTGGTTTTGGAGGTAGGAATGGCAAAGATATTCTTCCTGACTTTCTCACCGAAGCGTTTATAGAGCGCACATGCGAACTCCCCTTCTTTGGAGGCGATATCCAAGAACCGCGCATCGTTGTCCGCAGCATCGTCCGGCAGGAGTGCCACCATCTCATCCGCCACTTTGGATGGGGTAACAATCTCCGATTTAGAAAGCCTACCAAACTTCTGCAACGCGCTTTCCACTCTGGCGAGCGGCGATATCGTCTCATCGCGCAACAACTCGTTCGTGTTATTGATCTTGTAGTCTAAATCGCTGAGGATGAATGGGGAGAGGTGTTGATAGAGATACTGCATTTGTGCATAACGCAGTCCTACATTTCGTGCTATGCGTTGGTTATCCGCACTTCTCCTTATCGCCCCCAGCACTTCTTGCAAAGATTTCACACGGTCTTCGGTGAGCAGTGCAAAAAAGAGTATTTGTGCAAAGAGTGTTGCCAAGCGTTTCTCCCTTTTCTCATCGTCTTTGGCTTCGGTCGCATCGGACGGGCTGTTTTGCAGATGGTCGGCTTTCGTTTCGCTTTCTGGCAGCGGCATATCATAGTCCTGCTCTTCACCGTCTTCCACGGGTTTAATCTGTATGCCTTTCTTGCTATCCAGCGGTTCCAAATCTTTGATGATATCCCATAGCGCGGCATCATCAAGCAGGCGCGTATCAGCCGGAATATCGCACGCCTCGTCCATGACCGTCAGATGAGCCGAGTAGTTGCGCACGGCATTTAGGATATTAGTAGGAGTGGCTTGCACGAGTTTATCTCTATTCAACACGATAATCGGAGAGATTTCCAGTTCCCTTCTCAGCCGTTGTTCCAATTGCTCATTGCCTCTTGCGTCTGTATTCACATTGTAAATCTTCGACTTTTGTTCCTGCATGTAGAACATCCTATTGGGGTCGAAATCCACCAAGAGGGTCTGCGGCTTCATATTGTATCGGATAGTGTGCCCGTCCTCGTCTTGGAAGGTAGCGATATACTGGTTTTGCAAGCGGAATATGGCTTGGTCGTATTCTTGTGGTGAGGAGACGTCTTTTAGGAAAAGCATAGTATCCCATTGAGGGATAGTGCTTCCGGTCAGCATACGGTTTACGGTTAGGGTCAGCGTCTTGTGCCCTGCTCTTTCCGCGTTTTGGATACGTGCTTTGATGCTCTCCGTGGTACGGAACGTGTTGTCCAAGCCCGATATATTCAGCACGGTGTATTCTTTGAGGTTAAGAAAAGACGCTGCATGGTCGTGCAGCAACTGCTCCATTGCATCGCATGAAGCACAAAAAGGCAGTACCATCACGATATGACGACACATCTTTCCTTCCTTCAGTTTATCATAATTGAGAAAGCCCAATACCTGCTCATCCTCCGCGCTGCCGTCTATCACGTGCAACAAATCAAGTACCTCTTGCCGGTGTACAAAAGAGCGGTGTTTCCTTTCCTCGGTGGTGTCTTTCTTGATGGAGCATGGATAGAATAGTTCGTTCAGTTGCGCGGACTTGCCTTCTGCTTTCAGTCGTTCCATGAGTCTTCGCGCCGATTGCGAGGGTTGGAAGGCAAAACGCACCATCTGCGGGAAGCCGTAATAGGGATTGTTCCACTCGTTGTAGTTGTCCTCATTGATATGCTCGGCATCGTACTTCTCCTTATCTTCCATGATGTCGGAGAACTGGTAGAAAGCAATGATGTCCTGCGGAGCGAACTCGCTTCCCATGAGTATTCGATAGGGAGTGCCCGAGAGATGCAAGCGCGTGTCGATGGTCAGTTCTTTCATTTGTTTGAGTCCTTGCTCCAAGTCATCGTAGGTATATTCATCGGCGATTTTTCTCTCCTGTTTTTGTTGTGCGGCAGTCAGTTGCTTGGCTTCTCGCAAAATCCTGCCATATTCATCGGCTCTGGCGCCAAAATGCGTCTCGTCCACAATGAGGAGGTCAATCGGGTGTCTGAATAGGTCGGCGTGTTTCTCTTTTATTTCTTTTCCCGTCAAGTCCTGCAAGGTGATGAAGATTGCCGCTTTCTTTCCTTCTTCCATCAGGCGGCTCAAAGCCCGTGGTTCGGTAAGCAACGCGCGACTGTCCAAGAACACATAGTCTGCAAAACGTTCGTGGCTCTCGATGGTTTTCTGCCATTCTATGCGCACATCGGCTTTGGCGGAAACAATCAAGACGGTTTTTGCCTGCATCTGCGTGGCGCAACACATAGCGGTGAACGACTTTCCGAAGCGCATCACGGCATACATCAAGAGGTTTCTTCTTCCCTCCTCCCGCGCCTTGACAAAGGCATCTATGGTCTGTTGCTGATTGGGTCGAGGCAAATAGTTTTCGCAACGCTCGAAGGTGGTTTTCTCCGGCAGACGCTCTTCGGAATAGAACTGATATGCTCGCGAACCGTCTATGTGGGCAGCGTATGCTTCTATGTCCCGAATAGCGGCATCCACATCCTCGGCTGTGGCATACTGAAAAAACTCACGGGAATAGTAGATGCCATCGGGCAGTTCTTCGGGCATCAAGCGATGACATTGACGGAGATTTTCCAAATAATAGTGTACGGCGAAGTCTCGGAAATACTTGTTGTTCTGCGTTTTAGCCACCCATTCCCATTGCTCTTCGTGCCTCAGGTCGGCGTAGCATTTCCGCCATTCGTCCATACGCACACTGACGGGGCGATACGTATCGCCCACTTTCAGGTAGTTGGGAACGGTATTGGTCTCGAAGGCATAGATATACGGCTCTATGCGCCCAACTATCAGATGGTCTATGAGGGATGTATCTATCATATAGGCTCTTTCAGCAAAGTATGAAACTCAACAATCTCTATCGGCTCCACGTGGTTTTTCACCGACCAATCCGCTATTTTCACTTTGATACCGTTATGCAGATGCGGGTCTTTTCGTTTGCACCCCGGGCAGGGCACTTTGGTGATACGCTCCTGTTGGGGCTCAAAGAGCGAGGCGGGAATAATCTTTTTCTTTTCTTCCTCATGGCATGTGAGCGGCAACACCATTTTCAGCCCGTCCATTTGGAAGATATTCCAACTGATGATGTTAGCGAGTTTCCGCAAGGTATCTTTCTGCAAGCGATGGGTAATCCCTTTCTGCTCGCAAAAAGCATGGTGGTATTCTATGAAAGAAACAAAAATCGCCTCTCGCGCCAGCAACAAGTTATCGCCTTGCCATTCAAATCCATAGATACTTTTCACGGCAGCCAACGCCCAGCACACCCAGTCTCTTATCGTCTCACACTGCTCACCGACTACCCTCAATTTTCTGTCCAATAGTCCGATGCGTTGTCGTGTATCGGCGAAGAAGGTGCCCGTGGTGGTATCATATCGGCTGACCAAGAAGGGTGCTTCTCCGCAAGTGATCTCCAATTGATTCGCCCATACATAGTCTTTCCATGTCTGTCCGCTCTTGTTGGGGAAAGGGATAGGGCGTGTTTGCGCCTGCCATGTATGGGTGGGCTCATCGACGGTATTGAACACATCGGGGAAACCAAAAATTTCTGAGTCCAAGAGGTTATTCATATCGTTGCATAGCCACGATGGAGTGAATACCTCTGCTTTATCTCGCGTGCGTCGGAGTTGTTCTTCGCGGCTTTTCAGGGCACGCGGACGCACGATGCCGCAGTTGTCGCCCGTGATAGAGGCAATAGAAATCTCATCGAAGAAGCCATAGCCCGCACCTCGCGCCTCGTAGTTGTCGGTCGCCCAATAGATATGGTGGTGCTGCTCGTTGCCTTCATCGTCCACATACGTGGGACGACTATGATCCCACAGCAAGCGTTCCAACACCTCCTGACCATATTGCATCAAATCATTCTCTTTTATGTCAATGGCTGTTGCGCACATAAATTATATTGGATTAGTCATGCTGTT
Source organism: Paludibacteraceae bacterium (assembly GCA_034090015.1). Taxonomy (GTDB): domain Bacteria; phylum Bacteroidota; class Bacteroidia; order Bacteroidales; family Paludibacteraceae; genus Colicola. The sequence goes on along the minus strand of JAXDTJ010000014.1, from coordinate 13,180 downwards.
TGTTGCGTTGGTAGTAGGGTCTGACTACCGTGAAATAGAAGAGTACGCCCACGGCATAGACGGCTATGCCTGACCAGAAGGCGGCATGGTAGCCGAAATGCTCGGCGATGGCACCACCTGCCAGCATGCCCACGCCCATGCCCAAGTCCCAGCCGGTGAGGATGGTGGAGTTGGCGGTGCCGCGCTGGTTATGCGGTGCCATGTTGATGAATATCATCTGGAACGCGGGCCATAGGTGCCCATTGCCTAAGCCGATGATGAAGGGCGCAATATAGTAGCAGGCGGGATGGTGCACGGCAGCAAAGAGGATGAAGCCGCTAATGGAGACCAGAATACCCAGCGAGGCATTGCGCAGGATGAGTCCTTTGCGCAGGGAGCGGCTGCCCGTCAGGCGGGAGACAATCAAGCCGAGAGCGAAGAGGGTGAAGAAGAAGCCCGTGCCCGCGGTGATACCCAACTCATCGCGTCCGTAGATAGCCACGTAGGTGGTTACCACGCTGTACGCGAAGCCCACGGTGAAGACGGTGAGCATGGGGACAAGCCCCTTGAGCATGATGAATCGGTCGAGCGAAAGCGGCTGCTTATCCAACACCAGCGGGCGGTCTTTCACGCGGATGGTGCTGACCACGATGACGCCCAACACCGACACGGCGAACGCCAGCCAAAAGAGCATCTCGTAACTATGGTAGCGGGCAAACAGGAACATCGCAACGCCCGGGCTGATGGCGGTGGCGATATTGTTGCTCAGCCCGAAATACCCAACCCCTTCGGCTCTGCGAGAGGAAGGCAACACATCCATCGCCACCGTGGCGAGCGATACACCCGTGGCACCAAACGGCGCACCGTGGAGCATGCGGAATGCCGCAAACATCGTGAGGCTACCCGCCAAGAGGTAACCGCCGAAGAACGATGCCGTGAGGAGGTAAAAAATAAGCAACATCATCTTGCGGGGGAAACTGTCCACGAAGAAACCGCTGAAAGGGCGTATCAGCAGCGCCGCCAAGGCATAGCCGGAGAGGACAATGCCTATCATCTGCTTATCCGCCGCATATGTATCGCTCAGGTAGAGCGGCAAGAGGGGAGTGAGCAGCATGAAGGCAAAGTACATGAGGAAATTGCCCGTCCACACCTTAATATAATTGCTATTCCAAAGTTTTGACTCCGAGTTAGTCATTGCATGTTGGTTACTTCAAGGAGGTGCGGTCTCCATGCCGCACCATTCATGTTAGTCAGTTGCGGCTTGCGCGCAGTGCTCCAAATACATCCGCACGGCGTTTCCCACCATCTCCACGCAGGGGCGTTTCTTGTAGTACTCGTCCGTGCGGGGAGCAGGTGTGGGGTCAGAGGCTTGCTGCTGACGAGGGGCAAGCCCCAGCAACTCCGCGCAGATAAGGCTGCCGTGCTCTGCCTTGAATTGCTGCGCCAACTGCTGCACGAGCGCATAGTTCTGTTTCTTGCCCTCGGCATCGCCTGCCGTGGCGCTACCGTTCTCCAAACCTGCCAGCAGAAACATGCCGCAGGCGGCACCGCAGGTCTGACGCATGCGCCCGATACCTCCGCCGAAAGAGGCACTCAGCCGTAGGGCGAATGCCTCGTCTTCGATACCGTACAAGTCTGCCACAGAGGCAAAGACCGACTGCGAGCAGTTAAATCCCTGCCGAAACAATGCCATTGCCCGCTCCACACGAGCGTCTATTTGTTCTTTGGTTAGTTGTTGCATATTCTAACACATTACTTTTTTGTTATGTTTCAATACTTTCCGTAGCGTTTTGGTGCGTTGCGCTTGCAAAGGTAATGCTTTTTGCGGACATACGCAAATTTTTAAGGTCCTTTCAAGGTTTCTTATGCTTTATTTTTCCAAAACCTTGTGTATATCGAAAAAAAGCAGTACCTTTGCGCACGATTGGAGAACAAGGAATCAAGAACAAGGAATCAAGAACCAAGACCTATTACATGTAGTTCCCTATACGAAGTTCCCAATACGAAGTTCCCAACACGAAGTTCCCAACTTATGGACAATCAGCCTATCACATTTGACAAACCCCGTATCGTCCGCACCTGTATCACGGTGGCGGTATTGGTGGCGTTGTATCTGCTGATTAAGCGTCTGAGCGGAGTGCTGCTACCTTTCTTAATTAGTTTCGTGATTGCCTACATGCTGGCACCGATAGTGGATTTCTTTCAGAAGAAATGCCGTTTGCGGAATCGTCTGCTGTCGGTAGTCATCACGCTGGTGCTGGTGATAGGTGTGATAGCAGCCGCTTTTGCTGCCCTCACGCCGATGGTCAGCAAGCAGATGACGACCCTCTCCACCAGCGTAACTGAGTATGTGCGTAACTTCAATCCTAACGACTATTTCTCGCCGCGCCTGAACGAGGCTGTCAAAGAAGCCGTGGCGAGCTTGGATGTAGAGACGCTGCTGAAGAACCAAGATATACAGAAAGCCATCAAGTCGTTTGTTCCGAAATTGGGCAGCTGGATAAGCAGCGGTATTAGTTCGCTTGCCGGCTTGGCGGTGGTATTCGTCTGTCTGCTGTATATCATCTTCCTGCTGATAGACTTCGAGAAGATACGCGCCAATTGGGCAACGTATATCCCCAACCGTTGGCGCGAGCCTGTGGTCATGCTCATAGGCGATTTGGACCGCCACATGAATGGCTATTTCCGCGGACAGTCGCTGATAGCGCTATGCGTGGGCATATTGTTCGCCATCGGTTTCCAGATAATCGGTTTGCCGATGGGTATCGCGATGGGGCTGATAGTGGGTGTGCTGAATCTAATCCCCTACATGCAGGCTCTGGGAATCCCGCCCTGTATCTTCCTCGGGCTGATACAGTCGTTTGAGACAGGTCGCCCCGGGTGGGTGGTGATGCTGAGTATCGCCGTAGTGTTCATCATCGTACAGAGCATACAAGACTTGGTGCTGACGCCGAAAATCATGGGCAATGTAACGGGCATGGGACCGGCGGCTATCCTGCTCTGCCTGTCTATTTGGGGCGCATTGCTCGGAGTGGTGGGCATGATTATCGCCCTGCCGCTGACCACGCTCCTCGTCTCCTACTACAAGCGTTTTGTCCTCCACCTGCCGGAAGAAAAAGTGGTAGTTCCTCGCACGCCAAGCCCAATCAGCAAAGTTTTTGACAAATGGAGAAATAGAAAGAAAACAACATAATAGTATGTTGTATATTACCAAATTTATTATTAACTAATTATTTACTTTTTATGAAAAAGGTATTTTTCTCTTTCGTGTGCCTCTGTGCACTTGTGTTAACGGGTTGTGAAAAAGATGTGATGTCTATTGATGCAACCAAATTGGACAACACCGTAGAAAAATGTTGGATGTACTCGGTAAAAGTTAGCATGGCAGGTATTTCTGCTACAGCTACGGACAATTTCATTTGGTGTACGGAGCGCGTAGCGGTTGAGACAATGCAAGCTGCAGTCAAAGCTGCAGAGATGGTTCCCGGCGCTAAGGTTTCCTGCTCATACAAAGAGGAGAAAGGCGCATCCGATGCGGAGACTTGTCTTAATAAAAACACAGACGAGTTATAAGTAGGATGGGATGAGAAGAAAACTTTTTTGATTCTTGTCCATCATAAAAAGAGACTGCCTAACAAATTATGTCAGACAGTCTCTTTTTTGTGTTACTAAAATACTTCTTCCCTTATGCCATCAGCGCACCCACAAGGGCAAGAATAGCATAGAACTCAGGAAGAGCGGCGTAAATCATCGTGTTGGTCTGTACATCATGACCGGCAGCGATACCTGCGATACCGTTTGCACAAACCATACCCTGACGAATAGCCGAGAAGAGGCAAACCAGACCTACTGCCAGACCCACACCGAAATACAGCGCGGGGTTAGCAGCAATAGCCGCCTTGTCCCACATCAGGAAAGCCACGAAGCCATACAGACCCTGCGTTGCGGGAAGCGCCGAGAGAATCATGTACGAAGACGATTTCTCTTTGTTCTTCTTCAAAGCGCCTTCTGCTGCATTAGCAGCAATAGTGGTTCCGTAAGCCGAACCGATACCTGCGAGGCCGAGCATCAGCGCCCAACCCAAAAAACCTAAAAATTCCATAATGATAATTGATTATTTAATGATTTATTATTTCTTAAACGGTTGATAAGCAATACCTTTTCCTTCGTAGCCTGAGTTCTTGAAGTACTCCACAAAGGTCAGACGCAAGGGGTGCACGAAAGCGCCCAATGCAGACATTGCGATATTCAGCACGTGCCCGAGGAGCAGAATCAGCACAAACGGTAACCACTGCCATGTCGGGTTATCACCCAGCACCATCATGCCGAGGTTGTTGAACGCGCCACCCAACATTCCGCCGGCAAGTCCCAGCGCGTAGAGACGCACATACGAAAGCACATCGCCCAACAGTCCGGTAGCCATGTTGTAGGTGTCCCACAAGCCTGCGCCGATATTCAGCAGCGGGTTGCGCCCGGGTTTGTTGAAGATATAGATGCCCAGCGCACTCACGCCTGCAATGGCAATCAGCGTCCATTTGGTTACCTCCGCAGGAGCATTGAACAACATCAGCAATATCAATGCCGACAAACCGCCCACTATCAGCAGCAACCATCCCCATGTGGAGATATTCTCCTTGAAGCCGAAGCGCTTGGTGTAGCAAATAGCCTTCACCACCATCGCCAAGCAGATATGGAACACACCGATACAGATAGCCAGCACCATCTGCGCATCGTAGCCCATCACAGTTCCTTGCACGATAATGCCCTTCAATGCCTCAGGATACCATGCAGCGTCCGCCAAAGGCATACCGAAGAAGGTGCCGAGGAAGAGTCCCACGACGGCTGTACCTACACCCAGCGTGGTGATGATAGGACCTAAGCCCTCGAACATGCTGATATTCACCTTCTTGTAGTGCACCAGCAAGCCGAAGAGAATCAGCACCAGTCCATAGCCTGCGTCGCCCATACACATGGCGAAGAACAGGAGGTAGAACGGTGCCAAGATGGGCGTAGGGTCAAACTCGCCGTAGGTCGGCATACCGTACATGCCCGTGAAGCACTCGAACATACGCGTGAACCAATTGTTGCGCAGTTTGATAGGCGTATTGTCTTCCACCGTCGGGTCTTCTGCTTGGAAGTAGATATGCTGCTCTTGGAGCATGCTATCCAGCGCCGCCGTTTGGTCAATCGTGCAGAAGCCTTCCACCACTTTCAGTGCGCCCTCTGCCACAGTGTCCGTGTTGAGCGTAACGCGCTGCCAATCAATCTGCTGCAACGTGTCTTGATACTCTTTCTCCACCGCGGGCAACTGCTCTCGCTGCCACATCTCAATGCGTGCATTCTGCGCCGCCAAGAGTCCGTTCAGTCCTTCCACATCTTGCAGCAATGCAGCCGACGACTTCTTGCTGAGCGTGAGTTCCGCAGCATACGCCTGCAAATCCTCCGATAGTGCCGCCTCTTCACCCGCTTTCTCAACGACTACGAAATAGACTTGCCCTTTCTCCACTGCCACTTCCGTGCCCCACTCGGCATTGAACTTCTTCTGCGGGCAGACGAAGAAACGCAGCGAATAGCCTGCCCGTTGCAGTTGTTCAATGCGCTCCGCGGAGAAATCGCCCCACACCGCCATCGTCTTCGCCTCCTTCTCGGTAGCCGCTATACGGCTCTCGAGGTTGGCTTTCTCTTGCAACAGTTGGTCGGGAGCCCCTTGTGCAATGGTCTTGCGCATGTGGTCTGCCTGCTGCAAGAGGGCTTGCAGCGTAGCGTCCTCTGCCATGCCGGAGGCTTTCTCCGTGATATGCACCACGCCCAGCGAGCGCAACTGCTCCAAGAACGCCTCGTAATCACGATGGAACACAAGGAACGTATATTTCTTCATTTGGGTAATCATACGGCAGCCTCCTTTCTTGCTTGCTCCTCAGCGGCTCGCGCCTCTGCCTCGCGTTTGGACTTCACGATTTTCTGGCTCGACTTGCTCAGGTTCTCCTCGTCTTCCATAAAGCGCTTAATCTTGCGAATAGCGTCTTGGTAGCCGGGTATCTGCACCTTCTCAAACAGGTTCACCTTCTGTGTGGTCTTCTTGCGGGCATAGTCCAGCAAGTCCACCTTGCGGCGCACAAACTCCTGACGAATACCCACATCGGCTATCGCCTTGAGTTGTTCGAAGCCATCGGCAAACCATTTGGGAGAGGAGAACAAACTGAACTCTTTGGTGGAATAGACCATCTCTTCCAACACAGGGACACGCACGCCGGCAATCTTCTTGACGGACATACGCACGTCATCCACGTGGATAAGGCTCGTGTCAAACTCTCCCCACAGCGCAAGCATCTGGTCATAGTCCTGGATACGGCGGTTCACCTCCGCATCCAGTTCCTCTATCTCCTTCTTTGCCTTCTTCACTTCGAGCCGAAGCGCCGACTCTTTGTTTTGCAGCGTCGGGAGCGTGCGTTGCCGCATCTTGAGGTTCTTCTCAAGTGCTTGCAAGGATGTTTTATTAAATTGATAAGTAATAGCCATGATATATTAGGCTTTGGGCCAATATTTATCTACGATTGCTTGCTTGATGTTGACCTCTTCGGGCTTGAAGTACTTCGCAAAGAGCGTCCATGCCACATCCAACATCTGCGTGGTGTTGATGTTCACATCAATAGCCAAAATCTCACGCGAGTAGTCTTTTGCGAACGCGAGGCAACGCTCATCGTAGTCGGTCAAGTCGAAGCCGTTCTCTTTCTTGGTCTTTGCATTGGCGGCGTCGGCGTACAGACGAACAGCAGCGTTCATCACTTGCGGATGGTCTTCGCGTGTCTTCTTACCTGCCACCAACTGTTTCAGACGCGAGAGCGAGCGGAACGGGTCAACGATGACCTTACCGATGTCGCTATCACGACGGAGGTACAACTGACCCTCGGTGATATAACCGGTGTTGTCGGGGATAGCGTGCGTGATGTCGCCGCCGGACAGCGTGGTTACGGCGATGATGGTGATAGAGCCACCGCCTGCCTCCTCGGGGAACTGCACCGCCTTCTCGTAAATCTTCGCGAGGTCGGAATAGAGCGAACCAGGCATAGAGTCCTTCGAAGGAATCTGGTCCATACGGTTGCTCACGATAGCCAACGCATCGGCATATAGCGTCATATCCGTCAGGAGGACAAGCACTTTCTCATGCTTCTGCACGGCGAAATACTCGGCTGCACACAATGCCATATCGGGGATTAGCAGACGCTCCACAGGCGGGTTCTCAGTGGTGTTCACGAAGGACACAATACGGTCGAGCACACCGGCGTTGGAGAACACATTCTTGAAATAGAGGTAGTCGTCGTTGGTCAGACCCATACCACCCAAGATAATTTTGTCTGCCTCTGCACGCAGTGCCACGTTCGCCATCACTTGGTTGTAAGGCTGGTCGGGGTCAGCGAAGAACGGAATCTTCTGTCCGGAAACGAGGGTGTTGTTCAGGTCGATACCTGCGATACCGGTAGCGATGAGTTCGCTCGGTTGCTTACGGCGCACGGGGTTCACACTCGGACCACCGATCTCCACTTCCTCACCTTCCACATCCGGTCCGCCATCAATAGGGTCGCCATAGGCGTTGAAGAAACGTCCTGCCAACTGCTCACTCACCTTGAGCGACGGTGCCTTGCCGAGGAACACCACCTCCGCATTGGTAGGGATACCCTCGGTACCTTGGAACACCTGCAGGGTTACATCATCGCCCATAATCTTAACGACCTGAGCCAGTTTGCCATTCACGGTAGCGAGTTCATCGTTACCCACCCCCTCGGCTTTCAGCGAGCAAGTAGCCTTGGTGATAGCCGTAATCTTGGTGTAAATCTTTTGAAATGCCTTTGCCATAGTCGTTATCCTTTTATTTGTTTTTCTGCTAATAGGTTATTGAGTTTCTGTTGATAATCTTCGAACTCAGGGGAGTGGAACTCGCTGTAGTTCATCTGCTTGCAGAGGTTGATGACGCGCTTGAAGTACTCGCTTACCTCCAAGAAGTTTTGGAAGTCGTAGTCGTGCTTGCATATATCCATCACCACATTGAGCATATACTGCTGGCGGTTGAGCGGACAAACGGCGTCTATTTTGTCGAAGGCATCCTGCTGCAAGATAACGAAGTCGATAACCTCCGATTTCCAGAACTCCTCGTGGTAATCTACGGGCACACCGTCATCACCCAAGATGTTGATTTGCTCCTGAATCTCCTTACCGCGTTGCAGGTAGGTCTTCATATCGTTCACCTTGCCGAGCCATTCGCTATCGATGAGTTGGCTGATATACTCCTCAAACTCGGGATATTCTATGTATTTAGAATAGGAGTCAATGGGGTTCACAGCGGGGTAACGCTTGCGGTCAGCACGCGCCTGCTCCAATGCGTAGAAGCAGCGAGCCACCTTCTTCGTTCCCTCGGTAACCGGCTCTTTCAGGTTACCGCCGGCAGGCGACACCGTACCGAGGAAGGTAACGGAGCCGGTAGCACCATTGTTCAGATACACATATCCTGCGCGGGCGTAGAAAGCACCGATGATAGCGGACAAGTCCATCGGGAAGGCGTCCTGACCGGGCAACTCTTCCAAGCGGTTGGACATCTCGCGCAATGCCTGTGCCCAACGGGAAGTGGAGTCTGCCATCAGCAGCACACGCAAGCCCATGGAGCGGTAGTACTCCGCAATGGTCATAGAGGTATAGACAGATGCCTCACGCGATGCCACAGGCATGTTCGAGGTGTTGGCGATGATGATGGTACGCTCCATCAACTTACGCCCCGTGTGGGGGTCTTCCAGTTCGGGGAACTCGGTGAAGGTCTCCACCACCTCGTTGGCACGCTCACCGCAGGCGGCGATAATCACGATGTCTGCCTCGGCTTGCTTGGAGATAGCGTGCTGGAGCACTGTCTTTCCCGTACCGAACGGACCCGGGATAAAGCCCGTACCGCCCTCGCAGATGGGGTTGGCGGTGTCGATAGTACGCACACCTGTCTCCAGCAGTTTGAAGGGACGCGGCTTGCTCTTGTAGGCGAGGATGGCTTTCTTCACGGGCCATTTCTGCACCATGGTAACCTCGTGATCGTTGCCCTCGGAATCGGTCAGTACGGCGATGGTGTCCTCTATCTTGTACTCGCCGGCAGCCACGATGCTCTTCACCGTGTATTGACCCTCGAAGACAAACGGCACCATAATCTTATGCGGCTGGTGGTTCTCATCCACCTCGCCGAGCCATGCGGCTGCCTCCACCTTATCACCGACCTTAGCGATAGGCGCAAACTGCCAGAGTTTCTCTTTGTCGAGCGGGAAGTTGTACTCACCGCGCTTCAAGAACACGCCCGTCAGTTTGTCCAAGTCGTTCTGCAGACCGTCATAGTTACGGCTCAGCAGACCGGGACCAAGCGTTACCTCGAGCATGTGTCCGGTGAACTCTACCGCGTTGCCTACTTTCAGTCCGCGGGTGGACTCAAACACCTGCGCATATACATTGTCGCCGATGACCTTAATCACCTCTGCCATCAACTGGGTTTGCCCCACGGTGATGTAGCAGATTTCGTTTTGTGCGACAGGACCATCTACCGTAACTATCACCAAGTTGGAGATGATACCTTTAACTTTTCCTGTTGTCATATCTTTGTACGATTCGATTTTACTTTAACGTTAATTGCCGCCTACTTTTTTACTTTTTAACGTATAATTGCCGTGTAATTATTCATATAATTTTGCAATGAATAATTAATGTCTAATTACATGATAATTATATGTTACTTACTTTAGCGTTAATTGCCGTCAACTTCTTACTTTTTAACGTATAATTGCCGTGTAATTATTCATATAATTTTGCAATGAATAATTAATGTTTAATTACATGATAATTATATGTTAAAACCCCTGACGGCAATTATATGTTTAGTCTAATTTGATTCCTTTTTTCATGTCTGCGACGAGGGTGCGGAAGACTTGCTCGCCTTGCTCTACGGTCAGCAGCGACCAGCGGTTGAGCATCTCGGCTTGCAGGTAGTAGGCAAGCACATTCTCGATAGAGAAATCCACAAAGAGGGTCTCCTCCTCGAGCCATGCGAAGCGCAATGCGTCCATGCGTTTCTCGCGCTCCATCAGGTTCTCCACCTCCACGAGCGACATCACCTCCGGCAGGTTGTCCATCACGCCGCCCAATCCGAAGTCCTTCGCAGGCAGGTTCTTACGCAGTATCTCTGCTACTTGATTATGCCCCACCACCGACTTGCGCACATCAAAACCATGCTTGCGGCAGATAGTCGCCACCAGCACATTGCACATATCTTGATTAAAGGCAAACCACGCGCGAATAAACCGATTACGGCATTTCAATCCGTGTTCATAGAGCAGTTGAGTCCGCAAGTCCGTTTCCGACAAGTGCTTGCGCGCGTCTTCCCACCAATCCGGTTGCCCGATGATGGTGTCGTCGTACTGCTCCATCTGCTCGGTTATCAGGGCGTCGTCGCTCTTCATGCGCAGCAACGCCAGCAGTGGTTTGTCTTTCTCGGCAAGCGTCTCATCCAGCAACACCAACAAAGCATCCATCGACATAGGCGCTTCACTGGTGGCTTTCAAATCAGGCAAGCCTGCCAATAAACATTCGTAACCCATAGCGGCTTAGAATAATAGTTCAACCAATTGCGGACGAAGGAACTCTTTGAAATACTCCACGAACTCCTTGTCGCCGAAGTTCAACTTATAGCCACCCTCGGCAGGTACGATGGAGAAATCGGTCTTAATACCTTTCACCTCGTTAATTTTCACGCCCTTATCCAGCAGTCCTTTGGCATTGGCAGCGAAGTACTCACGCAGCGCCTCCGCCTCCTTGGTCTCGATGGTAACCTCGCCGGTCGTAGCCATCTGCTCCGCCAACTTGGCAATCACGCCCTGCATAAACTTCGCATCAGCGGTAGCGGCTTTCACGCTGCTTTGCGCCACTTGGTCGGTCAGCAGGTTGGTAACCTCGGTTTTGAGGGCATTCACGCTCTGCTCTGCAAACAGACGCAACTCCGCGCGGGTGTTCTTGTCCAGTTCTGCCGCTTTGGCAGCCGCTTGCGCTTGCACCGCCTCGGCTTGTTTCTTCGCCTCCGCTACGATACTTTCCGCCTCTGCTTGGGCTTTCGCAATAATCTGTTGTGCCTCCGCATTACCTTTCTCTACGCCTTCTGCGTAAATCTTGTCGGTTAATTCTGATAAGTTCATTGTATCTATAAGTTTTTAATTACTCGTTTGCAAAATGTCTCACTATGTGCTTTTTTTATGTTATAAAACACATGTTTCATAGTGAAATCAAATTCGTTTGCAAAGGTACAAAAAACATTCCAAACTTGCAAATTTTTTAGGAGGAAAATATAAAAGTGCTATCATTTTGGAGGTACGTTACATTGTTTTCCACAAAAACTATTCATTCCATTAAATTATACCATGCTATAAATAAAAGTCTCTCGTGAGGGTAGAGTAGGCAGCAGAGCGCGGTCGTCCGTTCTCTGAAAGATAGAGCATTTCAGGCACAATCGTACACGTGAGTTCGCGGCGCGCAAAGGCAATAAGTATCCGTTTTGCAGGTTTAGCGGCGGTGGTGTGTACGCGACACAGACGCACACAATACAAACGCTGGAGTCTCGCTTGTGTCAAAATCTCCTTTTCTGCGTCCGCAGGAAGCACCAAAGCCAGCGTACCGCAGGGCGATAATAATCTATTGGAATGCTGTAATAACTCTGCGAATGGTAAGGTATTGTTATGCCGCGCTATGGTTCGTGTATTATCAGGACACAATAAACTATTAGAGAAATACGGGGGATTAGAAACAATCAGGTCGTATTTCTCTTGGGGTTGCCAGTCTTGCAAGGGAGAAGAGTAGGCGTGCAGGCGAGCGCAAAACGGGGATGCAGAGAAATTAGCTTGGGCTTGGAGAACAGCCGATGAGTCAATATCTATTCCGTCTATTAAAGCATTGAGAAAACGCTGCGCCAACATCAAGGCGACCAAACCGCTGCCGGTGCCGATATCCAAGATGCGTTTTATGGCGGAAGTCATGGCGGGTTGGCTTGCTCCTTCGGGTGATTCCGATGTGCCTGCCCATGCACCCAAAAGTACACCATCCGTCCCCACTTTCATCGCACAGCGGTCATGCCAAACGGTGAACTGCTTAAAACGGAAATAAGGTGCAGCACTCATTATATAATTAAGGATTTAGAATTAAGAATGTAGAGAGCAGATTGCTCTTTGAGGGCATACGTAACAGGTGCTTGAAAACCGCGGTAAGCATGCTCATGATGTTTATGCTCTGAGAACGCGTGAATACCCATATAGATACCCAAGCCGATAAACAACGCCGCGCAGATGTAGCGGAACCACTTCTCAAACGTACTCAGCCGATTCGTCAGGTTACCAATGCTGACCGCACTATAGCAGATTATCCACGCAATCACAATCACCGGCAGCCCCGTACCCAAAGCGAACACAAACGGCATGAGCCACGACCATGCAATAGGCAGCGTTACCGCCATATCTATCATGGTAACGAAATACACCAAGCGGTGCGGACAAAACGCAATCGCAAAGAAGATACCCAGCATAAACGACCACAAGCCTGTGAAGCGGCTGTCCAACTGCGACAACATCTTGTTGAGCCCGTGGTCATGTTCGTGATGATGATGCCCGGTGAACAGGAGAACCACACCGCAGATGACCATAAAAGCAGCCAGAATAGGTTCCCCGTAATGCTCCAAGGCGTGCTGAAAACCGTCTGTCTGTGCCCCCAGCAAGAAGGGTACGCTCAGCAACATGTAGGTAACCAGTTTGCCCAACACGAACATCAAGCCGTTCACCAGCACACGCCGCTTGTTGTTTATCTCGCGGTCAATATAACTGATGGCGGTAATGCTCGTGAAGAGCGTGCAAGGGTCGAGTATCGTCAGTAGCCCAAGAAGAAAGGCTGTGAGAAGTTGCATCATTATTGTTGAGAGTTTAGAGTAGAGTGTTTAGTATTAGTTGTCATGTATCAAGACATCGTTGACACTTTTTGGTTTCCTTAGAAACAAAATCTATTTATATTTTTTTTAAGATACTCTAATACTCAGACCCCCATGGGGGTCGCCGCCGCTAAAGGCGAGTTTGTATCATATGATCATTGACATATTGGTATTTGCACATTAGCAAAGAGGCATTATAAACTCTACGGTTTGGACGACCTT
>JAXDTJ010000012.1:0-29526 GCA_034090015.1 Paludibacteraceae bacterium | reverse complement strand
GGGGGATGGGATTTCTTTGGTTGCAGGAGGGGCGAGGGTGTCTCTCTACCTACCGCCGTGGGGATGGGAGTTTTTTGGTTGCAAGCAGGGCGAGGGTGTCTTTCTACCAACCGCCGTGGGAGCAGGGAGTTTTTTGGTTGCAAGCAGGGCGAGGGAGTCTCTCTATCTACCACCGAGGGGGATGGAGTTTTTTGGTTGCGGGAGGGGCGCGGGTGTCTCTCTACCTACCGCCGCAGGAGCAGGGAGCAGAAAAACGCCCACCCCGCAGGCGGGATGGGCGGTGGTGGGCTATTGCGGGCGTATAATTGGAGCGAAGCGGATACTATACGAACGCAATGTGGGTGGGTTAAATAATCTTGTACTTGCGCAGGAAGAGCAATAGGACGAAAGTAGCAATTATCAAAATCGCCAAAAAGACGATGACGGCAACGACAGTTCCGTTCATCGGCGTAGCCACCCCGACTGTATCGGAAGACACATCGGCGTGGCTATTGGCTTGATTTTGGATTGATACGCTGTCCTGCTCTTGCTGTTGCGCAACTACAAGATTATGGCTCTGCGCCTCGGATTTCACCCTCGGCTGATGGGCGGTAATCCTCAGGACGGGGTCTTGTGGACCACTTTCCTTTGTGGTATCTACTACGGACGGTGTAATCACGATGGTTACGCTATCGGCAGAAAAGTCAAGCGTTTGGAGAATAGAGCCAAACGACAAAAGGGCTTGCATACTGGTACGCGAGCCTGTCGCTTGGGTCTGTTCTTGCGTGGTGGTAACCGCGTTCTTCTTTACGCTGCAAGCCGTAAAGACCGCTATCGCTGAAAGAAATACGACCGCTTTTGCTGAAAGACCGCTGACGCTGAAAGATTTTGTTTTCATAGGTCTTGATACTCTTTGGTGGCATTGAAACACGGACAGGCTTTGTTGGCAAAGTCGCAGTGTCCGTGGATAACCGCTTTTGGGAACTGTCGCTTGAGGTCAGTAAGCAGATTGCGCAGGGCTTTGCGTTGTTGAGGTGTGCGCGTGTCGGCCGGACTGCCGCTTGCGGAAAGTCCGCCGACATAGCAAACACCTATGCTGCGGGTATTATGCCCTGTGCAATGCGCACCGACCTCGGCGATAGTTCGACCTTGTTGCACCGTTCCATCCAACAGCACAAGGAAATGATAACCGATGTCGCGGAAGTTGCGCTGTAAGTGCCAACGGCGCACATCCTCCACATCGAACGACTGACCCGCTTTCGTGGCGGTGCAGTGCACAATGATTTCGTCAATCTTCCTCATCGTCGGCTTTCTCCTTGCTGTTCAGTTTGGACTTGTAGTTATAGTCTATGCCGAGGATTGCACCGGCGAAAGTGAGAATTTCACCGAAAGCCGTGAGGACGGAGGGGTGTATCTCGCCCGTGGGCGGGACAAGAAACGCGGCAACAATCATAATGCAGCCGAAGATAGCCATAGAGACGGCGAGGATTAACTGGATAGTCAGTTTGCGGTTCTGACGGGTTTGCTTGGTACTCATAGTTATACGATGTTTTTGTAGATGACGCTGATGGAGGTGATACGGAGTTGAACGACCGTGGCGGCGACATTCTGCAAGTAGATGTCGCTGACGCCGTCAAGGGAACGGACGGAAAGCACGTGCTCGCCATCGTTGGCAGTGCCCCATTGGCGAGCCACTGCTACCTCATCGTCGATGACGTTGGCACCACTCTCGTCCAGTTCTGTGCCTGCAATAAGGCTGTCGCCTTTATACTGCCCCGAGTAGTTGATGGTTACGCCCAACAACTTGTAGCCGTTGAGGGATTGGATATGCAGGATATGCTCCTTGTAAAGGCGCGGTGCTGCCACATAAGACGACGACACATTGGTCGTGGAATTGGCTTTCCATTGGTGGAGAACAATCTTGCCGTTGGCGGCATACCAATGGATATCCTTGTTGTCGGCATCGTAATAGCCTTGGTTGAGCGGTACGATGACCGTCACGCGCTCGGGCAGTACGCCGGACTGTTTGAGGCTCTCGATAACGGAATCAAACATGTAGAGTTTGTCGTAGATGGTGTTGAGGTGCTCGGCGAGGTTAGTGCCAATGCGCGAATAGACTACGATATCGCCTCCATCTCCCTCTTGTATGAGGTAACGAAAGTTACTATCAACCTCGAGGAGCAACGCTCCGAGGAGGTCGGCGATGGTCTGCGGGTTGATTGAGTTGGCTTCGGCAATCTGACCGAACTCTGTGAGTTTTTCCTCGGCTGTCCCGAGGTAGGTGAAGTTTAATGCCATGGGGATTTACGATTTACGATTTTGGTGCAAAATTAGCAGGTATGTGGGATGTGGAAAAGACAAGGGAGGAGTGTGGGTTAGTAGATTTTGTTGGTGCGGGCGAAGGTGTCGGCTATCACGCCTTGGAACTCCTGCCCGATGTTTTCTCCCAAGAAATCGCGGAGGTTGAGCACCGAAGCGTAGTATTTCTTGGAGAACCAAGGCCTTCGTTGGCGGACTTTGCGGCGACCGATGTCGCCGGAGTTGCCGCGGGGTGTTTCGCGCCCCACGCCATAGTCCTGCCATAGTCCGTATTCGAGGAACGCTTGCGAGAGGGTAACCTCGAAGAAGCGTCCGTCTGCTTTGACAGGGAGCGACAACGGCGAGCGCAGGAGCAAGCCGGTATCAATGACTTCAAGTAAGGTGATACGCTCTTTCCATATCTCCAACATAGTGGTGTTGAAAGCAAGGATGTACTTTTGGCGAGCGTCCTGCGCTTGGGCGGCGGTGAGTGGAGCGGTAGCGGGCATAACGGGCGGGGGATTAGGTGAACTCCTCGGTGTGTTCGGGTGAGAAAATGCGGGTGTAGTCCTCGTTGATGAACGGCGTGTGGAGCGAAGCGAACTGCCAAGAGAACTTGATGGTGTTGCCCTCGCCGACCGTGTCGGAGAGGGAGAGGTCATAGTCCGCAATGAGGATGGGATGTTCCGTATTATCAATGAGGACTGCGATATAGGCGGAGGTGAGGAACTCTCTGAAACGGCGGGCTTCAGCCCGCTGGAGGACGGGCGTTTGCTCCTCGAAAGTGCGGGTGTGGGTGATGTCGTATAACATACGGCTATCACCGCAGACGGCGGTGCTGCTCTTGGTCTCGGTCTTCTCTGTGCGGGCTGTGGGGAGGCAAAGGTACTCCAAACAGCCATAGGCGTTGCGGAACACGAACTGACGGACTACTGTCTGTTCGGCGACGAAGAAACGCGCCGTGCGGTTGCCCTCTTGGAGGGTATAGGCGAGGAGTTCCGCACCTTCAGGGAGGAAGTCCTTGCACATGAGACGAACGTTCTCGGGAGAGGTGTTGATTTCGGCAACACCGTATTGCGCACGACCATAGTTGTCGAAAGCATATGTGCCTGTCGTACCGCTTGGGGTACGATAGTGCACCGTGTAGTGGAGGGAATAGGAGGTGTGCCCCCCGGGCGATCCGAAGCCGGCGAAGTACGGTAGTTGGTCGTGCGCTCCGCGATAGACGAGGCGCGTGAAGTAGTTGGTGATGAAGTTGGAATTGGCGAGGTCGGCGGCTGTCATGATGGGCTGCTGTTTGCAGTAGATGACTACCAAGGTGCGGGTGAGGTTTTCAGATTTTGTGGAGAATTTGAAGATAAACTGCTGCAAGCCGTCCTTCTGTGCCATGAACGCTTCGAGAAATGCGCCGATGTCGTAGATGGTGAGGAGGCTGTTGTTGTAAGTGGCGTACTCGGATTCGAAAATCTGCGTCTGTCCGTTGCCAAAGAACCATGTGGTGGCTTGGTGGGTGATGGTGAGCGAGACGGAGGTTGCGTCTGTCTCGATTTCGATTTTCTGCAACTGCGAGGTGTAGCAGGTATCAGGGATGTCGGAAAAAAGAGAAAGTGCCATATCTTTGCGATTTTGCGGCAAAGATATGGCAAGGCGGGGGATTGGGAAAAGACACAAAAAAGGGGGAGTGGTAAAAAATGCAAAATCCACTCCCCCCGCGAACCCACAACGTGGGTTATATGCGGATGGTAAGCACCTGCGACAATTCGGTGGTGTAGCGAGGGCTTTGGTGTTCAGATTTATAGACCTGTGCTGCCTGTTCCTTGGAAGTAGGCAGTTGGGTGGCAAGCAAGATGGCGTTGCGCCCTGCCTTGTCGCGTATCTTGTCGATGGTGCGCTGCAAGGCAGCGTCGCGTGTGCGGTCGCGTTCGTCAAAGAGGTCGGCAACGACCGAGCCCTCGGGGACGATACGCGAGAAGATGACCCCCGCTTTCTTGAACTGCACGCCCTCGCGGAAATAGGGGCGGAACGCATTGAGCATATAGGAGAGTAACTCGCGCGTGTCGGAGGTGGGGATGGAGAGATTGACCGTCTGCACGATTTGGCACTGCTCGATGTCAGTGCGGAAGCGGGAGGTATAGGCAAAGACAATGAGTTGGGCGCAGAGGGATTTCTGCATGCGCAGTTTGCGGGCGCAGGTGTCGCAGAAATTTGCGAGTTGCTGCTCCATGAGCGGTAGCGTAGTGATGGGGTTGGCAAAGGTGCGGGAGGTGGTGATGGACTGCTTGGAGACCATCTCGGAGGTGTCTATGCAGTCTATGCCGTGGAGTTCTCGCCACGTGAGCAGTCCGGGCTTGTGCAGGAGCGACTGCACACGGCTTTCGGACATCTCGGCGAACTGCAAGGCAGTGGAGATACCCAGTGCCGCCAGTTTCGCCGCGGTCTGACGACCTACGCCCCACACATCGCCGATTTCAAACTTGGCAAGGGCTTTCAACCGCTTCTCGTCCGTGTCAATCATACAAGCCCCGTTATAGCCCGGGAACTTTTTGGCGTACTTGCTTGCGACCTTGCAGAGGGTCTTGGAGGGGGCAATGCCCATGGAGACGGGGATACCTGTGCCTTGGTATATCTCGCGGACGAGATTCTCACAGTAGGTCTTGCGCTCGGCGGGCGATACATGGTCGAGGGTGATGAAGCCCTCGTCGATGGAGTACTGCTCGAAGCGGGTGGTGTGTTTGCGGAGCAGCGACATCACCCGTGCGGAGAGGTCGCCATAAAGGGAGAAATTGGAGGAGAAACATGCGATATGGTGTTTCTCCACCAAGTCGCGGATTTGATAGAGGGGTACGCCCATCTTGATACCCAGTGCCTTGACCTCGTTGGAGCGGCTGACGACACAGCCGTCGTTGCCCGACAAGACGAGGACGGGCTTGTCCCATAGGTCAGGACGAAACACGCGCTCGCAACTGACGAAGAAATTATTGCAGTCGGCGAGTGCGTACATTAGAAGCGGCGCGTTTTATGAATGCAGTGGGTAACCACGCCCCACACGGAGAAGTTGTTCTCTGCGGTAACGCGGATGGGTTGGAAAGCGGGATTGTGCGGTATGAGCCAGCCGCCTTTGTTGTCGTCGTCGCGGCGGAACTCCTTGACGGTGAACTCACCATCCACGGCGGCGATGATGATGTCGCCGTTGTGGGGTTCGAGCGACTTGTCAATAACAATGATGTCGCCATCGAACAGCCCTGCGTCGTGCATGCTGTCGCCAGAGACGCGGGCGTAGAAGGTGGTCTCGGGGTGTGAGGTGAGTTCGCGGGCGATGTCTATGCGCTCGCCCGCGCAGTCGGCAGCGGGCGAGGGGAAACCTGCGTGGATTTCCTGCACAAACTCAAGAAACAACGCGTCTTGGTCGGCTTGGGTGAGGGAGGTGATAGAGGGCATGTTTATTTTATGTATGGATGTTCATAACTGCGTGTTTTTTCAATTTCATAATCAATTTTTGCTTGCCCCCAAATACAGTTCCACTCAATTTGACCTTCATTATTTATTATGTCTTCAACCTGCACAATCATAAACATGGCTGAGTCTTTATCATACCAAGTGGAATAAAGAAAAGCCGCCATGGGTTCAGTTTCTATATAGATACGGCAACTATCCATAGTCATTGAATCAATGTATGGTATTTCTTTCAGCATCATTGGAATCCGAGCCCTTTCCGTCTCCAAAATAGTTTCAGCAATTTTATCAGTCTTCAAACTATGTTGGCATGCGCTCAACCCTATCATTAAGGGGAGGAGTAAGAATAGAACTATTTTTTTCATAAATCAATTAGAATTATCTTTTTTCTTGGGAACTTTTACAAACTCAAACTTGTCTTTGGGATAAATAAAACTTTTACCATCTTCAATTCTTTTAACCATCACAGAATCCTTTAGTTTCTGTTCATTGTCTTCTCCATCCATATCTCCCATCGACTCATCGAATAGGACATAACCTTTTGGGTAAAATACGCCTACTATCTTTCCGCTACTTTTTCTATGTGCCCACCTAATAGAAGTCTCTCCCAAAGCAATTAGGTTTTTTATAGTGTCACAGCATTCTAAACACTTAAAAATAGGCTTGTTATGGAGTGAGTTAAATTCTTTTAATTGTAAATGAATATCTCCACTACTGAAGTTTTTTCTGTGATGGTCGTCCACATTGGCGTGGCAGCGTATGCATAAACACTTGAGGTTTTCTTGCCTGTTGTTGAGTTTGTTACCATCTATGTGGTGCACATGTATGAAACGGCGGTCAAAGATAGTTTTAGCCTTGAAACCACAGCATTCACAAGTGTAATTCTCCAATTCTCGTTTTGCTTCAGATATTTTTTGCCAGTCTCGAACATAACCGAGCATATCTACCTCTTTCGCTTCATTGTCGGGGTCTGCTTCACCCGCTTCTCTTAAAATGTTTACGAACTCTTCCAAGGGCATATTTCTACGGTATCGTTCGTTCAAAAGTGCTGCGCAATATCCACAAAGTCCAAGGTTGCTAACCGTTACTTCTTGATAGCCATTATCCATGTCTTGAACTACAACTTCATCGGTATTAGCATATCGGTAATGGTCTCGGAAACCACCACTATCCATAAAGTCTTGTATGACTTTACACTTACAAATATGGTATTTGGGCAAGCCATAACTTAAAAAAAAGTCTCGTTTGTACATAAAGACTTGATGGTAATGACCACTATTGTCTTTAATAAAAAAGCCTTGCTCGCCTTGGTCGTTTTCAAACTCTATATTCCCGTGTCCGTTCTCAAAGATAACATCAGCAGGGCGAACAATTTTATATCCGCCAGTATATTCAACATCTATCCCACGGCGTTTTAATGCAGCCTTGATAAGCGGGAAGTCATATATCGGGTTATCTGTGGGAGGCATATTTATTTGTTTTTGTTCACGAAGTTTTCAAGTATCTCATCACCATTGGTAACAATACGAAATTCGACACGGCGGGAGAGATTTCTATCAATAGGTTGTTTTGAAATGAATGTATATTCCCCATCTTTATCCAAAGATTTGCCATAAGACAAGCCGTTAGCCGTAAACCAGTATTCAAGCATTTTCTGTTGGTCGGGGGTGTATTTTTTTAGAGCCGGCATTTGTCGCAGATAGGTGAGCACAGCCAAAGAACGCTGCTGCGATAGGCGGGCGTTGTCAATAAACGGGTCGGTATTGCTTCCTGCAAATTTGACATCGTCCGTGTGTCCCTCAATGCGTATCTCTTTAATACGAGTACACAAACTATCGTTAATAAGAATGTCAATATATTTCGGGAGGAACTCATCAAGAATGCTCTTGAACTTGGGAGTTAGTTCAGCACTACCAGTGGCAAAGAGGACTTCGGGATTATTGAATTTCATGGAGAGGTCTTTGCCTATGACTAATTGCCAATCCTCAGGTCTATCCTTAAATTCACTCTGTAGTTTGTCGTGTAATTTGTTGCGAGTTTCCACATAGTCAGTGAGGACGGTTTGATTTTCTTGCACCTGCCTCATATAAGCAATGGCAATGAACAAGAAAATAATCATCAGACCTGTCATCAAGTCAGATACCGACATCCAAACATTATGTTTACTTGCCATAGCGATTAGTTGTTATCAATCATTTTTTGAATGCACTGGTCAAGGTTCGCGAGCGTCGCATTCAAGCGGTTGTAGAAATGCCCATCGAGATTTTGTATCTGTTCCATCAGACTGCGAGAGCCGTTCTGTATGATGTTCAGACTATCATTCATGCCGCTGCGTGTCTGCTTCCAAAACTCTTGCGAATAATCATTGATTTTGGAAATATCTTCCAATTGTTTAATAAGTGCTTGCACTGCGTCCACGAAGTTACGCTGTTTCTTCACCCAATCATTGAGCGAGGATTGTGCGTCCTTAAACTCTGTCATGCTGGTCTTGTTGAGTTCGGCAGCGGCGTTGAGGTTGGTAACCATCTCAACGAAACGCTTGTCCTCAACCATAACGGCATTGAGGGCGGAAACAATTTTTTGCAGTTTGCCACCATCGGAGACAAGGGCTTTGGTGTCTTCCCCAACATTAACCAAGGTAGTCGAAGTGGCTTCAAAGTCTTTCTCCATCGCCTTGTATTGTTCGGTAAGCGACTGTATCATCTCCTTGTTTTCCTGTTGCCACGAGTTGAGTTGCTCAACTGATTTGTTGAGTTGCTCAAAGTTCTCCTGCACCAGTTTATTGATTAGTTCGCTCATTTGACGGTTGAACTCCTCGGTAACTTTCTTCATTACCTCAACAAGTGCTTCCGTGTTGCTCTTTTTGAGGAGTTTGGAGAACTCATCAAACTTCTTGGTGAGGAGTTCGTTGGTTTTCTCCATGCTTTCTTCAATCTCAATAACCTCCCCATGTAGTTTGCCGGCGAAACTCTTGACCTCATCTGCAATCTCGTTTTGAACAGACGCAAGTCCCTCGGAGATATTGGCAATTTCACCGATGTTGCGGTTAGATTCAGTGGCAGCCTCGTTGATGGTGCCCACATTCTCTTTCGTTGCGGTCAGCAACTCATTCGTTTCCTTGGCAGCGTCTGTGAGTGTTCCCAAATGTTCTTTGGAAATCTTCAACAACTCATTAGACTTTTGGTTTGCCTTGACAATGGCACTGACATCCGATGTTTGTGAGGACTGCAAGGTCAGTAACTGCGAGATAGAACCATTGATAGTCTGTGTGTCGGTATTGAGGGAGGTTTGCAAGGTAAGCAACTGGGTAGTGTTGTTTTGTACCTGCGTCTGCGCTTGCAACAATTGTGCCAGTGTTTGATTGACGGTATTGTAAAATGCCGATTGTACATTGGTCTGCTGCTGCGTGTTTTGCACTATCGTTTGGCACATCTGATTGACGGCTTGTGTAATTTGCGCTGCTGCGATGTTGATGTCGGAAGTGCCTTTGTCAAGATTATCATAGATACGGCTGACCGTTCGCGAAAGGAACAGTGAGCCAACCATACCAGCGAGGGATGTGAAAAAGGCAGTTTTCAATCCATCGAGGAGGAGAGGAATACTTTTGTCCAAATCATCTGAATTGAAATTTAGCAAGCCTATCGTAATGCCGAGGAATGTGCCGAGCACACCAAGGGTGGAAATAAGGGAGGGGAGTTGCTCTATCCAACGGCGTTTCTCAATAAGTAGTTGCTTCTTTGCGCAAAATAATACATATACCCATGCCGCTATAAATGCAGCGATGATAACGATTACACTAATTATGGTTAGTTCCATTTTTTGAATTATTTATTAATCAATATGCGTAAATACGACCTCCATCTACATGTACATCAATAGCGCAATGCTCATAGCCATTATCATCAACATATCCTTCATGAGAACCTACGCGATGACCTCCCCACCATCTAACATCAGCGTCAACTTCACCAGAAACAGAAACAGAATTTACTACTTCTACCTCTCTTATACTATGATTGTCCACATACGGTATATTTTCATTAATAACAAAGTGCATAACAATGTTCTCGATAAAAATTGCCCACACACCAATTACCAACATCAAAAGCATAAGTTTCGTAAAAGAATCTCCGCTTTTGATTTTTGCCATAAAAGCACTACTTTTTATTTTTTCAATCATTTTCATAACAAAAAAGTTATTATAAATTTAATTTTGGAAGTTGAGAAACGAGGGTGTTAGTTTGGATTGAGAGGGAAATGATGGAGTGCAAGAGGTCGTAGATATAAGTCGGGTTGTCGTGTTCCCTACTCCAATCGTTGGGGTCGTTCTTGATACCACTTGCACCATCTACGGTAATTGCATACCGCTCCATTATCCATTCAATAGCCGACTTGCCGTTTACGATATAATCGTAGGCAGCGAGCGGTATGTTCTCAAATGTGATGTTACTATTGTACAAGATTTTCGACTTATCATCAACCAGTTTCCCATTGTCGTCCCGGACTTTTGCAAAGCGCATTTTCTCTACTGCGAAGAAATCATAGGACTTTTCGAGCAGTTGTTCTCCATCGGGGAGAGCGAACCATGTTTTGAGTTGTTCTGTCGGCACAGGTGGCTGTGTTGCAAATTGAACGGTAACTTGCGTGTCGGGTGCGACCGCCTCGTAATTGAGGTGCAAGTCTGCGAGTTGCTTACCAATCTTGGCAAAGGTGATGAAGTCTTCAATGCGCTCCACGATAGGAATACGGGGTAGCGACTTTTTGAGGTCGTCCGCAAAACGCGACCTGTATTCCGGGGAGTGCAAGATACCATAGACATAATAGAAAATGCGCTCTTTGGTAATCTCTTTTGAATTGGAGAAGCGCGAGCGGATTTCTTTCAAAATCCAGTCGGTGATGCCATCGTGGCGGATGTATTTGTCCGTGTTTTCCCCATCAAACAAAGTGGCTTGCAAATTCTTGTTTTCTTCGTACCAATAGAGGGGGAATACTTGACAGTTAAACTCTAATTGATAGTCGGAGAGGGCATTGACAATCAGCGCAGAGTGTTCTTTTTTTGCGCCCTTACCCATTACACAAATAACTTTATTTTGATTTTCGCCACTAAATAACATTCGGTTAATTCCCGGGCTTTCTATCAATTGACCATCATAATATAAATGTTGTTTTACAAAGGGTCTATATAAACCTTGAGCGTATGACGCATTATCTATAATGAGTACTTTTTTCTTTGCATATTGCCCTTTTAATGCTCTTGACCAACTAATTTTTTTTGAATCAAGCATTTCTTCAATATTTGTTTCTTTCCGAATACTATCATTATAGTAAGTTTGTAGCCTATTCAGGGAATTCTGAAGATTCTTATAACCAAAATTATAAACCCATACATCGCGTCCTGTTGCAATAGCAGGACCATTTTTTGCAAAGACGGAGTTTTTGGTGTCAATTAGTGGAATAAGTGTATCAAATACGCCATCGCGTTGATTTATCCAATCGGCTTTATCGTTGGGGACGATAGTTTCCCAAGGAATGTTATCAATAGAACCAAAATCTGCAATGATTTTGAGTTTCTGTTCGCGGGTGAGGTAGTCGCCGATGTCGTGGTAGAAAATCTTCGCTTTGTCGGTGCAGACAGCAGGGTTTTTCACAAGGAATGTGATGGAGATGGGAGTACGTGAACCTGCATCAAAAACTCCTCCTCCTTCCTTGCGGCGTTGCTCACCGCTGGTGCGGGCGTTTCCGCGGAGATTGAAGACATAGATTGAGGAGAACTCTTTTTCAAGGCAGCGGCGGAAACCTTCTCCCGAGTCGCTATCTAACCATGCACCATTGGAGATGTAAGCGACTATACCGCCCTCATTTTGTGGTATGCGGTCGGAAGCCCAGCGGAATGCTTTGAAGTAACTATCATAAGAACCTTTGGCAAGAGTAGCAGAAGATAGTGCAGTATAAGTATTTGCAACTCGGTTATCAAGAGTTGGGTAAGATTGATTTTGAGCATTGTCATTGGCAGACTTTTGCCCAATGGAGTACGGTGGGTTACCAATGATGACGCGGATGGGGGCACGTTTTTGGCGGCTGACATTCTCCGCGTTGTCTTTGAAGAACTCGGTGAACGGGACTTCGCTTCCCGGTTCGGCGAGTTGGAACGTGTCTGTGAGGCAGATGTTATCGAAAGATAGGTAGGACTTTCGATGGTTGAGGTCGTGGAAAACGGCTTCGATATTCACATCGGCGATATAGTATGCCAGCAAGACAATTTCATTACAGAAAATTTCCTGCGTGTATTTGCGTTCCAAGTCTTCGGGTTTAATCAAGCCGGATTGCAGGAGGCGAGCGATGAATGTGCCTGTGCCCGTGAATGGGTCGAGGATGTGCACATCTTTCTCCGTAAGGGAGGTGTGGAACTCTTTGCGTAGGAGAGAGTCCACGGATTTAATGATGAAGTCCACACATTCAACCGGCGTGTACACGATACCGAGTTTTTCAACGGTAGTTGGGAAAGCCCCTTTGAAGAATTTTTCATAGAGGTTTTTAATGATGGTCTGCTTTCCTTGTAAGTTATCAATATCGGAGATGTTACGGGAAACAGATTCGTAGAAGCGTTGCAAGACCTCCGTGTCCTTCTCGAAAGCGTCGGCATGCAGGATAGCGAGCATACGCTCCATGGAGGAGGAGATGGAGTTGTTCTTGACAAATTCATAGTCATTGAACAAGGCATCGAAAACAGGCTTGGTAATCATGTGCTGCGCTAACATCTCGATAGCCTGCTGTTCATCCACATAGGGGTTGATGTTCTTGCGTAGTGAATCGAGGTAGGTAGCGAAGTCCGCGGCATATTCGCCGGAGGCGATAGCCGAATTTATGCGGGAGATGAATTTCTTGGCGATGTCTCCGACCTCCTTTGCCCAGTTTTCCCAATACATGCGGTCGCCGACTTTATCAACGAGTTTCGCATAGATAACATTTTCGTATTCACCGAAGTCGATGGTGAGTTCCTCGGGAACATCGGGTGTGCTATCACATTGACCAAGTCCATGTGTTCCAAAACCAAGACCTTGTTGTCCGATGACGACTTTGTCTTGTTTCTTCTTATTGAGGTTGATTTTATTGACGTGGGCATTGAAACGGTCATCGTGTGAACGGAGTGCGTTTAAGATAGACCAAACGGTTTTGAAGTCGTTGGATTCCAAGATAGCGTCGGGTTCGGCGTTGTCGGGAACAACGACAGGGATGATGATATAACCGTATTTCTTTTCGTCTGCCGTGCCCCTGCGGAAGTTACGCATGACGCGCCCCACGGATTGCACAATATCTACCTGCGAGTTACGAGCAGAGAGGAAAAGGACGGCATCCAGTGCGGGTACATCGACACCCTCGGAGAGGCAGCGGACATTGGTGATGACACGACATTCATTGGGCGTTTCAGGTTCATCTGCGAGCCAACGGAGTGCTTCGGCACGCGTGACGGAGTTCATTGAGCCATCTACATGTTGGGCAACGACAGAGACGACATGTTCGGGGAGCGTTTCACCTGATTCAGCGAGCGTTTCCCTGAGGTCTTGATAGAATTGGGAGATTTTGGGAAGTACCTCGGCGACATTCTTGGACGAGCCGGGTTTGCTGACATTGCCGATGGATGAGCAGAAAGCCAAGGCACGGCGCATAGTGCGAGGGTCTATCTCCCATGTGCGGTTGTCGTCTCCCTTAATGATTTTGGAGAGACCCGAGATGACACCAATGAGTTTCGAGACATCATCGAAAGAGAGTTCTTTATTATCGGCGTTTTTGATTTTGCGCTGGAGTTCATTAGGAATATCACTTTCGGAGACGGTCATAACGAAGACTTTATAGTCCGTGAGCAGTTGATGTTCCACTGCGTAACCGAAACCGACATGGAAATACTCCTTGCCATACCATTCTTCGTTATCCATCGAATAGAGGATAAAGTCCTTTTCAGTGGCTTGGGCTTTTGTAGTATCGGAATAGATACGCGGAGTAGCGGTCATGTAGAGGCGTTTGTTTCCTCGAATGTAGTCCGCTTCGTGTATCTTTGAGAAGTTGCTGTCTTCATCGCCTTTCTTAGTTGCGCCGGTAGTGCGGTGGGCTTCATCACAGACGATGAAATCGAAAGTGCCGTATTGACCGTTCGTGTCGAGCAGGATTTGTTGCTGTGCTTCAAAGACGGCTTCGATGGATTGGTATGTGGAGAAGACGACAACCAGTCCATCGTGGTTACGGTAACGGCGTAACTGTTTGGATATATTGCGGGGGTCAGTGGTAGCCGGCAAAGCGAGGTCAATGGCAGAGAATGTGGGGTCGTCATCATCTTTCTTGCGGTTGCGAGAAGCGGTGCTATCGGAGCAGATACAGATAGCCTTGATGGGTTTCTCTGCGTCTGCCGACCATTCATTGAGGGTTTGACCAAGCAAGGAAATAGAGGGGACAAGGAATAAGACAAGACCGTGGTTATTCAGGAGAGCCTCCACCGTCTTGAGCGAAGTGTAGGTCTTACCTGTACCGCAAGCCATAATGAGTTTGCCTCGGTCGTTTCCTTGTTCAATAAAGTGCTGCCGTGCTTTCTCGATGGCGGTTCTTTGGTGCTCCAGCGGTTGTTTCTTGGCAGTGCGTGCCTGCGTTCCCGCGATACCATTATATAACTGTTCCCAATCAACAGCAGAAGCAGTGAGGTCTGCGAGGTTGATACGGGTAACAGGGGGATTTTGGTTTTGGATAGCCTGCTCCGCATTCGTTCCCCAGTGGTTAGTGGTGGAAATCCAAACACGGTGCGCGAAGCGGACGGTTTGGAGTGTCTCGGGGTCTGTAAATGCCTTGGCGGAAGTGGAAAGGAAACTATCAACGGCGGGTTTGTCTATGGTAGCCATTTCCGCATAACATTTGCATTGGATAGCCCAATAGTCGCCCGTTTCCGTGCGAGCGACAAGGTCAATACCAATATCTTTGCCACCAAAATCTTTCCGAGAGGGGAAATCTTCCCACATCCAAACGGATTGCAGTTCGTTGAAACGTGGGTCAGTCTTTAGCCACGCGCACATAATCTTCTCAAACTTTGTACCTTTCTCTTTTTCCGTAAATGAGGAACGGCAGAAATTGAGAATGTCTTGGAAAGTCATCATAAGGTGGTATGGTATTTAGAATTTAATATACTTGGGGAATGCAAGATTTGCAAAAATCCCCGCAAATATACACAAATTTGGGGAAATGACCAAATTTTGCAAGGTAAAAAGTTTAATTTTCTAAACTTTTATGAATATACAAACAAAATAATCCGCCGATTTGGAGCGGATTATTTGTGAGAATATGGGCAGAATTAGCGAGGGGTGCGTATTAGAGTACCCCACTGATGGAGATGGGGGAGATGGAGCGTTGGGGGAATTTGGCACAGCCGATGTAGAGAGTATCGAAAGCATCTGTGCCGTCGGTGCGGTGCTGGAGCAGGTCTTCCTCGGTCTCGGCGAGTTTCTCCCCACCCTTGTCCTTGCGGAAGCCGTTTCTGCCGCGGCTGACCCCTGCGGTCTGCAAGGCGAGGATTAGGTCTTCGTTGTTCTGCCGATTGAGAAACGGCATGAGTTTCCGGCGACCGGCGAAGGCTTCGTTAATCTCAAGGTACTTCTCGTGGTGCTTCATAGGGTTTCCGATATAGACATCTTGCACCCGCCAGCCGTGTCGCTCGAACTCGTGGATGACGACCCATCGGAAGTCCTGTTCATTGACGGCGTAGTTAGAGCCGAGGGCGGTGGTGTCGTAGTAGAAGATGACCGTCTTGTTCTGATGGTCTTGGTAGTAGGTGCAAAAGTCCGCTATGAGCGCGGGGATTTTGCGCTCGAACTTAGTGTAGAAAGACTTGATGACATTGAGGCGTTTCCCCACGGGCTGCCCTGCGACTATCCAGTTGATGTTGGCGTTGTAGTCCATGCCGATACAGATAGGCGCGGAAGGGATGACATCTGCGTCCTGTGCGGCGGTATTGAGCGGCTGCTGTTGTGCGGTCGGGTCGGCTGCGAGTTCCGCCCACATCTTATCGAGGTAGGCGAAGTTGGAAGCGTCGTAGAAATGGGCTTCACGCATGGAGGAGTAGAAGCCATCCTTGGCAATGCCGATACGCTGGCAGAGGATGGAGGTCTGAAAAGTGAGGGGCGTGAGGTCGCGTTTCATCTGTTTGATGTAGGTCTCGCCGAGGAGTTGGAGGTTCTCGATGGAGGAGTATTCCTTATAATAGACAGCGACCGAGCGCATTTGGTTGAGTTGGCGGTCGAGGTGGCGGAGGTGTTTGCGGAGATAGTCCGGCGGCGTGTTGCCGGCTTCGCGGTCGGACTTGATACGCTGTTTGATACGCCAAATCTCGCAGACCGTTGCTTCGATGGCGGCGATGAGTTCCCTATCCATCTTGTCCTCGTAGTGCAAGAACCAAGAGCCTTTCTTGGTTTGCGGCATATCGGACAAGATGAGGATAGAGTGGTTGAAAGAGTGCTTGCCGAAATAGGACTTGATACCGCCGTTGGCGGGGAGTGTCTCGTCTTTGAGACGCTCGTAGTCGATGAACTTGGCTTCGTCTATCAGGAGCCAAGAGAGGGTGAGTGAGTTAGACGAGCCCGGGCGGTCTTGTGAGATGATGATGGCGCGGCTGCCGTTGTAGAAGGAGATGACATGTTCGTAGTCGGTGGGTTCGATGATGGCGGAGTGGAAGCCCTTGGGCGGTTTCCTGCCGACTACATAATGCACGCCGTTGAGAAAGCCCCATCGTTTCCAAGCGGCGAGCAGTCCGGGGATAGTGTTGGTCAAGCCGTGCTTGAAGGTGGGTACGACAATGCCGCCGGTGCTGCCCGGCATACGCTGCATGTTGCGCAAGACGAAAGGCGAGGCGATGCTGTCTGTCTTGCCTGTGCGGCGACCTGCCACGATGACGGTGGTGTTTGCACCAATGAGTTGCGTGCGGCGTTGAGGATTGTTGAAATAGACTTCTTTCATGGGCGTTTCATAGTCGGGGCGTTTCACCGGTAGGTGGTTCATCGTTGGAGGGGAAATAGATACTTTCTTCGAGGTCGGCTTCCTCGTAGTCTATATCCTCGATGTCGATGGTCTCGGCGCGGTACTTGGCGAGGAGTTTGTCTATCTTCTGTTGCAGGTTGGGAATGGGTTTCAGCCCGAGGATGGTGGGGTCGCTCGTGGCGGTGAAGGGCTGGACGACAATCATATCATAAGGCAAGGCCTGCTCGTCCTCCAAGTCCACACGGTTGTACTTGGCATAGGAAGAGGCAGCGCGTTCCATGGTCTTCGAGTCCTTGCGAGCCTTTGCCATGCGGTAGGTCTCGAGCAACATCTCGTTGGCGCGGTAGCGGTGGAAATCACGGCTGGCGGAGGTCAGGAGCGGGAGTAACATCTTCACGATGGCGAGGTCGGCGTAAGCCTCTGCGCGGGAGATATGGAAGCGGTCGAGGGTCTGCGTAATCAACTGCCTGTCCTTGATGTCGGGCGAGGCAACGAACCAAGAGTACATCTCGCGTAAACGCAAGATGTGAGCGATTTGGTCCTCGTTGTAGCGTTCGCGGAGTTGTGTTTCCGCGGTGAACAAGTCGCGCTGGGCAATATCGCGGATATTGGGCTGTGGCATTACTCATCGTCCTCCATATCAAGCAGGTTCTGTCGGGCGTTTTCGAGAGCCAAGGGTGAGCCGACGCGGGCGAGGTTCATCTCCTGCTGATGGAGTGCCACCTTGGAGAGGGCTTTGCCCTTGCGGTAGGCACGAGAAGCAGGGGTGGTCTGCGACTGGATAGCCTCGCGGAGGGCAGTTTCATCTACCTCAATAATCAGGGCGATGTCGCGGATGGGCATGTAGATAGAGGCGAGTTGCTCTATCTGCTCGAGCATTTCTGCGGAGAGTTCCATAGGGCGGGTGGTGTTTAGGGTTCGGGCGTTTCCCATTCTTCGGGGTTGTAGCGCAGGTCGGTGTACTTGTCGATGGCGATTTCAAAGAAAGCGCAGGTGCAGCCGCTGAAGAAATAACGGTCTATCTCGTGGAAAGTGATGCGGGGGTCAAGGTAGATGAAGCGTTCTCGGAGGCGCGTTTCCTCCTGAATAAGCACCGACATAAACTGGCGGAAGAGTTCCTGCATGGTGTCGAGGCATTGCTGCCGTTGTGGCATATCATCCACGGCGCAGCGCATGGCGAGGAAAACGGTCTTTACGCGGCGTGTGCGTGGGGTGTTTTCGAGTGCGGTGAAGCCCTGCGAGAGGTCGGAGACGCAGACGAAAGCCGTGGTGGAGAGCAGTGTTTGGAGGGCTTCCTCGAAGCCGTCCAAACCGCTGACACGGCAGAAACGGAAACCTTTCTCCTGCGCGAGTTTGTTGGTGCGGGTCAGTTGCTCGAAGAAAGCAGCAGCGTCCCAGTTGGAGGTGTTCATCGGTGCATTTCTTTTTGGAGTTCTTGGTATTCCCGCGCCATGGCATCGAGTTCGGTGAGTGCGCGGATGGTGTCGGTGGCGAGGACTTGCTCCTCCTTGGTGATGTCGCCTTTGGTGAGGGCGCGGATTTGGTTATCCATCGCCGCTTGCAGGCGTTGGGCGGTATCTTGCGTGTCGGTGAGGAGGTTGACGGAGTCTGCGGCGGGTGCGAAGAGATAGCGGAAACGGCGTTGGTAGTGTGCTTTGAGCGAGGCAAGCCAATAGAAGACCGATAACTCCTCCTCGGCGTTGAGGGTGATATCGGGGGCTTGGTAGAGGAGGGCGGCTGCTTCTCGGAGCAGGTCGGTGCGTTGGGTCTGCAAGTAGCCGGTGTAGAGATTATCGGCGGCGAGGTAGTCGGCGAAGGGCACGCCGGACAGGTCGGCAGCGACGGCTTTGTGTCTGCCTATCTCCGGCAGACGCACGGGCACGAGGGGCAAGGTATCGAGCCACGCGAGGTGCGGCAGTTGCTCGGCGACCTGCAAGGCGGTGAGGTGGTGCGGGTGGTTGTCGTACAAGACGCGGAAGCCCGTGGCGGTGCACTCCAGCACTTTCAAGCCGCCGAAACGGCAGAGACAAAAGGTCTTCACCTCCTCGGCAGTGTAGTTCTGCGAGAGGAGGAAAAACACATAACGAAGTTGTGTGGCGGTGAGTTCCTGCCAGCAGGTCGGGAGGGTGAGATTAAGCGTAATCATAGGCATTACCACCAGTAGGCGGGTGAGTTTTTGGTGTTTTCGAAAGCGTGGGGTTGGTAGCGTTCTGCGGTCTGCGAGGTGTGCCACTCGGGGAACTGCTCGCTCTTGCGGATGTAGTCCACAAGGGCAATGAGTTGTTTATAAGGCAGGGGTTTGCCCGTGAGCAGATGGCACTCGATAGCCTGCAAGGGCTGTATGAGTACCGCGAAATCGGGGTTGTTGATGTCGCTGCGGAGGCGGGCATAGACCTCGCGGGAGATGAACTTGTCCGCCAGTTCCTGCTCAATGAGGACTACCTGCGCGTGGGTTTGCAGGAACACCTCCCACCCTTTGTTGCCGCGGAGGTCAGCGGGCAGGGCGAGCGGGGTTTGGAACAGCGTGGCGAGGAAGAAACGCCCTTGCGGTGTGGTGCGCCAGTTGGGGTCGGCGAGAAGTTCGTGGAGGAGTTGGTCGATGGCGAAATCACGGTTATTCTCCAACGAAGTGAGGAGCCGGTCCACACGGTCTTTGGAAGCAGGGGCGATGGTGTTGTTGCTGACTACCCCGAAGCCGTTGGGCGTGAGGACAAGGTCGAGGGAGGGGAGGGCACGGAGAAAAGCGTCGGTGGCGAGCACCTTGCAAGCAGTCGGCGTGCTTTCAACTACGCCGAAAGTGCGAGCAAGCCACGCCTCCGACAGTTGCAGTTCCACCTGTAACTTATCGAACAGCGTCTGCTCGCCACTGACGGTAACGAGGGTATTGGGGATGTACTGACGGAGGTCTGTATCACTGGTTATTAGCATTTTCTTCGGGGTTTATTTGTTGTGCGTCGGTGTGTTGGTCAAGGGTGGTGAGCATGACAAAGGGACACTCGGGGTATGCACCCTGCCAGCCGTTGATACGGATTATCAAGCGGTGGACGATAAAAAGCATATCGTGGTAGGGCTTTTGCAGGGCTTGTGCGATGGTGTAGAGTTCCCGCTTGTCGCTGCCGCTGTTGTTGGACTGCGCCTTGCCCGGCACACTGCCGACAAGGTTACTATGCACGCGCATAGTGAAGCAGACCATGTTGATTGCCTCTTGGATATCCGTTTCCCAGTCGCCGCCCTCCTTGGCGTTTTCTATCTTGGTAATAAGCACATCGTGCTGCTCCTGCCCGTCGGGCGAGACATAAAACATGGAGAACCATACTTTGCCGCTGTTCTCCGCGCCGGTGAGGAAGTCAATGATACGCCGCTTCTCCGTGTTCACGCGCTCTTGCATTTTCGTCTTGTCGGTGATACCCTCGGCGCGGAAGATAGTTTCCCAATACTTTGCAGCCACCTCGATATGGTATTTGATGGGCGCGGCGTTGCGCAGTTTGGCTTCTTTGGCGACGGCTATGAGGCGTTTGATGTCGTACCACTTGCCTTTGAACAGCGAGGCGTAGTAGGGGATGGGATAGTAGCAGTAGTCGGGCGTGGGAATACGGGTAACGACCGCGAACTTGCGGTCTTTGGTATGCTGTTGCAGGCGGGAATGGAGGTCTGCGAACGGTGCAGAGACAGAGAGCAGCGGGATACGCTCGAAACGCTCCGGCAGGGCTTCATTGCGCCAGTCGGCGAACAGCACGAAAGGGATGTTGCCGCGTTTGTCCGCCGGCGCAAAACGGCAGTTGCACGCCTCCTTGCGGACAAGGCGCACTATCTTCGAGCCGTCTTGATTGAGTATCAAGACAGAGACGGCGAACGCGAAGTACTTGAAGTCCTGACAGACACCGAGGAAATAGGCAGCGAGGTCGTTCTGAAGCAGGAAGTCCTCGATGTCGTCTTGCACTTGGGCGGTGCAACGGTCGGTGTTGTACTGCAAGCCCGCGCCATAGCAGACTTCGGCGTTGAACTGCATGCAGGTGGCGAGGGTCTCATCGTCCTCCACCTTGGAAATGATGTCATAGGGCATGGCGTTATCCATCCCCCACGGCACGAAACGCTGTCCGCCGTTGAGGACACGATAGTCAAGGCGCGTGTTTTCGCGAAAGACCGCGCCGCTGTCGGGGATGAATGCTACTGCCGCCTTGACGTTGGGGATGGGTTCGATAGAGGAAAAAGAAAAGTCCATATCTCTGCTTTTTGTTGCAAAGATATGGACGAAAGGGGGAGCGGGAAAAGACAAACTATAACTCCTTTCAAGAGTAAAGAGCGTTATTTTAGAAAAAAAAAAACGATTTTTTTATCAAAAATTCGGCAAAATTTTGAGATATTGCCAAATTTTTGTATCTTTGCAGCCAAATTTACTTCGACATGTGTAAGAGAGACATCATAATGGATTATGCCGCAGTACATCCGCAATTTACAATAACGGATTTGTCGGCTGCTTTGGGCGAACAATGGTCGGCAACAAAGCAAGCTATGGCATGGCAGGTAAGCGAACTGGTAAAAGCTGGTTCTCTTACCCGAGTTGCCAATGGATTGTTTTCGATGAATAACAAACAAACCTACATGCCGGAATTGTCTCAACAGGCAAAAATGGTGAGTAAATACCTGCATGAGCAGTTTCCGTTACTTACATTCTGCATGTATGAAAGTAGCCACATATCGCCGCTGCAACATCATTTGGCTTATACCAACACCATCTTTGTTGAAACAGCGCGTGAGGGAACGGAGACAGTCTTTCATGCCCTTTCTGACAAATACAGGCAGGTTTTTTTATCTCCCACGCAGAAAGAGATGGATCTATATCTTGACCAAAAGAAGCGGAACATCTTTGTGAAACCGCTGGTTTCAGAAGCACCGGTGCAAGGCAAAGCTGAAGTCAAAGTGCCTACGATTGAGAAATTGTTGGTTGATATATATTGCGACAAAGACTTTTTCTACCTGCAAGGTGCAGAATACGACTATATTTGGGAAAATGCTTTTTCCCTGTATAATATCAACTCATCCACATTGCTGCGCTATGCTGCGCGGCGTGGAGTGAAAGAAGAATTTAACAAAATGCTACAATGATACAAAACAACTGTTTTACGAGTGCTTGGATTGACCGTGTCTCCAAGCAACTCAAATACAATGACAAGTACCTAATTGAAAAGGTTATCCGTGCCTTATCACTGTTGGAGATGTTGGTGGAAGCCAAGTGTCCGATGGTATTCAAAGGCGGCACATCGCTGATGTTGATACTCAGCGACACAGCTAACCGGTTGTCAATAGATATTGATGTGATTTGTCCTCCCGGCACAGACATCGAACAATATCTGACCGCATACAAGCAACACGGATTCACCGAAAAGGAGTTGGTTGAGCGCAAGAGCCGTGGCAATGATGTGCCGAAGAGTCATTCCAAATTTTTCTATCAGATTGCCTATACAGATGGGAACAACACTCCTTCCTATATCCTTTTGGATGTTTTGTATGAGGATATACACTACAACCAGACCGAACAAGTGGCAATCCAATCACCGTTCATTCAGTTGGAAGGAGAACCGTTGATGGTAACCGTCCCCTCTGCGCCTGATATTCTTGGTGATAAACTTACAGCCTTTGCGCCAAATACTACGGGTATTCCGTACTTCAAAGTGAACAAGCGTGGTGAAAGCAAAGATTGCGCATTGGAAATCTGCAAGCAGTTGTTTGACGTAGGCAGACTATTTGAGAAAGTAGATGAGCTGTCCGTTACCAGCGAAAGTTTCAAAAAGATTGCAGAAGTGGAATTGTCATATAGAGGACTTCCCAATGACCTATCTGTTGTCTATGAGGACATCCGTCAAACGGCATTGTGCATCTCAACGCGTGGCACAGTCGGTCATGGCAATTTTGCGCAGTTGCAGCAAGGTGTTAGCAAATTGAAGTCTTTCATGTACAAACAAAAATACATCATTGACAATGCCATTGTGGATGCTGCCCGTGCAGCTTATCTTGCTACACTGATAGAAAAAGGAGTTAACGAAATTGAGAAGTACCATTCTGTACAAGATGTAATGGCTTTGCAGATAGCCGATACGCTAACCAATAAACTGAACAAATTGCGTGGCGCATTTCCGGAAGCGTTCTTTTATTGGGCAAAGACCAGTGAATTATTGAAACACTAAAACAACCGTTATTTTAGTAAAATTCCGGATATTTGAATTATCAAAAAATTGGCAATAAATTCAATTATTGCCATTTTTTTGTACCTATAAAAACACCTCCATGCCGTTGATTTGGAAGATACAGACATCGCGGACTTGGCGGATCTGTCCTGAAGAAAGGAGTTTGATACGGCGTGTGCCGTTGCGGAAATCATAGCGAAGGGAGATACAGTTCTTGTAGTGCTGTATCTCTCCCTTGGCGGTGAACAGGGCTATATCCACCGGCTCGGGGTGCGAGAGTATCTCGCGGAGGGTGTTGATGTGGATGGCTCTCATTTGACTTGTGCGTTGTAGAGTTCCGACAGGGGAACGGAGTGGTTGCGGATTAGGTCTTCTATCTGCTCGTGGAGCGTATGGAAGATAGCGGGGTCAGTGGTTACGATGGCGGACTCGTGGCGGTTACCGCGCGTGAGGTTCTGCGAGGTGATTATCGCGACGCTCATTGCAGCGGACTGAATCAGAATAACCTTGCTGTGGTTGTCGGCGAGGTAGGTGTGTCCGATGACCTGCGTGAGGAAAGCCCATAGGCGGAGGGTCTTTTGTGTGGCTTTGAAATCCAGCAATAGGTGGATAGTGTCCACGTTGCCGGATTTCGAGATAAAGTAGAGCCTGCGGAGGAACTCCTCGGAGATGGAGAAGGAGGTCTGCCAAATGGTGCTTTTGCCGATTTGCGAAAGCACCCACTCCACTATATCCGCCACTTGCAGCGTGTTGGTCAGGTAACACTGCGTCTGATTAGGCTGCAAGGGCTGTAAGTAGTCCGATATGGCAACACCGCGTTTCACTGATGGAACAAAGAACCAAGAACAAAGAACCAAGTGCAAGGGCTATTCGCACCCGTACTCATCGTAGGTCTGCCAGTTGCTGTGCAGGCGTTTATCCAGTTCGATAAGTTCTTTAACGAACGGATAAATATCACAGTCGGCGCAGGGTTTGTCTGCGAGTGCTATCTTGCGTGCTTGCAAGTGGCACTCGCGCATACGGTGCAAGAGGGTGAGGTTCTCGGCGTATAGTGCTTGCACCTCCTCGGGGAGCGAGTCGTGGTCTTCGCGTTTGCCTTTCTTCCATTCCTCGGGCGGTGTCTTGGCGGACTTGCGAATGGTGTCGAGGTGGTGCGCTTCGGCTATCTGTGCGGCGGCTTTCTTCATCTGCTCCACCTCCTCGTGCGTAACCTGTTGCAAGCGTTGCGGCAGGTACTTACGGAGTTGGTACTCAATCATCTTGACATCGCCGCGCACAAGGATGTTTTGGTGCATGAAGCGGTTGCCGGTGAGTTTCAAAACAAGTTCTGCCCCCTCGGCGAGGGAGCGTGTCGCGGGATTGGCTTCCAGCCAGTCCTGTATGCGTTGGGTGAGTTTAGTATCCATTTGACAGGTGGTTGTTTATGCCGATGAAATAAACCGAGGTCTTGCCCAAACTATCGAGCAGGTTCTTCATGGCGATGATAGTAGAGCCGGTGGTAACGAAGTCATCGAAGACGATGATGTTCTGCTCCGCGGGTATGTTGTTGGCGGTGAAGACGGCATTGATACGCTCGCGGGTGCGGGCGTGTGCACAGTCGTCGTAGAACGGTATGCCCAGCCGTTTGCCTATCTCCTCTGCTATGAGCGACGCGAAGTTATGCGTGAGGTGGCGGCGTTTCGGGGTTGCCACGATAGCCCAAGTGCCGTTGCGGAGGTTATCACCGATCGTGTCGGTGATGAGTTCCGTCACATGGGTGGCGAAGAAGGGTATCATCGCGTCGTCGCCTTTGATGTCCGTGAGGGTACGACCCTTGACGGACTTGTTCCATACGGAGATAAAATAGAAACCGGGGCGGTGCAAGATTTTCACCTGTTTCTGAAAATCGCACCGCGCCAGTTTCTCTTTCTCCCATGCCTTGCGCTTGTCCTTCTCCGCAAACAGGTTCTTCTCTGCTTGCGGAGCAGGTGCGCTTTGGTTCAATATGGAGAGGTCAATCAGGCTCATCGGTCTGCGTGTTTAGGCAGCGGGCTCGTTGATAGTCGTGCCGTCTTCCAGTTCTATCGTGCCGGTGTAGAACGGAGCGGGCACTACATCCGAGGCTTCGGCGTTGATAGTGGTGGAGGCGGTGCCGGTCGCGCCTTGACCGAGGTCTTGCGCTACGGTGGACTTCGTGTCCCAACGCTCAGAACCGATGACGCGGTACTTGCCTTTCATATCCTCCACAAGGAACACATTGTCCGTGTTGTTGATATAGGCGGCTGCCGCGCTCGCTTCCTCCCCTACGCCCGGGTGGACGGCGGTCAGTTTGTTCAACTGCGTCTGCGAGGGCAACTCCCCTTGCGCTTCCGAGGTTACCTGACACTTGTCCGGCAACACATCGATGAAGTGCCACTTTTGGTCGGCTATCAAGGTGAAGTTTCCCCCATAGATAGCAGAGGTGGGGCGTCCGAGGTCGTCGGTCGGCAACGTCGGCCACTTGGCAATGGCTGACTTGGCGATGTAGTAGATACGCCGCTTGATGCCCGGGTACTCGGGAGTACCCTGACACCATGCGAGCGACTTCTGAATAGAGGTGCAATTACTCATTTCTCGTGGGATTTTAACGGTTCAACAATCAAGATTACACGGTTGCGAGTTCCACCACTTTCAGACAACTCTTGTCGATGGACTCAAACTGCACGCCGAAGAACATCGTTGCCACATAGGTCAGCACGAAAGGTGCGAAACGCTCCACCTCGATACTCTCTACATCCGACATGTTGTCGTAGCCGTAGAGCATGTTCTTCTTGGTGGAGATATGGATGAACTTGCTGTCCGCTTTGTTCGCCAGCGGCACAAGTTTCAGCCTGCCCTGCGAGCCCTCCACGGTGTTCTGCAAGTACTGACTGTTATAAGACAGCCCGCCGTGGGTCTTCTGATAACTCTCGCTGTACTTATCGTAGAAGTCCTGCGAGCAGTACATGAGCAGGTCTTGTGCGCGGAGGTGCGCAAGGGCAGCGAAAAAACACACAAAACATTTGCATATATGAAAAAAAAGCAGTACCTTTGCACCCGATATGACCTCCCACGCTTCCCATAAGAACAGCGCACCCGGGGAGGTCTTCGAGTTTATATAAGGGTATCTCCACAAAGTAAAAACATAGCCTATACGCAAAAACAACCGTTCCCATCACGAGAACGGTTGTTTTCTTTCATGTCCAACCTCGCTACATCATCTTGCGAGAAGCATCGTATTGCTCGATGGTCTTCGACTGGATGATTACAGTCGTATCACCGCGTTGCACGCTGCTCGATGTCGTTGTGATTGTCCGCGTTACATTGCAGGAACTCAGCCCCAAGGCTATCCCTACGCATGTTACCACTGCCGTCGCAATAGTCGCTACTATCTTGTACACTTGCTGTTTACTCATAAGGCTATCTTATTAAAGGGTATTTCTATCCATTCCAATACCCTCTTAACTAACCAAGGGTTACTTCACTTTGTCGTACTCTTGGTTCCATACGTAGCGGTAGAAGGTTTTGTACTTGGTCTGTTGGCTGAAGGCGAGCATGTCGGTTGTGTACCGCTCTGGGTCTAACATACGTGCGCGGGTGGCTTGGCAGACCGTTGCGAACAGTTGTCGGTAGTTCCTCTCTGCCTCGGTGAGGGGCGTGGAGCGCTCCGAACGCACTTGCGTGAACTTGCGGTCGCTACGCTTGCGGTAGCAGTAAGTGGTACGATAGTTCTTGCTGATTTTGCCCGAAAGGTGATGAATCGGGTCTTGGTAGGTTACTTTTGCCATAAAGTTAAGGTTTAGGTTTATGTTAATAATTTAGGTTATTTACTGCCCACTATCGGACAGGTTGTGCTACACTTGTTTTGCGTACTCCTGTGCGTGCAGAAAGCCCCACAGAGTCTTGTATTTGCGTTGCGACTTAAACGCACTTTCCGCGGTCGCTCGCTGTTCCGCATCCGACAATATCCCGCGAACGGCGGTCGATGCCTTGCTGAACTTACTCTGTCGTGCCAACTCTTCCTCCGTATAAGGTTTAGTGCGAGGATGGCAAATCTGACTGGTGAATTTCGTGCCGTACATCTCTTTGAAGATAATCTGTGCATGTTTGCAAATCTTGCCCCTGAAATGTCGGAAGGGGCTCTCTAAACTGATTTTACTCATTGTTGTTAAGGTTTTAGTTTGGTTTATTTAGTTGTCTTTTGCAGGTTCCATATTCCCACCGCCCTCATAATTACCGGGTGCGCAGGCGTCCCCGCCTGCTTTCAAGGAGGTGCGGTCTCCAGGACGCACCATAGTTTGTCCGGGTACGCAGGCGTCCCCGCCTGCTTCATAACTGGGTGCGTGTGCGTCCCCGCCTGCTAAAAAAAATACTGAGGTAAAAGCACACGCCCTCATAATTCATAATTCATAATCCTCTCGTTTCGCGTCG
The DNA here is from genome assembly GCA_034090015.1 of Paludibacteraceae bacterium. Lineage (GTDB taxonomy): Bacteria > Bacteroidota > Bacteroidia > Bacteroidales > Paludibacteraceae > Colicola. The sequence goes on along the minus strand of JAXDTJ010000012.1, from coordinate 2,173 downwards.
GCGAATAATGCCGCGTATCGTTTCCGCGTCAAGATAGTATTTTGCGGACAACTGATAATAAATCTCCATCACGCGGCAAGTACCGAGCAGAGCCTTAAAGTCGCGTATGATGTTTTGGTTTCGTTCTTCTCGTATCGTCATAAGGTAAGCATTTAGGTTTCAAATTATGTCATTCTATCTCTGTGTAGTTTGGGGACGATCTCTGAAAAGGCAGCATTTCCCCTTTCAAATTCCGCTGCAAAGGTACAACAAAAAGGGCATCGTTGTTGGTTAATATAACCAATCCGATGCCCAATCATCACTTTTTACAACCATCTGAGGTAGAACAAACTCACCCATCTAATTTGATTATGCACTGCAAGCCCCAACGGGGCGATATATATCAGCGTAGGGTCTTGACCCTACGAATATGCACATCTACAATGTAAGCCCTGTAAGGCGACATAACAACAACCAAACACATAGAGAAACTATTCTCCTTGCTCAACAATAACCAAGGTCAGAAAGTTGATTATATTAGTGGAAATAAAGATTGATTTGTATTGCCTTTAACAAGACGATTGTATTGATCTTGCAGTTGATCATAACTAAGAAACTGAAAGCGTGTAGCAAAAGGTTCATATATCTGCATGGACATCGTCTGCTCAAACTTTTTGCGATGTTCTACAGGAGAAACTATATAAAATTTAGTTTGAAAGTTTTGTAATTGCAAGCATCTATTGAGGGCACTATTTAATGTTCCAATGCTATCAACAATTTCAAATGCACATTTAGGGAAGGCTAAACATTGCGCATTAAACCAAAGAACATCAATTAGTCGAGTATAGTGTATAATTTCTTGGTAGGTAAAGGGGGGAACATCTCGTAAAGTAGAAAGATTATGTAAATAAGTATTATCCCGATACAAAACAGATGGGTCGGCGGTGTACGTTTGAAAGTTATAAGTATTTCCTAATTCAACACAAATCCCCTCCATAAGAGAGTGCATTCTCACTTTGTCCGTTTTTAAAATTTCTTCTGCTTTATAGTCTGCTAATGCGTATATACTTAATCCTAATTTTTTGAAACGGTGTCCGTGATATAGTTCCCTATATAGTACGCCTCTTAATCCTGCATCCCATGTATTTGAACATTTTGCAGTAGGATAATAACGCTCGATTTGGTCATATAGAATTTGTAGTGTTGCACTACCCCCGTTGTCCAACATTACACGTTCAATAGCATCGACTTTTGTCATACTACTTTTGAATAAGATTTATATATTTGTCTTAGAAGGTGCGCATTCTTGCGATATTCATCCAAAACTATCTCGTATCCCTTTGGTGATTTGCATACCATATTCCAAAACTTGCTACTTATCAGCAATTCTTCTTCAGCAAAGAATTGAAGAACGCGACCTTGTTTCCATGGCTTACCCTCACCATATCTATTATAGGCCGTAGCGAAACAAATCTTTACTTTATCAGCAGAACCCAAAGTATTTGCAAGAATACAGTATTGTTCAAGCAGCGCTTCTTTCTCCGAACGGGCTTTTTTATTGTCTAAATCACCACCAATCTTTAACTCTATAAGATAGTGCATTCCTGTTTCTCTATCGTATAGGTAATAGTCACTTTCATGCCGTTTACTGTGCCCTGACGATGCGGACTTCATATCAACTATATTGGCATAGTCCGCTATATTGGGCTTTTTGTGATTTACTCCCTTTGTGTTCTTGTAAGATTCTAACAATTCTGCTATGAAATCTGTCTGTTCTTGATAAATACTTCCCTCCACATGTTGAGTAACATCATAGTGCAACGAAGCAATAGTTATTGCCATCTGCTCCAACATATTTCCGAGACTGCTATCCAATGAACGAGCCAACGCTGAATAATACTGAATTTCAGCACCAAGCGCAGCAATAAATACATTGTGTATCTTCATGTTTATTGTACCCTCCTCGTCATCCACCTCCGCAAGATGTCGGTCGGAAAAACCCGAGGCATACGATCTAACTGCTGATGCAACCACTGCTCTAATTGCTTTTTCGTTTGGCTATGTCACAACAAACAGTTGATAAATAGCCATTTTTATAGGGGAGTATCAGAACTCCCCTACAAACTGTTATTTGCAGTTATCTATACTCATTTGGAATTTCGATATGAAGTGTCTCACACAATAACTTCACATC
>JAXDTJ010000010.1:0-36119 GCA_034090015.1 Paludibacteraceae bacterium | reverse complement strand
GGGGGGGGGGTAAAAGGAAGCAGCAGAAGCAATGAAATAACCTTCTAAAAGGTTGCTATTTTCAATATTATTTTCAAGTTCACTCTATTTATTATATTCAAACATTTTGTATCGGCCTTTGGAATATTCTAAAGGGAAGGATTTTTGTTGGTAAGCATAAAAGAATGGTGTCCACAATATATCTTGTATCCCTCTTTTTCCATACTAGCAAGCATCTGATAAGAATATAAAGCTTGTGTCTTATTACCTCTTGGAAACTTATAAAACACCTTTATCCCAGGTATATATGCATCTCCTGTAAAAAGGTTGTTGCCAACCTTATATGTCAGGCAACTTGAATCATGTCCAGGAGTTGCAATCACATTGATATCTGTCATACCATTTATGTGTATGCTTTGCCGATCTGACAATATCAGTTCCTGGTAACCTCTAACAGCAAATGGCTCACCATGCAAGTATGATAAGTTCAGTTTCTCATTTTGGATTTCAGTATGCCCATCCATTGTTGTTCCAACCAAGACTTTTGGATTATCAATGATAAGTTTTGTTAATCCGTAAATATGATCAGAATGACCGTGAGTTAAAAGCACCATCGTCACTTTCTTGCCAATGTTATCCAAAATAGGCTTTAGAGTACTGTATTCTCCGCAATCTATCAAGATACAATCCTCTATTTCGTCCGAGTAGAGGAGATAGGTTACCGAATTCATGATCGTATTTTGTATTGGCAGAATTATCATACCATCGCAATGTTAAGGATACCATTATTCCTTAAGGAAGTCATTAGGACCATTAATAATGCCTTCCTCGAATATACAATCTGTTTCAATAATAGGCAAGATATCCTTTATATTTATTCGAGCGGCACAAACTCCCCAAGACAATCCGACTCCAAATCCGCACATTAAGAAATTCAACTCTCTATCTTCATTACTATTTCCGTATTTATCGCAAATTACCATAGGAATAGCCGGAGAAGAGGGATTACCATACCTATCCAAACATATCGGCATTTTAGCAGGGTCTGCCTTCAATTTTTTACATAACATTTGATTTATAAACTTGTTGGCTTGATGGAATGCCAAACAATCATAATCTTCAATGATAGTTCCAGTTTCCGATAAGAACTCCTTCACCGTTTTGGGTACAGCAGAAATGGTGAAAGCAAACACATCCTCTCCCTGCATAATGGTATTATAAAGTGAACGAGTATTTCCATCGGGCCAAACAAAGTCCTCTTTAGTAGCATCCATGTTTCTAAAGCCACCTGCAGGAGCAATAATCGCCTTGTAACCACTACCATCAGTCTTAATTAGTCCTTTAATTACTGAATTATCTTCTGTTTTTTCAAGCAGTACAGCCGACCCTCCATCACCAAATAACATAGCAACCGACTTGTCCTCCGGATTTGTCATTTTTGTTAAGGATTCGCCACATAGTAATAGTGCTTTTTTGATATTAGAATTTTGCATCAATGAACTGACTATATTTAGTCCATATACAAATGCAGAACACCCTAAACTAACATCAAAAGCTACACAATCTTTTGCAAGTTTCAATCTTTTGTGTAAGACACATGCCGTAGCTGGTCTTCTATAATCCGTACTATGCGCAATAAAAACTAATGCGCCTATCTCCTCTCGGCAAACATTTTTAACTGCGAATATATTTTCAGCTGCCGCATAACAAAGATCCGAGGCTGTCTGATGTTTTGCTGTTTTTCTATATTCTTTAACTCCCGTACTTTCCGAGAACTTAGCCACATATTCTTCTCCAAATCGTGAGACAAAATCTGTCACCTTCACCACGGTAGAGGGAACAGCACTAGCAATAGCTGAAATTTTAATTCCTTCAAAACTAAATAAAGCCATAAACAAAACAAATTATAATTTAACGTATTGTATATCCACCATCAACCACTATATTTTGACCGGTAATCCACCTTGCCCCATCCGACAACAAGAACATTGCCGCATTTGCCACATCAGTCGGCATACCAAGTCCAAGTGGAAATCCTGACTTACGCTCCTCTTTTTGTTCTTCTGTTAAAGTATCCAGCATATTTTGCATAAGCGGAGTCAGAATTGTACCCGGAGATATACAGTTGATATTAATTCTTTTTGGTGCCATTTCGAGTGCCAAAGTCTTCACCGCAGAAACAATGGCACCTTTAGAAGCTGCATATGCACATACTCCAGGGCGTCCTACGATGGCAGTGATGGAAGCAATAAGTACAATCTTGAGATACTCCCCTCTGTGTGACTTTTTGGATAATTGCTTAATGATATTCATTGCACCAATGAAATTTACATCAAAGATTTTTGCAAAGTCATTGGTGGAAAACTTATTGTACGGTAGTGTTTTTTCTATGCCTGCACAATGCAAAAAGCCATCAATCACACCGTTTTCCGCAATAATTTGTTGAAACAACTCCGCCATAGAAGAATCTTCTGTCAAATTGCATCGATAACAGGAACATTTCACATTGGGTGAACAGAGAGTTCGGGTATCAGTCAGTTGCTCCTCATTTATGTCTAATAACACAAGATTAGCACCTGCATGGGAAAAATCAATAGCACACTGGCGACCTATTCCGGAAGCAGCTCCAGAAATCAGGATAGTTTTTCCTGATATAGTTAACGGATTATATTCCATAATAATTTATTTTAGGCATCTACCACCATCAATGACAATCTCAGATCCAGTCATCCAAGCACTCGCATCGCTTAGCAGATAAATTATCAAATATGCTACATCCTCGGGTTTTCCATATCTTCCCAAAGGATATAGATTCAAATCATTTTGCTTATCTTCTTCGGTATATTTCCCACTATTTATAAGTTTTGTCTCAACCATTCCCGGGAGAACTGCATTTGATCGGATGCCTTTGGCTCCCAACTCAATAGCACAATTTCGCATATACGCAGACAGCGCAGCTTTGGATGAAGCATAGACCGCAATTCCTGCTGCTGTCATTCGTGCAGAGATTGAAGAAGTAAAAACAATAGACGCATTACGAGCCAGTTTCTTCTTTTTAAGAAGCATCTTTGTTAGAAGCATTACCCCATAAAGATTAGTGTTATAAACCCCCTCTAAATCACTTCGTTTAATAAACTGGATAGGTGCGCCTTTACTGCTTCCTGCATTATTGACCAGACCGTCCAGAATCGGACATTCAGCTACAAGATAGTCTATATCTTCATCTTTATTAATATCTGCAACAATCATATGATGTCCCTCACCACTAAGCATATCATATGTATTTTGCAATCTAACAATATCTCTGCCGGTAATCACTACTTTTGCTCCTAAGTTAGCACATTGTATAGCCGTTTCCTGCCCAATGCCGGAAGATGCACCTGTAACGAGTATTGTTTTTCCTACAAGGCTAAAAGGGTTATTGGTCATATCCATCTCTCCTCTTCATTTTTTTCTACGAACACCAAATCTGATAACACAACATGATTGGTCTTAAACGCTACGGTACCCCACGAAAGACCGACCCCAAAACCGCAACAGATATATTTCGTTTCCACATCAGCTCTATTCTTAAGTTGCGTTACCATGGTTAAAGGAATCGATGCAGAAGAAGTATTACCAAAGTAATACATGCTTGTAGGAACTTTCTCCGATGCGAATTTTAGTTTTTTTGCAATAATATTGTTCATTTTCATGTTTGCCTGATGCAACAGCAAGAAATCATACTCATGATAATTGATACCAAAATGTTCTGCTAGGGATTTTACAGACTTAGGAGCAGTAGAAATTCCGAATGAAAAAACATCCATTCCTTTCATACGCGATTCCAACCGAGTATATTTCCTACCATCAATTTCTTCTAATAAAAACGACCTTTCACTAACTTGATTACGAGCTCCACCATCCGGAATAATAATGGCATCGTATCCACTTCCATCCGTGCCAAGATGGAACTTGAATCCCTCATCTCCCTCTGCATACTCAAGCGCAGTAACGGTGCCGGCAAACCCGAACAAAGGATCTTCACATTGGATGCGCTTTTTAGCATCACCGTTCAAAAGGAGAGCTTTCTTTATGCTTCCGCTAGCGACAAGTGAACAAACAGTACTTAATCCATAGACCCATCCGGAACAGCCTAAAGCGATATCTTCTGCATAACACTCTTTTGATAAGCCTAATCTGTCCTGAATGATACAAGATGTTGCAGGAAGAATATAATCTGCATGTTGCGATACAAAAATGACGGCATCAATTTCTTGTTTGTCCCAATTTAGGTCTGCAATAAGTCGTTCAGCAGCAGGAACACATAGGTCAGAAGCAGTCAAGTCATCTATATGACGCTCAAACACCCCTGTTGTTTCAACGAATGCAGCTGCATCATAATCAGCAGATAAGTTTTGCAAATGTAGATTGCAAATGGTACGTTTAGGAACGCCGGCACTGATGCCGGCAATCCTAACATTTTTAATTGCTAAATATGCCATATATTTATGCTTTGGCGACCACCTTGTTGTATAGATCCTCAATGGTTACGGAAGTACGTACATCGTCACCTTTTAGGGTTACATCAAACTCGTCATCTACCATAGCAATCACCGAAAGACCTATGAGTGACGACCACTCCTCAAGATCATGGAATACTGTTTCTGCGGTGAATACACTTGCATCTGTGTCTTCAAACTGCTCGGCAAAGAGCACTACAAATTCATCTAATGTTTTCATTGTTGTAAAAATTTAATATTAATAGAATTGGTACTATAATTTCATCCTTTTAGCAGGATTTCCAATGTATAAGTTCCCATCTTTTGGGGATGTCATTAGCACACTGCCTGCACCCAAACGAATATTGTTGCCAACCTTCAAGCCTTGAAGTACAATTGACCCTACCCCAAAGAAATTACAATCTACTACTTTTGATTCACCAGAAATACGCACTCCAGGCATTATTGTATTATAATCCCCTATAACCACATCATGTCCAAGAGTTATTGCACCATTTAATGCGTTAAAGTTTCCAATGGTAACATCACATGTAGCGATACACATACTTTGAATAATGTTTCCTTCTCCGATATGGAAAGTTTCAGGGTCATTTATCCGAAATGTGGGGTGAATAATATTGGGAAAACTAACATGCGTATTTATAATTTTCTGACGTATCAATTTTACGGCTTTGGAATTTCCCATTCCCAAGACCACAGCAATATCATCAGAAAAGTTATTAAGATAATCTATGCCACCTAAACATGTGCCAAAATGAGAGATTGGTTTACCCCATAAAGTCTTATTATCGTCTATATACCCTATGAGATTCCAAGTTGGCTTGATTTCGTTGATCTGTCGGAGCAGGCAGGCTATTTCCTTTCCGAAGCCTCCTGCACCATATATAGCAATATCTTTCATTTGTTTGACTCCTATAAAAGTAAAAGAGATTTAGTCTCAAAAATATTTTTCTAACTACGTTCCAAAACAGCTTACGGATAAAACAGCTTGGAAACTCCAAATTTTATTCATGTAAAAATTGTTTATATATGTTCACCATTTCTTTCAATGCGTTATCCAACCTAAATTTTTGAATAGTCTCACATGCTTTTGCTCCCATTTTTTCCTCCTCTTCGGGATGATGGTAGAGATAAGTTATGGCATCTATAAATTCTTGCTTATTCCCCTGCGTGAACAGAAAACCATTAACACCATTTTTAATTATATCTTGATGACCCCTTATGTTAGGAGCGACGACCGGTTTTCCAACAAACATTTCTTCTGATAGATTCATAGGGAGACCTTCTTGTCGGCTTGCCGAAATGCCTACATTGCTTAATGCAATCAACTGACCGATATCTGTACGGAACCCGAGAAAGTCAATATGGTCTGCTACTCTTTTCTGTTTGGCATAAGCGATGGTTGCCTCCATGTCCTTTCCGCGCCCTGCAAATAGGTATCTCACATTCGGTATATTCTCCAGCAACTCGGGGAGGGCGTCTATCAAGAATTGGTGGTTCTTTCGCGGTATATATTCGGCTATGTATATTAGCAGAAAATCATCCTCTTTGTAGCCATACTCCTTTCTGAGGGCAATTATTTGCTCTTTATTAGCCACAAACAAACGGTCCGTATTGATGCCAATGCCCGGGATGATGAAGGTATGCTTGTTTTTGAATCCATGTGAGAGTACCATTTCGTAGTCCTCTTGGTTGATGGTAATAATCGCATCTGTATATCGTGAGAGGAACTTCTCCATCGGATAGTACATCAGCCAATATTTCTTAGGAGAACCTTTGAAAAAGTGAAAGCCATGTGCCGTATAGAGCAACTTCAAGCCCCATTTTTTTCGTGCATTTATGGCAGATAGTCTTGCAACCACTCCCCCCATAGCAGTATGACAGGTAATCAAGTCGTAGTGTTCTTTCCCTATCAATGCTCTCAACTGGAAACATGCTTTGACATTCGCCCATCTGAAAGGATTGCGCTCTACGCAGATTTCAAACTGCTTATCGGCATAGGGGACGGTTATACCTTCCATTCCATTGGCTGCCACATGCACCTCATATCCGTGGTCCTTAAACCATTGAATGTAGGGAATATGAAAAGCCAAGAAATGCTTGTGAATGGTAGCAAAAAACAATATCTTTTTCATCTGTTCAGTTGGTATGATATGATTTCAGTATCTCTGCGTTGTACGACCACGGTATTGTCCGGTATGTTGCAGTTAGCGAGCACGCATCCGGCTCCTATCACGCAGTTGTTTCCAATGGTCGTATTTTTAAGTATTACGGTATTAGCCCCTATCCAAGCATTGTCTCCGATATGCACTTTCCCGCTTTTGAACTTTTTTGCTTTTAGTCCGCCTTTGGCGCGGAAATCATGGTCATGATCGTAAATTAGGACATTGGGACCGAACTCTACTCCTGCACCAATATGTATTTCTTCTCGCGCAGTAAGCATACATCCGTAGTTGAAAGTGGCAGCATCACCAATATCTATGACTCCGTCTTGAATGACTCTGAATTTGCATCCGGAGTGCGCCCGCACGCTTTTCCCGAATTTTACCCCCCCTACTACCAATGTAATAAATATCCACATTAGGAGAAAGGCGCTCCACGAGATGAAAACGGAGTCCATGCCAATGGAAGAGTTTGATAAAGCACAACTTCGGGAAAGTATAAAGCACCGATATGATATTGTTCATCAGTCGTTTCATTGTTGTATGGCGTTGAGTGTTTGTTTATATTGCTGTATCTCTTCTTCCGAACAAGCATGTCCTCTTTTATTCAGAAAGAAATCTACCCCCAATATTGGTATCAAGAGTGCATAAATAAGCAGTTTCGCGAAAGCGGACAATGCCAGTCTTATTCCGCTTGACAGCCTTCTTTTGGCGAGATATATTCCTCTCTTCATGTCGTTGTATGTATAAGACAACACTTTACTATAGGTTGTGGTACCTACATAGTAATAATGAAGTATTTCTTCCATACTGACCAATGTTCCGCCATCCAAATAACGCGAGAAATAATCAACATCCTCCCCTGCATTTAGGAAAGAATTATACTGTATGGTCAGTGCCTTGGGCAATTTGACCATTGAGCAGACAGGCACTACGCGCAAGTTATCACCATCACAGAAATGCGTTATTTTATGATATCTTCCGCCACGTATATTGATCGGTTCATCATTGTCATCAAACACCAACATGCCACACGATACTAAATCAATCTGTGGATCCGTCTCAAAAGTCTCCACCTGCAATCGGATTTTATCTTTATGGTAAAAATCATCCGCATCTAAATAGGTAAGGAACTCTCCATCTGCGTGCTCAAGACAAACCTGTCTTGCGGCTCCTCGCCCTACGTTTTTGGGCAACGAGAAAACTTTGAAACGCGGGTCGGTCAGTTCATCCAAAATGGATTGCGTTCCATCGGTGGAGCCATCATTTACGACCACACACTCCCAGTTGGTATATGTTTGCATCAAAAGTGAGGTTAATGCCCTTTTAATAGTTTTTTCGCCGTTGTAAACAGGCATTATCACACAGACTTTGGGTTGTTCTTTTTTCATCTCTTCTTGGCGATTAAGTTACCTAATTGTACAGAATTCATGAACTCTATGTCAGGCCATTTTTTTAGTACCTCAGAAAGGAAGATATCCAACGTTTTCAGCCCTTTGTCTCTGATATTCGGATTCAAGTATCCGATGTAGTTAATTCGGTGTGAAGAGATGATGGCAGGCTTATGCCATCGGAAGGCTCTTTCTACCGCTAAAAGTCCTTTTTCCAAGGCGTTATCGGCGAGGTTACCTTCTATTACTCCGGGTTCGAGGAATCCGTTTCGAGTAAGATAGCGCTGCCCATATCGGTTGCTATTGCCCAACCATCTGAGATGCTTTCGATATTGTCCATCTCCCAGAGGCTCCTTTTGCAGTCTTTCGCCTAACAGGTATTCCACCCCACAAGCAGAAGTTTCCTTTTCCAACTGATTGTTTATCGGTCCGTTGGGCATAATGAAATATTTGGAATCATATCCCCATGTTTGTCGGAACAGATGCAATCCATCGGCGATAACTTGTTTCTGATATTCAAGGTCAGAAGCAAACTCCAAGTCGAAAGCGGCGGGAAGTTCACCGAGGAACTGCTTGTGAATACCATAGATATAGTTAGCGGCACCATGCTCAAACAATTTGGTAACCGACGGATCTTTTGCCTGTAACAATCTCAGCCATCTTTGTACATTGAGGTGTTCACGTCCATGGAAAACGGGATAAGTTAACCCATGGCGTATTCCCTCCTGATGTATGGCAAACACATTTTTTCTAAGAGGATCATCTGCGCAGGCTTGTATGCTGGGAATGTAGTGATATTCGGTATAATCCGATGCTTGAATTTTCTTGTAATCCGGATTTGCTACATTACACGCCAAAGTAAAAACAGGATGATTTCCATTTTTATCCTTATACTTGGATAAGACCTCTAAGAGTCCGGCAATATCACTATCCGTCTCCAATCCATCGTACTGATAGAAGGATGTATCCGTAAAATCAAATCCAGCTGCTTCAAGTGCCGCGGTATCTCCGTTGGATCGCACGCGTTCACTCCCCCAATCATCGGATTCAAAAACGAGTATTTTCCTATTGGTGGACCACCCCGGAATGTTCACCACATTCCTCATAACAATTGATTTAATGCTCTCCATATCTACGCTTGTAATAGTGTATCCAATGCTTTCAATGTATTTTCTATACTATATATGCTAACCCGATTTTTAGCATCGGCAGCCAATCGGTCTCTTTTCGTTTTCGATTGTAGCAGCGAAGCCAGTTTCTGTGCAATATCCGCCGGAGTGTGTTCACACAATAGAGCAACCCTGCCATTGTCCGTTATCTCCACACACCCGCTGCATTTGGTTGCCACAATAGGTATTCCCAGCGACATAGCCTCAATCAGCACAGTAGGGAAGGCTTCTGATTCAGATGTAAGTGCCAAAATATCACTCCCCGCCAAAAAGGGATAAGGATTACTTTGATATCCCCAAAATTTTACATCTTTGATTTGCTTTTCTTCCGTTAAGGCTTTTAGCATTGCTCCTTGTGTACCGTTACCCACAATATCCAGAGCAAATTGTATCCCTTGGTCTTGCAGAATTTTCTTCGCCTCAAGCAACCTGCCTATTTTTTTTACCTCTACCAGTCGTCCAATAGAAACCACACGAAGCATATCGGTTGTTTGGAAGTGTGGGGTAAAATCAGCGGCTTTTTGTTTTATCTCCACGGGGTCAAACAAGTTGTAGATGACTACTGATTTCTCCTCACAATGAAAAATTTGATTAAACTCGTCTAAAGACTGCTTACTGACACAAACGATATGATCCACATATTGATACCTATGCTTTAACAACTTCGCCACGTTCTTCGGATTGGAATAATACGTCTTTAAGTCAGACTGCGCCAAATAACAGGAATGCACCCATGTTACCCGTTTGCGGTATCTTTTTCTGGTCGCCACTAATGTATTAGTCAGTAAGCCATCGGAGAAGCATATTCCCACGTCATAGTTGTCTCTAATCTTTGTCTTTGCTACTAAATCTATCAATAAGCGAGTATGTAATTTTGTTTCCACCCATGTCAATACGCGCGAGAGAAAAACATTAGAAAACAAATGTATAACCCGCACCTGCTCTGGCAACTCGTTAAAATACGCTCCATAATTGGCGAATAGGCAAAGCGTTACTTCATAGCGATCATAGTCAAGTTTCTTCAACAGATTGACCATCACCCTTTCGGCTCCTCCTATCGCGAGCGAAGGTGCGAGAAACATTATTTTTTTCTTATTCATGAGTTCTTAGCAAGCGTGCGAGTTGATCAGATGACATAAATTCCACATCGGGATATTGTTGAACGATGGCATGTAGCAATCGGCGAAGCAAATCCAATGTTCCTTTTCTATTTTCGGGTACTAAATTGCCAATATAATTCAATCGGTGTGAAGAAATAATTGCAGGTTTGTGCCATAAGAAGACTCGCTGTAAGTCAGCCATCACCCTGCGAACAGGATCAATCTCTTTGAAAAGAGAAGGTTCAAAGTGGATATTGCGCATGGAATAGTATTGACCATACTGATTTCTCTCCCCTGTAAAATGTCTGATATATGCATGTTGTCCTTCTCGGTCTGGATAGCATTGGGTCCATCCACCTTGCATAACAATAACTCCGAGATTAGCAAACAGTTTTTCTATCTCATTATCCCATGTATAACTGGGGCAAATCGTAGTGATTGACTTATACCCAAATATCTTTGTAAACAACTCATAGCCTTCTATTATAGATTTTTTGACAAAATTCCATTCGAGATTATCTGCATAATTGTATGCGATATCCAGTCGCCTGTTTCCTACGGGATGTCCCAACCAAGTACCATACTCCAGTGCCTCTCTCATACCCGGATAATTCTGCTGAAGCAGATGTAGCCAGCAGCAGACATTAAGGTGCTCTCTGCCATGGAATTGCGGGACAAAAATCCCCAGGTTCATTCCCTGTTTCCAGCAATCGAAAGTGCCCGCATGAGTGGGATACCTATTCAGCGTTTCCGTAAATGGTTCCCAATAATACTCCTTATAGTCAGATGCGGCTATTTTTTGGAAATCCGGGTTACCTACGATTGTATTTGCCGTGATAACGGCGTGATGCCCCTTGCAATCCGTAACACTTGTCAGAACATCAAACAGCATCTCCAGATCCTCTTTGTTTGCCAAGTTGTCCACACGATCGTATGTATCTGTCCACATACTATCAGCATACTTGGCAGCGAGCACTTCAAAAGTATGCCGATTTGGTGTTCGGAGTGTGCCCCAGTCGTCAGACTCTATGACAACAATCTTCCTATCCGTACGCCATCCTTTCATATTAATCAGATGGTTACCTAATGCGTGTTTTATTTCACGTAACATAGTCATAATCCAAATAGGACATTCATAGTGGTTTCTGTGAATTGCACAAATGGCAACGGGAAAAAGACTAAAGAAATAGGGGTGATGTCAGTAATTGTCCGTATGCCGATTATTATCTTAAGCATTCCTCCTGCCAGCAACAAAATAGAAATAAGCTGCATGTGGATATTGCGCAGATTCCAGTTGTCACCGCAATAGCGGAAAATAGGTAGAATAAGCAATGAGGAAAACAAATTTTGCGTGCGCAATCCTAAATGCGGGACGGCATCGAAGATATTCCCAAAAGCACCAAAGAGCAAACAGAAAAGAAACATCAAGCCCGTTGTCGAAGCAAAGTTGAATTGACCGTATTTTCGCTTGGCATGCACGAGTATCAGACCTAATGCAATATACTCACAAATCCGAAATATAATGCCTACTTGCGTCCAAAAAGCCCCTTGGTATGTAGTCTTCATTTCATCCAAATCAGAATCAATGTAATAATCTCCCCTATCCGCGATATCTTCGCCTAACATAGGGAGGTATGCGGAGATATAGGAACCCACATTGGAGACATTAAGGACAAAGGAGAATAAAAAGATAGCAATGATTATTTTCGGATATTTCCGAAGCACATAAAAGAAGAAGAATAGCCCTACATAAATCGCAAATGAAAAATGTACCAACGGCGTTACACAGATCAAGAGCCAATATCGCTTGTTTCCTGTTAAGATAAAATTATATACCCCGATAAACAGCATAAACGATGCTGTTGCAAATCGCACTCCGCCAAGCCCCTTTAGGCTAATTGCATTGGCAAATAAAAAGAGGAAAAACAAGTGTGCATACCTCGGCATGGTGTTCTTTGCGCTGAACAATTTTAATGCATAAGCAAACAACAGACCATAAATAAATCCATAAACCGCCATAAGGATATGCCCATTGTTGGTAAAAAGGCTGACGATGCCGGTAACGAGATAGGTGTAGATATCAAGGCTCGGCGAATCGCTCCATGAGAAATCAGACACAGACTCCAAGTAGCGATAGAAGTCCATGGTTTCGTCTGGAATAGCGCAATATCCAAACAAAGCCGTGAAACAAGCGAGAATGAAGAATGTCCACTTGTCGCCCGCTCTGGAAACAGCATAGATAGCCGTAGCAAACGGTGCTATGGCGAACGCCGCAAGGCTTGGTGCTATGTTTTTATCCCGCGTCATGCTATACCTCTACTTTGTATTAGTCCTATACGAACAAGACACTTCAGCGCGACAAACATTCCGATGTCCCCAAAATTGCGGAACAAACGCTGCATTTTCTTGCGCAAAGTTTTTTCTGCCAATACTTGATAATATTCTCTGCTTCCAAATACGATATGCTTATAGAAAGGGTCTTGTAGAGAAGGTTTATGCGTAAAAACCTGCGGTTGGAAATGCGCGGTAGAGTTGGCAATGACCATATCCGATCTATTCTCTGCGCCCATGTCATAATATGCCACTGTAACTTCCGATTTAGCAAAACGGAAATTCTGCTGCAATCGATCCCATAAGTGGAGGTCCTCACCATGCGTATATTGCGGGAAAAACACCCCGACAAGGTCGAAGCAAGACCGATGGATACATATACAATCTGTACATACCAATGATATACCTGTTCGCATTTCCGAGTAAACATTTGCACGATAATAATTGGATATAACATATCTTCGTTCTTGGGTCGGATATTTTCGGATATTCGTATCCAATGCGCCGCAAAGCACTTTCATGTCTGGAAACAGACTATGCAACTTATGGTATTCTTCCAAACAGTGCGGGTACATGATATCATCGGCGTCAAAAAAACAAATCCACTCATTTTTTGCCTCTTGGATTCCGCGATTTCTTGCCGAAGATACACCTCCATTCTCCTTGTCTATGATTCGAATTCTATTGTCCTGCACTTTCTTAGCCTCCAACAAACTATTATCTGTGGAGCCATCATTCACCACAATGACCTCAAAATCCGTATAGGTTTGTGCTAAGACGGATTCCAATGTTCGGCAGATATAATTTTGCTTATTGTATAAGGGTATAATGATTGAAAACTTCATACTTCTACAGTTTATTAGCTAACCAATTGATGGAACGTTCTCTTTGCTCGTTATGCATCGAATTGACTGTGGTCCAGTTGATAGTCTCAGATTGCAGCGGAATGGTTTCTACCAATCTTGATTGCAAGCCAAAGAGGTGTAACAAAGATGAGAAACGGCTGTTTCCTCGTTCTTGATTGCCATACACAAAGAAATCTTTATTAAATAGGATCGAGAAAACGGTACCATGGAAAGAGTCGGTAATCACGCATTGTGCGTCTCTGAAATACGCAAGCCATTGTTCTATTGTGTCAGTCCCTTTCACCTGTGGACCCGCGCTTTTCACCACCAGAGATAATCCTTTGGCTTGAGCAAAATGCTGAAGCTCGTCCATCTTGCGTTCACTCTCATCTAAAATATAGGCGAAAATGAAAGGTTTCTCTTTTTTAATATGTCCGCATAAGCCTTCATAATCTTTTTTTGTTAACAGCAAAGTGGGGTCGAGCACCCACGTAGCGGAATAATCAAGATGGTCTTTGCACAACTGCACCCCTGATTGTTCTCTCACAGAGACACCGCAAAAGGTTTGTATAAGTTGTCTACATTCTGTGGTTTGTTGCTCATCATACTCCCATTGGTCAGTTCCGAACGAGGCAGCATAAGCAATTTTCTTTACATTATTTTCTATTGGTTTCAAGAACATCGCCATAATATCGGGATTGTAGCATGGTCTCCAAACCTGATCACTACCAACGATGAGGGTGTCAAAGTGCATAGCAGCCACTATAGTCCAATCAATTTTTCTGGTTTTTGGCATTGTAACACAAATATGGGCATCAATAAACTTTCGAAATCCCTGTTGTTTATTTTTATTGGCAATCGGATTTTCCGGTCTATTCCCTTTGTATCCCGCCCGGCAATAACTGCACCAACTATGCATATAGTCAATCCAAGACAATCTCCCATAATCAATTGTAACGGGTTCATGTCCCAACCGAATAAGGACTTTTTGCAAAGCAAAATTCTGCAAAATACCGCCGTAATTAGTAGTCAACGGCTGCGTGAGTATTCCTATGCGCCTTTTCTTATCCATAATACGCCACAGATAGTATCAACACCATTCCTTCTATTCTGTTTCACATTTCTTTGAGTCCAATACTTCTGCCACCGTCAACCGCTATGTTTTGACCGGTGATAAACGATGCTTCTTCTTTGCACAGGAAAAAAACCATGGCAGAAATATCTTCAGGTTTCCCATA
The DNA here is from genome assembly GCA_034090015.1 of Paludibacteraceae bacterium. GTDB lineage: Bacteria > Bacteroidota > Bacteroidia > Bacteroidales > Paludibacteraceae > Colicola. The sequence goes on along the minus strand of JAXDTJ010000010.1, from coordinate 21,402 downwards.
AGAAGCCATAAAGTTCGTTTTTCCGAGTGCTTCCAATCTATCAAAGGTTACTTCGCCCCTTTGTACAATACCCGGGGCAACTCCATTGACTGTAATGCCATGATATCCTAACTCTTGGGCCAAGGATTTGACAAAAGCGATGCTTCCCCCTTTGCTTGCAGCATATTCACTAAAACCGGCCTTACCTTGAAGTCCGATGACCGATGTAATATTAATAATTCTCCCTGTATGATTTTTGATCATATATTTTGCCGCCTCTTTAGCGCATAGCATAGCCCCACGAAGATTGACATTAAGTATCTCATCAATAACCTCCACCTTCTGTTCAACCATAGTATTTGCTCTTTCTCTTGCACTACCACCAGCCGCATTCACAAGGATATCAATATGTCCATCGTTTTCATTGGCAATCCGCTGAAAAGTTGCAGCAATCGCATCGGCATCCAGCACATTAAGTTGAACCGATAACGCTTTTTTTCCTGCCGCCCTAATTTCCTCTACCACACTATTTGCACTATTTGGTTTTGAGCCACAGACATAGACTTTAGCTCCTTCCGCGGCTAATCGGAAAGCACAAGCACGCCCTATAGCACCAGATCCTCCCGTAATGACAGCAACTTTATTTTGCAACTCCTGATGTGCATCTATATGGATGACATACGGACGATTCACTACTAAGGAAGCAAAGTGCCTGCGCAGATAAGCACCCAATTTATATTGAACTCTTTTCAATAAGTTCATAGTTACAGTTATTTATTGATTGTTTTCATCAGCATATCGAATCCTTTATCGCCGAGAACTTTCTTGGCTGTGAGAGCCGTTTTTCGTCTAAAACTCAATTCTATTTCAACCATTCTTTGTAAGGCTTCATTCTCATTCTCGTGGGTTGTAAACACCTCAAAAATCATAGATTTATCTCCGATCTTATCTGACGTAAAGGTATCCAACACTTGCAAAAATTCTTCTTTATTATTCGCAGAAAAATAAGCAAATCCCAAGTCCTCGGCAAAATGCTTTACCAAAGAAGATGATTTATTCCCGAAATGTCCACCTGCTGCCATATAGGCATCCGCCTCTTGTGCGAACTTATAGCACTTATGTTCGCTCAACTTAAATTCTGCGCCGATACCATTGTTCACTAACAATATGCGAATATTGTTACCGATGTGTCGATTTCCGAGGGAATTCATATCATAGAAAAACGCTAAATCTCCTGTAACAAGATAGCAGATGCGGTTCGGACTCGCAAAGGATGACCCTATAAGTGCACTATTACTGCCATCAATACCACAACATCCTACATTGCTTGTACTTTGCACTCCATCCGGCAAATAAAACATATTCCAACACCGACGCGTGTTGGATGCACTGATATGGAGCAAAGAACCTTTGGGCAATTTTTTAGAAAGATGTTGTGCTACCCATATATTTGAGAAAGGGAGTTCGGGTATTGACTCATACACTTTATCAAATATCACGCGCATCCTATCAAGGAAGCCATGTTGCGTTGCGTTCTCTTCACTATAATGCAAGAAGAATTGTTCTTCTGACATTTGGAAAACAGATGATAGTTTTTTAAAGGGATCTCTGAGTTCGCCATCTTCTGATACTCTCCATACATTCTTCACAGGAAATCCATCATAAGCTCTTGCAGCAGCTGAGACTTCCCCTATATGTACTAAAAGATCGATCTCTGGAAGCGGAGAGGGTATTGACTGCATGTGTGTCAAAATCGGATGGATACGATACTTACCATAATATCCACTCGTATGATCACACAACACTATCGCGTCATGCGTAGCGCAAAAGCGGTCAATAGCTGCTACCAGTCGGTCTGAAAAGGCAGTATGAGATCCCACGAACACAGCGATATTTCCCTTGGGAAATGTCGGTAATGTATCCCAAGCCAAGTATCTTCGGAAAGCTCTAACCGGAGGTATCTCCATTATGGAAAAGTCTGTACTATAAGTGGTAAACATGTTGATATGCACAGGACCGCCTCCATTCCTTCGCAATTCCAGAATGGCTTTGTTGGCTTCCATCGTAACAAAAGCCTCATCTCGTTCGTCCTTGACCACCGGTAATTCAACAGATAAAGTTGCCGCATCATTTGCGACTACACGACGATCTATATTTTGAAATATAAGTTGTCCTATTCGGTCTGTCCCTTGATGTGAAGTGATGGCGAGCACGGGCAACTTACGATAAAAAGCCTCTGTGAGTCCGGGATAGTAATTGCGAGAAGCCGTTGAGCCTGTGCAAGAGAGAACTACAGGTTCCCCACTCTCCGCAGCCATTCCACAAGCGATATACGCAGCGGACCGCTCGTCCACAGAAGAATATATCTCAAAAAACGGATCGCTCTGCAAGCTACCTATAAACGAATAGTTTGTGGCTCCCGGAGATGCCACAATCTTACGGATATTATTTGCTTTCAGCAAGGAAATAACAATTTGAATATTCCTTTCGGACGAATAATGTTTTGAACTCATAATGCGTTATATTTTATTATTTTACTTGTTTGGTAAACCTAAACTTCTTCCCCCATCAATTACTATATTTTGCCCCGTGATGAACGCTGCCTCATCCGAAGCCAAGAAAGCCCAGCGCTACCTTACCCTCTAATCGTTGCTGATCCGAAATTCGTACTTTATACTAAAAGTTATCTCTATCCGGTAATTGAAATTTTCGGATAAAATAACGTTTAATACGCTGCTTTATGCCTAAAGAAAACATATTACTTGATTTCATATTATCCTATATTAATTCTATTCTTAATTGTATTGATCAACACTCCTCGCTCCGCCTTACTTAAAGCAACAAAAAAAGCGGTGCAAGCAGTGGTTATTATAGAAACAAACACAACTATCGCCGAAGACACATAGGATGTAGGTAGCCATAAATGGAGTGCAGAGGGGACAACGACCGATAGTATGAAAGTATACAAACAAACCAATAGCACTTCCTTAGTGAATCTCTCAAAAGGTAGTCCGACATCTTTGCATACAAAAAACACTCTGAAAATCTGAAGGATAATGACTATAATCAAATAGATATACATTGCGTATTCTGGACCAGCGCCCAACTTGAAAGCAAGCCACGCAAGAGGAATATGGAATGCACCTATAGTAGTCAACGTAATTTGGTACGTCTTAATATTCCCTGTAGCCCCTTTCGCAGTAGATAAAATACCACTAAACGAATTGACTAAAGCAATAATCAAGACCAAACGAAGAAATACAACAGCATATTCTGGTACTATTCCTAACCAAATTTGCAAAATAAGTGGTGCTTCTAAAATTAATGGAATAACAAAAATTGACATTAAGCAAAATGCTATCTTACAACCTCTAAATATGAGCAAATACATATTTTCATAGTCTCCGACGGCATATAGCTTAACTATTTGCGGATTCAGTGCCATCAAGAAATTCGATGTAAACATACTAACCACGCCACTCACTTGGTTAGCTATACCCTGTGCGGCATTTACAGCAACAGTAAAAAATATATTTATCACAATAGCGATACCCTGCGTATGCAATATATATCCCAAACTTCCAAACACAGTCCATACAGAAAAAGAAAGCATCTGCTTCATAGTCGGAATGTCTATATGCAAAGTAAGCTGTTTGCATTCCTCAAAATGTCTTGCACAATACAAACCATAGATAAAACAATTGATAAGTCCAACCAAAGAAACAAGAGAAGCATAAAAAATCAACTTATCAAATGGAGACCAAACAATTAGGAACGCAATTAACAACTTCAAGATAGCCTCAATAATGCTGATATAGGCAAAAGCAGACATCCTTTCATGCGAAATAATCACTGCATTGAAAGGTACCGCCAACATTCCAAACAAAGCAGACAAAATGGAAAACTGATAAACCCATCCGGCAGCGACACCCCTCTCTAAAGGAATATTCATCTGAGTACGCAAGAACCAAAGACCTATTGTTTCTGCAATCAAAATAATAATAATTGCTATAAACAAATGTATCTGCAAACTGGTCAAAAATACTTTTTTAAGTGCGTTCTCATCATTTCTTCCCATTTCTACATTTAGAAATCGCTGTGTACCCGATGCCATAGCAGAATTTAAGAAAGAAAGGATAGCAACAATGCCACCAACAACGTTGTAGATGCCATAGTCATCCACTCCTAATTGATTAAGCACCACTCTACTTGTGTAAAGATTTACACAAAGTAGGAGTAGCATACGGAAATATAATAGAAAAGTATTTTTAGCTATCCGCTTATTACTCAATATATTTTTGGAGTTAGAAATAGGCATTTATTACTATGACTAAAGCATGATTGCGTGCTAATATAACAAAAATAAAAATTTTACATATTGTACATTATGATGAAATAAGGCGGGATTTGTATTTTTTTTATAGGCAAAGTAAGGGCAAAACGTAGGTGAAGAGGGGAGGGAATATGGTATCTTTCAAAATGTAAGTATTTTTAATATGAAAAAATGCATTTTGGTAGTTGAGAAGATTTTGTTTTTATCGTTCTTAGAACAGGGGAAGAACACGGGGAAGTCCTTACTAAATCGTAGCTCAAAAAAAACTTCTCAAGAAATATCATCTTGATACTAATAAATACCAATCTATAAAAAAATGATAATATCCAATAATTATTAGGAAGGATAGCAACAAAAAGGAGAAATGCGAGGTCATTCTATGACTTTTTATTCATCAGGTTAAAAGTATTGGGGTAAGAAAAGAGTGTCGCCTTTCAAATTGCAAAGTGTTTTTGACAAAATGCACAAGATATTTGCGTATGTCGGAAAAAAGTTGTAACTTTGCGGGCGTTTTGTGAAGAGGGTGCTTCGGGGAAGAGCGTGCATTGAACCATAACTAAAACAAACAATTCATAACATGCAACAAATCAAACTGAAACGTGGTTTGGACATTCCGTTTGAGGGACGTGCAGAGGAGACGATCGGGAGCGTTCGTCGTCCTGCCGTTTATCACATTGTTCCTGACCACTTCGCCGGCATCAAGCCTAAACTCTTGGTAAAAGAGGGCGATATCGTGAAAGCCGGCAGTCCGCTGTTTCACGACAAGAAGTTCGAGGAGATGTTCTTCACATCGCCGGTTAGCGGCAAGGTGGCAGCGATTGTTCGCGGCGACCGTCGCAAGGTGATGTCGATAGACATTGAGGCAGATGAGACGATTGCGTATCAGACGTTCGACAAGACGCAAGACCCGAAAGGGCTGCTCTTGTATTCGGGCCTGTGGAGCCTGATTAAGCAACGTCCGTACGACTGCATCGCGCTGCCGAACAAGACTCCGAAAGCCGTATTCATCTCTACCTTCGACTCGGCTCCCGCAGCTCCGAACTACGAGTGGGTGCTGAAAGGGCAACTCACCGACCTGCAAGCCGCTGTCAGCAAGTTGGCAACCATCGCGCCCGTGTATGTGGGCATCCAAGCAGGGGCAAAAGCCATCGAGTTCCGCGAGTTAAAAGACTGCACCTTGTTTGAGGTGGCAGGTCCCCACCCCGCAGGCAATGTTGGCGTGCAGATTAACCATGTGCTGCCTATCGCCAAGGGCGAGACGGTATGGACGATTAACGTGCAAGACCTTGCTATCATCGGGCGTCTGTTCACCAAAGGCATCGTAGATATGCAGAAGTTGGTGGCGCTGACGGGTCCGTTGGCGGCTAACCCGCAGTATTACAGGGTGTTGCCCGGTATGCCGGTGAGCGCTGTCTTCGGCTGCAATGTGCAGAGCGGCGAGCCCGTGCGCTATGTGGCAGGCAACCCGCTGAGCGGACATCAGGTAGGCTTGGACGAGATGATTTCCGTCTATGACAACCAATTCACCGCGCTGGACGAGGGCAGCGAGACGCATGAGTTCATGGGCTGGTTGATTCCGCGCTTCGGCGATTTCAACGCTAGTTGCACTGACCCTGCGAAGCCGTTACAACGCCTTTTCGGACAGAAAGAATACAACTGGGATGCACGCTTGAAAGGCGGTCGTCGCGCTATCATCGTGAGCGGCGAGTACGACAAAGTGTTCCCCATGGATATTTACCCCGAATACCTTATTAAGGCGATGATTGCGGGCAATCTTGACCGCATGGAGCAGTTGGGTGCATATGAAGTAGCGCCCGAGGATTTTGCGCTGTGCGAGTACGTCTGCACGAGCAAGATGCCGCTACAAGCCATCGTTCGGGCAGCATTGGATAACCTCAAAAACGAAGTAGAGTAATATGTTTAAGGGTTTATATAAATTGACAGAGAAACTTCGTCCGACCTTCGATGAAGGCGGGAAGTTGCATTGGCTACACTCGGTGTACGACGGTTTTGAGACCTTCCTCTTCACGCCGAACACTACGGCAAAGCGTGTGGGGGCGCAGATACACGATGGTAGCGACTCGAAACGTACGATGATTCTGGTGGTGCTGGCATTGGTGCCCGCGCTGCTGTTCGGTATGTACAACGTAGGTTATCAGCACCTGCTTGCCACCGGCGAGTTGGTTCGCGGCGGCTTGACGAGTGCACTCTTCTGGAAGGCATTCGGCTTTGGCTTCTTGGCTGTACTGCCTTATATCTTAGTTAGTTACATCACCGGTCTCGGTATTGAGTTCACAGTGGCACAATGGAAGAAAGAGGAGATTCAAGAGGGTTTCTTGGTAACCGGTATCCTGATTCCGCTGATAGTGCCCATCAACACTCCGCTGTGGATGGTGGCTATCGCAACGGCTTTCGCGGTGATTTTCGCGAAAGAGGTGTTTGGCGGTACGGGCTACAACATCTTCAACGTGGCGCTTATCACGCGCGCGTTCCTCTTCTTTGCTTATCCTACGCACATGACGGGCGACCAAGCCTTTGTCCGCACAGGCGGCACTTGGGGCTGGGACGGCGGCAAGACGCTGGTGGACGGATTCTCTGGGGCTACCCCGCTGACGCAAGTGGCTACTACGACGGAAGCCAACCTCCTACCCGTCGGTTTCTGGGATGCCTTCAACGGCTTGATTCCCGGCTCGGTGGGCGAGACCTGTTGCTGGGCAATCCTATTAGGGGCGCTGCTGCTTATCTCGACGGGCGTGGCTTCGTGGAAGACGATGCTGAGCATCTTCGTGGGTGGCGCGCTGACGGCGTGGCTGTTCAACGCTTGCGGTCCGGACACGGCAGCGGCTAACTACCCGTGGTACATGCACTTGGTAACCGGCGGCTTCGCTTTCGGCGCTGTGTTCATGGCGACCGACCCCGTTACCTCGGCGCGCACGGAATGCGGAAAATGGATTTATGGTTTCTTGATTGGTTTCATGGCGATAGTGATTCGTGTGCTCAACCCGGGTTACCCCGAGGGAATGATGCTCGCTATCCTGCTGATGAACGCTTTCGCGCCGCTGATTGACTGGTGCGTAGTGCAAGTGAACATCAAACGCCGTATGAAACGCGCAACTGTTAAATAAGGAACGACTATGGCAGAAAAGAAATATGTATGCTCCGTGTGCGGCTATGTGTACACAGGAGACAAAGCGCCCGAAGAATGTCCGCAGTGTCATCAGAAAGGTGTCTTTGTAGAAGAAAAGAAAGGGCTGAACACCAACGGCAATCTCTATACCTTCGCCTACGCAACGGTGATAGTAGTGCTGGTGGCAGTGTTGCTCGCCGTGGTGAGCCAAGTGTTGAGCCCGCGTCAGCAAGCCAATGTGCTGCTTGACCAACAGAAGCAAATTCTCGTGGCGCTCAATCAAGACTATTCCGAGACCGACCCCGCGGCTTTGTATCAGCGCCTTGTGGTGGATACGCTGGACGTGAATGGAGCACCGGTGTTCGTAGCGGACATTGAGGGCGAGACGAAGTTCGTGCTGAAACTGCACGGTGCCGGTCTGTGGGGCGGCATCGGAGGCTACCTCGCGCTTGACGCGGACAAGAACACCATCTTCGGTGTGAACTTTAACCACGAGAGCGAGACCCCGGGTCTGGGTGCAGAGATTGTAACGGAGAAATTCCGCCACCAGTTCAACGGCAAGCATATCAAGAATGCAGAGGGCGAAGTGGTGTCGGTAGCAGTGCTGAAATCCGGCAAACTGGCGGAAGGTCAGGAGCAGGTGGATGCTATCTCCGGCGCAACGATTACCTCGACGGGCGTAAGCGATATGTTGCTCAGCAACTTAGGCGAATATGCTGATTTCTTGAATAAGATGTGTAATAAACCTTGTCAGGCTACATGCTGCGAGGCAGAGGAGGTTGCTCCGGCTACTTGCTGCGAGGAGGCTTGCGAACAAACGAAGGGAGAATAATATGGCACTATCTCAGAAAACAAAAGACACCCTGCTGGGTCCTTTGAACTTGAACAACCCTGTGGTAGTACAGGTGTTGGGTATATGCTCCGCGCTGGCGGTAACGGTGCAACTGAAGCCCGCGTTGGTGATGGGTATTGCCGTTACTATCATCGTGGCAATGTCTAACGTGATTATCTCACTGATTCGCAAGACGATACCAATGCGTATCCGTATCATTGTGCAATTAGTAGTAGTGGCAGCATTGGTAACTCTCGTGAGCGAGATTCTGAAAGCCTTTGCCTACGACATTGCTATGCAGCTGAGCGTGTATATCGGACTGATTATCACCAACTGTATTTTGATGGGTCGCTTGGAGGCATTCGCTATGACCAACAAAGTATGGGATTCGTTCCTTGACGGTCTCGGCAACGGTTTCGGCTACGCTATCATCCTTGTAATTGTCGCTTTCTTCCGCGAGTTGCTCGGCTCGGGCACGCTGCTCGGCTTCCGCGTGATTCCGGAGAGTTGGTATATCGCCAACGGCGGTGTATATGAGAACTGCGGTATGATGATGATGCCGGCTATGGCACTTATTTTGGTAGGATGTATCATTTGGGCTCATAGAGGCCTCAATAAGGAGGAGAAGAAGTAATATGGAACATGCTCTTAGTTTGTTTGTTCGCAGCATATTTGCTGACAACATGATTTTCGCATACTTCTTGGGTATGTGTTCGTACCTTGCCGTGTCGAAAGATGTAAAGACCAGTGCGGGATTGGGCGTAGCCGTTACCTTCGTGCTACTCATCACCCTGCCGGTAAACTATCTGCTGCAAGTGTATGTGTTGAACCCGCTGAATCTGGGTTACTTGTCGTTCATTCTCTTTATCGCCGTGATTGCCGCTATCGTGCAGTTGGTGGAGATGATTGTGGAGAAATACTCGCCGTCGCTCTATGCAGCGCTGGGTATCTTCCTACCGCTGATTGCCGTTAACTGCGCCATCATGGGTGGCTCGCTCTTCATGCAGCAGCGTATCATCCTTGACCCTGAGAATGTGAAAGCGATTGCCAACATCGGCGATGCCTTTGCTTATGCTTTCGGCTCCGGCTTGGGATGGCTACTGGCTATCGTATGCCTTGCCGGCATCCGCGAGAAGATGGAATACAACGATGTACCCAAACCCCTGCAAGGATTAGGCATCACCTTCATTACCGTAGGTCTGATGGCGATGGCATTCATGTGCTTCTCGGGGCTTAACATTTAATGTGCAGTATACGCTCTATGAAACTCTTAGAGACATTCTCTGTATTTGTATGTGCCGCTTTGTTAGTGGCATGTACAGATACTTTGACTGATGTTAAGTCTTTGAATACAATTCATGAGTCTACACACACATATAGTGATGATAGTGCTGTCAAAAATGACTATACATCGAATGCAGTTGAGTATTATAATCACTATGGTATAGAACTCAAAGAGACGATGCCATATACTTATATTATGAATAAGTATATAGACATAGCCTTGGACTATATGAATGAATGGGACATGTACATCGCAGGATTAGACCTTGCAAGTAAAAAACGTCTATTTGAAGAAAGTGGTGCATGGCATCTTAATCCAGATAGAGAAGACATTGATTTGGAAGGGTCTGACGAAGACAAATTCTTTTGCGAATTGTACAACCAACTTGCAGAAGAATTGAACACCTTTCCTGTCATAGAACAATATCTTGCAGAAAATAATGTAATGGATCTTGATGATATCATTCTTCCCTTCGAAGGTGGATTTGCATATAGTAAAATTGACATTCTTTATTGTGTGGAAAACAATTTGGCATTAGAACACGAACAATACAATACAGAAGACTATTACGAGGAAGATGAGTGTGGTTGTAACCAATACTATTCAGTAAGTGCTCCAGCATCCTCCAATCCACAGCGTTTGGTCCGATATGACTTATTGTCCAAGTGGTTGACTGACATTCGCTATCGCAACTATAAAAACAGTTGTCCTAATATAGACGCTATGCGTGAAGCAATGAACGAGTGGGAGGAGGCTTCCAACTATGCAATCCGTTTCAAAGAGATAAAAGATAACGGATGGAATCGTTTTTCTTGGGGAATTGGCTGTAACTACCATGTATGTATCTCTGATAACTGTTCGGATGATGCTTGTGGTGTATCTTCGTTGGGAGCAGTGCCGTGGGCTTTTGTGCACATCAGCCCAAATTGTCCGGATAAAGGCACTTGTTTACATGAATTAGGGCATACACTTACATTAGAGCATGAGCAATGTCGTCCTGATAGAGACTGCTATATCACTGTACATTATGAAAATATAACATGTTCTGGAAAACTCCAGTTCCATAAATTTTTAGAAACGTCTGCAACCGCCTATGGTCCCTTTGATTTTGAGTCCATAATGCTATATCATAGTTGGGCTTTTTCAGAAAATGGTGAACCTACTATGACCCAAAAAGACGGGAGTACGTTTGATGCGAACAGGGAACAACTCAGTGAAGGAGACAAATTATACATACGTAATATATATTATTAGTTTATGAAGTTGACGAAGTGTTATATTATTGTTTTTCTATCAAGCATAATCTTGTCATCATGCATAAATGGACCGGATCCGTTTATGCCATTGCATGAGTATCATGTACTGAATATGTCGCAAGACTCTATTGTTTGTAGGTATTATTGTATAGACAAATCAATCAAAGATGCCAATACAATTGTATTGCATAGTGGTGAAACAAAAATATTGTATTTCAACAATATAAATGACACACTATCAGAAACAGGGATTCCTCATTGTCTTTTCGAAGATATGCTTTTTACACATCCAAATGGTGATACTATATTGTATATCAATCCAATAGTCGATAGCACTTGGTGTGCTTATGATACTACATTCTACCATAATGTATATGGTGGCAAAAAATGGATATATAAATTTAATAACTGAAATGAATAGTTTAGCAATTCTTAGCGCAGTTGGGGTATTCCTTGCGGTTATCCTGCTGCTGGTTGGCATCCTTTTGCTGGCAAAGAAGTATTTAGTGCCTTCGGGCGATGTGAAAGTAGTGGTGAACGGCGACAAGGAATACCATATTCCTGCCGGCGGCACGCTGCTGAATGCGATGGGAGCAGCGGGTGTGCACCTGCCTTCCGCCTGCGGCGGTAAGGGCTCGTGCGGACAGTGCAAGTGCCAAGTGCTGGAAGGCGGCGGCGAGATTCTGCCTACCGAGACTGTGCACTTCACCCGCAAGCAGCAGAAAGACCATTGGCGCTTGGGCTGCCAAGTGAAGGTGAAGAACGACCTTGCGCTGAAGATTGACGAGTCGGTTCTCGGCGTGAAAGAATGGGAGTGCACTGTCATCAGCAACAAGAACGTGGCTACATTCATCAAGGAGTTCAAAGTGCAGTTGCCCCCGGGAGAGCACATGGACTTTATTCCGGGTTCGTATGCACAAATCAAGATTCCTGCATACGACATCCACTACAACGATTTCGACCGCGAGATGATTGGCGACTTGTATGTGCCGGCATGGGAGAAATTCGGACTCTTCGGCTTACACCAGAAGAACACCGAGCCCACTATCCGCGCCTACTCTATGGCAAACTACCCGGACGAGGGCGATATCATCACGCTGACCGTGCGTATCGCTACCCCGCCGTTCAAGCCGAAAGAGCAGTGCCCGAATGGTCCCGAGTTTCAAGACGTGCCCTGCGGTATCGCCTCGACCTATATCTTCTCGCTCAAGCCGGGTGATAAGGTAACGATGTCGGGTCCTTACGGCGACTTCCACCCCGTTTTCGATTCCAAGCGCGAGATGATTTGGGTAGGTGGTGGTGCAGGTATGGCGCCGCTCCGCGCACAAATCATGCACATGCTCAAGACCCTGCACACACGCGACCGCGAGATGCACTATTTCTACGGTGCACGCGCCATCGACGAAGTCTTCTTCATGGACGATTTCCTCGCACTGGAGAAAGAGTATCCCAACTTCCATTTCCATTTGGCGCTCGACCGACCGGACCCCAAGGCAGACGCTCTCGGCGTGAGATATACTCCGGGTTTCATTGCTCCCGTGATGGGCGACACCTATCTCAAGCAGCATGATGCTCCCGAAGATATCGAGTACTACCTCTGCGGACCTCCTATGATGTCGAAGACGGTGGTTGACCTACTCCACTCTCTCGGCGTAGAAGACGACATGATTCGCTTCGATAACTTCGGCGGATAACGCTAACCGACTTACTAAGTTTCAGGTTTCAAGTTTTAGGGTAATAAATTCAAGTGTTTATCCACTTGAAACCTGGAACTTGAAACCTGAAATCGTTTTTATATGCTTTTACCATTTACTAAAATGCACGGGTTGGGAAACGACTACATCTATTTTGATTTGGTTTCCCACCCTATATCTTCCGTTGATTGGCATGCTATGGCTATTCGTCTGAGCAATCGGCATACGGGTATCGGCGGCGACGGGATAGTGCTTATCATGCCTCCGAGAGACGAGGCATGCGATTTTCGTATGCGGATTTTCAATGCCGATGGCTCGGAGGCAGAGATGTGCGGGAATGCGACGCGCTGTATCGGCAAGTATGTCTATGAGCGCGGCCTGACGCGCAAGACCATTATTGCCTTGGAGACCGGTGCGGGCGTGAAGAGGCTTCATCTGCAAGTAAACAACGGCGTGGTGGAGACGGTGTGCGTGGAGATGGGAAAAGCGATAGTGGATGAAGGATTAAGGATGAAGGATGAAAGACTCAATAGCGCCGACTCTGAATTTTCAGAAACAAAAGTAATAAATCCTTCATCTTTTATCCTACCTCCTTTATCCATCGTAGATATGGGCAATCCGCATGCTGTGGTAATGGTGGACGGGGAGATTACGGACGAGATGGTGTGGCAGTCGGGTCCGCGTATTGAGAAAGACCCTCGCTTCCCGCATGGGACGAATGTGGAGTTTGTTCGCGTAGAGAATAGGCAGGAACTGCGTATGCGGGTTTGGGAGCGCGGCAGCGGCGAGACCATGGCTTGCGGTACGGGGGCTTGCGCCAGCGCGGTAGCCACATACGCACAAGCACTGACAGACAATGAAGTAACCGTCCACCTGCTCGGCGGCGACCTGCATATCAGCATAGACGAGCATTGGCAAGTGCGCATGAGCGGCGGCGCTACAATTGTGTTCGATGGGGAGGTTGAGAGTTGAGTGTTTAGAGTTTTGAGTTTTGAGTATGCTTGTAGAGAGAAGTGATATTTTTCAAATCATCCTGCTGGGGATTATATTGTTTACCCTTGTAGTGAGCGGTGTGTACATGATTCTTGCCCGCCAAGAGCATTCGGACAGGTCTCGCGTCTTCTTCGGGGTATATGCCCTGCTCTCAGCGGCAGCCATTCTGCTGAAGATGGTTCTGATGCTCGGCGGCGAGAGCATACGCGAATACTACCACGTGCTCAACATACGCGAGATGATTCTCGGTATGTGCCTGCGCTATCTCGTTACGCTCTACCCTGTGGAGGTAGCCCGCCCGGGGTGGTTCAATCTCCGCCGATGGCTGCTCTATGTATTGCCCTGCGCCGTCTATGTTGCGGTTTATATTGTCCTATTCGGCAGGTATCAGACACCATTGGACAGTTTTGCCGAACTGACAGCAAATATCGGCAAACCGGACGTTATCATGCGTCTGGTGCTATTGGTGTTTATGCTGCCTATTGAGTTTATCTGGGGCTGTTTCCACTACAATCCGCGCCGCAGCAGCGCGGGTAGCAGTTGGCTGATGGTGATGCTGGTGCTGGTGAGCGGCATATCGTTTGCCTTTGTGGGTAATATGCTGAGCCGTTCATTCATATGGCGCATGCTGCACACCTTTTTCTTCCTTGCCTACCCTATTTACGTGATGTACATAGAACTGTTTGAGCGTATTCCCGTGCCGAAAACGATTGCTGCGCAACCCGAACAAGAGAGCATGCGGGAGACGACTCAGGAAGAGCAGAAAGAGAGTTTGCTATTGGTGCAGAAACAAGTGAGACATGCGATGGAGCAGGGAGAACTATGGCGGGAACCCGAGTTGCGTTTGGAGGACCTAACGAGACGAGTGGGAAGCAACAGAAACTATGTAACCCAAGCCATACAGCAGATGGGCTACAGTGGATTTAAGGATTATTTGAACCAACTGCGCGTGGCATATATCAAGGACCAATTGCAAAAGCGTCCACAAATGAATATTCAAGATATCTTCTACGATGCCGGTTATCGTTCGCGCGGGTCGGCTTGGCGCAATTTCACCACCATCGTCGGCTGCTCGCCCAGCGAGTTTATAGAAAAAGCAGAATAAAAAGAAACCTTAATAAATTATGTCTCAAAGCGTTGCAATTTTGAGACATATTTTTTGTAAATATAGGACATGCTTATTCATAAATTTCGTTACCTTTGCATCGGGTTTCAACCAAGCACCCCCGATAACCAATTCTAAACAATATACTATATGAAAAAGAGATTCTTTTTAGCCGCAATGGCACTCGTGGCAGCCGCAATGGTGGCAGCACAACCCCGCTCTATCGGCGGACGTTTGAGTTACGGTATCGAGGTTACCTATCAGCACAACCTTGCCGATGATCGTATGATTACATTGGATGCCGGTTTTCCGGGGTTCTTTGTGAACGGATTTAACTTAGAAGGTGTGGTTACACACGATTGGTTGAACCCATTCAACACGAAGATTCCATGGAACAACAAAGGCGAATGGAATTGGTATATGGGTGTCGGTGGAGGTTTAGACTTATGGTGGCATGGCGACAAAGTGTCATACGATGGCAGTGGGTATGGTTACGGTTCGGGAGACGATGAAAAGAAGCCTGCTATGCGGACAATAGCAACGTTAAACTCCGCACGCTATTTCTACAGCCACTACAACATCGGCGTAGCCGGCAGAATCGGCGTAGAGTACAATTTCTGGTTCCCGATGCAGATTGCCGTGGATTGGCGACCGATGTTCGGCTTAGGCATCAGCAGCACCTCCACTACGCTTGCGTATTCCGATGGCACCAAAGACAAGACGAGCGAGACGGGTGCCTACTTCTCGTACGGCGGTTTCTATAGCGGCAACACGTTTGCCATCAGCATTCGCTATTTGTTCCACTAAGCAGTTCTAAAAACCAAAATCCAAATGGGGACAGGTATCAAACCTGTCTCTTCTTTTGTAGGGGCCAAAGAATTCCCTTGAATATAAAAATGAAAGAAAAAATAACATTTTCTATTGCATATATAAAAAAAATATCGTACCTTTGCAGCGTTTTTTTATTGTACAAAGATGGTTCGTGTCAATAGTCATTTTTGTCTGCTGCGGGCAGGGTATCTATTTACGGAGATTGTGAACCGCACGGCGGCTTACAAGCAGTCGCACCCCGAGGCGGACATCATCCGTTTGGGGATAGGCGATGTGCCGGGGCCACTGGCTCCCTGCGTGATTGAAGCCATGCACCGCGCCGTAGAGGCTCAGGCGGACAAACGCACTTTTCACGGGTATGGTTTGGAACAAGGTCCAGCGTGGCTGCGGGAGCAGATAGCCGCCTTCGATTATCAGCGCAACGGTATTGAGATGAATGCCGACGAGGTGTTTGTGTCGGATGGTGCCGGTAGCGACCTCGGCAACCTGAGCGATATCCTCGGCACGGACAACCGCGTGGCGATAACCGACCCCGTCTATCCCGCGTATGTGGATACGAATGTGATGGCAGGGCGCGCGGGTGAGTGGCAGGACGAGGCAGGACAGTGGTCTCGGCTGCTGATGTTGCCCGGCAATGCAGAGAATGGTTTTTGTCCTGTGCCCCCCGCGGAGAGAGCCGATATCATCTACCTCTGCTCGCCCAACAACCCGACAGGCATAGCGATGAACAGGCAGCAGTTGCAGGCGTGGGTGGACTATGCGCGTGCGAACAGGTCGTTGATTATCTTCGACTCTGCCTACGAAGCGTTTATCCAGTCGCCCGATGTGCCGCATAGTATCTACGAGATAGCAGGCGCGAAGGAGTGCGCGATAGAGGTGCGCAGTTTCAGCAAGACGGCGGGCTTCACCGGTATTCGTTGCGGCTATACAATAGTGCCGAAAGCCTTGTACGGGGTGAATGATAAAGGGGAAGAGGTGTCGCTCAATGCGCTATGGTATCGGCGGCAATGTACGAAATACAACGGCACGAGTATCATCTCGCTGCGCGGTGCGCAGGCGGTGCTGACTGAAGAAGGGCACGAGCAGGTGATGGCGCAGATAGCAGGCTATATGGACAACGCGCGGAGGATACGCGAGGGGCTGAGCGAGTGCGGACTGAGTGTCTATGGCGGCACAGACGGACCGTATGTGTGGGTGCGGGCGCCGAAGGGCATGGGCTCGTGGGCGTTCTTCGATTGGTTGCTGGACAAGTGTCAGGTGGTGTGCACGCCGGGCGTCGGTTTCGGCAAAGAAGGCGAAGGGTATGTGCGTTTCTCCGCCTTCGGAGACCCTGAGCGGACGGAAGAGGCGGTGAGGAGAATTGTGAATTATGAATTATGAATTATGAGGGCGCATGCTCTGAGTAATCGGAGTAATCGGAGTAATCGGGTGATTGAGCTGTAAAATTGTAAATTGTAAATTGTAAATCGTAAATATAATAGACCTATGTGTGGAATTGTTGGCTATATTGGTAAGCGTGAGGCTTATCCTGTGTTAATCAAAGGATTACACCGATTGGAGTACCGCGGATACGATAGTGCAGGTGTGGCACTTATCAACCCCGATGGAAAACTGAATGTGTATAAAGCAAAGGGCAAAGTGGCGGAGTTGGAAGCCTACGCTCAAGACAAAGATATCCGTGGCACTATCGGCATAGCGCATACGCGTTGGGCAACGCATGGTGAGCCGAGCACAGTGAACGCCCACCCGCATTATTCCGAGTCGGAGGAGTTGGCGATTATCCATAATGGTATCATCGAGAACTACTCTGTGCTCAAACAGGGCTTGCAGCAACACGGCTACACCTTCAAGTCTGCCACCGACACGGAAGTGCTGGTGCAACTGATAGAATACACCAAACGCACGGACAATGTGGATTTGAAGACCGCTGTGCAGTTGGCGCTGAATCAAGTGGTGGGTGCATACGCGATAGCCGTGTTGGATAGGTCGAATCCCGATGTGCTGGTGGCAGCGCGAAAGGGCAGTCCGCTGGTGGTCGGCATAGGCGAAGATGAGTATTTCTTGGCTTCGGACGCTACGCCGATAGTGGAATATACGGACAAAGTGGTGTATATCAACGATGAGGAGGTGGTTACGCTGGTGCGTGGCAAAGAGTTGGATATCACTACGATAGGCAACGTGCGCAAGACGCCGGAGATAAAGAAACTGGAGTTGACACTTTCGCAGTTGGAGAAAGGCGGCTACCCGCATTTCATGCTCAAGGAGATTTACGAACAACCGCGGACGCTCGCCGACTCCATGCGCGGGCGTGTGAACGTGGACCAGAACAACATCGCCATTTCAGGCTTTATCGACAACAAAGAGCGTTTCGTAAACGCCAAGCGTATCATCATCACCGCATGCGGCACTTCGTGGCATGCTGGACTGATAGCGATGTACGCGATGGAAGAGTTTGCGCAAGTACCGGTGGAGGTGGAGTATTCGAGCGAGTTCCGATACCGCAAGCCTGTGATAAACAAGGACGATGTGGTGATAGCCATCTCGCAGTCGGGCGAGACCGCCGACACACTGGCGGCGATTCAATTAGCGAAAGCCAAAGGGGCGTTTATCTTCTCGATATGCAATGTGGTAGGTGCGTCGATACCTCGCGTGTCGGACAGCGGTTGCTACACCCATGTGGGACCGGAGATAGGCGTGGCATCCACCAAAGCCTTCACCGCGCAGGTTACTGCACTCACCATGCTTGCACTCTGTATCGGTCGCGCCAAAGGCACGATGGATGAGGGGCAGTATCTGCGCGTGGTGCATGAGTTGGCGCAGATTCCCGATAAGATAGCGAAAGTGCTGGAGCAAGATAAGCAGATAGCCGACTTCGCAAAGACCTTTACCTATGCGCAGAACTTCATCTACCTCGGTCGCGGCTACAACTACCCCGTAGCGATGGAGGGGGCACTGAAATTGAAGGAGATTAGTTATATCCACGCGGAGGGCTATCCTGCTGCGGAGATGAAGCACGGTCCTATTGCACTTATCTCGCAAGAAATGCCTGTGGTGGTGGTGGCGCCGCACTGCGGCACTTATGAGAAAGTGGTGTCGAACATACAGGAGATAAAGGCGCGCAAGGGGCGTGTCATCAGCGTGGTAACCGAAGGCGATGTGCTGGTGAGCAACATGTCGGACTTTACCATTACCGTGCCGGAGACGGAGGAGTGCCTCACACCGCTGCTGACCGTTATCCCGCTGCAACTGCTTGCATACCATATTGCTGTGGTGAAAGGCTGCGATGTGGACCAACCCCGCAACTTGGCGAAATCGGTAACGGTGGAGTAACTTATTTGACTATTTGACTATTTACTATTTGACTATTGGCTATGCAGCAGGTTCATGCAAAATAGTAGATTGTAAAGAGAATGACCATATAGTAATATAGTCAAATAGTAAATGGTCAAATAGTAAATGATCAAATAGTAAAATAGTAAATTGTCAAATAGACCGTGGCTCTGCATAATGATATAGGGAAGTTTGGCGAAGAAATTGCTGCCAATCTGCTGACGCAAAAACGGCTGAAGATACGGGAGCGGAATTGGCGATTGGGGCATTTAGAGATGGATATCATTGCCGAAGACAAGCAGACGATAGTGTTTGCCGAGGTGAAGACGCGCACTACGCTGTTTGGCGATAAGATGCCGGCTGATTATGTGGACGAGGCGAAGAAAAGGCATATGGTGGCAGCAGCGAATGCGTATGTGAAGCACCATCGCATAGAGAAAGCCGTTCGGTTTGATATCATAGGTATCCTACTCCACCCCGAGACGCAGGAAGTGCTAGAACTGAGCCATTACGAGAACGCATTTCTGCCGCCTGTGCGGACAGTCGACAGTCAGTCTTACTCCGGATGGAAGAGCAAGCCACGGAGGTGGTGAGATAGACAAAGTAAAGAGGCTACTGAGATTGTTCTCAGTAGCCTCTTCGGTTATAGCATATGTACCCGAGGGAGTACTATAGAGGTTGCCCCATGAGATTGTATTCTACCCCTCCGCGGACGATAATCACCTGTCCATCGCGGAGAAGTTTTTGTGGTATAGTTGGTCGCTTTTGGCGTATAGGTCATTTTGCAGTCTAAAATCTTGATAATGCAATGAAGTACAGTTTATTACACGGTTCAAGGTGCTATCGTATATGGATGCTGTGGAGGGTGTTACAGCTGCCGGACGCTCGCAGGGTGTAGATGTCAGCCGGTACAGCAAAGGGCTGTAGTCTCTCACCGGAGGTAGTTGCAGCCACCAGCAGGTAAAGTGAAGGGCGCAGCTGCTTGGACAGGGCAAACGAACGTGACAGAAAGAGGTAGACCGTAGGTAAATATAAAAGAAAAACCGCCGACCCGTCACGAGCTAGCGGTCGCACAGCGTTTATTAACGTCTGTCTGCGTTGTATATATATGAAGTTACAAATATTGTCTGACTTCTTTCGCTATTGCGTGAATTAACTCTGGCGGTACTGGATTCCCCCGATGGTCCGATAACTGTCTCGTCCAAATAACAATCCTACTATCAGTCTTGAAAACCTTATAACCATTTCGCTGCTCAAACTTAAAATCAGCCCCTAAGCCAAATGTGTAAGGGAGAATTTTGGAAGCATACTGACCACAGGCAAGAACAATAATTGGAAACTCACTAAAGAAAGGTTCATTTAAGAGAGGACATCTGTCTGCAATAGATTTCTCCGTTGCTTTCGCCTGTCTCAATTTTTCCGCATCTTTTTCCTCTTTTGAAAGTTTTTCTGCTAACTCAATATTATGCGGACGAGCTTCTTCACTTAATTCTGTGATGAAGCAATCCTTCACGAAATCGATAATCTTGGGTGCGGTTCTATAGAAGATATAATCAATTAGTTGTTGATAGTGAATCCATGTAGAACTTGCACCATAATTGGAGGTATGCCAATCTTTATTGCGGATGTGCAATCTTTTATTAAACCTTAAATAGTGAGGGTACAATGGATTAAATCGTTCATACGCCTCTGTTGTTACTCCATCTATCGGATGATGAATATCTCCCTGTATCGTAACTTCTTTCTGCTCAAGATTTTTCTTCCAATCTGAAATGTTGCGTTTGCAGTATGCATTATACTCGTTCAGTTGGTCTTCATCTTTTCTCCAAGTCACTTCCTGCCCCACAATAAGGATTTTTGCCGCAGGATTACCATAGCCTATAAATGCTTCATCTTTCGCATAGGCATCACTATTTACAATATCCCGAAAAGTTTGAGGACTTTCTACCGTCAACTTTATAGGAGCCGGTTCGAACATTTGTTTTTTCATAATCACATTATATAATTTATTTTTCTTCTACCATAATTCGCCTATAGCCTTTGAAACCTTTCAGCATTTTGAAATGTTCCTTGCTTCCTTTAGGAATAACTATCTTTTTGAGAGGACAATCGAGAAATGCGCAACTCTCATCATCAATATCGATTTTTGGTTTTTTGATAATGAGCGTTTCTAAATTGGTACATCCCATAAAAGTCCCCTCTTCAACTTTGATGACGTGGTATGGTAATGTGATAGATGTTAAACCATGACAGTCACTAAAGGCGTATTCTCCTATAAAAACTACACTATCTGGAATTATTATTGATGTTAGTGTAGCACATTCGCTGAATGCACCTCTTTCAATATCAAGAACGCCCTCAGGTACTATATACTCGCCCGACAAATCTTTAGGGCACTCTGATAGTGTTTCGCCATCGTCCGCAAATATTACTCCATATTTGTCTTCCATGATTGACATTGCTAAAAATTTTGCTTGCAAAATTACAATAAAAATTTGAATTATGCAATTTTTAACCTATAACAATAGTTCGTGAATATTTTTTTAATAAGTTTATTTTGTGATAGTTAAGTACTATCGGACTATATGTTATCAGTTCGTTGGCTCAGAGCAAAAAGTCATCAAAAAAAAAGTGTTC
>JAXDTJ010000009.1:0-12702 GCA_034090015.1 Paludibacteraceae bacterium | reverse complement strand
TTGGTCTATAGGTCAAATTGCAGTCTGAAAAAAAGTAGTATTGTTCTATAGGTCAAATTGCAGTCCGGCATTTGGTGGGTGTTATAAAACTATTACGCGGCTCCCCAAGCCGCATACTACGCAATCCCCAATTTAAGGATTATTAGTGTGCCCTTCGGGCTTTGATGAAAGGTACATTACCATATATTGCTCACGATAGCAATAAGAACATTTTTTAGGTACTTAGACACCATTATTTTATACTTTGAGCCCCGAAAATTACTGAATAATAATAACTTATGCTATTTTTAGACTGCAAATGACCTATAGAGGCAAGTTGATGGACGATTTTTGTTTCAAGCACCTTGAACGTTGTAATAAACTATAATTCATTACATTACAAAGATTTCAGACTGCAAAATAACCTATACGCCCAAAAGTTTCCAAAAATTGTACCCCGATATATCATGCTTGTTCTCTGCTCTTTCTCTGCTTCTTCTCTGCTCATGGTCGGCTTTATTGTACGGGAATAGCACGGGAATTGTACGGGAATTGTACGGGAAGGTCTGCTGTTGGTATGCTTGGGATGGTGGGTGGGGATATGTGTCTGTTATGGGCATGAGAGGGCGTTTATTTGCGGAGTAAGCAAAATAAAATGATTTTTCGGGCAAGGAATTTGCATAGTTGTGTTTTTTTTAGTACCTTTGCAGGCGGAAACGATTGGGACTATATCCTATTTGAGTGTTAACTACGCGGAGAGCCCTTACAACAAAAACACTCAAAAATAATAAGTTCAAAAACGAACCAGAAACTTTAGACTTCAACAAATATTTCCAAAAATTATTCAAATATTATCTATAGTTTGTTGTTCGATTATTGGGTTTATTACCAAAAACTAAAATTGACTACTATTTCGATTGTTTTATATGAACCTTAAACACATTCTCTTATTGGCAATGGTTGCCTTGATTTCAGCGGGTTGCGGCTCGCAAAATGAGCGTTCAGATAAGGCTTGCACCGGCTCATCGGAAGCCTCTATTAGCAAGCCCGAGATAAGCATCTCGGACAGCGTGTTCTCTCCCGAAGCCCTGTGGGCGATGGGGCGCATCGGCAGCGTGGTGCCCAACGAAGAATTGTCGCTGGTGGCATACACGGTGTCGTACTACAGCGTGGCGGAGAACCGCTCGACCACGTGGGTGCGGGTATGTGAATATAGTCCGTCTTCTGTTGATGAGGATAGCCATTCAGGGTGCGGCCTGGAGACCGCACCTCCTTGTCAGCAGGCGGGGACGCCTGCGCACCCGGACAGACCTGCGTTGCGTATGGTCGATGAGTTCGTTGGATCGCAGCCCGCTTGGACGAACGATGGGAGGTTGCTCTATATGAAGGGCGGGAAGGTGTGTCTGACCGACTGGAAAGACCACAGCCGCGACCTGACGCTGACGGGGTTTGAGCAGCCTATCGAGGGCTTCCTGCTCTCGCCCGACAATCGGCAGATTCTCTTGGTCTCAACGGTGAAGAGTCATCCGACAACGGCTGACCTATACCCTGACCTGCCGCTGGCGAGCGGGCGCGTGGTGGACGACCTGATGTACAAGCACTGGGACGAGTGGGTGGACGAGGTGCCGCAGCCTTTCCTCTGCGCGCTAACGATGGACAAGCGGACGCTGGCGGTAGCGGGCAGTCGCAGCCTGCTGGAAGGGACGGTCTTCGAGAGCCCGATGCGCCCATGGGGAGGCACGGAGCAACTGGCATGGAGTCCCGACAGCAAGACCATTGCCTACACCTGCCGCAAGAAGACAGGGCTCGAATACGCTATCTCCACCAACTCCGATATCTATCTGTACGACACCGAGACCGGCGAGACACGCAACATCACCGAAGATAACCTCGGCTACGACACCAACCCCGCCTACTCGCCCGACGGGCAGTGGGTAGCATGGCTCAGCATGGAGCACGACGGCTACGAGAGCGACGAGAATCGGCTCTTCGCCATGGACACCCGCAGCGGTGAGAAAGTGTTCCTCAGCAAAGGGCTGGACAGCAATGTGGATTCCTACTACTGGAAGGATAACAATACCCTTATTTTCAACGCCGTATGGCATGGGACGGAGCGTATTTATCAGGTGGTCTTCGGCAGCGACCAAGCACCTTGTATCAGCCAACTGACACCCGACGGACAGTACGACTACGAGTTGGGCGGACATATCGGCAGCGACCTCATCTGCCTGCGCCACTCCATGGAGCGCGCTAACGAGATTTATGCGATGGATACGGAGCAAGTCATCACTCCGCTCACCGATGAGAACGGGGATATCTACTCGCAGGCGGCGATGGGCAGCGTGCAACCACGTTGGCAACGGACCACCGACGGCAAGCAGATGCTGACATGGGTGGTCTATCCCCCGCATTTCGACCCCGCGAAGAAATACCCCACGTTGCTCTTCTGCGAGGGCGGACCGCAGTCGCCCGTGAGCCAGTTCTGGAGTTACCGCTGGAACTTCATGGCGATGGCGGCGCAAGGCTATATCGTGGTGGCACCCAACCGCCGCGGGTTGCCGGGCTTCGGCTATGAGTGGAATGCCGCCATCAGCGGCGACTACGGCGGGCAGTGCATGCGCGACTACCTGACCGCCATCGACGAGATTTGCAGCGAGTCCTATATCGACCGCGAGCACCTCGGCTGCGTGGGGGCTTCGTTCGGCGGTTTCAGCGTCTATTGGCTCGCCGGACACCACGACAAACGCTTCAAAGCGTTCATCGCACACGACGGGATTTTCAACATGGAGATGCAGTACCTCGAGACCGAGGAGAAATGGTTTGCCAACTGGGATATGGGCGGCGCGTACTGGGAGAAAGACAACGCAACGGCGCAACGCACCTTCGCCAACTCGCCCCACCGCTTCGTGGACAAATGGGACACCCCCATCCTTTGTATCCACGGCGAGAAAGACTACCGTATCCTTGCCAACCAAGCCATGGCAGCCTTCGACGCGGCGAAGATGCGAGGCATACCCGCGCAGTTGCTCATCTTCCCCGATGAGAACCACTGGGTATTGCAACCGCAGAACGGTATCCTTTGGCAACGCACGTACTTCGCATGGTTGGATAAGTGGCTGAAACCCACTGGGGACGCAGGCGTCTCGCCTGCGGTAAAATAAATCAATACCGCTATGCAACTAACCGTCATCATATTCGCCGCCATACTGCCCGCATTCCTGCTGGTGCTCTATATCTGGCTGCGCGACAAATACCAGCGCGAGCCGATAACGCAGGTGCTGAAAGCCGTAGGATTGGGCATATTGTCCGCTTTCTTGGCGGCACTCATTGAAGGATTCCTCCAAGGGTTCGGCATTGTGTCCGAGGACCCGACCACGCTGCTGGGCGCGGCGTGGAACGCGTTTGTGGGCGCAGCGATTCCCGAAGAGAGCGTGAAACTGCTGGTCTTGGCGCTTTTCCTGCGGCGCAATCGCTATTTCGACGAGCGTTTCGACGGGATTGTCTATGCCTGCGCGGTGGGGATGGGCTTTGCGGGGACGGAGAACATCGTGTATCTGTTCAGCAACATCAACGAGTGGGAGACGGTGGCTATCCAGCGGGCTATCTTTGCCGTGCCCGGGCACTTCATGTTTGCCGTTGCCATGGGCTATTTCTACTCGCTGGTCTATTTCGGCGACGTGAGTTGGCGCATGCAGGGACGGATTCTGTGGGTGCCCGTGTTGCTGCACGGCATCTATGACGCATTGCTGATGATGGCGAACGTTGGCACCGTGCTGAGCGGCATACTGATTGCGCTGTTCTACGCCTTCTGCTTTATGATGTTCCGCTTCGGGCGCGACCATATCAAGAAACATATCCAACGCGATGAGAACGACCCTAACCAAGTAGCCTTCTGGAGAAAATGACCAACTACGAAACCTGCATACGCGACTTAAAACAAGGCAAATACGCGGGCGTGTACATGCTCTGCGGCGAGGAGCCTTACTATATAGACCAAGTGGCGGACTACATAGAGCAACATGTGCTGGACGAAGCCGCCAAAGCCTTCGACCAGATAGTGCTCTACGGCAAGGAGATGCCCGGCGCGGACATCGCCCCCGCCATCTCCGCGGCGAGAGGGTTTGCTATGATGGGAGGCAGGAAAGTGGTTATCGTGAAAGAGGCGCAGAACATCAAGAAATGGGACGCGCTGGGCTTGTACCTTGACAACCCGCAGCCCGACACCGTGCTGGTCATCTGCTACAAATACGGCAACCCCGACAAGCGACAGAGTTGGTGGAAGAAACTGGAGAAAAGTGGCGCGGTGGTCATGCAGAGCGACCCGCTGCGCGACTACCAAGTGGAAAAATGGATTTCCGGCTATCTGCAACAGAAGAACGCCGAACTGAAAGCGCAAGGCATAGAACTCGCCATTGACCCGCGCGTAGCCAAACTGCTGGCGGACAACCTCGGTACCAACCTGACCGCCATCGTGGGGGCGTTGCAGAAACTGATAGACGGTCGCCCCGAGGGCTGCAAGCGCATTGACCCCGCGCTGGTTGAGCGCAACGTGGGTATCAGCAAGGATTTCAACGTGTTTGAACTGCAAACGGCACTCATCCAAGGCGACGTGGTGAAAGCCAACCGTATCACGCAGTATTTCGCTACCTCGAAAGACCACCCGATGATAAAGGAGTTAGGCGTGCTCTATAACTTCTTCGTCAACCTGATGATGTACCACTATCTGCCGGACAAGACCGAGCGCACCGCGGCGGCTGCGCTGGGCATAAACCCCTATTTCGTAAAGGATTACGCCACTGCCGCCAAGCGCTATTCCGCAGGCAAGACCTTCCGCATCGTCGGCTATTTCCGCGACACCGATGCCCGACTGAAAGGTATCAACAACCCTTCCGCCACGGATGCAGACCTATGGAAGGAACTGATATACAAAATAATGCACTGATAGTTATCAGTGCATTATTGTTTTCAGCATTTTCCCGATATTACCGCTCGCTTCGTTGCCTAATGGCTTCGTAGATGAGGATGCCGGCGGCAACGGAGACGTTCAGGCTCTCGATGGTGTCGGTCATCGGTATGCGAACCTTGTCGGTGCAACGCTTTAAGTTCTCTTCGTAGATACCTTTCTCCTCCGAACCCATCACGATGGCGGTTGGTACGGTCATATCGACCTTGGTGTAACAAGTGTCGGTATGCTCGGTGGCAGCCACGATGCGCAAGCCGCTGTCGCGGAGGTAGTCTAAGGTGTTTTGCAGGTTCTCCACTTTGCAGACGGGGAGCGTGTGCAGTGCACCCGCGGAGGTCTTGATGGCATCACCGTTGATAGCCACGCTGCCGCGGTTGTTGATGATGAGTGCATGCACGCCCGCGCAGACACAGGTGCGAGCAATAGCGCCGAAATTGCGCACATCGGTAACCGCATCCAGCACCATGAGCAAGGGCGTCTTGCCTTCTTCAAAGAGGTTCTGCACGATGTCCTCCACGCGGTGGAAGGCAATCGGCGAGAGGAAGGCAATCACCCCCTGGTGGTTCTTGTCGGTGTACTGATTGAGTTTCTCAACGGGTACTTTCTGAACAGGGGTGGCAGTTCCCTTCAAGCGTTGGAGCAATTCTCTGCCGATGGCACTACTCATATCACGACGGATGAGTATCTTATCTACAACTTTACCCGCATCGATGGCTTCTATGACGGCACGGATGCCGAATATCATCTCTTTCTCAGGTGGGCGACGAGTTTCGTAACGCATTGTTTCTAATTAAGAATTATGAATTATGAATTATGAGAGCGTAGTGAATTTCTAATTAAGAATTAAGAATTATGAATTAAGAATTATGAATTAAGAGAGCGTTGGAATTGAGTTTCAGAGCATGGGTACTCTTAATTCTTAATTCTAAATTCTAAATTAGTATTTCAGCCATTCGAGGAATTTGTCGATGTCCTCATCGTAGGAATAAGTGGATTCTACCAAGCGGGAGCCATCGGGATTGAGTTGGACATAGTAGGGCTGTGCATTTGCGCCATACTCGGTGCGCTGCATGTAACTCCACTTGTCGCCTACGGTCTTCAAGGTTACTTTTCTGCCGTTCTCTTCTAATACGATAGGCTCTGCAAGTTCCGTTTTATCATCCACGATGAGCGAGATAAGCACGTACTTGTGCATGTGCTCCTCCACCTCGGGTTTGGTGAGCACAGCCGCCTCCATCTTGCGACAGTTGACACAACCGTAGCCGTTGAAATCCAAGAAAACGGGCATGTTGTGCTCGCGGGCATACGCCATACCTTCATCGTAGTCGGTGAAGGTGATTTGCCCATTCACACTCGCTGCCCCCGTTGCGCCGCCATTGCCGGTGCATACCCAATCTTGGGTGGACATAGGCGGTGCAAACGCTGAGATAGCGCGCAGCGGCGCACCCCACAAGCCGGGTACCATGTACATGGCAAAGGAGAGCGATATGGTAGCCAAGAAGAAGCGCGTAACGCTCGTCTTCTTGTGGTCTTCATCATCATGCGGGAAGGAAATCAAGCCCAGCAGATAGAAGCCCAACAGGGCGAAGATAACAATCCACAGGGCGACAAACACTTCCCTATCGAGGATATGCCAACCGTATGCCAAGTCTGCCACCGAGAGGAACTTCAGCGAGAGCGCCAACTCCAAGAACGCCAACGTAACCTTGAAGGTATTCATCCATCCGCCCGACTTCGGCATTTTCTTCAATACCGAGGGGAACATCGCAAAGAGCGAGAAAGGCAACGCCAACGCAATAGCAAAGCCCAGCATGCCTATAGTAGGTGCCAACAAGGACTTGCCTGCCGCCTCTACAAGCAGGGTGCCGATGATAGGACCTGTGCACGAGAAGGAGACAATCACCAAAGTGAACGCCATGAGCATGATACTCAGGAAGCCTGAAGTCTTGCTCGATTTGGCATTCAGAGCCGTGGACCACGAACTGGGCAAGGTTATCTCAAATGCACCGAAAAACGAGGCGGCGAACACCACTAATATAAGGAAGAAGATGATGTTCACCACGGCGTTGGTGCTCAACGCATTCAGTGCCGACGCGCCGAAGATAAGCGTGATGAGCAAGCCTAAACCGACATATATCAATATGATACTCAGTCCGTAGAAGAGCGCGTCGCGGATAGCGCTGGCATTGGTGGTACCGCGGGCGGCACCGTTACGCTTGATGAAGAACGAGACCGTCATAGGGATAATAGGCCATACACAAGGGGTGAAGATAGCCATCAAGCCGCCGAGCAAGCCCATCAGGAACACCATCCATAGGTTGCTGCCGGCTTCCGATTCGCTTCCATCCTCTTCTGTGGCAACGACTTCTTCCGTATTGGCTGCTATCTGATTCTCAGGCGTATAGGCAAAGGTCTCGGGCGCGATACACTGCTTATCATCGCAGGCGTTGTAGCGCACCTCCACTTCCCCCTTGTTAGGCAATGCCACCGTGAAGGTACCCGCATACTCCTCATCAAAGTCGCCTTCGGCAGGAATATCAATGATGTTCAAGTGCCAACCTTCATCTATCGTTGCGGTGAGGTAGATACTGTCGCCGCGCGTTTCTCCCGTCCAATGGATGGGATTTACCATTTGTGCGCTCAAGGTCAAGCCTGTGAGCATACAAACCATCAATAAATAGAGTTTTTTCATAAGTGAACTTCGTGTATTTAACTTCGTGTATTTAACTTCGTGTAATTAACTTCGTGTACAGCCCCAAAGGGGCTTTCTTACATGAAATGTTTTAGTTTTCTCGATGGATATGGGCACCAATGGCATTGAGGCGCGCCTCTATGTCCTCATAGCCGCGGTCTATCTGGTCGATGTGGTCAATGCGGCTGATGCCGTCTGCTGCCATCGCGGCTATCAGCATGGCAATACCCGCACGGATATCGGGTGAAGTCATGTTGTTATGCTTCAGGCGCATCTGCCTGTCGTGCCCTATCACCACCGCGCGGTGGGGGTCGCAAAGGATAATCTGCGCACCCATGTCTATCAGTTTATCCACGAAGAAGAGTCGGCTCTCGAACATCTTTTGGTGTATCAACACCGAGCCGCGTGCCTGCGTTGCCACAACAAGGATAACCGACAGCAAGTCAGGCGTCAGCCCGGGCCAAGGCGCATCCGCCACAGTGAGGATAGACCCATCGATAAACGATTCTATCTGATAATGCTCCTGCGCGGGGATGTAGATATCATCGCCCTGTTGTATCACCGTGATACCCAATCGGCGGAAAGATTCCGGGATGATACCCAAATCACGATACGACACATTGCGGATGGTCAGTTCGCTGCCCGTGAGCGCCGCCATACCGATGAACGAGCCCACCTCAATCATATCGGGCAGCAAGGTATGCTGCGTGCCGTGCAGTGTCTTCACGCCGTGGATAGTCAGCAGGTTAGAGCCTACGCCTTCTATACGTGCCCCCATGCGGTTGAGCATACGGCAGAGTTGCTGCAGATAAGGTTCGCAGGCGGCATTGTAGATGGTCGTCTCCCCCTCTGCCATAACGGCTGCCATGATGATATTCGCCGTACCGGTAACGCTCGCTTCGTCCAGCAACATATACTGTCCGCGCAACTCATCCGCGTGGAAGCGATAAGCCCGCAGCGTCTCATCGAAAGCAAAGGTCGCGCCCAGATTCACCATCCCTTGAAAATGGGTATCCAAGCGGCGGCGACCAATCTTGTCCCCTCCCGGCTTGGCATATACCACCTCTCCGAGCCGCGCCAAGAGCGGACCTATCAACATCACCGATCCGCGCAGTTTAGCGCACTTCTTGATGAACACCTCGCTCTGCAAGTAGTCGGTGTGCAGTTCGCGCGCGCAGAAAGCAAACTTGCCTTTGCTCAGGCAACGCACTTCCACCCCCATCTCGCGCAAGAGTTCAATAAGGTTATTCACATCGAGGATATCGGGTATGTTGTTGATTACCACTTCCTCGCAGGTAAGCAACGTAGCACAAATCACTTGCAATGCTTCGTTCTTCGCCCCCTGCGGGGTGATACTACCGTGTAGTTTATGTCCTCCTTCTATTACAAATGCTGCCATGAGCGGAGTTAATTAAGAATTTAGAATTAAGAATTAAGAATTTGTCCGGGTGCGCAGGCGTCCCTGCCTGCTATAATTTTTAATTAAGAATTAAGAATTAAGAGAACATAGGAATTGAGTTTCAGAGCATGGGCACTCATAATTCATAATTCTTAATTCATAATTATATTTACCTCCGGATGGAGGGTGATTTGAAAGCGTTGCGCTATGCTCTCCGTAATGTCCGCCGCAAGGGTGATGATATCTTGCGCCGTGGCGTTGCCTGTGTTCACTATTACCAGCGGCTGTTTCTCATACACCTGTGCCCCGCCCTGTCGCTTGCCTTTCCATCCGCATTGCTCTATCAGCCATGCCGCGGGAATCTTTATGCCGTTCGCTGTTTCATAATGCGGCACCTGCTCTGCGGTCTTTTGCTCTTGACGGAGTATCGTTTGGAAATGTTCGGGGGTGATAATCGGGTTCTTGAAGAAACTGCCTGCAGAGCCTAACTCTTCGGGCTCGGGCAGTTTCTGCTTGCGGATAGCAATCACCGCCTCGCGGATATTCATCGGCGTAGGCTCCTTGCCTGCCAATGCTTGTCGCAAGTTGCCATAGTCGAGGTACGGTTGCGGTTGCTTGCTCAGTCTGTACACCACACTCGTTACGACATACTGCCCTTTCAGTTCGTTCTTGAATATACTATCCCGATAGGCAAAGCGACATTCTTCGTTGGTGAATATCCGTTCTTCGCCGCTCTCTACCGCAATGGTATGCACCTCGTGTATCACGTCCTTGGCTTCCACGCCGTAGGCGCCCACGTTCTGTATGGCAGACGCGCCCACCTCGCCCGGGATATGGCTCAGGTTCTCCAAACCGTACAGCCCCATGTCGGCTACCTGCGCTATCAGGTCGTCCATCACAAT
The DNA here is from genome assembly GCA_034090015.1 of Paludibacteraceae bacterium. Lineage (GTDB taxonomy): Bacteria > Bacteroidota > Bacteroidia > Bacteroidales > Paludibacteraceae > Colicola. The sequence continues at coordinate 2,767 of JAXDTJ010000009.1, read as the reverse complement.
ACCTGCGCCCGCCTCTATGTTGACCGTTTCGGCATTCTCCTCCAGCGCCCGCGCAAAGCAGATACGCGAGTGGAGCACCACGCCGTCAAAGTCGTTGGTAAACAGCAGGTTAGAGCCTGCACCTATATGCAACAAACGCTCGCCCTTATAGGTCTGCAAGAGCGCGCGCAGTTCCTCCAAAGAGGTATATTCCGCATATACCCGTGCGTGAGCAGGAATACCAAAGGTATTTGGGATAGAATGCTGGGAAATGGACATCGGGGATTTCATTTTCAGAATTATCAGAGTTTTTCAGAATACTCAGAATTATCGGAATACTCAGAATACTCAGAGCTCTGCCCTCTTAATTCTTAATTCTAAATTCTTAATTAGCAATTATATCTCATTCACATCGCTGGGCATGCGCCAGTCGCCGCGCGGCGAGAGGCTTACTGCCACCACTTTCGGTCCGTCGGGCATGCAAGAGCGCTTGAACTGCTGGCGGAAGAAACGCTGCATGAACACGTTCAGCCACTTGCGGATAGTCTCCTCGTCGTACACGTCGGCAAACGCCTGTATCGCCATATAGGCTATCTTCTCGCGAGTGAAGCCGTAGTGGAGGAAATAGTAGATGAAGAAGTCGTGCAACTCGTAGGGTCCCACCTTGTCCTCGGTTATCTGTGCGATGTTGCCTTGGTCGTCGGTCGGCAGCAGTTCGGGCGACACGGGGGTGTCGATGATATCCATCAGCGTGCGGCGCGTCTCTTCGCCGAACAGGTTCTCCGCCGCATAGCGCACCATATAGCGCACAAGGGTCTTGGGGATACCGGCGTTCACGCCGTACATCGACATCTGGTCGCCGCAGTAGGTCGCCCATCCGAGTGCCAACTCGCTCAGGTCGCCCGTGCCCACCACGATGCCGTTGTATTTGTTCGCCATATCCATCAGTATGAGCGTGCGCGAGCGTGCCTGCGCGTTCTCATAGGTGATGTCGTGGTTGTCTATGTCGTGTCCGATGTCGTTCAGGTGCTGCGTCACCACGTCGCGGATGGGTATCTCGTAAGTGGTAACGCCCAGTTGGTCCATCAGCGCGAGGGCGTTGTCGTGGGTGCGGTCGCTGGTGCCGAAGCCGGGCATGGTGATACCGATGACGCGGCTGTGGTCGTAGCCTAAGCGGTCTGCCGCCTGCACGCATACCAAGAGCGCGAGCGTACTGTCTAAGCCGCCGGAGATACCCACCACCACCGTCTCGGCATGCGTATGCTGCCAACGGCGCATCAGGCCGTTGGTCTGTATCGCGAGCACATCCATGCAGTACTCGTCCTCGTTCGCCTTCGCAGGTAGGAAGGGCGTCATGGAGAAGGTGCGGTGCACAGGCTCGGTGATGTCCTCCTCACGCTCTATCGGCGCCACGTTAATCTTGCGGTAGTGCCCCACCTTGTCGGAAGTGAAGTTGGTATTGCGCTGGCGCTCGGTGCGCAGACGCTCGATGTCTATCTCCTGAATTATCATGTCTGACACGCGCTGGAAGCGCTCGCCCGTGCTGAGCATAGCCCCGTCCTCGGCGATATAGGTAGAACCCGAGAACACCACATCGGTCGTGCTCTCGCCTACGCCCGAGGAGGTATAGACATAGCCGCAATGCACGCGGGCAGACTGCTGCATAATCATCTGGCGTCGGTAGGCGTTCTTGCCCACGAGACAGTTGCTGGACGACAGGTTGAAGATAAGTTCCGCGCCCTGTATCGCCAACTGCGTAGAAGGCGGCAGCGGACTCCACAGGTCTTCGCATATCTCTATGCCGAAGCAGTAGTGGCGCGTGGTGAAGAGCAGGTCGGTGCCGAACGGCACATCGCTGCTCCATAGTTCAATGGTCTCGGCATCGGCGCTGCGTTGCCACGACCGCCCCGAGGTGAACCAACGTTTCTCGTAGAACTCGCCCGTGTTCGGCAGGTTGATTTTCGGCACTACGCCCAACACCTCGCCGTCGGTCATCACGAACGCGCAGTTGAACAGGTTGTTATCCACCTGCAGAGGTGCGCCTATCAGCACAACGATAGGTTTCTCGCGCGTGTAGGCGCACACGTCCTCCAGCGCCGCCAGCGCGTTCTGCTGCAACTGCTGCGTGAAGAACAAGTCCGCGCAGGTGTAGCCCGTGAGCGTCAGTTCGGGGAAGCATATCACCTCCACGCCCTCGTCGATGGCTTCGGCTATCTGCCGTTTCACTTCCTGTGCGTTCTGACGACAGTCCGCCACATGCAACGCAGGCACTGCCGCCGCCACACGCACAAATCCAAAATCCGTAGTATTCATCGTGATGGTTCACTAATTATTCAACACTCATTCATCAACAGCCATTTTCCAACCCGTTTAGCGCGCAAATTTACTAATTTCCTCTGACATGTGCAAATTCTTTCGGCTTTTCCCGCCCAAAATGAAGAAAAATACAAAAAAATAACATTTTCTCGCGAAATTATTTGGTCATATCAAAAAAAAGCAGTACCTTTGCACTCGCTTTCGAAAAAGAGAGTAGTTACCAAGGTGCTATCGTCTAGTGGCCTAGGACAACGGCCTCTCACGCCGTAAACCCCGGTTCGAGTCCGGGTAGCACTACAAAGCAGCAGAAATGTGCTCGCTTTTGGAGAGTGGGATAGTCTTGATGCGATATTGTCTATTTGAGATTATTCCGTCTTTTTTCAAGAGCATCATGGTGGTCTTAGCTCAGTTGGCAGAGCATCGGATTGTGGTTCCGAGTGTCGTGGGTTCGAGCCCCACATTCCACCCCCCC
>JAXDTJ010000002.1:0-71010 GCA_034090015.1 Paludibacteraceae bacterium | reverse complement strand
CGGGTGCAGGTATGGTCATACGCGTGCGCGGTACTACTTCTATGAACGGCTCCAACGACCCCCTCTATGTGGTGGACGGTGTGCCGATGACCGACATCGATTTCCTTGCCCCCAACGACATTGAGAGCATGCAGATTTTGAAAGACGCTTCCTCGGCAGCTATCTACGGTTCCCGCGCTGCTAACGGCGTAATCATGATTACCACCAAAGCCGGCTCGGCAAGCAAAGAGAAGATGAATGTTACCTTCTCTATGTACGGCGGATGGACGCAGGTGAGCAAGCGCATGGAGAGCCTGAACTTCGAGCAGTACCGCGAGTACCTGTCCGATTTGGGCTCCACGGTGGTGCTGCCGGACGGATTGAAGGACGAGACCAATTGGTTCGATGAGACTTATCAGACCGGCTCCACACAGAACTACCAATTGTCCGTATCGGGCGGTACGGAGAAAGTCAACTACTTCATCTCCGGAGGTTATACCAACGAGGTGGGTATTATCCCCACCACCAAATACCAGCGCTACAACTTCCGCACGGCGCTGGATGCCGAGGTAACCAAATGGTTGAACATCGGAGCCAATGTGGCTTATGCATATAGTCAGAACAACGGCGATATCTCTTCGCTGACCGGCGTGGGTGCCAACCGCGGCGGCGTGGTGCTGGCGGTTATCAACACCCCGACCTATGCCCCGATATATGACCCCGAGAATCCGGACTACTACTACACCAACTTCTATGGTGTGAGCAACATCACCAACCCGCTGGAGAACATCGAGCGTGTGAAGAACAATCGCACAAAGAACCACCGCCTTGTGGCAAGTGCGAAAGGAGTCTTTACGCTGTATGACACCAAGAAGTTCAATCGCGGAGACGACTACAACCATTCTCTGAAATATACAACCACTTTCTCCGAAGACCTGCACATGAACCACTACACCTCGTTCCTTGACCCGCTGGCTACCTCGTGGGGACGTAACCAGTACGGCGAGGGCAGCGACACACGCCAGACGGATATGGTAACCGTATGGGACAACGTGGTGGACTACAACGGGCAGTACGGCAAGAACGGGCTGAACCTGATGGTGGGCTCGTCGTGGACAAGCAGCCGATGGGACCAATCGTATATCGGCGCGAGCCACTTCGCCGACGGCACGGTGCAGACGCTGAACGCGGCGAACAAGATAGACCCGGGCAGCACGGGTACCACCGCCAGCGACTGGGCTATCATGTCCACCTTCGCCCGCGTTAGTTACAACTACGACTCGCGCTACCTCATCTCCGCCAACTTCCGTGCGGACGGTTCGTCCAAGTTGTCGCCGGAGCACCGCTGGGCATTCTTCCCCTCGGTGAGCGCGGCATGGCGTATCTCGGGCGAGCGCTGGATGGAGGACGTGCGTTGGATAGACGACCTCAAACTGCGTGCCGGCTGGGGACAGACGGGTAACCAAGGGGGCGTGGGCGACTACGGCTACCTGGCTATGTACGGCTATTCGCGGCAGAACTGGTGGGAGACGGGCAAAGAGCATGCGGTGCCCAATGTCTATCAGTCCTCTCTGCGCAACCCCGACCTGACATGGGAGCGCACCTCGCAGACCAACGTGGGTCTCGACTGGAGCATGTTCCACAGCCGACTGACTATCAACTTCGACTGGTACTACAAATACACCACCGATATGCTTATGTCGGTGAGCCTGCCCGCGGGCTCGGCTGCGGTGAGCAGTATCTATCGCAACGAAGGCGAGATGAGCAACATGGGTGTGGAGTTCACCATCGTGTCGCATAACTTCGTGCGCAAGAACTTCCAATGGGACACGCAACTCAATATCTCCCACAACCGCAACCGTCTGGAGAAACTCGCCACGAGCCAAGTCTATTATGACGGCAAGGTAACCGACGTGCTGTCCGACTACTGCGTGCGCAACGCGCCGGGTATGCCACTGGGTTCTTTCTACGGCTACAAGACAGGCGGTGTGGACTCCGAAACGGGTGAGTTGATATACTTGGACGTGAACGGCGACGGTGAGGTTACCGCCAGCGACCGTACCTATATTGGCGACCCCAATCCCGACTTCACTTTCGGTATGACCAACACCTTCCGGTTCTACGGCGTAACCATCAGTTTCTTGCTGCAAGGCTCCTACGGCAACGACATCTTCAATGCCAGCCGCATAGAGACGGAGGGTATGTACGATGCCAAGAACCAGTCCGTTCGCGTGCTTGACCGCTGGCGCCGCCCGGGCATGGAGACCTCTATCCCGAAAGCAGGCTTCGACATGCGTATCAGCGACTACTTTGTGGAGGACGGCTCCTACCTGCGTCTCAAAGACTTGACCATCGGCTACGAGTTCTCCGGCGCATGGATGAAGAAGATTGGCATGAGCCGCCTGCAACCCTACTTCTCGGCGCAGAACCTCTTCACCATCACCAAGTACATGGGTATGGACCCCGAGGTGAACCAAAATGGCAACTCGGGTACCGTGCAGGGACTGGACTACGGCACCTATCCCCAAACCCGCTCGTTCGTATTAGGACTGAACATCGCATTCTAATGACTGGGGGCGTGGGCGTCTCGCCCGCGGAACTTATCCAAACATAAAATGCCAACGTGAAACGAACAACATGAAATGAAAAACATGAAATCAAAACATATCCTTGCCATAGTGCCCATGATGGCATTAGGCATACTGACCACAGGTTGCGACTTGCAGATAAATCCGGTATCCAATCCCTCGGAACTGACCATCGCCACCACCGATACCACAGGCAGCCAAATCAAGTACAAAGACCGCGCTGCTATCCAGGCGGTGTATCTGAAACTGTACGACTATATGCGCGACAACCAAGAGTATTGGTACTTGGACTACCTCCTCTTTGGCGAAGCACGTACCGACAATGCCTACGCTGGTACCACGGGTGCGGAAGTGGTGCCAGTGGAGACCAACGCACTCGATGCCTCTAATCCTGATATAGCACGCGACTGGAACGGCTATCTGAACGACATCGCGCATGCCAATGTGGTGATTGCCAATATCGATCAGGTGCCCGACCCCTCGTTCAGCGACCAAGAACGCAAACAATGGAAATCGGAAGCACTCATCTTCCGTGCGATGATGATTTTCGACCTCGCCCGCTGGTTCGGCAATATCCCGCTCAACCTGACCGAGGCGCCCGACATCACGGCGGACAATATCGAGGAGGTCTATCCCCTCTATTTCCCCTCGCCCGTAACGCAAGACTCTGCTTACCGTCAGGTTATCAAGGACTTGGAGGAAGCCCTTCCCTATGCGCCTGCGCTGGACGCTAACGACAAACGCAAGTTGAGCAAGACCGTAGCACGCGCCCTGCTCACCAAGGTCTATGCTGAGTTGGGCGAGTGGGACAACGTGGTGCGCTATGCCGATGAGGTGTTTGCCGACGGTATCGCGCTGGAACCCAAGTACGCCGACCTCTTCGGCTTTAACGCCACCCTCAACGACGCTACCCTGCGCAACTCGCGCGAGAGCATATTAGAGATGCAATACACCGCCGCCAGCGGCAACTGGGTAACATGGATGTTCGGACGCAACCTCTCCAACTGGGACGAGTCGTTCACGTGGGCAAAATGGATTACCCCCTCGCGCGACCTCATCAAGGCGTTTGCCGACGCAGGCGACACCCTGCGCTGCAACCAGACCATCGTCTATTACGACTGCGCATGGCAGAACTACTACCCCGCTGACCACTACCCTTTCATGTACAAGACCCGCTCCGCGTACAACAGTATCATCAAACTGCGCGGTGCCGACATCCTCTTGCTGAAAGCCGAAGCCTTAGCGCACAAGGGCGACTTGGCGGGAGCGGTGGCGCTTGTCAATCAGACGCGCAACCGTGCTAAGATAGGCGACCTGCCCTCCTCGCAGACGGGCAGCCAAGAGCAGGTGCTGAATGCCGTGCTCAATGAGCGTCGTCTGGAACTGGCGCTGGAGGGACAACGCCTGTTCGACCTCATCCGTTTCGGCAAGTTGCTGGAGACCATGAACGGTATCAACAGCCGCGACGAAGGACGTCTGCCGCAGGCACGACCCTTTGTGGAGGCTCACCGACTGATGCCCATCCCGCAAACGGCACTCGACCAGAACGCCAACCTCCAACAGAACGACGGCTACTAACATGCAATGACCAACATGAAATAACCAACATGAAAATGACGAACATGAAACTGAAATACATCCTTTGGTGCGGTATCGCCATGCTTTTGGCTGCCTGCCAACCCGATAACTACCGTAAGGTCTATCCCGCGGGAAATCCCGTTGTAGAAGCTCGGTTGCTCACACCTGAAGTGCAGTTCGGACAAGACACGATTGCCTTTGCCGTAACGGTAAGCGAGACGCAAACGCCGCTCTCTACCCTGCGCGTGAAAGTGATGGTCGGCGTGAATAGGATTGCCTCCGAGGAGTTGCGTACTCGCGACTTCCACTATGCCGACACGCTGCGTTATGCCGTGCCCTTCGGTGCTAACATGCCCGAGGGCGAACAAGTCAAAGTCTATCTCACCGCCACCAACGTAGAGGGCACCTCCACCGACTATATCCTCTCCGGCTGCGTAGGCCACCGTCCTGCCATCGAGACGCTCTACATCATGCCGCCCACCATCGACTACACCGTCTTGGGCAAAGGCAAGCAGATGACGCAGGAGGACGACCGTTTTGTGGCATACGGATTGGGCTATCCCAAGAGTATGCAGTGCCTGCTCGCCGTCGTGGGCACCAAGTTCGGACGTGTCGATTGGACACATCCCGTGTTCGGCATGCTGGACGGCAAACTATCGCTCATCACGCAGGCGCAGTTTGAGTCAGGCGAGGCAACCCCCATCACCATCGAGGACGACCAAGTGGAGAGCATAGACACCATCGCCTTCAATCCGCTAACCTTCGCCCTGACCTACAGCGGCAAGGTGGCGCAGCCTGTTACCTCGCTTGACGTGATGAACGATTTGGCGGAAGAACCCGCCTCTATCACATCCACCTCCGTGCGCAAACTCTATCGCGGTGCAAAAGTCTATTTCGCCAAAGACTCGGAGTTCACGCTCACGGGCGTGCAGAACGTAGAGACGGCTTGCAACTACGACTATATGGAATGGCTCGGCGGCGACAAAGTGAAGTGGCTCGGCGAGACGGGTATGTACAACACCTACTACCACCTCGCAGGCGACTATATCGTTATTGAACCCCTCGCTGACGTGGTCTATCCTGACGCCATGTGGCTCTGCGGCGTAGGCATGGGACAACCTACCGCCAACCCCGAGCTTACATCCGGATGGGGCTTCGACTCACCCAACCAGAACTTCGCCGCACGCACCGTCGCACCGAAGATTTACCAATTCACCGTCTATATGAAGAACGCCCCCGATGCAGAGCACCCGGGCTTCGGTACGGTGAACTTCAAGTTCTTCCACCAGCACGGCTGGGGCGGAGAAGAAGCCAGCACCAACTACACCATCAGCGGGCTGAACATCATCGCTAGCACCGAGGAAAGCAACGTCGGCAACTGGTGGTCAAGCGATGAAGAGTTTGAGGGTATCTACCGCATCACGCTCAACATGAATAACATGACCAATACATACGAAAAGATAAAATGAAAATGTTTCTCTATTGTGCAAGTTTGTCTTTGGGACTGCTGCTCGCAGCCTGCGACCCAAAGCCTGTAACGTCGCCTGACTCCCCTTCGACCGATAACCCGGATACTGCCGCTGTGGTACGCAGAGTGGCAACGTTCATCACCACAGCCGACAACACCATGCGCTTCACCGCCGTCGGCAGGGATTTTGCCGAGGGGCTGAATATGTCGCCCGAGCAGACGCTCACGCTCAATCCCCACCTGCGCTACCAGACCTTCGATGGCTTCGGCGCCGCCATCACCGGTGCCACGGCATACAACCTCAAGCAGATGCCTGCCGACCGCCGCGAAAAACTGCTGCGCGAGACTTTCAGCGTGAAGGACGGAATGGGATATAGTTATGTACGCGTGCCCATAGGAGGTAGCGACTTCAACGCCCATTCCAACTACGACTACACCTGTTGCGACGTAGAGGGCATTGATCACTTCGCCCTCACCTCCGACGAGTTGGACTATATCATCCCCATGCTCCGCGAGATACTGACCATCAATCCCGACCTGAAAGTGATGGGTACACCGTGGAGTTGCCCGCGATGGATGAAAGTGGATGATATCCAAAAGAAGAACCCCTACAACAATTGGGTGGGCGGCTACCTCAACCCCGACTACTACCAAGACTATGCCACCTATTTCGTTCAGTGGATACAAGCGTTCCAAGACGCGGGAGTACCCGTAACAGCCATCACCGTGCAGAACGAGCCGCTCAACTGGGGCAACTCCATGTCGCTCTACATGCCGTGGGACCAAGAGTGTGACTTCATCAAGAACGCACTCGGACCCGCCCTCCGAAGTGCAGGTCTGCAAACGAAAATCATCTGCTTCGACCACAACTACAACTACGACGACAAGCAGGACCAGAAGCAGTACCCGCTCAAAATCTATGCCGACACCGAGGCAGCGAAGTATATCGACGGCGCGGCGTACCATAGTTACGGCGGTAGCCCGACCGAACTGGATGTTATCCACAAGGCGGCTCCCGAAAAGAACCTCTATTTCACCGAGCAGTCTATCGGCACGTGGAACTACCAGAGTTTCAGTCAGTCGCTCATGTCGGAGATGAAGAACACCTGTATAGCCACCGTCTCGCGCTGGTGCAAGGCAGTTATCGTGTGGAACTTCCTGCTCGACGACCAAGGCGGTCCTCACGGCGGAGCGGGCGCATGCTCCACCTGCTACGGCGCAGTGGACGTGTCTTCCAAAGACTACACCACCCTCACCAAACGCAGCCATTTCTATGCCATTGGGCACCTGAGCAAGGCTTTCAAGGCGGGCTCCACCCGTATCGGCACATCCGGCTACCTGCCGACCAACGTCTCGGCAGTAGCGGCAGAGAACCCCGATGGCACCTATGGGCTGGTACTGCTCAACGAGGGCAACGAAGGCGTGTCTTTCACCATTGAAGACGGCACTCGCCATTTCCTCATCACCCTTCCCGCACAAAGCATCACCTCATGCGTCTGGTAAGAAACCACATATTGCCCTTGCTCCTTGGTGCTTGGCTCCTGACCGCTTGCTCCGCGGACAAGCCTCTGCGTCTTGCCACATCGGAGGGGGAGACCACCTTCGACCTCTTTGTACGCTTGCAGCATGAGTTCCCGCCCACAAGCGACAGCCTCACCGTTGTCCTCGACCACTCGCTGGCGCACGAGGGGCTGCACGAGCAGGGAGCACGCGCACTCCTCTCCTACCGCGAGAACATGCCCCGTATCATCGACACGCTGCACCACCGCGGCTACCGCGTCCTGCTGGTGACGAACCGTCCCGCCGACAATTTCAACGAGGTGGACCTGGCAGACATGGAAGAGGTGAACCAAGAGATGCAACACTGGGCACACACCGAGAGGATAGTTAGTGATTAGTTAGTGATTAGTTAGTGATTAGTTAGTGATTAGTGGGTGATTCCCGATACATTGCCGTGGGAAAAAGCCGACCATGCCGACACAACAAAATACCGCACATGCAAACAACAAACACAACGTTTGATAGTATTAACCAATTAATTTATTACAATCATGAAAAAGTTTTATGCTTTTGCAATGGCATTAGTAGCCGCAGCGGCTGTCAATGCTGAGACAACGACCTACAGTCTGGTAGGGCACAGCCTGATTGGCTGGAGTGTAGAAAACGCACAAGAGTTCAAGGAAACCGCCACCGCGGGCACCTATGAACTCACTGTGGAGGACCTCTATGGCGAGTGCAAAATCTCGGTCAACCATGCTTGGGCACCCATCTACGGCGCCGTCAACTCGGGCGATAGCATCCTCCCCGGAGACACCTACACGCTCAACTATAGTGCCGTAGACGCTCCTTTGCCTAACATCAAGATTGGCAAACCCGGCTTCGGCTACAAGAATGCCCTGCTCCGCCTCGTGGTAACCGCTGACAACGCGGCTACGCTCACCTTCGTTTCCGGCAAAGAATACGACCGCACTGCGCAGCCCGCCACCTACCAAATTGTAGGCGGCTTCACCAACAATTGGAGTGCAGCCGACGCTATCCAGTTTGAGGACGTCGAGGGAGTGCTCACCGCTACGGTGCCCAACCTCAACGGTGGTTTCAAGATTATCAAGAACCGTGAATGGAAAGAGCAATGGGCTACCAACTGGGAGACCAATGCCGGACTGGAGATGAACGTCCCCTACACCCTTGGAGCAAAGGTAGATAAAGACCCTGCCAACCTAATGCTCGCTAATCCGTTCGCTACCTACGACAACGCTGTCCTCACTCTCGCGCCGCAGGAGAATGGCGACATGGTGCTTACCCTCGTTTCCGGCACTTTCAAAGCGATGGAAGCCAACTGGTACATCCCGGGGGCTAAACTCGGATGGAAGTGCGAAGAGGCACAGCAGTTAACTCCCGTAGAGGGCAAGACCAACACCTACGAGTTACTCGCAGCGGAGTTCAACGGCGAGTTCAAAGTTGTGTATGGCAATTGGGCGATTGAGTTCGGTGCTACGAAAGATGGCGAGACGGCTAATCCGTGGAAAATCAACGAGGAATACCCCTGCCAAGTCAAGGGAGGAAACATCCCCGCTGCTACCGAGACTACCTACACCGACTGCACCATCACCCTCGTAGTGGATTACGAGAACGTGGTTGTGAAAGTGCTCATTGAGTCGGAGATGACGGCATTGGAGCACACCACCCTCTCCGAGCCCGCCACCAAGGTGATAGAGAACGGTCAACTCGTCATCATCAAGAACGGCGTCCGCTACAACGCCCTCGGCACAACCCTTTGATAGATAAAGGACCGCTACGCTAAAAGATCAAGGATGAAAGACTTATTACTTTCGACTATGCGTTCTCAGAGTCAATACTATTTAGTCTTTCATCCTTCATCTTTAATCTTGGCAATGATATACATGTGGACCCAGCTATTCAAAATTGAGTTATGTCGCCCTTACAGGGCTTGCATGGTTGTGTGCCGCGTTTTCGTAGGGGCGAGCCCCTACGCTAATCTATTTCGCCCCTTCGGGGCTTGTGCTTGATAAAGAACTTAGGTCAACTCGTATATCATTACCTTAATCTTTCATCCTTAATTCCTAATCAGACAATCATGAGACGTTTCTTATTCTCTTTCGTCGCGCTGTTATGCCTGTGTGTGGCTGTGTCTGCGCAGGTGTATCTTGATGCGTCTGCTCCGATGGAGCAGCGCGTGGAGGATGCGCTTGCCCGTATGACCTTGCAGGAGAAGATTGCGCTTATCCACGCACAGTCCAAGTTCTCTTCACCGGGTGTGGCTCGCCTTGGCATTCCGGGGCTATGGTGCACCGACGGACCTCACGGTATCCGCCCCGAGGTGTTGTGGGATGAGTGGGAGCAGGCAGGATGGACCAACGACTCCTGCATCGCTTTCCCCGCCCTCACCTGCCTTGCCGCCACATGGAACCCCGATATGGCATTGCTCTACGGGCAGTCTATCGGCGAGGAAGCCCGCTACCGCAACAAAGACGTGCTGCTCGGTCCCGGCGTGAACATCTATCGCACGCCGCTCAACGGGCGCAACTTCGAGTACATGGGCGAAGACCCATGCCTTGCTGCCAACATGGTGGTGCCTTATATTCAAGGTGTGCAGGCGCAGGGGGTAGCCGCCTGCGTGAAGCACTATGCGCTCAACAATCAGGAGGTGGACCGCCATTGGGTCAATGTCTCGGTCTCCGACCGTGCGCTCTATGAACTCTATCTGCCTGCATTCCGCGCTGCCGTAGTAGAGGGCGGAGCATGGTCTATCATGGGCTCCTACAACCGCTACCGTCATCAGTATGCCTGCCACAACCAATACCTCTTGCAGGATATTCTCCGCGGCGAGTGGCATTTCGACGGGGCGGTCATCTCCGACTGGGGCGGCACTATGCAGACCGACGAGGCTATCCGCAACGGACTCGACCTTGAGTTCGGCACATGGACGGACGGACTCACCGACGGGACGTCCAACGCATACGACGTGTACCACCTTGCCATGCCCTATCTCCAAAAGATACAGCGCGGCGAGGTAGGTACCGAGGAGTTGGACGACAAGGTGCGCCATGTGCTGCGCCTTATCTTCCGCACCTCAATGAACCCGCACAAAGGCTTCGGCGCGATGGCGTCGGAAGCACATATCTCTGCCGCCCGCCGCATCGCCGGAGAGGGAATGGTGTTGCTCCGCAACGAGTGGCAGACTCTGCCCATCGCGTCGGTGAACAAACCTAACCCCGTAATCCTTGTGGTGGGGGAGAACGCTATCAAGCAGATGACCGTGGGGGGAGGCTCCTCCTCGCTGAAAGCGAAGTACGAGGTGTCGCCGCTGCAAGGTATCCGCTCGCGCGCTGCTGAGGCGGGCTATCAGGTGGCATACTGCCGCGGCTATGTGGGCGACATAGGCGGTGAGTACAACGGGGTTACCACGGGGCAGTCGCTGGCGGACGAGCGTACCCCCGAAGCGTTGGTGCAAGAGGCTATGGCAGCCGCTGCGAAAGCAGACTATGTTGTCTTCGTAGGCGGACTGAACAAAGCCCATCAGCAAGACTGCGAGGACGGCGACCGCACGCAATACAACCTCCCATACGGGCAAGACGCACTCATCAGCGCATTGGCGGCAGCCAACCCGCGCACGGTGGTCGTCTCCGTGTCGGGCAACGCCCATGCCATGCCATGGGCACAGCAGGTAGGCGCTATCGTGCAAGCATGGTACAGCGGCTCGGAGACGGGCAACGCGCTGGCGGATGTGCTCTTCGGCGATGTGAACCCGTCCGGCAAACTACCCTACACCATTATGCCTTCGCTCAGCGACTATCCTGCCCACCAATACGGCGAGCGTGCCTACCCGGGTACGGACAAGGAGGTGGAGTACTGCGAAGACCTGTTTGTGGGCTATCGCTATGCCGACCTGTACGGGACCAAGCGACCGCTGCAATATCAGGCGCTCTTCCCTGCGGACAACGGACAGCCCGCTGTTGAGAAGACCATCCGCGTGGTACCGCCCAAGCACGAGCCGCTCTATCCGTTCGGCTTCGGACTGAGTTACACGACCTTTGCCTACGACAAGCCTTCGCTCTCGGGCGACACGCTGCGCGTTACCGTTACCAACACGGGCAGCCGCGCAGGACAAGAGGTGGTGCAACTCTACGTGGCAGATAAGAAAGCATCGGTGGTGCGCCCGCGCAAGGAACTCAAAGCCTTTCAGAAGGTCTATCTCCAAGCGGGGGAATCGCGTTGCCTCACGTTCATCATCACGCCGGAGATGTTGCAGTACTTTGACGCAGCGCAACACCAATGGCACTCAGAGCCGGGCGACTTCGACTTGCTCATCGGCAGCAGCAGCCGCGACATAAAAGGAAAAGTAACCTACTGCTTGTAGGATAAAGGACAGCGCTTCGCGCTGAGGCTTGCATCCCGACTTGTCGGGAAAGATAAAGGATAAAAGACTGATTAGTTTCGACTATACGAGGCTAATCAGTCTTTTATCCTTTATCCTCTTGTGGTTTACTACCTTATCCACATCACCAGCACGAAGAGCCAGTGGGCGGCGAAGGCTGCGGCGAGTCCGCCGATGGTGTGGGCGAGGATGGCTTTGGAGGTGAGTTGGCGGTAGCCGATAGAGTCGAGCATGGCGGTGTGGGTGCTGAGGAAGCCGCTCCAGCACATACCAATGGCGGTGAAGACCGCGATAGCATTACCATCTATCCAGCCCTGCTCCATGAAGGAGGGTATGAGCCCGAGCGCCGCACCGACAGCACCCAGTGCGGTGATGGGGAAGGCTACGAGGTGCGGGTCTTGCAAGCCAAAGAGCCAGTCGAAGACAAAGGAGATTTTCCCTGCGAGCCACGGTAGTAGCGCTGTGCCTTGGTAGGCAGCACCGTCGTAGCCGTCTGCGCCCGCGCCGAAGGTGAGCACCATGACCAGCGTGGAGATAATCAGCACGCCCGGGATGATGGCGATACCCACCTCCACACCTGCTTTGCCACCGTCCAAGAGGGCGTTGAGGATGCGAAGGAAGATGGAGGACCCACCCCATCCCTCCCTACAGAGGGAGGGGGAAGAGGACCCACCCCGTCCCTCCCTACAAAGGGAGGGGGAAAGATTAGTTTCTATAGACGAAGGTAATTTCTCTCCCTCCCCCTTTGTAGGGGGAGTTGGAGGGGGTCCGCTCGTCTCGTCTGCACTTTCTTCTTTGTAGTGGGGGTATTGTTTTAGGATGAAGCGTTGCATGAGGCGGGTGGAGACGATGCAACCGCAGAACGCACCGCATAGGCCTACGAGCGGGGCGGCGATGAAGCCGTGCCCGACCATGAAGACCATAACGAGCAATCCCATGCCGAACGCCGTTCCGAAGTTGGTGAGCGAGATATACTCGTACTTGCGGAAGTAGTGCTTGAACTGCGGGTCTTTCGCCAGCGAGATGATGGCGGGGTTGTCGGAAAGGAAGGTCATGGCGGCGCCCAAGGATGCCACGCCCGGGAGGTTGAAGAGCGGTCGCATGAGCGGTCGGAGCAGTTTCTCCAAGAGCGTTACCACCCCGAAATCAACAAACAGGCGTCCGATGGCGCTGGTGATAACGCAGATACCCATAAGGTAAAAGACCGTGTTGAGCAGGAGGTCGTGCGCCGTGTTCATAATGGTGTTGAGGGCGTTAGCGAGCCCCATCACCCATGCCAGATAGGTAAACAAGCCGATAACGGCGAGCAGGCAAAGGATGGGGGAGAGTACTTTGCGGAGTTTTTGACCTTTTTTGTTGAGAGTTGAGAGTTGAGTGTTGAGAGTTGGTCTGCTGTTTTTCATGGTATGCTTTGTGGTATTTGGCAATTTACCCCCTCCCTTGTAGGGAGGGTCGGGGAGAGTCTTATTCCTCGTATTTCCCATTGACCTTGGTGGGTTCGAGGTGGATGTTGATATGCGTCTGGTCTCCGAAGCGTTGCTTGAGTTGCTGCTCGATGGCGGAGGCGTGTTTGTGCGCCACGGTGAGGGGCGTGTTGCCGGGCATGCGCAGGTGCATCTCTATCGCTACGCGGTTGCCGAGGCGGCGCGTGCAGAGGTGGTGCAACTCGCTGACTTCCGTATCCGCAGCGACGATGGCGCGGATTTCATTCTCGTTCTCCTCGGGCAGGCTCTGCTCCAAGAACTCGCTGATGGCGCCGTAGGTGAGCCGCAGGGCAGTGAGCACGATGAACACCGACACGACGAGTGCCGCGATGGGGTCAAGGATAGTCCATTTCTGCCCCAGCAGGATAGCGCCGCCGATACCCAGCCCCGTGCCGATGGACGAGAGTGCGTCGGAGCGATGGTGCCAAGCATTGGCTTTGAGGGCTTCAGAATCCACCTGCTTGGCGACCCGGATGGTCAGCCAGTAGGTCAGTTCTTTGAGCACGATACTTGCTATGGCAGCCCAGAAAGCAATCCATCCGGGTTGCGCCAGCGTCTCGCCATTCCACACTTGGATAATCTTCTCCACACCGTCCACGGCGATGCCGATGCCGACTGCCAAGAGCGCCAAGCCGATACAGAGCGTCGCCAACGTCTCGTACTTGCCATAGCCGTAGGAGTGCTTGCGGTCGGCGGGACGGTTGCTGATTTTCACAAAGACCAGCACCACGATGTCCGTCAGGAAGTCGGACAGCGAGTGGACTGCGTCTGCTAACATGGCTGCCGAACCGCCTAATATACCGGCTAAGAACTTGAACGCTAACAAGAGCGTATTGACAATGGTACCGAATACCGTGATTCGGGTGATACGTTGAACACGCGTTGGCATGAGTTAATTAAGAATTATGAATTAAGAAATAATCGTTCGTAGCGTAGCGAAGATAAGAATTATGAGGGCGTTGCGGGGGTCAAAATGTCTTTCACTACCTCTGCGGAGAGGCGGAAGCCGAAGGTGCCTACCACGGGGGCGAGGGTGCCGCCGTCGGCGGAGATTTCAGGCGAGAAAGCGCAGAGGAACTTCTTAGCAGGCAGCATATCGGCTTTCTTCATGCGTGTGCGAAGCGCCCGCGCCAAGGGGCAGCCGTGCACCTTCCAGAACTCCGCGACCTCTATGTGCGCGGGGTCGTACTTGCGCGCGGCACCCATCGAGGAGAAGAGGGTGGCGGTGGATAAGGTCGCGCGGCGGATAAGCAACATCTTGCAGTCGAGCGAGTCGATGGCATCGAGCACATAGTCGTATTGGTTGAAGTCGAAGCGGTCGGCGGTGTCTGTGTCGTAGCGTAGCGGGAGGGCGGTGATGTCCGCCTGCGGGTTGATGGAGAGCAGGCGCGCGCGCATCTCATCCACCTTGGTGCGACCGATGTTCCCCGCCGTGGCGACCACCTGCCGATTGAGGTTGCTCGGCGCGACGGTGTCGAAATCGACTATCGTCAGGTGCTGCACGCCGGTGCGCACCAGGGCTTCGGCACACCAGCCGCCCACGCCGCCCACGCCAAACAAGATGACGCGAACGGACTGCAAACGGGCAAACGCCTCTTCGCCTATGGCCTGGATAGTTCGGGAAAACATGGGTATTATTGGGATGAAGGATTAAAGATGAAGGATGAAAGACTGATTACATTCGTCTGCTTGGATGAAAGATGAAAGACCAATTACCTTTGTTTGTGAAATTGCAAAGTTAATGATATTAGTCTTTAATCCTTTATCCAAACAGGACTATTAAGTCTTTTATCCTTTATCTTTTAGTGAGCATAGCGAACGGTCTTTTATCTTCTTAATTACTGCTTGTGCGACATTGATACCATCAAGGGCGGAAGAGGTGATGCCTCCGGCGTAGCCTGCACCCTCACCGGCGGGGTAGATATTTACGTTAATTTGTAAATTTGTTAATTTGTTAATTTGTAAATTGCTTTGCGGAATAAAAGTTGAAGACGTGTCCAATTGTATATTGCCCTGCGGTTCCTTTGCCCAATATGCCTGCAACGTCTCGGGGGCGCGGGGGATACGGACAGCGCTGCTACTGCGGCTCTCCACGCCCAAGATAACTGCCTCGTTGGTCAGGAATCCCTTGTACTTGCGGTCGAAGTCGCGGAATCCCTGCTGCAAGCGGATGCCTATCTCCTTGGGCAACCACTCGTCCATACGGCTGGGCACTACTCCGGGCAGGTAACTGGTCTTGGGCAGGGTCTTGCTCATTTTGCCTTCAACAAAGTCGTGCAACCTTTGGGCAGGGGCTTTGCTGGCTGCTGCACCGTGGTCAAATGCCAACTGCTCCAAGTGCTCTTGGTAGAGGAGGTTGGTCTCCCACGTGGGGTGCTCGCATATGTCTTCGGGACGAATCTCTACCACCATGCCGGAGTTGGCAAAGGGTGAGTTGCGATGGCTGGCAGACATGCCGTTCACCACACAACTGCCTGCTGTGCTGCCCGCAGGGACGATATGCCCGCCCGGGCACATGCAGAACGAATAGACCCCGCGCCCCTGCACCTGCGTTACGAGCGAATAACTGGCATTGCCCACGATGTCCACTATCTCCTGCGGCGCGTTGTGGTACATCAGGCGGTTGATGAGCGATTGCGGGTGCTCCACACGCACACCCATCGCAAAGCCCTTGGGCTCCAGCCGCACCCCCGCTGCCGCCAACTCGCGGTAGGTGTCGTGCGCGGAGTGCCCGATGGCGTAGATGATAGAAAGACTCTCCCCGACCCTCCCTACAAGGGAGGGAGTAAGTAAGTGAAAGCAGGTCTCGAAATGGATTTCGCCGCCGTGGGCGTGGATGCACTCGCGCATGGCTCGGATGATGCCGGGCAGGCGGTCGCTACCGATATGGGCATGCGCCTCGTAGAGCACGCTGTCGGGGGCACCGAAATAATGGAACAACTCCATCACCCGTTGCATGTTGCCGCGCTTCTTGCTACGGCTGAAGAGTTTGCCATCGGAGAACGTGCCTGCGCCGCCTTCGCCAAAACAGTAGTTGCTCTCGGCGTTCAGTCCCTCGTTGCGGTTGAGCAGGGCGATGTCTTTCTTGCGCTCGCTCACCTCCTTACCTCGCTCGAAGATAATGGGTTTCACGCCGTGCTCGAGCAGGGTGAGTGCCGCAAACAGTCCCGCAGGACCTGCCCCCACGATATACACCACTCTTTCTACCCCATGCACATCTTGGAAGCGCGGCGGCTCGTAGAGCGGCACGGGGGCATCTTTCGGTACGCGCTTTCCCTGCTCATCCAGCAAGATGGATAAGTTCACGCGCAGATTGCGTTGCCGTGCGTCCACCGATTTAGAGACGATACGGTATTGGCGCTCCAGTGCCTGCGCTTCTTTGGGCGATATGGTGAGGAGTTCGGTCATAGATAGAATATAAGACCGCGCTTTGCGCTGAACGACCGTCTTGCGACTATCAGACCGCGCTTTGCGCTGAACGACCACTTTGTTGTCCGACCGCTTCGCTGTCCGACTGATTTAGTTGGGTATATCGGTCAGACAGCGCAAAGCGCGTTCTTTCAGCGTCAGCGGTCGGACAGTCGTTAGACGGTCGGACAGCCGAAGGCGGTCTTTAATTCTTGTTCTTCAGTCCCTCCATAATTTGGGTTTCGAGTTCGTCCATGAGGTCGGGGTTGTCGCGCAGCACGTTCTTTACCGCGTCGCGCCCTTGTCCGAGGCGGGTATCGTTGTAACTATAGAAACTACCCGACTTCTTGATAACGCCGTTCTCCACACCCAGGTCGATAATCTCGCCCACTTTGGAGATACCCTCGTTGAACATCAGGTCGAACTCCGCTTTCTTGAACGGAGGTGCCACTTTGTTCTTCACCACCTTCACGCGCACTTGGTTGCCCAATATCTCATCGCCCTCTTTTATCTGCCCCACCTTGCGGATGTCGAGGCGCACGGAAGCGTAGAACTTCAGCGCGTTACCGCCCGTGGTGGTCTCAGGGTTACCGAACATCACGCCGATTTTCTCGCGCAACTGGTTGATGAAGATACAGGTGGTCTGCGTCTTGTTGATGGTCGCGGTGAGTTTGCGCAAAGCCTGCGACATGAGTCGCGCCTGCAAGCCCACTTTGTTGTCGCCCATGTCGCCTTCTATCTCGGCTTTCGGCGTAAGGGCTGCTACGGAGTCAATCACCACGAGGTCCACTGCCGATGAGCGAATCAACTCGTCCGCTATCTCCAGCGCCTGCTCACCACAGTCGGGTTGCGCTATGAGCAGGTTGTCGGTGTCCACCCCTAAACGCTCTGCATAGAAACGGTCGAAGGCATGCTCGGCATCGATAATCGCTGCGATACCGCCCTGCTTCTGCACCTCTGCCATCGCGTGGATAGCAAGTGTGGTCTTACCTGATGACTCCGGACCATAGATTTCTATCACACGCCCACGCGGATAGCCCCCTACGCCCAGCGCAAGATTCAGACCGATACTGCCGGTGGAGATAACCGACACATCTTCTATCTTGTCGTCGCCTAACTTCATGATGGCGCCCTTGCCGAAGTCTTTGTCAATCTTCGCCATCGCCAACTGCAATGCTTTCAACTTGTCCGCAGACGGTTGTTTTTTCTCTTCTGCCATAACTATATAATTTGAAAATTTGTAAATTTGAAAATTATTGGAGTAATCGGAGTATTCTGAGTATTCTGAGGACTCAGACTATTCAGAGCATGAGCACTCTTAATTCTTAATTCATAATTCTTAATTAACCATCACCCTCCCACGAGTTTCTTGATGTCCGAGAGTTTGTTTAGGGCTTCGAGCGGGGTGAGGTTGTTGATATCCATGCTCTTGACCTCATCGCGTATCTGCTCCAGCACGGGGTCGTCCAGTTGGAAGAAACTGAGTTGCGTGCCTTGCGCGGGCGAGATATTGGCGGCGGTGGGGGTAACCGAAGCGGCATCGCGCTCTAAGTCGTGCAGTATCTGATTGGCGCGCTGCACGATGCTCTCGGGCATGCCGGCTAACTTCGCGACGTGGATACCGAAACTATGCTCCGAGCCGCCGCGCACCAGTTTACGCAGGAAGATAATCTTACCGTTCGCCTCCTTGACCGACACGTTGTAGTTACGGATGCGTGCGAAGGTCTTCTCCATCTCGTTGAGTTCGTGGTAGTGGGTGGCAAAGAGCGTTTTCGCATGCCCTTTGTGCTCGTGGATATACTCCACTATTGCCCATGCGATGGAGATACCGTCGTAGGTGGAGGTGCCGCGCCCGAGTTCATCGAAAAGCACCAGCGAGCGCTCGCTGAGGTTGTTGAGGATACTCGCCGCCTCGTTCATCTCCACCATAAAGGTCGATTCGCCCATGCTGATGTTATCGCTCGCACCCACGCGGGTGAAGACCTTGTCCACCACGCCTATCTGCGCGCTCTCCGCCGGCACAAAACTGCCCATCTGCGCCATGAGCACAATAAGCGCCGTCTGCCTGAGCAACGCCGACTTACCCGCCATGTTCGGACCCGTGATGATGATGATTTGCTGCCCGTTGTTGTCCAGCAACACATCATTGGCGATATACGCCTCGCCCAGCGGCATCTGCTGTTCGATGACGGGATGCCGTCCCTGCCGAATGTCTATCACCAGCCCATCGTTCACATCGGGACAGATATACTTGTTCTCCGCCGCTACGGTGGCAAACGACAGCAGGCAGTCCAACTGCGCCACGATGTTCGCGTCCACCTGCATCTTCGGCACATAGTCGGTCAGCGCGAGCATCAACTCGTTGTAGAGCCGGTTCTCTATCACCTGTATCTTCTCCTCCGCCGTCAGAATCTTGGCCTCATACTCTTTGAGTTCCTCCGTGATATAGCGCTCGGCGTTGGCGAGTGTCTGCTTGCGAATCCACTCGGGCGGCACCTGCGCTTTGTAGGTGTTGCGTACCTCCAGATAGTAGCCGAAGACGTTGTTGAAGCCAATCTTCAGGCTCTGTATGCCCGTCTTCTCGCTCTCGCGTTGCTGCAGACGCAGCAGGTATTCTTTGCTGTTGGTATGCAGGTCGCGCAAGTCGTCCAACTCGCTATCCACGCCCCGCGCGATGATTCCAGGTCGCCCTTGCACTGCCGGCGGATTGGGCTGTATCTCACGCTCTATACGTCCGCGCATCTCCGCGCAGGTCTCCATCTGGTCGCCGAGCAGCGACAGATAGGCGTTGTCCGTTGCCGAGAGGCACACCTCTTTGATTGTCCCTACCGCCCGCAGAGCAACCGCCAGTTGCACCATCTCGCGCGGCGAGATACGCCCCGTGGCTATCTTGCTCACCACGCGCTCCATGTCCTGCATCTTCGCTATCTCCGCCCGTAGCGTGTCGCGTTGGTCGGGGTGCTTGAAGAAATGCTCCACCACCATCTGCCTGTTGCGTATCGGGCGCACATCTTTGAGGGGGAGCGCCATCCAACGATGGAGCATGCGCGCGCCCATGGGCGATTGCGTGCGGTCGAGCACCTCGAACAGCGTCTTGCCTTCCTCTCGCTGTGCGCCCGTCAGTTCGAGGTTGCGTATCGTGAAGCGGTCGAGCCACACGTAACGGTCTTCCTCTATGCGGCTCAGGTGTTGGATATGAGCAGTCTGCAGGTGCTGCGTCATGTCCAGATAGTGGAGGATGCCGCCGGCGGCAATCACTGCATTGGGCATCTTCTCCAGCCCGAATCCTTTCAGGTTCTGCACGCCCCATTGTTTATGCAGCCGCTCCACCGCACTCGTCTCGTTGAGCATCCAGTCCTCCAACTCAAAGGTGAAGTACTTGTTGCCGAAGTGCGCCTCAAAGTCCGCCTTGCGCCCGCGCAGGAAGAGCACCTCCTTGGGGGCAAAGTTGGTCAGCAGTTTGTCGATATAGTCGCTCGCTCCTTCGGCGGCGAGGAACTCGCCCGTGGAGATGTCGAGAAAGGCGATACCTAATGAGTGGCGCGTGAACTGCACGGCAGCCACCCATGTGTTCTCTTTCTGCTGCAGCGTGGTGTCGGAGTAACTCACACCCGGAGTAACCAACTCGGTAACCCCGCGTTTCACCAGTTTCTTCGTCAGTTTGGGGTCTTCCAACTGGTCGCATATCGCCACGCGCCGCCCCGCGCGCACCAACTTCGGCAGATAGGTATCCAGCGCGTGAAAGGGGAACCCCGCCATCTCCGTGGGCGCAGCCCCGCCCGCGTTATTGCGGTGGGTGAGCGTGATATTCAGTATCTTGCTGGCTTCCACAGCGTCCTCGCAATAGGTCTCGTAGAAGTCGCCACAACGAAACAGCAACATCGCATCAGGGTACTGCGCCTTGATGTCTCGAAACTGCTTCATCATTGGAGTTAACTGCTCTGCCATAGTAGTTGTCAGTGGTTAGTGGTTAGTTGTCAGTGGTTAGATTATTCAGAATATTCAGAGTACTCGGATTATTCGGAGTATTCAGAGCATGCGCCCTCATAATTCTTAATTCTTAATTCATAATTACTTCAAGTCCACCGTCAGTTTCAGGTTATAGCGTCTGCCGGTGAGGTAGTTGGGGCTAGCCCACTGCTGCCCGTAGGCGTCGCTCACCCAGAAATAGGAGTTCACGTTCTTCCAGCCCACGAGGTTGAATACCTCAAACTGTATCGCCCACTCTGCCACGTGCTTGGCGCTCGGGGCGCGCATGAACTTCGCCGTCTTCGCGTTGAAAGCATATGTGGCACCGATGTCTATACGCCGATAGTCGGACATGCGGAGCGTCTTCATGCTGGCATAGTCGCGCGGTGCCGCAAAGGGCATGCCATCGCTCCACAGCATCTTCAGGTGGAACTTCAACTGCGGGAACTGCGGCACATAGTCTTGAAACAGCATGGAGAACGAGTAGCGTTGCTCCTGCGGAGAGGGTATCCAGCCCAAATCGGGACGGTCAAGCAACCGCTGCTTCGCACTCATCACCGAGAAACTAATCCAACTATCCGCCCCGGGCACCAACTCGCCGTATAATTTCAGGTCAAGCCCTGCCGCGTACCCCTCCGAGTCGTTCTTGCCCGAGTAGCGCACCCGCACGTTGTCCACCGTGTAACTCTCCATGCGGTCGATATACTTGTAGTAGGCTTCGGCGGTGAACTTAAACGGTCGCCCCCATGCACGGAAATAGTAGTCGCCGCCCAGCACCACGTGCACCGACCGTTGCGCTTTCAGGTCGCGCGTGAGCGAGATACGGGTTACGCCGTCCGCTCCCGTCAGCGTGTCGCGCAACTCCTTGTAGAACGGCGCTTGGTAGTAGAGTCCCGTCGCCAGACGGAAACTGAAATCGCGTTTCCAGCCGGGGATATAGACGAGGCTCGCCCGCGGACTCGGCAGCACTTCGTTGGTCCAACTCCACCATTGCAATCTTCCGCCCACGGTCAGTATCACCTGCCCCTTGTCGGTGTTCCACTTATGGGTGTTCTGCACGTAGCCCTGCACGCGTGCCGACTGCATGCTGCTGTCGCCCTGCATGGCGTAGTAGAGGAGCATGTCCTGCCCGTTGTTGGGCAGGCTGTAGCCCGCCGAGTCGCGCCATTCCCACTCGCTGATATGGTCGCGTATCCACTCGCCCTGCGCACTCACGCCCCATGTCAGGCTGTTCTGCCCGCGTTTCCACTCGCCGTGGTGCGACAGCGTTGCCACGCCCGCTTCCAGCCGGTTGCGCGCATGCTGGTGGTACTTACCCGTGCCCAGCACATCCGTCTGCCCGCTCGGGTCCACCATCTCCCCCGGGCGACCGCTGCCCATGTCGGGGTTCTCCGCGTCCAGCGACTTGTTCGACAGCACGTACTCGCCCGTGATGTCGTAGGTCTCGCGCTCGTTGGTGTAGAAGCCGCTCGCGTCGAATCCGATGCTCACCTCACGGCTCACCTGCCCCCCCGTGCTCAGCGCGGCAAAAGCCGTTACGAAGCGGTCTTTCTCCTGCCCGTCGTACCATATATTCAGGTGCTTCGCATCCAATCCTCCCCAACTCTCCGACATCGAATCCGGCTGAAACACATAGTCATTCACACTCACATTGCCCAAGAAAGAGGTCTTCCACGACCCGCGACCTGCCCCGACCGCTTTGCTGTCCGACCGCTCCGCTGTCCGACCGCTCTGCTGTCCGACCGCTCCGCTATCCGATTGATTAGACGGTCTTTCAGCGTCAGCGGTCTTATCCCTATTTATCTCCCATGTCAGCATGGTCTGATAGTCAAAGTAATTCGGTTGGTAGTTTCCTGCCGTAGCGAGCGAGCCGAGCATATACTGCGAGGTCTTGTACCGTATGCCGTGCATCTGGGAGAAAGATACCCCGACCGCTTTGCTGTCCGACCGCTTTGCTGTCCGACCGCTTTGCTGTCCGACCGCTTCGCTAAACGACTGATTTACATTCGATACTATATCAGTCGGACAGCGCGATCCCGACTTGTCGGGATAAAAAGCGCGGTCTGACAACGCAGTGGTCGGACAGTCGTCAGACGGTCGGACAGCGTCAGTGGTCTTATAGTCGTTAGACGGTCTTTCAGCGTTAGCGGTCGTGGTTGTCCCCACATACACGCTTGCCCCGAGCAGGCTGGCGCTCAGCGAGCCCTCGAAACGCTCCGGCTGTTTGTAGCGGATATCCAGCACCGACGCCATCTTATCTCCGTACTGTGCGCCGTAGCCGCCCGCCGAGAACTCCACATTCTCCACCATCGACGGATTGACGAACGACAGCCCCTCCTGTTGCCCGCTGCGAATCAGCAACGGACGGTGCACCTCTATGCCGTTCACATAGACTACATTCTCATCGAAACTGCCGCCTCGCACGTTGTATTGGCTGCTCAACTCGTTGTTCTGGTTCACGCCGGCAAAGGTGATGAGCAGGCTCTCGATAGACCCGCCCGTGGCATCGGGCATCACGCGGCTCGTGGTGGCATCTATGTGGTCCATCATCGTTGTCTGCCGCTTCACGCCCCGCACTTCTACTTCCTCTAACCATTCCTCGCTTGTCGCCATCTCCACATTCACGTTCAGCACATCATCCAAGGAGGTGCGGTCTCCAGGCCGCACAGTAGAAGTCCCTTGTTCCAGCACAATCCGCTGATAGACAGTAGTATAACCTACCATAGAGAATACCAGCGTAATCGTGTCGCTCGGCTCCATAAGCATAAGCTCATAGTATCCGTTCTTGTTAGTCGTGGTACCATTTTCTCCCTCCCTTGCAGGGAGGGATGGGGTGGATCCTATCTCGTACACATTCGCCAACTCAATCCCCCGATTATCCGAGTCCACCACATAGCCATAGATACGCACGTTTCGTGCGCATACAGATGATAAGCAGAGCAGTAGAAAAAGGAGGATGGAAAGTTGTCTTCTCATACTGGGGACGTGGGCGTCTCGCCCGCGGTTATTAATACTCTCAATATTTCAAAACTAATTTCGTTTTGTGAATAAGAGCCCGCAAAGGTACTAAAACTTTTCGATATATGCAAGTTTTCCTCCAAATAATTGTAAAATAGTAAATTGTCAAATAAAATTGTGCGCCGCATGGTCAATTGTAAAATAGTAAATTGTCAAAACTTGTCCCGACTTGTCGGGATTGTCAAATTAACCATGGAGTGCACGATAGACATTGCCATAAAAACGGAGACACGCCTCCATGTGCGAACCGTACGGTGCTATGTCAAACCGTATTCCATCTACACCCCTGCAGGCATCTTGTTGCCGCAGGGTGTTCATACAGGGCACCATGTCATCATCGGTGCTGTGAAAGAAAACCGCAGGGCACGCCGGCGCATACCCCGCGATGCTACTTTGTTGCAGTGCTTGGTAGAAGCGCGCTGTCTCCGGGCAGGTCTTGTCCATACCCTCGCGCGTCATGGCGTCACTCAAGCGGCAAGACCCCATCCGCGCCTTAATCTCATTCATCGTGTACCGTTTTTCTCCTATCCACTCCTCGTAATGCGACAGCAACGGTTCCTTGAAGAAATCCTGCTTTCGCAAGCCGAGCATATATGCCTCGCTCGTCCCCATCACCAGCATCGGTATCGCACAGGGGATACCCGTAGAGTCTGCCGCCACACAGACATCATACGTACCGGCAACATCATACGGTCCGCCGCCGGCATACAATCCCGCTATATGCCAAGGGCTCTCTTCCCGCTCTTCCAAAAGCCGCGCCGCTCCCAAAGCCGCAGCGGCTCCCTGCGAGTAACCCACTATCCACAGCGGAATTTCTCGGGATGAAGGACTTTCTTTAGATGAAGGATCAAGGACGTAGGATGAAGGACTTATTAGATTTGCCTCTGAGTTCTCGGTACAATGCTTTTCTACCGCGGGCGAGACGCCCGCGTCCCCAGTACTATTTAGTCTTTCATCCTTTATCCTTAATCCTTCATCCCAAGAGTATCCGTAGTGTGAGAGCAAATCCGGCACGGTGCTTAACATATCCACCGCCGTGGTGGCGGCACTGTGCCAATGCAGATACGGATGCGTCAGATGCGCACTCACGCCGTAGCCCACATAGTCCGGCACTACCACCACGTACCCCTCCAGCGCAAACACCACTTCCAGCCCCACCCTTCGGCTCGGCGTTTCGCGATCGGCGCAGATAGTGAAATGCGGCGCAAGCACCACCCCTCGCACACAACGCGTCCGCGGCAGGTATATCCTGCCCGACACCCACAGACTGTCCCCCTGCGGCGACACAGAGCGATACACACACGACAACGAGAGCGTATGCCGCTTCGCCTCACGCTCCAGCATGGCAAGCACACGTTGCATACTCGCGTCCGAGAAGTCATGACACGAGAGATACCCCTGCACCAACGACCACGTAGTAGGCAACACCAACAGACCGTCCAACGCACTCACATCCGTCTCCCTGAGATGCCACGCCGGCAGACTATCCCGCTCCAACGGCGACAGACACACATGCTCCGAAGCGACGCACGACGCACACGGGAGTAACAAAAAGAACCATAAAACAAACCTTTGCATAGCAGATATGTTTGAATCCGCATGCAAAGGTGTTGCTTTTTTCGCAATTATGCAAGCATAACTGACACTTTTCGCTTATAGTCAGAACTGCCGTACTCCCAATACGGTATAGCACTGAGTGCCTCGCAGGATGAATAATTGACCGTTTCGGATATATTTGGTCGGGCATGGGGCGGAGATGGCGGTATGCGTGATACCGGTATATTCGCCGTAGTCGAAAGGAGCGGGGGCAGAGTAATTACCCATATCATCGTAAGCAAAAGCCGCATAAAAATAGGTCTGCGTCGGTTCTGCGGAAGTGTCTATGGTACGCTCTTCGATGCCATCGTATATGATTTCGCCATCCTCTGCATGCGCAGGATACGTATCGGAACGCCGCACGATGCGCGTACCTGCAAAATCAAGCGCCGGATATACCTCCCCCGAAAGAGAGAGGTCGTCTATATCTACGGAAGCGGTGCAGGGACTGCCCACTGACAGTACGAAACATATCGCTTTGACACGTTTGCATGTGTTCTTGCCTTCTGCGTTGGTATGCCAATCGAAAGCGGCAAAACCGCTCATATCCAAGTCAGCTTGTTTCCACTCGGTGGATGCAAAAGAGAGTGCCTCTGTGTACCACCAATCGTCTTGAGAGTTGGCTATCTCATCGCCATTCACATCGTTGTACACCACCATCCGCAATGTTCTTGCTGTACCGTCGCCTTTGTATCGGAAGTGCAGCACAGGTGTTGCACTCAGGTCTTTTGCTTCGTCAAAGACATAAGCGGCGACCACTTCCCCCCATGCCTTCTGCAAGTTGAACACTACGTGTGCCGCTTGTTTGCTTTCGTATCCGGCAGCAAGGGAAACGGCTGTGGTGCCGCCCTCGCCGGTATCCCATGCTTGGAAATTGTCCAATCCTTGTTCAAAATCGGTCAAGCGCGTCTCTATATGTATCATGCGCGTCGGGTTCTCCCAATAGAGGTGCATGAGTCCGTCATCGTTGTTGTAGATACATTGCGTGGGGGCAGGCGGAGCTATGGTATCCGCCAGCAGCACAACGGGAGTAGCCGCCATGCGGGCGATAGTAGTATCGGCATTGGTGATAGTGGCATAGAGGTAGTAGGTGCCCTTGGGTTGGATGGCACGCACGTTCCATGTATAGCGGTGCATGCCGTTGCTTCCATCCAAGCCCGCCGCTATAAGGGTGCCATGGGTAGGCTCATTGCGAGTGGTGTAGTACAGGCTGACTGTGGCGGGAGAGAGCGAAGAAGTGGAATAGCCAATCTCCATCTCATCGGTAAACGTGTTGGAACCACTGTTGGGATGGCTTATATAGACAGATGGTAGCGGCTTGTCGTCCTGGGTGAATGTGTAGGAATAGAACGCTGTACCCACTGAATCGTATGCAGTGAGCAATATACTCTCGCCGTCATCCGACATGTCAAGGGTAGAGAAGCAACTGACCTGACGGTACATCAGCGTGTAGGCAGCATCGGGCAGCGAGGTAACCTGTGCATAGTTGGAGTTGCGTCCGCAACCCGGGCGGACGTAGTGGACACCGTCTTTCAGTGCATGCTCGAAACTATGGTCATCTCCCGCGAAACAGATGATGTGTTTACCTTCTTTAGCATATTTCTCCAGTAGCGGGCGTATGATAGTATGGTTATCCACATTCCATTGCCCGTGATAGCCTGACGTGGTGATACCCACATGGGCGTAAACGAGTATCCATTTGGCAGTAGCAGTTTTCAGTTGTTGCTCCAGCCATTCGTACTGACGAGAACCTTTGGCAAAACTCGGGCTGTCGTAAACGGCATCATAGTTGTTGTTCAGATTCAAGCAAATGATTTGCGCATCGCCATAGGGGAAAGTGAAATAGGCTTCTCCGCGCGGATCTATCACATCTCCCTCGCTCTGCCCATGGCTGAAGAACGAGAAATAATCGTAGTAGGTATGATAGTTGTTGAATCCTTGCGGTCGTTGTGCCGGCGTATCGGAATAGGGGTCATAGGTCTCGTGGTTGCCCACTGCGCCGGAGAATGTTACTTGTCCTAAGAAAGGAGCACCCGGCGTGAAGAAAGCTTCGTTCCAATCGCGTTCCCAACCGTGGTTCACGAAATCGCCAATGAACATGGCAAAATCCGGTTGCAAGTTCTGTGTGATGAAAGCCTGCTCGTTCTGCCAGTTTTTGCAAGCGTTTACGTGAATATCGGAAAGCATGAACATTCGGAACGCGGTATTCTCCGCAGGTGCGGTCTTGCAACTGCTGATGCGCTCGTCTTCCCGTTTGCCGTCTCCTACACGATAATAGTAGCGCGTGAAAGGTTGTAGTCCCGTCAGTTCCACTACATGCACAAATCCTTCCCCCTGCACCATCCTGCCGCTACGGCTCCGTACGGTGTCGATGAGGGCATCGGGGGCAGTACCATAGGCTACTACTCCCATAGAAACGGTATCGGCTGTTTGCCAGAGTATGCGCACGGATTGTTGCGTGGGGGACATGCTGTAGGGCACTTTGCTGAGGGTATAGGGCAAATCCGACGGGTCGGCATCCCTGTCGGCTACGCCCCAACGCGGATCACCCAAGTGGCTGCCATCCGTACCCGCTCCTACAGCAGGAGAGTTGCGGAATAATTGGAAGTCGCCACCTGTCGGATCCACAAACAGCGGATTCTGACTGCTGACAGACGTACGCATAGCGTTGCCGTAAGGATCGACATTGTAGCAGATACAATGGCTGATTTCGCTGGCGGTGCCATAGACAGAGAATGCCTTGGTATCGTCCACCCGCGCAGGATAAGCGGCGATACAATTGGTAACATGCACATTGTTCACGTTGTAGAAGTAGGCACCGCGCCGGTCAGTGCAACCATAGAAAGTGCAATGGTCCATATCCACACGAGTACCATCGGTGAGCTCTTCACCGTAGTTCATGTATATGAAATACTTGGTAGTGCCTTGTTCAAGATGGAGGAACGTGGAACGCGTGATACCCACATAGTCCACCAATCCGGATTTCCCCACATAGAAGACTTGCCCGCAAGGGCCCATGAACTGACAGCCGTCAATCAGCACGGAATCCAGAGCGGCATTGTCGTACACGCGGATAGCACGCGAGGTAAATCCCGTGAGATGGCAGTCTTGAATATGCTGGGTACCTTTACCGATGTAACGGATGCCTTCGGTAGCGGTTTGGGTACCATCTAAGGATAATCCACGGAAGGTTACCGCATCGGACACCGTGAAACGTGCAGACATCTTCAGCACCGGTTCGGCTCCTTCTTCCGCACAGATACTCAGCGGTTGCACCATGTCTATATTGCTGCTGATAGTATATTCCCCCGTTTGCAGCCACAAGGTATCCCCTGCTGCAGCGGCACTAACGGCGGTGTTCAACGTACCGACGCCCGGCAGAACCTGTACACCTGCCGAGAGCGCAGTCGTAAGTGCAAGCCCAACGCCTGCACCTACGATATGTAAAAACTTGCTATTCATGACAGTTCGATTTATCTGATTTCAGTTCCTAAAACGGAATAACGCATACTGCCGCGTATGATATAGAGTTGCCCATTCTCAATACGTTTGACAACCGCATCGTCAGTGCCATGCACGGTTTCCATACCGGTTTCTTTGGTTTGAACGGTGGCGGTGCAAGTCGCAGGATCGGAGATATTTCCCAAATCATCTGCAGCAAACGCGGCATAGTAATAGGTGCCCGGTTCGAGGTTGGTATCTTCATATACCTCATCGGTTCCTTCATACACCACGGTACCATCCGCAATAGTAGCCGGATAAGCAGTAGTGCTGCGAACAATCGTGGTCTTCACAAAGTCGGCTACAGGAGGGATAAGCCCGCTCATTTGCACGTTGTCTATCACAAATGTTCCTTCCGCCGTAGCATCCATCACCGACACCACCAAATAGACCGCCGTGATATTGGTCCCATCGAACGCCTCGCCGGGGAGATTGTTGTGCCACGTGAGTTTCTTAAGGTTGTCTGCGGTTACGTTTTGCCATTCGGTATTTTCCAAAGAAACATACTGATACCACCAGTCCGCCCCGTTTTGCTCTACGGTAACGCGTATGTTGTGCGCTTTACCGTTTCCTTTCAAGCGGAAAGACAGGTCTGTGAGTACTTCGGCAGGGTTGGCGGGTATGATTTTAACACCGGCATCCGCCCATGCCACCTGCGTCTGATAGGTTACTTGCAACCCATCGGTTACCACCTCCGCATTAGCACTTGCGCTTTCGGAAGGCGAGGTATAAAACTCGATATTGCTCATCCCCAAGATTTTCTCATAGATAGTGGATGCACAAGGTACACTATGCGTAGGATTGCTCCAAGTGAGACGGACAGATTGATTGTCCGCAAAGGCTGTCAAATCAGTGATGGCGCGGGGAGCCTCCGTATCGGGGACGATGGTTAACGGATGGGCAGATACTGCACGAACCGTGTCGGTAGCATTGGCGAGCACGGCTTGCAGGTAATAGTCGCCGGCAGGCATCGTGCGGATATTCCATTCGTACTGCATCGCGGCGGACGATAATTGGTCAATAATCGTAGTCCATGATTGTTGGTCGGAAGAATAAGCCAGTGTGATGGTAGCGCTTGCTGAGGGGTCAACCGCAGAGAAGGCGATGGTGTAGTTGTCAGTGGCTTTCTCTGCGCTGCCAAGACATTGCAGGCTTACCACCATTTGCGCCTCTGCTACATGCCAGCGCGGGTCGCCGATATGGCTACCATCGGTAGCGGCATTCAGCAACAGAGATGTGCTTTGAAAATTGAGATTACCGTTGTTGGGGTCAATAAAGAGCGGGTCTGCCTCTACCACATTGGTTATCGTGGGTCCGGAGTGAGGTGCACCCGTATTGTAGTACACGCAGTTGGACAAAGTGCCGTAATAGGTACAGAAGCCGTTGTCGCCGACCATGGCGGGGTTGGAAATCACGCAGTTGGTTACCACCGCATTCTCACATTTGCTGTATATGACGCGCGGACCGTTATTATAGAATGTGCAGTGGTCTATTAGAAGATTAGTAACCGTCTTGGTCTGGATGGCTAAGTTCTGCGTATGGTTCATGATGGTACTATTCGTGATGCGCAAACTGCCAAGCGTACCATAACTATATATAGCACCGCTCTCCGTATTCGACCCGTCCAATATACAATTGTCAAACGACAGATTGTCAAGAGTTTGACCACTACTCAGGTAGTAGATTCGACCGGTGGAAGCCGTATTGACAAAGTGGCAGTTTTCAAAGCGTACAGAGAAAGTACCGCCTACGGTAGTACGGATACAATGGGAACTGCCATTGCCTACAAACTTAATTCCTACCGCCTTAAATTCGGCATTGGGCTCAATACGGTGCAGATTGACAACCGGCGATGCACCGTCTGCAGCCATAATCGTGAGGGGATTGCTCACGGTGGCGGTAGCACTCATGGTAAACGTACCGTCTTGCAACAGCAAGGTGTCTCCCGCCGCAGCAGAGCCGATGGCGGTTGTGAGGTCTTCACCCGAAGGAAGGGTGGTTACCGTTGCTATGGCAGACATACTCAGTCCGCACAGCAATAACATAGCGTAAATCTTTTTCATGGTGTTGTAATGATATTTAGGGTTAGTTATTAGTTGATAGTTTAGTGTTGAGTGTTTAACGAGACCTCGCCGCGCGGAACGGGTCTTCGGCAGGGCGACCGAGCAGGTCATAAAATCGCTCCCCGCGTGCAATCAGCAGTTGCCCTCCTATCAGGTATTTCCCGACCGCCTCTTTCGGCTCGTTCCGTACGATTTCCTCCACGCCCAACTCCACATGGTTGCTACCCTCTCGTTTGATAACGATTTGGTCGTACAGCGTTGCCTCGTATGCGCCGTTGGCAGTGTACGTGGACAGCACAAGCGAATCGCTGTTCACCGTTACTTTCGTAAACGCCGGACTACCCGGCTGACCCAAACAACCCGTAAACAAATCGTAGTAATCCGCCACCTTCGTATATTCGTAGTTCGACTCCATCTCCGCCTTCGTATAGGGCGAGTAACGCTTGTTGCCGCACGTCGCTCCTACGAAATACATCGTACCGCCGTCCACCGTGTACGTACCGCCGCGCCAACCCGTCATGTTGTACGACGTACCGCCCGACACACGCTCGCGACCCGAAACACCGCCCTCGATAGCCGTCATCGTGCTGTTGTCCACAGGACCTATCACCTCATACGTATGGTCGTGCCCCTGCAACACAAGGTCGATATGCAACTCCTCGAATATAGGGCACATTATCGCACGAAACAACTGCGCCTCCTCGTCTTTCTGGTGTCCGCTGCCGCAAAACAGGTTCTTATGCACCAACGCTATACGCCACTTCGTCTCTGGGTGCGCCGCCACCTGCTCACGCATCCACCGAGCCACATCGTTCTCCAAATACGCACTCTTGCTGTTCGCTATGCTATATTGTCCGCGCCAATAGTCCTGATGGCTATATACCAAAAACAGCACATCGCCATACACAAACGAATACGTCGTGCCGTCAAACTGAGGCTTCACGCTCGCCGTCTCCTTAAAGCCGTTGTCCGTATGGAAATGATACGAGTAGTTGTAGTTGGGCGAGTCATCGTGATTGCCGTCCGTCGGCGCACAGGGCATACGTTGCAGCACAGGCTTCAGCGCCTGCTCAAACCACTGCTCCCACTCCCATTCCGAGTTGTTGCTCGTGCCCGTCTCCACAAAATCCCCCGGAAACATCACAAATCGCGCATCACCCGCCTGTCGCGCCACTGTCTCGCTGCACTTGCGCGCCTCGCGAACATACACAGAATCCTGCAAGTGAGAGTCCGTCATATACACAAACGAAAACGCCTCTTTTCCCTCGGGCGCCGTGGTGAACGACATCACATCGCTCCACGCCCCCTCCGTGCCCACACGGTAGCAATAACGCGTATTCGGCTTCAGACCCGTCAGCAACGCCTTGTGGCTCTCGTACGTATAACGCGTCGTAGGCACCATGCCCGTCGCCTTAATCAGACCGCTCAGGCTCACGGCATAGCGCAACGGCTTGGTCGTAGTGCAAGTGGCTTCCACGGTGCGTGCCTTAGCAAAATCCGCCGTTGCGGGGTCGTTGCTCTCCACGATCTGTACTACCCCATCTCGTATGCCTTCGTTGGTGAACCATGCCACGCCCATCTGCGTTGCAGGGTCCCCGTTCACATTCGTTACCACGCAGTAGGGATAATCCTTCGCCACCAGCATACCTATTGCTGCACGCATGGCTGCAAGATTACTCTCGCTGCTGTCGCGGCGTGCCGCCTCTTTCGCCACCCACAGCGGCATATACGACGGGATGGTGTAGTCCGCTATCTTATACAGCGAATCCGCCGCTGCCACCTCCGGATGAACCACCACCTCCGGCTTCGCAACCACCCGCACCACGGTCCTTGCCGTATGACCACCATCCTTCGTATAGGCTTTCACCGATGTCTGACCGATGGCTACGCCTGTAACATGTCCCTCGCTGTCCACCGTTGCCACACGATGGTTATCCGTATTCCACACTATACGCTTGTCCGAAGCATTCTGAGGCGACACAACGGCTACCGCCAACCCCATACTGCCCACTTCTATTACCAGCGTATCCGGCTGCACCGCCACGCCCGTAACGCCCACCACTGCCGACAACGCATCGTATTCATAGCAACCTATATCCACACCCTCCCCCTTCGGGCGGGATACGCCATTCATGTCTTCCGCGGGAGCATAACCGCTCTGACCTAAGTCTATCAGCGGAGAACTGCTCATCAAGCGAAAGTCCGCCGCACGCATCGCTGCCTCTTCCCACGCATTGGAGGGAATGCCCGCAAACGCCGTAGGAGACACGAAGTGAGGACCTTTCTCGTCCATATTGCTTCTGCTCAAGCGCATCGCCGAATAAGCCGGTGCATCAAAACCATCGTCCGAGGCATTCTTCGCTGCCAGCGGGTTGTTGTCGCCCGAGACAAAGTTAGCAGGGTCGGTGAAGCCCGTCTCCGACTCGTTGCGCCATGTGATGCTGTTGATAACAGGTCCCTCGCTGTGCAAACCCGCATATTGCGAACCGCTGTTGCGGGCGAAAGTGCAGTTGACTATCATCCCCGACGGGTTATATGCGCCGCCCGAGTTAGGCCAACCCGACACCATCGCGCTGTTGTTGTGAATCAGACAGTTGCGAACAACGCCATCGTTCTCATTGCGAAAAGCCGCTCCGTACTTGCCTTGGTTACCGCGGAAGATACAGCGCTCCACCACGCCGCCGTTGTTACGCACCGCGCCATCACCGCCACTCACGCATAACTCAATGATACAATCACGTATCGTACCGCCATCGTTGTACAGACCACCTATCTTGGCTCCCTCGCAACGACGAATGGTGCAATGCTGCACATACACATTGCCGCGTATGTAGCCGCAGCCGTAGTCCTTCGAGTTATGCGCGTTCTCAAACACCAAACCGTCAATATACGTGGGGACACTGCAAGCCGCATCGTACTTGATGAGGACATAAGTGCCTAAGTTGGCTCCGTCTATGATGGTGTTACCCAGCTCGCTACGCGCTCCCGTGGACGCATCATAACCGCCCAACACCGACACACCGTCTTTGATAACTATCTGCTCCGCAAACGTGCCGGCTGCCACTTTCACCGTATCGCCCAATGCAGAACTGTTGAGCGCTGACTTGATGGAACCCATCGGAGACGACCAACTCGTGCCATTGCCCGTACCACGAGCAACTACATGCCACACCTTAGCATCTGCCAACTGAATACTAAGCAACATGCCCAAACAAAAAAGTAAACTGTTTCTCATAAGATATAAGGTATTAGTTTATAGTTAATTAGTTAATGAGTTTATGAGTTAATAAGTTTATGAGTTTATTAGTTTATGAGTTTATTAGTTTTATAGGAGGTGTGTCTCCGGAGAACTCTTTCAGCAGTCAAGGAGTAATTTGGTTTTTATTAATTGTAAAATAGTAAATTGTCAAATTGTCAAATTAAAATGTTTGTTGAAATAAAAAAGAGTTTTTGTTCGTATTTGGAAAGTATTATTGTTCGTTTTTGTGTATAAATATTATTTCGAGTTCGTGTTAATTAGTTGAGAGTTGAGAGTTGAGAGTTGAAGGTTTAAGGTGCCGCAAAGATACGCACTTTTTTCCATATCGTTGCTATAAAACGCCATGTTATTTGACACATCGTATAGCAACGCATACATAACCAACACACTATCAACCAAATAACGAAACAGGCAAACAATCAGTTTCTCTTTCGAAACCTTTCGAAACCCACTGACCACTAACCACTGACCACTAAAAAGGCTGTCTAACATGAGTTGTTAGACAGCCTTTTTGGTGTGTAGCGTAAGCCTTATTCGTTGGTTTCGCCTTCTTCGTCAGCCTGTGCCTCTTCTTGTGCGGCGCGGGCGGCTTGCAGTGCTTCGTACTCCTCGCGGTTATAGACAGGTATGCGTTTGAACTCACGCAGACCCGTACCCGCAGGTATCAGGTTACCGCAAATCACATTCTCCTTCATACCGTCGAGGTAGTCTATCTTGCCTTGGATAGCCGCCTCGTTGAGCACCTTCGTGGTCTCTTGGAACGACGCAGCGGACATGAACGACTTGGTGCCCAATGCCGCGCGGGTGATACCTTGCAGTATCTGCTTAGCCGTAGCGCACGTCGCCTCGCGTGCCTCTACGAGGTGCTTGTCCTTGCGGCGGAGCGTAGAGTTCTCATCGTGCAGACGACGGCTGGTTACTATCTGCCCTGCACGCAGCAACTCGCTGTCGCCGGCTTCCGTAACCACTTTCTTGCCCCAGATACGGTCGTTCTCTTCGAGGAAGTCCATCTTGTCCACTATCTGCCCCTCCAAGAAGCGTGTGTCGCCCGCGTCGAGGATTTCCACCTTGCGCATCATCTGACGCACGATAATCTCGAAGTGCTTGTCGTTGATTTCCACACCCTGCATACGATAGACGGACTGCGCCTCGTTCACGATATAGTCTTGCACCGCCGTCGGACCTTGGATAGCCAGGATGTCGTCGGGCGTGATAGCGCCGTCGGACAGCGGTACGCCGGCGCGCACATAGTCGCCCTCCTGCACGAGGATTTGCTTCGACAGCGGAATCAAGTACGCTTTCTGCTCGCCCATCTTCGAGGTAACGAACAACTCGCGGTTACCGCGCTTGATACGGCCGAAGGTTACCTCGCCGTCAATCTCCGCAACGATAGCGGGGTTCGACGGGTTACGCGCCTCGAACAACTCCGTTACACGCGGCAGACCACCGGTGATATCGCCTGCTGTACCGAAGGCACGCGCCACGGTGAAGAGCAGGTCGCCCACCTTCACCTCCTCGCCGTCGGCGTGCACGAGGCTCGCCTTGACAGGCAGGTTATAGGTACGGAGCACGTTGCCCTGCGCGTCCACGATATGAGCGGACGGCATCTTCGTCTTGTCCTTGGTATCTGTGATGGTAACCTCTTTCTTGCCCGTCTGGTCGTCCACCTCGGTCTTGGAGGTAACGCCCTCGATGACATCTTCGTATTGCAGCACACCGTCTTGCTCGATGACTACGGCTGCCTTGTAGGGGTCCCACTCGCACACTACCGTGCCCTTCTCGTATTTCTCGCCCGGGGTGATGAAGAGTTTGGAAGCGTAGGGGATGTTGAACGTCGTCAGCACCACGCCCGTCTTCTCGTCTTTCAACTGCATCTCGTTCAGACGGCTCACTACAATCACATCGCCCGCAGCAGTGGTGATGGTGCGCAAGTCCTCTATCTCGATGATACCCTCGCGGGGGATAGCGTAGGTGTTCTGCGTTGCCGCGTTGCCGGCTACACCACCCGAGTGGAAGGTACGGAGGGTCAACTGCGTACCGGGCTCACCGATGGCTTGCGCCGCGATGACGCCCACTGCCTCACCTTTCTGCACCATCTTACGCGATGCGAGGTTGCGGCCGTAGCACTTCGCGCACACACCGTGCTTGCTCTCGCAGGTCAGCACCGAGCGGATTTCCACCTCCTCGATACCTGCTGCCTCTATCTGCTCGCACTGTGCCTCGCGAATCTCCTCGCCGGCAGCGACGATGAGTTCGCCGTCCAGGTCGTGGATGTCGTGCACACTCACACGACCGAGGATACGCTGCGTCAGCGTAGCTACCACCACATCGTTCTGCTTGATGGCACGCGCCGTCAAACCACGCAAAGTGCCGCAGTCCTCCTCGTTGATTATCACATCGTGCGATACATCCACCAGACGACGCGTCAGGTAACCCGCGTCGGCGGTCTTCAACGCCGTATCGGCAAGACCCTTGCGCGCACCGTGCGTCGAGATGAAGTACTCCAACACCGACATACCCTCTTTGAAGTTCGAGAGAATCGGGTTCTCAATGGTCTGACGGGTATCGGTAGAACCGGCTTTACCCGGCTTTGCCATCAAGCCGCGGACACCTGCCAACTGCTTAATCTGCTGTTTGTTACCACGCGCACCCGAGTCCATCATCATATATACGGAGTTGAATCCTTGGTCCGCCTCCTGCATGTGCTTCATCAGGATGTCGGTTACCTCGGTATCCACGCGCGACCACGCCGCAATCACGTTGTTGTAACGCTCATCGTCGCCCATCTCACCGAAGTTGTACATCTCCGTGATGTTCTCCACCTCTTGGTTACCCTTGGCGATGATGCCTTGCTTCTCCTCGGGGATGAGGATATCGTTCAGGTTGAACGACAGACCGCCGCGGAATGCTTTGTAGTAGCCGAGGTTCTTGATATCGTCGAGGAACTGCGCCGTGCGAGCCACACCGCAGGTCTTGATGACCTTCGAGATAATGCCCTTCACCGCACCTTTCTTCATCACCACATTCTGATAACCTACCTCCGCGGGTACGTATTGGTTCACCACCACGCGACCCGGGGTCGTCTCGATGATATGCGTTACATGGTCTCCGTCCACGATGTCGTCAATACGCACTTTCACCTTCGCGTGGATGTTCACGCGACCTTCGTTCAGCGCGATGATACATTCCTCGGGCGACGAGAACACCAGTCCTTCGCCCTGCGCACCCGTGCGCTCCTTGGTGATATAATACAGACCGAGAATCATATCCTGCGAAGGTACCGTGATAGGGTTACCGTTCGCGGGGTCGAGGATGTTATGCGAGCCCAACATCAGCAGTTGCGCCTCCAAGATAGCCTCGTTGCTCAGCGGCAAGTGTACAGCCATCTGGTCGCCGTCGAAGTCGGCGTTGAAGCCGGCACATGCCAGCGGGTGCAACTGGATAGCACGACCCTCAATCATACGCGGCTGGAACGCCAAGATACCATGGCGGTGCAGCGTCGGCGCACGGTTGAGCAACACGGGGTGTCCCTCCATCACGTGCTCCAAAATCTCGTAGATAACGGGGTCGCGGCGGTCGATAATCTTCTTCGCGCTCTTCACCGTCTTCACCATACCGCGCTCGATGAGTTTGCGGATGATAAACGGCTTGTAGAGTTCGGCTGCCATCTCCTTTGGCAGACCGCACTCGTGCATGTTCAACTCAGGACCAACGACGATAACCGAACGCGCGGAGTAGTCCACACGCTTACCGAGCAGGTTCTGACGGAAACGACCTTGTTTACCCTTCAGCGAGTCGCTCAACGACTTCAGCGGGCGGTTGGCTTCCGACTTCATCGCCGTGGTCTTGCGGCTGTTGTCAAACAGCGAGTCCACCGCCTCCTGCAACATACGCTTCTCGTTGCGCAGAATGACATCCGGTGCCTTGATTTCCACCAGTCGTTTCAGACGGTTGTTGCGGATGATGACGCGGCGATAGAGGT
Source organism: Paludibacteraceae bacterium (assembly GCA_034090015.1). Taxonomy (GTDB): domain Bacteria; phylum Bacteroidota; class Bacteroidia; order Bacteroidales; family Paludibacteraceae; genus Colicola. The sequence continues at coordinate 33,221 of JAXDTJ010000002.1, read as the reverse complement.
CGTTGAGGTCGCTCGTAGCGAAACGACCACCGTCCAGCGGCACCAACGGACGCAACTCAGGCGGCGTAACGGGAATGACCTGCATTATCATCCACTCGGGACGGCTCTTGCCGTGCGACGAACGGAACGACTCCACCACCTGCAGACGCTTCAGTGCCTCCTGCTTGCGTTGCACCGATGTAGCCTTGCCGGCGATGTCGCGCAACTCATAACTCAGCGCGTCCAAGTCGATATTGCAAAGCAGGTCGTAGATAGCCTCTGCACCCATCTTCGCGATGAACTTCTCGGGGTCGGCATTGTCGAGATTGTCGTTGTTGGGGTATTTTGCCTCCAGCAGGTCTTGAATCTGCTCATACTGCTCTTCGTCCAGCAGCATGCGGTCTTCTATCACCAGACGGTCTTTGTCGTCCTTATGACGCTCGCCTATCTCTTCGCCCGCCAGCGCACCGGCGCGAACTACGATATACTTCTCGTAGTAGATGATAGAATCCAGTTTCTTGGTCGGGATACCCAGCAGCGCCGCCATCTTGCTCGGTAGCGAGCGCAGATACCAGATGTGCGCTACGGGCACCACGAGACGGATATGTCCCATGCGCTCACGACGCACTTTCTTCTCCGTTACCTCCACGCCGCAACGCTCGCACACGATGCCTTTGTAGCGGATACGCTTGTACTTACCGCAGTAGCACTCGTAGTCCTTCGTCGGACCGAAGATACGCTCGCAGAACAAACCATCACGTTCGGGCTTATAGGTACGATAGTTAATCGTCTCAGGCTTCAGCACCTCGCCGCTCGACAGTTGCATAATCTCATCGGGAGACGCCAAGCCAATACTTATTCTGGAAAATCCAGTTCTTTTGCTATTATCTTGTTTGAAAGCCATACAAATTTGACAAATTTACAATTAGACAATTTGACAATTCTTATTCCATTGTGATAGAAAGTCCTAATCCTTGCAACTCGTGGAGCAAGACATTCAGCGACTCGGGGAGCCCCGGTGTCGGGAAGTTCTCGCCTTTCACGATAGCCTCGTAGGTACGAGCACGACCCGTTACATCGTCCGACTTCACGGTCAGTATCTCCTGCAAGGTGTGTGCGGCGCCGTGTGCTTCGAGCGCCCATACCTCCATCTCACCGAAACGCTGACCACCGAACTGCGCTTTACCGCCCAACGGCTGCTGCGTGATGAGACTGTACGGACCTATCGAACGCGCGTGCATCTTGTCGTCTACCATGTGGCCTAACTTCATGAAGTAGGTTACACCCACTGTTGCCATTTGGTCGAAGGGTTCACCCGTCTCTCCGTCGTACAACTGGGTCTTACCTGCGCGCGGCAGACCGGCTTTGTCCGTCCACTCATCCAACTGCTCCAACGTACAACCGTCGAAGATAGGAGTAGCGAACTTCACGCCTAACTCTTGACCTGCCCAACCGAGCACTGCCTCGAAAATCTGACCGATGTTCATACGAGAAGGCACACCCATCGGGTTCAGCACGATATCCACCGGCGTACCGTCTGCCAAGAACGGCATGTCTTCCACACGCACAATCTTCGACACGATACCCTTGTTACCGTGGCGACCTGCCATCTTATCACCCACGCGAATCTTACGCAGTTTGGCGATATAGACTTTCGCCATCTGGATGATACCGTTGGGCAACTCGTCGCCGATAGTGAGGTTGAACTTGTCGCGTTTCAACTGCGCGTCCATCTCCTTGTGCTTAGCGATGTAGTTCATCACGCACTGTGCCACCAGTTCGTTCTTGTGAGCGTCGTTGGTCCAGCCTTCCAACATCACGGAGTGGTAGTCAATCAAGCCCAGACGCTCTTTGCTAAAGTGCTGACCTTTGGCGATAATCTCCGTACCGACATTGTCTTTCACCGATACCGCCTCGCGGTTCTTCAGGATAACCGCCAACTTGCTGATGAGCAGGTCGCGCAGTTCTTTGCTCTCTGCCTCGAACTTCGCATCCATCTGCGCCAAGGTCTCGCGGTCAGCCAGTTTCTGCTTGCGGTCTTTGTTCGCACGCGAATACAATTTGCGGTCAATCACCACGCCGTCCAACGACGGAGTAGCCTTCAAGGAAGCGTCCTTCACGTCGCCTGCCTTGTCGCCGAAGATGGCCTTCAGCAGTTTTTCCTCCGGCGAGGGGTCGCTCTCACCCTTCGGGGTAATTTTACCCACAAGGATATCGCCCGGGTTGATATGCGCACCTACGCGAATGATACCGTTCTCGTCGAGGTCTTTCGTTGCGTCCTCGCTGATGTTCGGGATGTCGGCGGTGAACTCCTCCATACCGCGCTTGGTCTCGCGCACCTCGAGCAGTTGTTCTACCACGTGCACCGAGGTGTACATATCCTCGCGCACTATACGCTCGCTCAATACGATGGCGTCCTCGTAGTTGTAACCCTTCCAAGGAATATATGCTACCTTCAGGTTCTTACCCAGCGCCAACTCGCCGCCTTGCGTAGCGTAACCCTCGGTGAGGATTTGTCCCTGCTCTACGCGGTCTCCTTTGCGTACCAAGGGGTGCAGGTCGATGGTGGTGTTCTGGTTGGTCTTCTCAAACTTCGGCAGTTTGTAGGTAACCTCCGCGGGCTCGAAGGAGATGAACTCCTGCTCCTCGTCGCGGTCGTAGTTGATGACAATCTTGTCGGCATCCACATACGTTACCGTGCCGGCACCCTCCGCCATAATCTGCGTGCGGCTGTCTTCTACCAACTGGTCTTCTATTCCGGTACCTACGATAGGTGCCTCGCTCGTAATCAAAGGTACTGCCTGGCGCATCATGTTTGACCCCATCAACGCACGGTGTGCATCGTCGTGCTCCAAGAAAGGAATCAACGCAGCAGCCACCGACGCAATCTGGCACGGCGCCACATCCATCAAATCGACATCCGTAGGAGCCACAACGGGGAAGTCCGCCCCTAAACGCGATTTAACCTTCGTACGGATGAACTTACCGTCCTTATCCAGCGGCGCGTTACCTTGCGCTACCGTCTTCTCTTCCTCGTCCTCAGCGCTGAAATACTGGATATGGTCGTTGTCCAAATCCACTACGCCGTCTTTTGCCAAGCGGTACGGGGTCTCGATGAAGCCGAGGTCGTTGATTTTCGCATAGATACAGAGCGAGGAAATAAGACCGATGTTCGGTCCTTCCGGTGTCTCGATAGGACAGAGACGACCGTAGTGGGTATAGTGCACGTCGCGCACCTCGAAGCCTGCACGGTCGCGGCTCAGACCGCCGGGACCCAGGGCAGACATACGGCGCTTGTGCGTAATCTCCGCAAGGGGATTCTGCTGGTCCATAAACTGCGACAACGCATTCGTACCGAAGTAGGAATTGATAATCGAAGAGATGGACTTGGCATTAATAAGGTCGGTAGGCGTAAACACCTCGTTGTCGCGCACGTTCATACGCTCACGCACGGTGCGAGCCATACGAGCCAAACCTACACCGAATTGGTTGTAGAGTTGCTCACCTACGGTGCGCACACGGCGGTTAGACAAGTGGTCAATATCATCCACCTCAGCGTTGCTGTTAATCAACTCCACCAAGTATTTGATAATCTCAATGATATCCTCTTTGGTCAGCACACGCACGTCGTCGGGGATGGACATGTTCAACTTGCGGTTGATACGATAGCGTCCCACGTCGCCCAAGTCGTAGCGTTTCTGCGAGAAGAAGAGGTTTTGAATCATCTCTCGTGCCGTAGCGTCATCTGCTGGCTCTGCGTTGCGCAACTGGCGATAGATATAGAGCACCGCCTCTTTCTCAGTCTTGGCGGGATCCTTCTGCAAGGTGTTGAAGATAATCGAGTAGTCGCTCTCGCGGTTCTCGTCTTTGTGCAGAAGTACGGTCTTGCTACCCGACTCGAGGATGATATCAATCACCTCCGGCGTCAGTTCAGCCTCGCGCTCTACCACAATCTCATTACGCTCGATAGACGAAACCTCACCCGTATCCTCATCCACGAAGTCCTCCAACGTGGGTTTCATCACATATCCTGCCAAGCGGCGACCGAGGCAAGCCTCCAAATCCGTGCGGTTGCACTTCACCTCTTCTGCCAAGTCGAAGCAACTCAAGATGTCGCGGTCAGATTCGAAACCGATGGCGCGAAGCAGCGTGGTTACAGGCAACTTCTTCTTGCGGTCGATGTAGGCATACATCACCTTGTTGATATCCGTAGCGAACTCAATCCACGAGCCGCGGAAGGGGATGATACGCGCCGAGTAGAGTTTGGTGCCGTTGGAGTGCATGCTCGTACCGAAGAACACGCCCGGGGAGCGGTGCAACTGACTTACTACCACGCGCTCAGCACCGTTAATCACAAACGTACCCTTCGGGGTCATGTAAGGGATAGTGCCGAGGTAAACATCCGATACCACGGTATCGAAATCCTCGTGGTCGGGGTCTTCGCAACTCAGACGCAGTTTGGCTTTCAAAGGTACCGAGTACGTCAAGCCGCGCTTGATACACTCCTCGATGGTGTAGCGGGGATGGTCCACCTCGTAGTCAAGGAACGCCAGCGTGAAACTGTTGCGGGTGTCGTTAATAGGGAAATTCTCATTGAACACTTTGAACAGCCCTTCTTGACGACGTTGCTCCGGTGTGGAATCCATCTGCACAAAGTCGTGGAAGGACTTCAACTGAATGTCCAGAAAGTCAGGGTATGGCATGTGTTTCTGCATGCGCGAGAAGTTGACTCTCTTCGATTGATTTGTTGTAGCCATGTAATTTTCTATATGGTTTATTGTTATAATAGTAGCAAACTGTTGGTAATAAATTATTTACACCTAAATATGCGGGTATGCAATTTTATATACTATTAACAAATACCCATGCTGATTTACCAAAGATTCAGTTATTTTTACTATTTTCCTTTTTTCAGAGAAAAAGGTTTAGACCCCCTTTTCAGGGGTCTAAACCTGTTACCACAGCGAGTGTGGTACGGTAATTTCGGGGAGGTTATTACTTGAGTTCTACCTCAGCACCTACCTCTTCGAGAGCCTTCTTCAGCGCCTCAGCGGAAGCCTTGTCAAGACCCTCTTTTACGGTAGCAGGAGCAGCGTCAACGATGTCCTTAGCCTCTTTCAAGCCAAGACCGGTTTGCTCTTTCACTGCCTTAACTACTTGCAGTTTCTGTGCACCTGCGCTCTTGAGTACTACGTCGAAAGAGGTCTTCTCCTCAGCGGCAGCAGCCTCACCGGCAGCGGGAGCAGCAGCAACTGCAACTGCAGCAGCAGCGGGTTCAATACCATACTCGTCCTTCAGGATTTGAGCGAGTTCGTTAACTTCCTTTACAGTAAGGTTTACCAATTGTTCAGCAAAAGCTTTCAGATCTGCCATTGTCTTATAATTTTTTTAGATGTTATTTTAATGTTTGTTGGTTTGGGGCTCTCTATAGCCCCATTGTTTTGTTTTTTGATTTATGCTGAATTACTCAGCGCGTTCACCCAGCGTCTGGAGGACACCGTGGATGGTAGTAGCACCCGATTGGAGAGCGGAAACAACGTTCTTAGCAGGCGATTGCAACAAGGCAACGAGGTCTGCGATAAGTTCGTTCTTGCTCTTGATGGTTGCGAGGAAATCCAAGTTTTGAGCACCTACGTAAACGGTCTCTTCTACATAAGCGGCTTTCAGTTGGGGCTTAGCCTCTCCGGTCTTGTCGCCTTTGGTGAACTCCTTGATGAGTTTAGCAGGGGCGTTACCGGTGTTGGTGAGCATCAGCGCAGTATTGCCTTTGAGGGCAGCGAAGATTTGCTCATCAATACCCTTAGCCTCCAATGCCTTTTGCAGCAAGGTGTTCTTTGCCACCAACAGTTTCACGTCGCTCTTGAAGCAGAGGCGGCGCAGTGCGCTGGTCTTCTCTGCATTCAGACCTTCGATGTTGGTGATGTAGAAGTGTTGGTACTCGTTGAGTTGCTCTTGCAAAGCAACGATAATCGCGTTTTTATCTTCCTTTTTCATTGTCTCAAAATAATAAGGGGTTTTACCATTAGGGGGATTAACCAATCGATTTGGTATCCACCTTGATACCTTGACTCATGGTGCTGGAAAGATAAATGCTCTTGATGTATTCACCCTTAGATACCGCAGGTTTGAGTTTGATAACTGTATCGATAAACTCGCGAGCGTTCTCGGCGATAGCCTCAGCAGAGAAAGATACTTTTCCGATAGATGTGTGTACGATACCGAACTTATCTACCTTGAAGTCAATCTTACCTTGCTTTACCTCCTTAACGGCCTTTGCTACATCCATAGTAACGGTACCGCTCTTGGGGTTAGGCATCAAGCCACGGGGACCAAGCACGCGACCGAGAGCACCAATCTTACCCATGATTTGGGGCATGGTGATGATAACGTCGATGTCTGTCCATCCGCCTTTGATTTTCTCGATATACTCATCCAAACCTACGTAGTCGGCACCTGCCTCTTTGGCAGCAGCCTCTTGGTCGGGAGTACACAATGCAAGAACACGCACGGTCTTACCTGTACCGTTGGGGAGCGAAACTACGCCACGTACCATCTGGTTAGCCTTACGGGGATCAACACCGAGGCGAACATCGATATCTACGCTGGCATCGAATTTAGTGGTAGTGATCTCTTTTACGAGAGCTGCTGCTTCAGCGAGCGAATAGAGTTTACCTGCCTCAATCTTCTCAGCAGCAATCTTCTGTTTTTTTGTCAACTTTGCCATAATAGTGATTGAAGTTTAATTATTTAACGGTAATACCCATACTGCGCGCGGTACCACGTACCATCGATTCTGCGCTTTCAACGGTGAAGCAGTTCAGGTCCACCATCTTGTCCTCTGCTATCTGGCGGCATTGTTCTGCCGTGATAGAAGCCACCTTGTTACGGTTAGGCTGAGCCGAACCGCTTTTTACCTTAGCAGCCTCGAGCAATTGGATTGCTACGGGAGGAGTCTTAACGATGAACTCAAACGACTTGTCTGTGTAAACTGTGATGACAACAGGAAGCACTTTGCCTGCTTTGTCCTGTGTTCTGGCATTGAATTGTTTACAAAACTCCATGATGTTCACACCCTTAGAACCCAGCGCGGGACCTACGGGAGGAGCAGGATTGGCAGCGCCACCCTTGATTTGGAGTTTAATAAAACCAGCAATTTCTTTAGCCATAATTGTTGTGTTTTACTTTTTTAATAGTTAATGAATAAACTACCGAGTAGTCCAACGACTCGTAACGAGTCTCCTACTCCTTTTCTACCTGATTGAAACCAAGTTCCAGAGGGGTTTGGCGGTCAAAGATAGTAACCACGACTTTGAGTTTGTGTTTGTCTTGAGCGACCTCTTGAACGACACCGGTGAATCCGCTGAACGGTCCATCGGTAACCTTCACTTTTTCGCCCTCGAAATACACATCCTCGAGTTGCAACTCTACTTCGGGAGCATCCACCTCACCAATGAGTTTGTTGATTTCTGCCTGAGAAACGGGAGCAGGTTTGATGCTGCTCTTGCCCTCGGAGAGAAATCCCAACACATTGGGAATGTTGCGCAAGAGAGGATAGCACTCGTCGCAGAGGTTACACTCCACGAGGACATAGCCCGGCAGGATGTTGCGCTCTTTGATGATGCGCTTACCGCCACGCTGAGCCACTACTTTCTCGGTGGGGATGAGTACCTGCGACACATACTCCTTGAAAAGAGTGGAAGTAACGAGCGCACCTTCGATGTACTCTTTCACTTTGTTCTCTTTTCCGCTAATCGCGCGGAGCACATACCATTTGAATTTGCTTTCAGCCATAACCTAATTGACAATTTGACAATTTAACAATTTGACAATTTAGAAGAGGCCGTAAACAAAACTCATGATGGACTCAAAGCACCAGTCCATAGCCCAGACTACGAGTGATAGGATAATGGAAGCAACTAATACTACCACTGCGCTTTGGGACAACTCTTTGCGAGTCGGCCAACTGGTCTTATGCACCAGCTCGTTGTACGATTCTTTGATATTCTCTACAAGTTTCATATTGAGTAGATTCTTTATTGTTGCGATGTTATTTCTTTATCCGCGGGCGAGACGCCCGCGTCCCCAGTATTTTTTTCACAGCGACAATCCGGCTCTGACACGGTGGTCAAAGTCAGATTGGAAGCTATGGAATGTAACAAGCACGGAAGGCAGGAATCGAACCCACATTAACGGTTTTGGAGACCGCTCTCCTACCATTGGAGGACTTCCGTATAAATTTTTGGGGCTCGACGCCCCAAAAATTTATGGAGTGTAAACCAATTAGGCTAAGTGATTAGTCAATCAGTTTGGTAATTTGGCCGGAACCTACGGTACGACCACCCTCACGGATTGCGAAACGCAGACCTTCGGAGCAAGCTACCGGATAGATCAGTTTCACTTGAATCTCGAGGTTATCGCCCGGCATTACCATTTCAGTTCCTTCGGGGAGAGTGATCTCACCGGTAACGTCCATGGTACGGATGTAGAACTGAGGACGATAGTGGTTGTGGAACGGAGTGTGACGACCACCTTCCTCTTTCTTCAAGATATAAACAGAAGCCTTGAACTCGCTGTAAGGTTTAACAACACCCGGGTGAGTAAGCACCATACCACGACGAACTTCGTCTTTGTCGATACCACGGAGGAGCAGACCTACGTTATCACCAGCCTCACCTTGGTCGAGGAGCTTACGGAACATCTCAACGCCGGTTACAACCGACTTCTTGCCCTCTGCACCGAGACCGATAAGTTGAACCTCATCACCTACTTTTACGACACCCGTCTCAATACGACCGGTAGCTACAGTACCACGACCGGTGATAGAGAAGACGTCCTCAACAGGCATCAAGAAAGGTTTGTCGATAGCACGCGGAGGAAGTTGAATCCAGTTGTCAACAGCATCCATCAGTTCCATTACCTTGTCTTCCCACTCAGCCACACCGTTCAATGCACCGAGTGCAGAACCGCGAATGATAGGAGTGTTGTCGCCATCAAACTCGTAGAACGAGAGGAGTTCACGCATTTCCATCTCAACGAGGTCGAGCATCTCAGCGTCGTCCACCATATCGCACTTGTTCATGAAGACAACCAAGCGGGGAACGTTCACCTGACGAGCGAGCAGGATGTGCTCACGGGTCTGGGGCATAGGACCGTCGGTAGCAGCAACTACGATGATAGCACCGTCCATCTGAGCAGCACCGGTTACCATGTTCTTGACATAGTCAGCGTGGCCCGGGCAGTCTACGTGCGCGTAGTGGCGGTTAGCAGTTTCGTACTCAATGTGTGCGGTGTTGATGGTGATACCACGCTCTTTCTCCTCGGGAGCGTTGTCGATTTGGTCAAACGACTTAACCTCCTCGCTACCGAAGCCCTTCTTGTGGAGAACCAACGAGATAGCAGCGGTAAGAGTAGTTTTTCCGTGGTCAACGTGACCGATGGTACCGATGTTTACGTGCGGTTTCGAGCGGTCAAATTTCTCTTTTGCCATAGTAATACAATAATTTTATTAACGTTAATAATTTGTTGTTGTCTTATTTACGTCTTTTTTTGATACAAAAACCCACCCTTCATCCCGCTGCGGGATTGGAGGGCAGCGTCCTTCGTTGAGCTGATGGCGGGAGTTGAACCCGCGACCTCATCCTTACCAAGGATGCGCTCTACCACTGAGCTACATTAGCAACAGCATCGGTCAGTTCTCACCCCACCCAACCGAGAAAATCTCGGTCGAACCGACCTCTGCGTCCCTGTGATACAGGGTTATAAGATTTGTGAGCGGAAAACGGGACTCAAACCCGCGACCCCCAGCTTGGAAGGCTAGTGCTCTATCGACTGAGCTATTTCCGCATTCGGCGCAGCCTTTGCGCAAAGCACAATACAGGAGTACCGCTAAGTGTGTGGGTGCGGATGGATTCGAACCACCGAAGTCGAGAGACAGCAGATTTACAGTCTGCCCCATTTGGCCACTCTGGAACACACCCCTATACCATTATTTCAAAGTTCATGTTTCTTTCCTGAGCCTCTTGTCGGATTCGAACCAACGACCCCGAGATTACAAATCACGTGCTCTGGCCAACTGAGCTAAAGAGGCGGTCATGTTTCCCGTTCGCGTCGTGCAGAAAATCCTGTTCGGCGGAAAAGCGATGCAAAAGTACTGCTTTTTTTTGATATGACCAAATAATTTTGCAAAAAAATTGCATTTTCATCTATTTTTTTGTGTTTTGAGGGGTACAAACAGCTGTACAAAACCTCTTTCTTGCATTGAACGGGCGTGTAACATGTAACATTTGTAACATTAAAATTTAGTATTGATAGGTCTCGGTTAGGTCTCGGCAGTGTCCCTACTGCGATGCGTAACAACTTGCCGCCACCCGCTATGGGTTAGGTCATTCCTTTGAGGTCGCAAGAAGGAACAGTAGTGGAGTTTATACTCTTTATTATATTCGCGCGTGCGCGCAATAGTTTTTTGGTTGAAGCAGCAGTTGCAAACCCCTTTTCGTCCGCAATATACGACAAAAAGCATGCATGCTCTTGCGTATCTCAAAAAAAAGCACTACCTTTGCAGCCCTCAATACTCAATATTTTAACCCTATGCGTACTTGTTCCTTCCTACTATTATCGTTCTCCTTGCTATTGCTATGCGGCTGTCAGAAGCCTGCTCCATCGAAGCCCGTTGCTGTTGCCTCGGAGTTCACCACCTGCTATGCGGAGTGCTACGGGCAATCCTACGACTCCGTACCCCTGAACGTCCTCGCCCTTGACCTCTACTCCGAAGGAGTTGACCTCAACGAGCAGGGCAAAATAGAAGGCAGCGGCACTAATCTTTATATCAGCGATATCTTCCTCACCGTCGGAATGCAAGACTCGCTGCTTGGCATCTTTTCAGGAAGTAAAGAGTTAGCACACGCTATCTTTTTCCGCTCCGACTCTATCCCCGCGGCGGGGAATTTCCTCCCGGGCATGGACTTTGAGGGCAACCCTACCGGCATCTACCTGCTCACCATCGCCGACGACGCCATCGCGGGCATTCAGGTGCTGGACTCCGGCAGTTTCACCCTCACGCCTGTCCTGCATAACGACAGCCTGCCCGAAGAAGCGCTTCCGACCGTTGAGTTCCAAGGCACGTTCTACTACTCCACCCGCTCTTCCTCCAACGCAAAGCCCACCGTACACACCTACTCCGCCCACTCCCTCGCCCAATGGCAAACCAAATAATTTTCGCTTATAAACCAAAGAGGCTGCCCGACTATCTTGTCAAGCAGCCTCTTTTTAAGTTAATCTATTCTTCCGCACCTGATTAGCGTACTCGCTCGCAGTAGGAACCGTCGCGGGTATCTACGCGCACAATCTCGCCCTCGTTGATGAAGAGAGGCACGCGAATCTCTGCGCCGGTCTCCAAGGTAGCGGGCTTCAAAGTGTTGGTAGCGGTATCACCGCGCAGACCCGGCTCGGTGTAGGAGATAGCCAACTCCACCTTTGCAGGCAACTCGGCAAAGAGGATGGTGTCGGTTGATGCGTCAGACACTACATCTACCACAAAGCCCTCTTTCAGGAAGTCCACACCCGTAATCAAATCGTGTGCGATAGGCACTTGCTCGTAGGTCTCTTGGTTCATGAAGATATAGTCCTCACCCTCCTTGTACAGGTATTGGTAGGGACGACGCTCTACGCGCACATCTTCCAGTTTCTCACCAATGTTGAAGCGGCGCTCAATCACGCGACCGTCCACTACATCTTTGAATTTCACACGCATGATAGTATTGCCCTTGCCCGGCTTCACGTGCAAGAACTCAATCACAAAATACAAGCGCCCATCCATGCGGATACATACGCCGTTCTTTACGTCTTGAGAGTTAATCATCTTTGTTATTTACGAATTACGATTTACAATTTACGATTTAGATTTATGACCGTTTACTTCACAAATCGGCGTGCAAAGGTACGAAAAAAATGTCAATTACACAAATTATTTATAAGAAATTTGCATATTTACCCAAAAAAGCGTACCTTTGCAGCGAAATTATTGCTCGGTGCTCAGTGATTAGTGACAAGTGGTCAGCGCATGGGCACTCATAATTCATAATTCATAATTCATAATTCCAATAGGACTATGTTAGCAGAATTTTTTAGCAGTTTTGACGTCTGGCAAGTATTGCCGGCGTTTGTGTTCCTCATTGCTATTATCGACCCCTTGGGGAATATGCCTATCACCATCAACATGGAGAAGAACGGCACGAAAATCAATCCGTGGATTGTAAGCCTTGTGTCGATGGTTATCTTGCTGGTGTTCCTTGTCTTAGGTGAGTGGTGCTTGCAACTGTTCGGCATCAAGATTGAATATTTCGCCATCGCCGGCGGCTTCATCATCTTCTTGATGGCACTGGAGATGATTCTCGACATTGTTATCTTCAAGACCGATGTGGAGGGCTCGGGCAATATCATCCCGTTGGCATTCCCTATGTACGCAGGTCCGGGTGCATTCACGGCACTCATCTCCATGACCGCGCAGTACGACACCATCAACTTGATGATAGCCGTCTTACTCTGTATGGCAGTGCTCTTTGGCGTGCTGGCAGGCACACGATGGCTGATGAAGTATGTGGGGAAGAATGCCATCTATATTCTCCGTAAGTTCTTTGGAATCATCGTGTTAGCCATCGCCTGCCAACTCATGTTCGGCAATCTCGTCAAAGTGCTTCACGATGTGCTGGTAGGATAGTTTTTTAATTAAGAATTAAGAATTATGAATTAAGAGTGTCCATACTCTGAGACTCAGTTCCAATGCCCTCATAATTCTTAATTCATAATTCATAATTAAAACGAAGTGTTTAGTGCGCAGTGGATACGGCAGCAGGCGTTAGCGGTCGGTTTCGACGACTGCGGTGTGGCGCTTGCCGAGCGGCTGGACGATGACGCGGCGTTCATGGAGCAATGGGTGGCGCAGGGCTTGCACGGCAATATGTCGTACCTCGAGCGCAACCGCGAGAAGCGCTACGACCCGCGTGAACTGGTACCCGGCGCTACGGCGGTAGTGGTATGTGTGCTACGCTACGACAAGTGCCGCCGCGACTACCATCGCACCATCAAGTCCATGCTCTATGAACTGGATGCCCGCCTGCAAAACAGCCCTGCAATGCCCGCCGCCCCCTCTGCTACTATTCCCCCTCTCCCTCAGCATCTCTTCTGCGACTCGGCGCCGTTCTTGGAGCGCCGTTGGGCGGTGAAGGCGGGGCTTGGCTTCATCGGACGCAACCACCAGTTCTTCCACCACACCCTCGGCAGCATGGTGCACTTGGGTGAGATAGTGATAGACCGCCCGATAGAGGATACAGAATATAGACTTTCTATAAAAACTAGAATACCTAGAAATACTAGAACAACTAGCAATTCTACACCACCCACCGCAGACACACCATCTCGCTTTGAGGCTACGCCCTGCGCCGATTGCCACCTCTGCGAGGAAGCCTGCCCCACGGGTGCTCTGCGCAACCCCGTCTGGGACGCCACCCGCTGCATTGCCTACACCACCCACCGCTGCCTCGTCTGCCAACAAGCCTGCCCGATAAATAAATTAAGAATTATGAATTAAGAATTAAGAGGGCATTGTATGCCCACTATTCAGAGCATAGGCACTCATAATTCTTATCTTCGCTACGCTTCGAACGATTTTTTCATAATTCAAAATTCAAAATTAACATGCGCACTCATAATTCTTATCTTCGCTACGCTTCGAACGATTTTTTCTTAATTCTTAATTCATAATTAGTTATCATGCAAGTACTTGAAATTTTCTCTCAGATTTGTCAGATTCCTCGTCCGTCGAAGCACGAGGAGCGTATCTCACAATGGCTGCAAGCCTTCGCGCGCGAGCACCATATCGAGTGCGTCGCCGACGAGGCGATGAACGTCATCCTGCGCGTGCCCGCCACAGCCGGCTACGAAGACCACCCCGCGGTCATCCTGCAAGCCCACATGGACATGGTGTGCGAGAAGAACAGCGACACCGTCCACGACTTCCTGACCGACCCCATCGAGACCTATGTGGACGGCGACTGGCTGAAAGCGCGCGGCACCACCCTCGGCGCGGACAACGGTATCGGTATCGCCATGGCGCTCGCTGCCATCACCGACCCCGACCTGCCGCACCCCGCCGTCGAGTGCCTCTTCACCGTGGATGAGGAGACCGGGCTCACCGGCGCGATGAAACTGCAAGACGGCTACCTGCGCGGCACCCGCCTCATCAACCTCGACTCCGAGGACGACGGGCAAATCTTCATCGGTTGCGCCGGCGGTATCGACACGCTGGCGAAGATGCACTACACGCCGCAAGCCCTCGGCGACTCGGTGCAGTGGTTCCCCGCGCGACTGAGCGTGAGCGGACTCATGGGCGGGCACTCCGGCGACGACATCAACAAAGGTCGCGCCAATGCCAACAAAGTGCTGGTCGGCTTCCTGCAACGCCTGCTCACCCGCACGCCGCTGCAACTGGCTGCTATCCAAGGTGGTAACCTGCGCAACGCTATCGCCCGCGAGGCGGAAGCGACCATCTGCGTGCCTATGGCGTACAAGGAGCAACTGCGCATAGAATGGAACATCTACACCGCCGAGGCGGAGAAAGCGTACCAAGACGTGGAGAAAGACATGCGCCTCGAGTTGGAGTCATGCGCCATGCCCGCCGCCGTCATCCCCGAGGCGCAGGCGCACCGCCTCATCATGGCGCTCCAAGCCTGCCCGCACGGCATGATTGCCATGAGCCAAGACATGCCCGGGCTGGTGGAGACCAGCACCAACCTCGCCAGCGTGAAGATGAAAACGACTGGGGGCGTCCCGACTATGTCGCGGGCGGGAAAAACGCATGCAGCTGATGAACGCTGCTACATCGAGGTCAACACCAGCCAGCGCTCGTCCGTAGAAGCGTCGAAGCACTGGATAAAGCGCGAGGTGGAGTACGCGCTGGCGATGGCATGCGACGAGGTAACCCACGGCGACGGCTACCCGGGCTGGGCGCCGAACATCCATTCGCCGCTGCTGGGAATCACCAAACAGGCGTACACCGACCTCTTCGGCAAGGAGCCGCAGGTGCTGGCCATCCACGCGGGGCTGGAGTGCGGACTGTTCTTGGAGAAATACCCATTCCTCGACATGGTCAGCATAGGTCCGCAGATGTACGGTGTCCACTCGCCGCAGGAGCGCCTCTCGCTCTCGTCCACCGACCGTTGCTACCGCTGGCTGCGCGCCGTCCTCTCCCGCTGCTAAACACCCGGCATACGTGCTATCGAAACTGTCTAACTATTCGGTTAGGCAGTTTTTTTTTGTGAACTACATACCCATTTATGTTATAAAACATATCGGCGATTTTTGCACAACGTTTTGTCAATTTTTACACACATAATCTTAATAAAAGTAGTACTTTTGCATGAAATTTAATACTAACTTGCGCAAAAGACGCTTGCCCGCTTTCCTTGAAAGAGCATCAAACTTTTAGGGGGGTGGCAAATTGTTGATTTTCAGCCAATTGAAGCCCATGAGTCCTATTTCGTCCTATTATGGGACGATGGAGGGTGGCAGGTTGCAGGCGGCAGGCACTCTCACCCAAGAGTCTGATGCGGGAGTAACAAGGCGGCAGGCGATGCGTTTGCGCACCAACCCCAACCGACATGAAAAACACATTCCGCCTTTTTTGTACCATTTTCTGTACCATTTTCTGTATTCTAACCATCCCCTCCGCCCCCGCCCGGGCGGCGGATTTACTTGTCAATAGCGATAACGTAAATGACGAGTCTGCAATTTTTAAAAATGCAGGTAACACACTTTCTCAATACACATACAACGACAACACTTCGGTTGCCGGATGGAAACTTTGTGCGTTCAAAAAGGATAACGCATATACATTCACCAACACGACCAATGTAGTTATCACCTCTATCACTTTTGAGGGCATTGCAGATGATAATAGCGATTCTAAAGAAGGCAAAATTACCATCTCTGATGGTACAAACTCCGTCACCAGTTCAAAAACATGGAACGGACGCAAAAACTCTTCGCTGACGAGCCTCAAGATGGACGTATCTTCTCTCTCTTTCTCACAAAATAGTACATTCACCATCACAACCGATCGCCAACTTGGTCTACGATTCACGATTACTTACGCAGCCATCACAGAGAATTGGGTGATGAATTATAGTGTGTCAGGTAATTGGAATAGACTGCTTTTCTCGCAAGTGGGTACAAGCACAGAGTGGAGGAGTACTATTTTTTCGCTCCCGGATGCAGGTCAGCAGTTTTGGGTTGGTCCCGGAAAATTTTCAGGTACAAATGAAGGCGGGCATAGCGTTACCAAAAAATTTGTGGACAACGGTACTGTGAATTTCACCTTTATTGGTTTACAATCCAACAATGAAGCTACAAACTATTACCTGGGGGAGGGTGCAATAGGCTATGTACGCATATATAGTGATTCAAAAAGTGATAACTACTATGCTGCTTTTGAGCCTACCTATCAAATGGCGTATGGTTTGGAAGGTGCTAATTGGGACTTTGCTCCATTCCATCATGTATCGGGGTATGAATACGAAACAGATATTATTACCATTCCGAGCGATTTTGATACACAAATCTATAAATACTATGTAGGTTCCAAAAAAGCAGACGGCAGTACTATCTTCATTGATGGGAAAAGTAGTAAAGACAACCTAAACGGCGTCAACAACCTAACGACACCCGCCAATGTTAAGGGTACAAAAGGTGTATTTCATATATATTCCAATTCAAGTGCCCAAAACTGGTTCTGCGAGTTCAAACAATACTGGAATATTATCCTGAAAGGGGAAAATGAGTCGGTACTCTACGAGAAAGCCGTGTATAGCAACGCAGACGCTTCCGAAAAAAGCATCACTATCCCCGCCGACATACAGCCGGAGAAAGAACACTACACTTTCGTAGGTTGGAATCGCACAAAGGGAAGTAACACCGCTACCATCAAAGGCGGAGACACATACGGCATCTATACCACAAACGATATTTTCTATCCTGCATACGTAGCCAACTACTACTATGTACTGCTGAACGATGATGGCAGCGAGTTCTACCGCTCTGAAGAATTGGTTTCCACTCTATCCGAAGCAGAACGGACAAAGACTTTCTATGCCAATACTCCCACCAAAGAAGGCTACACTTTCGTTGGCTGGACGCGGACAAAAGGAAGTACAAGCGTGGCAATGTCTGCCGGAGGGAATTATACGTTTTGGACAGCCAACGACACTTTCTATCCCGTCTGGGAAGAAAACACCGACAAAACGCAGTATATCGTTTGCTTTACCCAACTGAAAGACGGGGCGTTGGTACAAGGAGGACTTTCAAGTGCCGCAACGCAAGTGTTGAAATACGCCGATGGAGGGTATAGCACTACGTCTGAGATTTCTATCACTACCAAACCAGCCAAGAAAGAACTCTACTACTACAGCGAGGCTACTTTGGAGAATATATGCGAAACCGGCAAATGGGGCACAAATAACAAAAGTACCGCTTACCTCCAAGGGCTAAAATTTTCAGCAAACACCACCTATACCCTTGCACTGGGTACAAATGTTGCCACCAAAATTACGTTCATGGTTGGAACCGATAATCCCAACAATCTCAGTTTCCAATCTTCTACCACCAGCATCTCTACTGCCACCCTCCAAGCCTATCCCTTCGAGGGTAATTATACAGGCAATTTGACTTTTTCTTTCGGTAAAGAGACATACGGTGTTATTCTGATTGAGTTGGACAGTCGCGCTCATTGCGCTACCCCCGCTATCGCGCTGACGGCGGGATGTGATGAGGGGAGCAGCATGCGAAAGACTTTCTGCACCGCGGATGCGAATTACGCATCGGACTTTGCACGTTGGAGAACCGCCGGCGGTTGGACGGCAACGGCTACCGTAGCAGGCATGCAGGCAGGCGAGCAGTGCACCATCCAATGGATTACCCAAGGGACAAGCAATGTCGTAAAAGCAGAGACATTCACCTACTCGCAGGGCACTACTTCCGATGGGCAAACCACTTTCTCCTCGCAGTATGCTCCCGAGGGTGCCGGTGCGTATGTGGTCTATGCCACCGTCTCGGCAGACGGCAAGACCTCCGCCGCAGCCAACACAACTGCCCAACTGCGCTTGCAGAGCCCGCCCGATGCACCTACGCTCTCCGCCAATGCTACCGATGGCAACACTATCGCACAAGGCACTACCATCACCTTTACCGCCGATGCCAGTGTCTCCGCTTTCCGTTGGGAACTGTCCACAGACGGAGGTACCAATTGGACAACCATCATCGGCGCCACCTCGTCTATCTACGAATGGACTACGGGCGAATTAACCGCCGGTACATACTCATTCCGCGTCATTGCTACCAATAGCAACATCTCCGGCTGCAACGAGTCCGATCCTTCGAATAGCCTCTCCTTCACCGTGCAAGCCATTGCCGAGCACGTGCCGTTGCTCAGTGTCAGCAACGACAAGAGTTGCGCCAAGGACGGTGGTGCCACCATCACAGCAAGCCATATCACCACAGGCTCCACCCTCGCATGGTACAAAGACGGCACGCTGATAAGCGGCGAGACAGGCGAGAGCATCACCGTCAAAGAGAGCGGTAACTATCATGCCGTAGCCACCTACAGCGGCACGGAGTATGCGTCCGAGCCCGTAGCTGTAACGGTCTATGCCGCCGCAGCCATCACCACTAACCTCGATGCGCAATATACCGTGGCAGCCGGCAAATCAGTTACGCTCAGCGTGGGCATGACGGGGGCTGTCAGTTACCAGTGGTACACCTGCTCCGATGCCTCAGGCAGCAATCCCGTCAAGGTCAGCAACGCCACCACCCGCCAACTGAATATCTCCGTACCCCTTGGCACGGCGGAAGGCACCAAGTACTATTATTACGTGGAAGGCATAGGCGAGTGCGGCGGCAGCGTGGAGTCGGCGGTAGCCACTGTAGAAATTATTGCCCTCAACTACGAGACCTGCATCAGCGGCAGCACCAACTACTACGATTTTTTGGAACTGACTGCTAACCCGTGGAACGACAGCGACAATGCCTTTACGCTGAGAGGGTCAGCCTATCCTCTCACAGTAAAAGCCGCCGACGGATACTATATCACCAAAGTAGAGTTTGATATAAGCAGCAGTGCCGACAGCAAGAAATACGCTTTCCGTTGGGGAGAGGGGGCGTATGAGACACTCACGGCAAACATCGCTTCGACAACAGTAATCAAAGAAACCGGCACAACAGACATTACATCGTTTACATTGATACGCAATAGCAGCGGTGCAGGAGAAGGCAGCGGTAATCGCTTCATCACGCGTTGCTGCGTTACGGTGGCTCCGCTCTGCACTGCACCTACTATGTCGTATAGCAGTTCCTCCGTCAGTCGTCCCTACTCTACTACTGCGGAGACTCCCCAATCCCTCCGCATAACGGATGGTCTGACTGCCACCTACACTTCTTCCAACCCCGACATCGCCGAGGTGGACGAAGAGACGGGCGAAATAACCTACCGCGCTATCGGTAGCACCACCATCAGCGCCTACACCGCGGGCGATGCTACCTACTGCGAATCCGCAGCATCGTACACGCTCACCGTAACGAAGCCCGATGGCAGTGTTGATTTCCCAGCCTCCCTTTCGCCTACTACCGCAACGCTCAATTGCGGCAACAACGCAACACTCACCGCCACACCCGCCGGTGCCGCTTCCTACCAATGGTACAAAGACGGTGTACTGCTGAGCGGCGCCACCGCCTCCACCTACGATGCTACGGCTGTAGGCATTTATCGCGTGCTTATCACCGCCAACGGTTATGCCCAATGGAGCAACACCGCCACGGTCAGCAACAGCGGTACCGCCGCCCCCATCGTTACCCGCCTCACGCCTTTCCACTACTACCGCGACAAATGCAACTACACAAGTGGCAACGACAATCCCCTGCGGCATCTCTTCAATGTAGTCAGCCGCGGCACCGATAGCGGAAAAAAACCATGGGAAATCACCGTATGGAAAACCAGCAAAGACGGCACCGATGACCGAGAGATTTCCAACGTTTCCGACTGGCTTTATGCCGACCCCACCGACTCGCGCGTTGTTCTGATGAACCTCAAGAACTTAGCCGCCCGCGGCAAGAGCACGAATATCGTGGATGCCGGCGACCGTCTCACCATCACCGTGCGCCCGCTGAACGGTTGCAACGAGTATGACGCGGATGCGGCAGAGAGCATAGAGGTATATGTAACCGATAGTGCCACCCGCGCAGTGGCGTATATCGTCTCGGGCGGCAATGGCAACACCATCACCTACGGCGGGGATTTCCTGACCGGCTACAACCCCAACGACCTGCTGGCTATGAACGGCTATACGGGCGGCAAGACCTCATGGAGCACCGACCCCGACCCGCTATGGCATGTGCTCGACACCTGCAAGACCTACATTGCCACCGCCGTCAACGGCTATGCACCCTTCAATAAGTACAACTACGAGCCTTTCGACCTCGTGCTGTTGACCGACTTCCCCAAGACCGACAAAAACGTGGGCGGACAGACCGGCGCTCCCTACCTGAACGACCTCGCTGAACTCGTGGACAGCAAACCCTTCCTCACCCTGAAAGCCCACATGGCAAAAACCGGCATGGACAAATGGAAAGCCCTCGGTTTTAAGGCTACGCCGCTCGTTCCGACATCCACCCAACTGACGCTTGACCTTATCTGCTCACAGCATACCATCTTCGACCGTGTATATGACGATATCAAATTCCCGAATACGATGGATGCGGATGGGCAACTGCAACTGCTTAAAGCAGGCGGATACGATTCCGGCAAGGGGCTGCAAGGCTTTATGGCACGCGACATGGTGGGCTTTATGAATATCGCTACCATCCCCTATCGCAACGGTAGCAGCGACACACTGCTTGTGGCATGCTGCGAACGGCAGACCAACTTGGATGCCCGACTGATGGTGCTCTCCATCAATGCACAGGCGATGTCCCAACTCAACGCTATCGGAGGAAACACCCTCCTTAGTATGCTCGACTACCTGCTGATAGACGACTATGCCCGGGTGGAAGACTGCGGGTGTATCTTCGATAACAATGGTGGAAAGGGCGATGGCTTATGGTCAAATACCAACAATTGGCAAAACGGCAAACTGCCTCAACGGGCAACCACCACACATATCCATGCCAACTGCGTAGTGGATAATATGAATGCCGTAGCCGGTGAACTGAAGATATGGGAAGAAGCCACACTCACCATCAACGCCAATGCCGCGCTGCAAGTGTCCGACCGCATAGGCTACTGCGACAAAACAAATCGGCTAAAGATATATCCCATCACCTCTGCCTCTTCCATTCGCATCAAAGCCGATGCCAATGGTGCAGGCACACTCATCCATAGCGCTTCAGCCGATTGGGAATTGCCCGCCACCGTGGCGTATTACTCCATTGCCTCCGGAGCCCCCACCAACTGCCAATGGCAATGGATGACCACTCCGATACATGATTTGCAGGGAGTGGAGCAGTATTTCTATGGTGCGTGGCTCTACGAATGGAGCAATGAAGTGCACCAATGGAATAAGTACCTGCGCAACGGCGATAGCATGCGCCCCTTCAACGGCTATTCGCTCACGCAGAAGACCTCCGGCACCACCTACACCATCGCCGGCAACCTTGTCTATGCGCAAGACACCACCATCGCTCTCCACTACAACAATGCCAACACAGACGGTTGCAACCTGATAGGCAACTCGTGGACAGCGCCGATTAACATCGCAGGCTTTGAAGAAAGCGACTTTAAGAACTGTGAAGCCAGCATCATCCTATTCAACACGGGACTTGACCCCGAGGGCAAAGGAAGCGTGAGCGGAAGTGCAAACAATACCACGGCAGGGCAGTATGTTTCGGTGCCGGTCAATGCAGCAAGCAGTTTAGCAAAAGAGATACAAGTTATCCCCGCGATGCAGACCTTCCAAGTGAATGCCACGGGCGAGGGGGCGAGCGTACGACTTCGCTACAACAGCCTCGTCCGCACCTACTCTTCTGAGGGTATCAACCGCCAGCCCATGCGCGTGGCTGCAAGAAACAACTACGAGGGCGAAGGCATCACCGACCGGTTGCATATCCGCGTGGACGGCGAGCGCTTCAGCGACCATGTTTATCTCTTCCGCAACGCCGACTGCACCTACGGGTTTGACAACGGCTGGGACGGAACGAAGATGCTGGGCGATGAGCGCGCGGTACAACTCTTTGCGGAGCAGGGCGAGAACCAATGGGCAGTATCCACCCAGCCCTCCCTCGCGGGCACCCAACTGGGTTTCTACCGCGGCGAGGATGCCACTTACACCATGCATTTCGACTACGAAGGCAGCGAGGTGCTCTACCTCTACGACAGCGAGACACAGCGCTACACCCTCATAGAGAGCGGCGCCACCTACACTTTCTCTTCCCTCACCTACGACCTTGAGCACCGTTTCCTGCTGACGGACTACAACCCCGAGACGCCGGAAGGTCCCACCACGGGAATCACCCATATCACCGTCAGCGGCGACCAACTCAGCATCAGCCACACCGGCAGCGAGCCACTGACCATCAGCGTGTATGACGCGGCGGGACATACCTGCCTGCGCCTGCAAACCAATGCTCCGCTGACCACCATTCCGCTCCCCGACACACAGGGTGTGTACCTCATAGAAGCCCTATCGGCATCCGCACGTATCACGCAAAAAATAGTACGCTAAACCCTGCCGAAGAAGACTAACCCAACCACTTAACCACACATCCTCCATGAAAAAGACACTACCCTATATCATTCTCCTTGCCCTCCTGCTCTCGGCAGGCGGCGCAAGAGCGCAATACTTTGCTACCACTATACCATCTTCCATTCCAGAATACTCAGGAATAGAAGAGATAAACAGAACGGAATGGGGAACTACAGCGGGAGCATTCAGCCCTCAACTTTCCCCCGTTTCCTCCTACGACTCTAAGACAGTTGCAAACGAATACAGAGCAGGTTTCGCCCGCATCGCCGCCACACCGGTGCTTTCTGCCGACGGCACTGTCGAGACACCCTATGCCGCGCCGCCAAAAATGTACACACGAGGAGGCGGTACACCACCGGGTACCATAAATGAGGACGACAAGAATCCGCTTCCCGTGGGGGATGCGCCGGTAGTACTGCTGTTTGCGTTGGCAGCGTGGTATATAAAGACGGGAAAGATTTACAGCGAGAACAAGTAAGACAGCGCCTCCTCCGCCTCTTGCGGAGATACAATCGTATCCGTGAGGGGTTCGCCTATACGCCGCAGAAGGGTACATCGGATGCCCTCTGCGGTGTTTTTCTTGTCCTGCCGGATGAGGCAGAGGAGCCGAGAGAGGTCTTGGCAGTTGCAGACAGGTCTGCCGTAGTAGCGGAGCATGACCTGCTCCAGTTGGCGGAGGACGGTGCGGAGAGAGGGGGACTCAATAACCGCGGGCGAGACGCCCGCGTCCCCAGTATGCAGGATGCTGAGATAGAGGGCGGCAACCATGCCCCAGACGATGCAGTAGCCGTGTGGGGCGGGGTGTCCGCTGGCGAGCATCTGCGCCTCAAGGGCATGCCCGACGGTATGCCCGAGGTTGAGCGCACGGCGCAGTCCGTGCTCGCGGGGGTCGGCGGCTACGATACGCTCTTTCACCGCCCGCGAGCGGGCGATGAGCGGCATGAGGGCTTGCACGCCCTCCTCCGTCTCGAGGTCGAGTCGGAGCAGTTGGTGCCAGTGGTCGGGCGTGTCGAGCAGAGCATGCTTGAGCATCTCGCCGTAGCCGCTGAGCAGTTCGCGCGAGGGAAGCGTGGTGATGAGAGAGGGGATGAGGAGGGTGTCGAGAGGCTGCGCGTAGGTGCCGATGGCGTTCTTGATGCCGGCGTAGTCGAAGCCCGTCTTGCCGCCCGAGGCAGCATCGACCATGGCGAGGAGCGTGGTGGGGACATTGATATGGGGCATACCGCGCTTGTAGGTGGAGGCGGCGAAGCCTCCGAGGTCGCAGATGACGCCGCCGCCCACGCAGACGAGGACATCGTCGCGCGTGGCACGATGGTCAAGCAGGAACTGCCAGATACGCTCCACGGTGGCGAGGGTCTTGTGCTGCTCGCCGTCGGGAATCTCCAAGCGCGGGCTCGCCGCCCACGGTTGGTCGGCGAACGATTTATGACAGAGTTGCCATATCGATGAGGTGGTTAGGACAAAATACATAGGTGCTGCGCTAAATCATTCAACGCAGCAAAGGTACGAAGAATAATTGGGATACGCAAGCAAAAGGTACATTTTTGAGAGAAATACGCTTATTTTATGCCGTTATGTTGCTCAATTCATTTTTTTTGCGTATCTTTGTCGCCAAATTAAATTCTTTTCACCATGAGAGTAATCAACTTGTCGGAGCGGAACTCGCTCTTGAATCAGTATCTGAAAGAGATACGCAGTGTGGATATTCAGCACGATAGTCTTCGTTTTCGCCGCAACATCGAGCGTATCGGCGAGGTGATGGCTGTGGAGGTGAGCCGCGCGCTGACCTACGCGCCGGAGCCGGTGCAGACGCCGCTGGGCGTGGCGGAGGTGCAGGTGCCGACCGATAAGGTGGTGCTGGCGACGGTGCTCCGCGCAGGCTTGCCCCTGCACCAAGGGTTCCTCAACATGTTCGACCGCGCGGAGAACGCCTTTCTGAGCGCGTACCGCCGCTGGGGACGCAACCGCTACGGCGAGGAGGAGATAGAGATTGTGGCTGAGTATCTGGCGGCTCCGCAGTTGGAGGGGAAGACGCTCATGCTGGTGGACCCGATGCTGGCCACGGGCATGTCGATGGAGGTGGCGTATCGCGCGCTGCTGAGCCACGGCACCCCCGCAGCGACACACCTCTGCTGCACCATCGGAACGACGCAAGCCGTTCAGTATCTGCAAGATACGCTGGGCGACCAGCCGAACATCACGCTCTGGTGCGCCGCCATCGACCCCACGCTCAATGAGCACAAGTACATCGTGCCCGGCTTGGGCGACGCGGGGGATTTGTGCTTTGGGGAGAAACTGTGATAGTGGTTAGTTGGCGGAGATATGTATGGTATGTGCCGGCGGCAGTGGTCGCAGTGGCTATCGCGTTGCTCTCGCTATGGGAGCACCCTACCCTGCCGCCGCTGGTGTTGCGGTGGAGCGATAAGACATGGCACACGCTGATGTACGTGGTGCAGGCGGTGGCGTTGCTGTTGCCCGTAGCGGCTCTCGGAGGCGCAAAGCACAAAGGGCTATGGAAGCGATATGCGGGGGCGTGGGTGCTGACGGTGGGCTACGGTGGACTGATGGAGGTGCTGCAAGCCACGTGCACCCGCACACGGACGGGCGACTGGATAGACTTTGTGGCAGATATCATCGGGGCGAGCGTCGGACTGGTTTTGGTGGCGATATATCGTGCCTTGCGGGGGCGTTTTTCTTTTGGTAGGTAGTTTCTATGTTGCTGTATCAGATTGCTTTTAGTTTGCTGTTTGAGAAACGGAATCGTATTGCGCTGCAATGGCTGGACAAATACGGTTCTGCGGAGGAGGCGTGGCACCACCTGACGGAGAAAGGAATGGGCGAAGCGATGCAGCGGGCGGAGAGAGAGTTGGCGTTTGTGGAGAAGCATCGTATCAGCACTTACTGGTGCCAAGACGAGGGCTATCCTTTTCGCCTGCGGCAGTGTCCCGACCGACCGTTGTTGCTCTTCGGGAAAGGCAACCTGCGGGTGAACGAGGGGAAGATGGTGTCGGTGGTAGGCACACGCAACGCGACCGACCGCGGGAAAGAACTGACGCGGCAGTTGGTACTTGACTTGGCGCAACGGGTGCATAACCTGACCATCGTCAGCGGATTGGCCTACGGCATCGATGTGGCGGCGCACCGCGCGGCTATCGAAGCGGGGATTCCGACGCTGGTGGTGCTCGGACACGGGCTCGACCGTATCTATCCCGCACTGCACCGCAACGTGGCGGTAGCGACATTGGAGCACGGCGGGCTGCTGACGGAGTACGTGAGCGGAACCAGACCCGACCCGTGGCATTTCGTAGCGCGCGACAGGGTGATAGCGGGATTGGCAGACGCGGTAGTCGTGGTGGAGTCGAAAGCCAAAGGCGGGGCACTCATCACGGCGCAGATGGCATCAGACTACGACCGCGAGGTGTTCGCCTGCCCGGGGAGACCGTCGGACGAGCAGTCGCAGGGCTGCAACAGCCTGATTCGCAAGCAGAAAGCGCAACTCATCACCTGCGCGGATGACCTGATAGAAGCCATGAACTGGACTACCGCCGTAGCGCCCATGCAAACAGAGATAGTAGATTTCATGACACCTCTGACAGATATACAACGCCTCCTGCTCGATAAGTTACACGAGCAGGAGGACGGATTGCACATCAACATGATTGTGATGGAGACAGGGCTGGACTATGCGCAGGTGTCTAACGAGTTGATGATGATGGAGATGGAGGGGCTGGTCAAGTCGCTCCCGGGCGGGATGGTGAGGGCAATGAAATAGACCGCAGGCTTACTCCTCATAGTCCACAGCGGCGCGGGCGGAGCGCACCTTGGCGATGTAGCCTGCTACTTTCAGGTGTTCGGGGTGGTTTTGGTAGGTGTCCACATCCTCCCACGTGCGGAACTCGCAGATAAGGCAGACGTCGTAGTCTGTCTTTTTTGCATTGGGGATGTTGATACCCACTTCCTCTGAAACGAGGACATCTATCTTCTCGCGTAGGGAGAGCAAGCCCTCTTTGATGATTTGGGCATTCTCCAACTTGGTATGCCCCTCCGCCTCGTCTTGCAGGCGGAAAAAAACGATGTGCTTAATCATAATGTGGTTGATTTATTGACCGCTGCGCTGTCCGACCGCTGCGCTGAACGACCGTTTCACTGTCTGACCGCTTTGCTGTCCGATGGTCTTTCAGCGCGGAAGCGCGGTCTGACAGCGTTAGCGCTCTTTTTACTTACCAGATACTTACTCGGGCTTCGGGGGCGAGGTACATGGGCGATTCGGGGGTTACGTGCCATGCGTCGTACCATGCACCGATATGCGGCAGCGCACCGTTCACACGCCAGCGACCCAGCGAGTGGGGGTCAGACTTCGTGCGGTTGAGAATCTCCTCGGGGCGGATGTTGCCTGCCCATACGTTGGCATAGGCGAGGAAGAAACGCTGCTCGGGGGTGAAGCCGTCTTTCCCAACTGCGGCTGTTTTGCCTGCTTCTTTCGTGGCGTTTTGGAAGGCGTGGAAGGCTATCTGCAGCCCTCCGTGGTCGGCGATGTTCTCGCCGAGTGTGAAGGCGCCGTTGGCGAAGACACCAGGGGCAACCTCAATGTGGTTGAAATACTCCTCCATCACCTTCGTGCGGGCGTCGAAGTTGGCTTTGTCCTCGTCCGTCCACCAGTTGATGAGGTTACCGTCTTTGTCGAACTGGCAGCCCTGGTCGTCGAAGCCGTGGGTCATCTCATGCCCGATAACCACGCCGATGGCGCCGTAGTTGAAGGCATCGTCCGCCTCCATGTCGAAGAACGGATATTGCAGGATGCCTGCGGGGAAGCAGATTTCGTTGCTGCTGGGGTTGTAGTAGGCGTTGACGGTCTGCGGGTTCATGTACCACTTGGTCTTATCCACGGGTTTGCCGAGGAAACTGAGGCTGTACTCCTGCTCGAACTTCGAGGCGCGGAGCAGGTTCTCGTAGTAGGGCAGCGAGGCGTCGATATTGAGGGCGGTGTAGTCGCGCCATGTGTCGGGGTAACCGATTTTGATGGTAATGCTGTTCAGTTTCTCCAAGGCTTTTACCTTGGTCTCATCGGACATCCATGTGAGTGCTTCGATACGCTCGCCGAAGGCTTTCTGCAGGTTTTTCACGAGGGCGAGCATGCGCTCTTTGTTCTCCTCGGGGAAGTATTTCTTCACATACATCTGTCCGACCGCTTCGCCGAGTGTGCCGTTGACCATGGCTACGGCGCGTTTCCATAGCGGGCTGGGCTCTTCTTTGCCGGAGAGCACCTTGCCGTAGAAGGCGAAGTTCTGCGCGTAGATTTCCGAGGAGAGGTAGGCTGCGCTGCCGTCTATGACCTGCCATGTGAGCAGGGTCTTGATGTCCTCGAGGGGCTCTTCGGCAAGCAGTCTGCCGCACTCCTGCAAGTGGCGCACCTGTCCCACGCTGAGGCTGTCGGGCGCGATAGCCATGGCGGAGAAATAGGTTGTCCAATTGATTTGCGGCACGAGGGTCTGCAAGTCAGCAACGGACATCTTGTTGTAGTTGGCTTGCGGGTCGCGGAGTTCCACGTTGCTGAATGCTGCACCGGCGATACGGGTCTCAAGGCGTAGCACGGTAGCCGCTTTTGCCTCCACGTCATCGAAGCCGTAGAGGGCGAACATCTTCGCTACGTGCTCGCGGTAGGCGTTACGGATGCGGGTGGTGGATTCGTCGGTGTCGAAATAGTACTCTTTCTCGCCGAGTGCGAACCCGCCTTGGTACTCGTTGAGGATGTTCATTGAGGAGTTCATGGCATCGGCGTCCACGTACATGCCCCAGAGCCCCACTTCGTAGGAGCGTCCGAGCAGGTCGCTGAGTTGGTCGCGGCTCGTGAGGGCGGCAATCTCGTCGAGTGCTTTCTGCACAGGTGCGATACCCTCTTGGTCGCGGCGGGCAGTGTCCATCGCGAGGTTGTAAACATCGGCTATCTTCTGCCCGACGGAGCCTTTCGGATGGGTGGCCTTGGCGATTTCTTGGATAAGTCCGTTCACCTGCTCGAGGTTCTGCAAGCCGAGTTGGTCGAAGGAGCCGAAGCGACTGTACTCGGGGGTGAGCGGGTTGTTCTTCATCCAGCCGCCGCAGGCGAACTGATAGAAATCATTTTGAGGAACGGCCGTCGTGTCGAGGTTCTCGGGACGGATGCCGGTGGTCTGTTGGTGGGTGCAAGATGTAGTCATAAGAGCAATCGTTGCAAGCGAAAAAACGAGTTTTTTCATACTATTTATTACTAATTGTTACAAAATCGACCGCAAAATTACGTTTTTTTTTGGAGATACGCAAATTTTTTCGTTGCTTTGCCGCGGAAAAATCAACAAAAAGCCATCGCTTTGACATCGATGGCTTTCTGTTTGTTTATTTGTTGTGTGAGTGTCCGGCATGATTGTGCTCATGGTCGGAATGGTCCTCATGCTGTTCATCGGGCTTGCGGGTGGTGGCGGGCTTGCCTATCTTCGCAAACGCTTTCTGCAAGGTCGGCACGTCGGTCTTGTTGGCGTCGAAAGTAACGGTAACCGCCTGCTGCTCCATGTCGAACCGGATATCCTTCACCCCCTTCTCGAAGGCGATGTTCTTCATGATTTTGTCGCAGCAGCCCTGGCAATGCAGGTCGCAATAGAGGACAACGGTTTGTTTGTTCGGCTTGGCTTGGATAGCCGCCATTGGCAAGAATGCCAGCAAGAGAATAAGAAACTTTTTCATAAGCGACCCTCCCCGACCCTCCCTTAAAGGGAGGGAGTGAGGAGATTAGTTGTTAGTTATACATTAGATATTTTATAGGGTTTTATTCTTCCCTCTCTAAGTTCCAGCGGAAGCCGAGGTAGATCTTCCAGCCGCTGATGGGTGCCCACACCATGGAGGCGTCGAAATCGTCGGATAATGTTACCGTCTTCCCGCTCTCTGTATGCGCCATACTGACGCCGCGAATAGGGCTGTCTTGCGTGAAGTTGGTCATGTTCTCCGCACCGAGGTAGAGTGAGCAGGTGCGCCAGTACTTGGTGATTTGCCCCAGCAACTGAGGATACCACTTGTGGTAAATAGAAACTACGGGACCCCTTCCAACTCCCCCTACAGAGGGGGAAGTGGTGGTCTTGGTATAGTATTGCTTGCTGCCTTCTGGGATAGTGAAGCCCATCGGCATACGCCCGGGACCGTTGAACTGCGCCGTGAGGTCGAACTGCCAAGTCTTCAGCGGTGTCTGGTAACTGGTGGTTATCACGCCTTTGAACTGGTTTTGCAACGCTTTGTCCATCAACACGAGTTCGCCTGTGGGCAGGAAGGTGCTCTGCTTCACGTCTGTGTAGCGGAAGGCTGCCGTCATCGTCCAGCCGCGCAGTATCTCCATGTTCGCCTCTATCTGGTAGTTGTGCGAGAAGGATTGCGCGCCCGCAATGTCGCTTAGGTTGAAGAGATGCACGCCATGCAGGTCGCGGTCGATGTCCGCTATCATGCCATCGAGGAAGCGGGTGTAGTAGTACTCGGCAGAGAGCGTCAGTTCGCGCTTGCCGATAGGGATATAGAACGTGGTGGTGATACCCGTGTTGAGCGAGCGTTCCTGCTTCAGGCTCTTCTCCATTGTGTAGTTGCGATACGAAGGTAAATAAGCCGCATTGTCAGCAACAGCGTTCGGCGAGCGATAGCCCAAGCCCACGCTCCCGCGCAGCGTCCACCACGCAAACGGTGCATAGCGCAGGTTCATACGCGGCGTAGTGAAGAAGCCGTAGCGCGTGGAGTAGTCCTCCCGCAAGCCCACAAGGAGCGTAACCTTGTCCTTGTAGGAATAGGTGTATTCTGCAAACATGCCGGAGGTTACCTCATTGGACAAGAAATCTTGGTTCTTGGTTCCTTGCTCTTGGCTGCCTGCAAAGATTCCTTCGTACTGCTCATCGTAGCGGTCGTAGTTGACGGATATACCGGCAGAGAGTTTATGCTCGTGGTTGTCGAAGGGGTCTATCGACGGGTCTTCAAACGAGGTCTGGAAGATAGCGTTTAGGTAGGCATTGGTCTGGTTGGCATCCCACAGGCGCGAGCCGTAGCGGTTGGTTTGGCTGTGGTACGATGCCGCAGCAATCACGCCCACGGACATCCCCGTCGCTTGGTCGAATACATACCCGTTCTTCACAAACCCGTCTATCCGCCGCGTCCTAAGGTCGATAGGATATGCTATTTGACTATTTGACAATTTACTATTTGACAATTGAGCATTTGCTATTTGACTATTTGACAATTTACTATTTGACAATTGGGCATTGTCGTCCAATTGTAAATTGTCCAATTGTAAATTAGATAGCGTTCCGCCGAGGCGTTGGTCGTAAAGCGCGCGCACGAGTACTTGCCCCGTGTAGTCCCCGCTCTTGATATACCAGCGGTTGAGCAGGTTCAGGTTGCGGTTGCGCGGCAGGTCGGTGAAGCCGTCGTGGTTATGGTCCATCTCCAACTCCATGTCTTTGGCATTCAGCAAGATACCCGTAGAAACTTTATCGTTGATGTCCCAACCGCCCGTGGCGTTTATCTCCGCCATCAGTTCGGTGTTCAGGTATAGGTTCACGGCAATAGGGTCTTGCTTTTGCGGCTTGAGGAACTCCACGTTTATCTGCCCTGCTATCGCCTCGTAGCCGTTGATAACCGAGGAGGTGCCTTTGCTGACCTGTATGGCTTCCATCCACGCCCCCGGGATATACTCCATGCCAAACGACTGCGCCAGTCCGCGCACGTTGGGCGTGTTCTCCGTCAGCAGTTGCACATAAGTGCCGCTCAGCCCGAGCAGCCGAATCTGCTTCGCGCCTGTAGCAGCATCGGCATACGCCACATCCACCGACGCACTCGTCTCGAAACTTTCCGACAAGTTGCAGCACGCCGCTTTGCATAACTCATCGCCCGTGAGTGTCTGCGTGTCGAATGCCGCCGTCCGCGAACGCAGCACCGCCATCTTGCGCTCTGTGATAGTAACCTCGTCCAACACTAAGTCCGACACAAGGACAATCGTTACCTGCTCGCCGCCGTGCACCTCCGTGGTGTCGTTATGATAACCCATGTAACTGGTAACCAGCAGGTTCGTACTGCCTACGGTCGGTAGCGAGAAAGCACCGTCAATGTCGGTAGCCACCCCTGTGCCTGTGCCTGCCCAATAGACATTCGCGCCAATGAGCAACTCACCCTTGTCGTCCATCACCACTCCGCTCACCGGCTTGGCACCATATACCGCTACCGGCAGCAGGAAAGCAAAGAGAAATATCAATTTCGTTTTCATTATGAAGTATTTAAATATTATTGTACGTTTTTGTAGTTTGCTATCGTATCCTTCAGCAGTCGCACTGTCGGTACCAGAATCACCACGGAAATGATAATGCTCACTATCGGGTCAAGCACCGCCCAACCTGTGAAGTAAATGACCACGCCTGCTGCTACCACGCCTATAGACACCAGTGTGTCGGTGGCTGCATGCAGAAACGCTGCGCGGATGTTCAGGTCTTGCTCCCCGCCGCGGGTGAGTGCCCATGCTGTCAAGCCGTTTATCGCAATCCCTATGCCCGCGGTGAGGATAATCGCGCTACTATTCACCTCTTTTGGGTAGAGTATCTGCGCAACGCCGTCTGCCACTATTAGCCCAATGGTAAGCAAGAGAAGAAGCCCGTTTGCCAGCGTAACGCGCAGGGATACCCGTTGGCTGTTCGAATTGCCGCGTCGCGCAAGCAGGATCGCTACAAGTGCCAGTACTAACCCTAACACATCGCTCAGGTTATGTCCCGCGTCGGAGAGCAGACCCGATGAATTGCTGAACCACCCCACAACGGCTTCCACCGCCACAAACAAGAGGTTCAGACCTATGCAGAGACCGAGAATACCGACCGAAGAAGTATGTTGATGCCGATGTGCCATAGAGTATCGTTTTTCGATTTCGGGTGCAAAGGTACTGCTTTTTTTGTGCAACTCAGTTGCAAAGTGGTTATTTTTTCGTTTTGTTTGCACATTTGAAAAATTAGTTGTATCTTTGCAGCGCGATTGGGAGAAATCTTGATGGCATTACATATTGATTATTAACAGCATTTGCTATTATTTCGCGTTCAAGAAAAAAGCCTCGGAAACTCTTTTCTCCAACGAAAGAATAGTAACGTCTTCATCGGAGCGAGTAGTCGTAAGACCGAAACGTACCACTGCATTCCCCTTTTGGGGTGCAGACTTCTGGTGGTACGGACAGGTTCTCCGAGGCTCCTGTTGAACGCGAAAGAGGTTTGCACCTTTTTTATATATACTATTCGGCTGAGATGGATAGCATGCACAAACTGCTATTTATCTATGGCAAGACAAGACTTGGCGAAGGCAAAGGATGCCAAGAAAGACGAGTTCTACACGCAGTTGCCCGACATTGAGAAAGAGTTGATGCACTACAAGTCGTACTTCCGCGACAAGGTCGTATTCTGCAACTGCGATGACCCCTACGAGAGTAATTTC
>JAXDTJ010000081.1:0-52726 GCA_034090015.1 Paludibacteraceae bacterium | reverse complement strand
AAGTCGCTAATGGAAATAAAAGAATAAACAAAATTAGCCCACGCAAAAAAAACGAAGGTAATAAGTTTTTCATCCTTTATCCTAAAACAGACAAAGGTAATTTCAACTCCCCCGCCTCTCCTGAAAGGAGGGGAGGGGGTCAGGGGGCGGGAAGGTACAATCGGCTTCAAGCCGCAAAGGGGATGAAGGACTTGTTGCTTTCGTTTTTGAATGTCATAGTGCGGCTGAATGCCGAGTACTCCTCCCGCCCCCCTAACCCCCTCCCCCCTCTAAGAGGGAGGCGGGGGAGTGGAAGTTACTTTCAACTCTGAAATTTATAGACAAAGGTAATAAGTCCTTCATCCTTTATCCTTTGTCTTTTATCCTCGTTATCACTCCATCGCTTGCAGTTTGTCTTCCATCTGCAACATCTCATCGCGCAGGAAGGCGGCTTGGTCGAAGTTGAGGTCTTTGGCTGCCGCCAACATCGCGCGGCGTTTCTGCTCAATGGCTTTCTTCAGGTCTTTGGCATTCATCTGTTGCCAAGCCGCCGTCTTCCAGCCCTCTTTTATCTTCTCCTCCACGCGCTGTTTCTCCGCCTCGGGGTCTTTGTAGAGTGCCGAGAGCGCAGAGGTGGTGATGGCTTTGTGGAGCGGCGTAGGCGTGATGCCGTGTGCTTCGTTGTACGCCATCTGAATGCTACGGCGGCGGTTGGTCTCATCAATCGTCGCCTGCATAGCGGGCGTGATGCTGTCGCCGTACATAATCACTTTCCCGTGCACATGCCTTGCCGCGCGCCCTGCCGTCTGCGTCAGCGACCGTTGGTCGCGCAAGAACCCGGGCTTGTCGGCATCCAGTATCGCCACCAGCGACACCTCCGGCAAATCCAATCCCTCGCGCAGCAGGTTCACGCCTACCAGCACATCGTACAGCCCCTTGCGCAGGTCTTCCATTATCTTCACCCGCTCGATGGTATCTATGTCCGAATGGATATACGCCGACCGTATGCCATACCGCCGCAGATAGTCGTCCAGCTCCTCCGCCATGCGCTTGGTCAGCGTAGTTACCAGCACGCGCTCGTTCAGGCGGATACGCTGCTGTATCTCGTCCATCAGGTCATCCACTTGGTGCTCGCTCGGACGCACGTCTATCTCGGGGTCAAGCAAGCCCGTCGGACGAATCAACTGGTCTATCACCACGCCCTCTGCGCGCTGCAACTCGTACTCGTCCGGCGTGGCAGAGACAAAGATGGTCTGCCCCGTCTTCTCCAAGAACTCATCGAAAGTAAGCGGGCGGTTGTCGCGGGCAGCAGGCAGGCGGAATCCGTAGTTCACGAGGTTGTCTTTTCGCGCCTTGTCGCCGCCGAACATACCGCGAATCTGCGGCACGGTAACGTGGCTCTCGTCTATCACCAGCAGCATGTCTTTCGGAAAATAATCCAATAGGCAATAGGGCGGCGTGCCCGGCTCGCGACCATCAAAATAGCGGCTGTAGTTCTCCACGCCGGAGCAGTAGCCCAACTCCTGAATCATCTCCAAGTCGTACTTCACGCGGTCTTCTATGCGCTTGGCATAGAGCGGTTCGCCTATCTCCTGAAAGTGCAGCACTTGGTTGGCAAGGTCATGCTTTATCTGCCCCATGGCAGCATCTATCCGCTCCCGCGAAGTAACGAAGATGGTCGCCGGCGAGATGTTGTATTCGGCAAACTGCATCCCCTCCGTGCCCGTGAGCGTGCTGACCTCGGAGATGCTGTCTATCTCGTTGCCGAAGAACTCCACACGCACCACTATCTCTGCATACGCCAAGGCAATATCCACCGTGTCGCCTTTCACGCGGAAGCGTCCGCGCGTGAGCTCTATGTCGTTGCGGATATACTGCGCCGCCACCAGCATCTTCAGGAAGTCATCCATCGGCAGCAGGTCGCCCACGCGCAGGTGGATACTCTGCGCCGACATATCCTGCGGCGAGCCCAAGCCGTAGATACAACTCACCGACGACACCACAATCACATCCTTCCGCCCGCTGAGCAACGCCGCGGTAGCCGACAGACGCAAGCGGTCTATCTCCTCATTGATACTCAGGTCTTTATCGATATAGGTGTCCGTGGAAGGGATATACGCCTCGGGCTGGTAGTAGTCGTAGTACGAAACGAAATACTCCACCGCGTTGTGCGGGAAGAACGCCTTCATCTCCGAATAGAGTTGCGCCGCGAGGGTCTTGTTGTGGCTCATGATGAGCGTGGGGCGGTTCAACTGCGCTATCACGTTCGCCACCGTGAAGGTCTTGCCGCTGCCCGTGACGCCCAGCAACACCTGCGCGTCAGCACCCGCCTTGATGCCGTCCACCAAGGCGCGTATCGCCTGCGGCTGGTCGCCCGTAGGCTTATATGCACTCTCTAACTGAAACATGCTGCAAAGATACGAAGAAAATCTGACATAACCAAGTGATTATCAAAGAATACATAAAAAAGCCGTGAAACTCCATTCACGGCTCCTTGTCGGGATAGCGAGATTCGAACTCACGACCTCCTGCTCCCAAAGCAGGCATTCTAACCGGGCTGAACTATATCCCGAAGGCTTTTCTCGAAAGCAAGCGCAAAGGTACTGCTTTTTTTTGATATACGCAAATTTTGTAAACGTATTTTTCGTTTGTAAACGTATTTTTCGTATTTTTCCGTACTTATACTGGGGACGCGGGCGTCTCGCCCGCGGTGGTTTTCGCATTTTTCGTAATCTACGAAACAACGCAAACTACGAAAACAACGTGAAACACAAGTGAAACGACCTTAACACTTCATTGCCAGCGCATTGTGTAGGCATGTTATACGGCAAGGTCCCATGATGTGCTCCAAGATGCCGTCTGCCTCGAACATCAAGTGCTTGCGGGTGTTCACCTCTACCTCTTTGCCCACAAACGAGTGGACGAAATCCAAATCGGTCAACCTTCCGTCAAAGAGTCGCGGAATGGCTTTCAACACCTGTCGGAAGGTGGGCGTCTGCACGAAGATAGAATGGAACACGCCATCGCGCGGGTCAGCATCGGGGTTCTGCTTGATACCTCCGCCGGAGAAAGGTCCGTTGCCAATGTTCATCGTGAAGAGCATATCGTTCACTATCGTCTTCCCATCCACAATCAGCTCTATCTTCTGCGACTTGTGCACGCAAATGGCAGCAAGCAAGGCGAAAAAGTAATTGACATGGTGGCTGCCGATGTAGTACTTGAGCGTGGTTGCCCATTGGCAGGTGAGCGAGTCAACGCCAAAGCCGACGGAGTTGATGAAGTAGCGGCGGTGTACGATGCCATTGCGCCAATAGGTGATGCACCCTACATCCAACGGTTGTTTCTCACCATTGAAGAAACGGTCTAATGATTTCTTGTAGTCTTTGTTGAGTCCCCAGAAGCGTCCCCAGTCGTTTCCCGTGCCGCGCGGCATCAGTCCGAAGCAGATTTGGGCGCGTTGCTCGTCGGGGATGTCCGCTCGCATGATACCATTGATCACTTCCGACAGCGTCCCGTCGCCGCCCAAAACAAGAATTTCATCGCACCCTCTCTCCGCTAACTCTCGCGCTAATTCGATGGCATGCTCTGCGTATTTCGTTACCCGATACACAAAGGGCTCACGCCGCTTGCGAAGCAGTTTCCATAGGTAGATACGTTGACGTCGGAACGCACGTTTACCGGACTTCGGGTTGATGATAATTCCTAACATAGGCAAAAGCGGTTGCAAAGATACGCAAAAAAAAGCACACTACCAAATAAATTGCGTAGTTTTCGCTTTTTTCGTATGTTTCATGTAGTTTTCCTATCAATCCCTTGGGTAGGCTGCGACAAAGACGTTCTTTGCCGCCAACTCGTCTTGATGGGACCAAAGTTCTTGGAGCGATACCTCGCCGATGATGTAATTGTTCGCCTCGCTGCTGTACTCCTCGGAGATACGCATGAAGTGCAGCAGGTCGCGGTCTTGCTTGTCGGTGAAGCGATAGTAGATACGGAAACGGTTCTCGCGGGTGTAGAGCAGTGCCTGCGGGTCGGTGCTCGGCGTGAGCAGGTCGCTCTTAATCTTCGAGTATTCGTAGCGGTAGTCGTACTGGCAGGCGGTGATGTCGGACAAGACCGCGGAGCCCGTGGGATAGCCTCCGGCACCTCGTCCGAACATGAACTGCTTGTCGTAAAACAGTCCCTTGATAACCACACCGTTAAACTCATCCTCCACACCGTAAATGTACTTCTTCGGCGAGATGAGTTGCGGCATAACGGACATGATGAGTTCGTTGTCGGGCAGTTTCTCCACATGCCCTACCAACTTGATTCGCCTGCCTTTCTCCAAGGCGAAGCGGACATCGTCGGTGTTCATGTGCTGAATGCCGAAAGTAAA
This sequence comes from Paludibacteraceae bacterium, assembly GCA_034090015.1. Classification (GTDB taxonomy): domain Bacteria; phylum Bacteroidota; class Bacteroidia; order Bacteroidales; family Paludibacteraceae; genus Colicola. Next base: position 48,372 of record JAXDTJ010000081.1, on the reverse strand, counting down.
GATTTCTTCGGGTGCCACATACAAGCCGAAGGCGTGTACCGTGATGATTATCAGTTTGAAGAGCGAGTCCCATCCGCCTACATCCAGCGTGGGGTCGCTCTCTGCAAAGCCCAACTCCTGCGCCTTGCGCAGCGCCGCCTCGTAGGCCATTCCCTCCAACATCATCTTCCAAAGGATGAAGTTGCTGGAGCCGTTGAGGATACCTTTCACCGAGGTAAGCAATTCATTATCATAGTATTCCTCCAAGTTGCGGATGACGGGAATGCTTCCGCAGGCGGAAGCGTCGTAGAGCAACGCCACATGGTGCTCTCGCTGAATCTGTATCAGTTCGGGCAGGTGGCGTGCCAGCATCTTCTTGTTGCCGCTCACTACGGGCAAACCCTGCAGCAACGCGCGTTTCACAATCTGATAAGATGCCTCGGCATCGTCTATCAGTTCAACGATGAGGTTGATGTTCGGGTCGTTGAAGAGGTCGTCGGCATTGTTGGTGAAGCGTGCCCTCACTCCGCGGTCTTTGCGAAGGTTTCGCACGCAGATACGCTCTATCGTAACATCCTCTGCGCCAATGCGTTGCAGCACATCATATAGCCCACGGCCCACCGTGCCGAAGCCAAATAAACCTATGTGTAAATGTGTTTTCATTTTTTTCTTTGATTAAAGACCGTTCGCTACGCTCACTGAAAGACAAAAGACCGCTCACTGCGTTCGCTGAAAGACTGAATTACCTTTGACCATACAAAACTAATTCTGCCTACTCCCTCCCTTTGTAGGGAGGGCAGGGGTGGGTCTTCCTTCATCCTTTATAAACTTTTTTATTATCTCATCCAGCAAGTCTGCCTCTACGAGGAAACCGTCGTGTCCGAAAGGCGAATCTATCACATGAAACTCGTGGTTGGGGAATCGGTCGAGGATGGTCCGGTGCTCCTCGGGTGTGAAGAGCAAGTCGCTGGAAATAGCGACCACCAGCGTAGGCGTGTGTATCGGCTCGCCATCGGGAATGTAGTGGCTATCGACCGCGTCCATCATGCGCAAGTAACTGTACGCGTTGAAGCGCTTGCGCAGTTTCTCCCCCTGGTAGCGCTGGTAGGTCTGCACACGGTGTTTGAACACGCGCTCGCTATCGAAAGAGGCGCCCTCGCCCCCTTGCGGGATGGGCGCTACCGTGTCTGCCTGCGAGAGGTTGTAGGCTGCGCCGCCGCGGTAACTGAGCAACGCGATGGAGCGCGCCACCGCCATGCCGTCTTGCCCCGCCTCTGCGTTGCGTTCGCCTAATGTCGGGTCGAGTTCCATCGCCATGCGTTGGCTCTCATTGAACGCGGCTATCCACGGTGTGCATGTCATGCCCGTGGCGATGAACGCAAAGCGTTTGGCGAACTGCGGTGCTTCCACTGCCCACTCCAAGGCTTGGAAACCACCGATGGACGCACCGATGAGCAACTGCACCTGCTCTATCCCCAGCGCGCGCGCCAGCACTTGGTGGGCATGCACCATGTCGCGCACCGTAACCTTCGGGAAGTCGCCGTACCACGGTTCGCCCGTCTCGGGACAAATAGAAGTAGGTCCCGTAGTGCCGTAGCAGGAGCCGAGGATGTTCGCACAGACAATGAAGTAGCGAGTCGGGTCAAGAAAACGCCCCGCCTCCACCGTGTGCGGCCACCAGTCTGCCACATCGGAGTTGGCGGTCAGCGCATGACACACCCATATCACATTGTCCTTCGCCGCCGAAAGCGTACCGAAGGTGTGATACGCAATTTGGAGAGTGTGCAAGGTCTGCCCACTCTCCAAATAAAAAGGATAATCGTGTGTGTATATGTTCACAGATTAAGCGAAAAATTCTTTTACTTTCTCGTTGAGGACAATCTCCTCTTGGAAGATGTAAGCACCGGTCTTAGGCGACTTAACCATCTTAATGCACTTGCTATGTGCGCGACCCGAGTTACCTGTTTGCAGAGTCGCAACCGCTTTCTTTGCCATAGTTCGAAAATGTCTTCATTTGGAATTATGAATCTCGAATTACGAAGCCGTATGTTCCGAAAAACGCTATTGCTCTCTTAATTCTTAATTCATAATTCTTAATTGGTTAATTACTTAATCTCCTTGTGGATGGTGTACTTCTTCAAGTAAGGATTGTACTTTTTAAGTTCCAAACGCTCAGGAGTGTTCTTGCGGTTCTTGGTGGTGATGTAGCGAGACATACCGGGAACGCCGCTGGCTTTTTGCTCGGTGCACTCAAGGATTACTTGAACGCGTGCTTCTTTTGATTTCTTTGCCATTGTTTCTCCTCCTTTTTACTTGTAAAGATACCCCTTCTCAGCAGCATTTTTCAGCGCTGCGTCAAGGCCGATTTTGTTGATAGTTCTCAGACCGGCTGCACTCACGTTCAACTCGATCCATGTGTCCTGTTCTACCCAGTAGAACTTGCGGCGGAAGAGGTTCACATCAAACGTCCTCTTGGTGTGACGTTTTGAGTGAGACACATTGCATCCACCCATGGCTTTCTTGCCTGTAATTTGACAAATCTTTGACATTGTATTATAGTATTTAATTTTTTCACAGCCAATCAACCCCTTTCTGCCGCACCTTAATATCCCCATATCTCTACCCTGCCGCCCCTATATTCCACCCCGCTTTCCCTGCTCATTACGCAACAAATCGGCTCCTTTGAGCCTACTCCGCGCGAAAAATCGTGCAAAGGTACTACTTTTTTTCCAAATACGCAAATCTTTTTGCTTTTTTCTGCAAAAAAAGTGCGTTTTCTTTGTTTTAGGGACTTTTTTTCATGGAATAAGTCGGGTATATACTGTCAGACTGATGTCTTGGAGGTTTGGTCTGTTGTTCTGCGTGTCAGCGCGGTCTTCCGGCATTGTGGACTTTCAGTCTTGAGATGGTCTTGCCTTTCGTATTTCCGTGCTGGAGATGTCAAAATAGGGTGCCCCTTCCAGCATGATTATCTGTGCGTTGTCTGCCCACTGCCCACTAATCACTGCCCGCTGCCCGCTCCCCGCTCCCCTCCTCGGATACACGAATATACGGTAGTGCGATACGATATATTCCCATTCGCGCCAGCGGGGCAGAATCCGCAGGTTATCCTCGCCGATGATGAGGCTGAAAGTATGCTGTGGATAGGCGGCGGCTAAGGCACGCAGGGTGTTGGCAGTGTACGATGGTCGCGGCAGGCTAAACTCAAAGTCGCATGCCACCACCCGCGAAATCCCCTCTATCGCCTTTCGCACGCCCTCCAGCCGCTCCTGCTCGTCTGCCAACTCGCAGCTGTCTTTCAGCGGGTTGTTGGGCGACACCATCATCCATACCTCATCCAGGTCGGTGTGCTCCGCCACCCACTTTGCCAACCCCACATGCCCGTAATGCACGGGATTGAACGAACCGCCGTAGATACCTATCTGCATAGTTGCTAATCAAATTCGCCGCAAAGGTACAGTTTACTCCGATATATCCTTCAAAATTCCAAGTCTCAAGAGCAGTGCTTCCAACTCTGCTTGCGCCTTTTTTAGGTCGTCGTTGGTGATGATATAGTCGAACTTCGGTGCGTCCGCCAACTCGATACTAGCTTTCGCTAACCGCTTCTGAATCATTTCCTCCGAGGTGTCACCTCTGCCGTGCAGGCGGCGCGATAGTTCCTCCACCGACGGCGGCGCGATGAACACTGCCGCCGCCTCGTCGCCGAAGATACGCTTCAGGTTCAGCCCGCCTTTCACGTCGATGTCGAACACCGCCGTCATGCCCGCCGACTGTATGCGCTCTATCTCCGAGCGCAGCGTGCCGTAGTACAGCCCCTCGTACACCTGCTCATACTCGATGAAATCGCCATTGGCGATGTGTTGCTCAAATGCCTCGCGCGAGACGAAATAGTACTCCCTGCCGTCCTGCTCCTGCCCCCGTGGGGCACGCGTCGTACACGACACACTCAGCGCAAACTGACCCGGAAACCGACTCAGCAGGTGCTTCACCATAGTAGATTTACCGCTCCCGCTCGGAGCACAAAAAATAAGAATCATAATGTTTTTGGATTAAGGATTAAGGACTCAGGATAAAAGACTAAATAGTTTTGTTTGGATAAAGGATAAAGAAGATAGGATAAAAGACTAAATAGTTTCAGAGTCGAAAGTATTTTTTTTACTCCCCCGCCTCCCTCTTAGAGGGGGGAGGGGGTACGGGGGCGGGAGGAAGGCTCGGCTATTAGCCGCCTTACGCACTACTTGCGCGACGAAGGTAATAAGTCTTTTATCCTTTATCTTTCAGTGAGCGTAGCGAACGGTCCTGAGTCCTATAGCACATTCAGCACCTGCTCTTTGATTTGTTCGAGGATATCTTTCATCTTCACCACGATAATCTGCATCTCGCTTTGGTTGCTCTTGCTGCCCAGCGTGTTTATCTCGCGTCCCATCTCCTGTGCAATAAACCCAAGTTTCTTTCCTACGCCGGTGCCATTTCCCTGCATGGTCTCGCGGAAGTATTGGATATGATTTCTTAGACGCACTTTCTCCTCGTTGATATCCAGTTTCTCAAGGTAGTAAATCATCTCCTGCTCCAGTCGATTCATGTCCACCTTTTGCCGTGTCTCTTCGGACAACTGCTCGAGGTTGCCGAACAGCCGCCCGCGTATCTTCTCCACTCGGCTCTTCTCATAAGGCTCCACCTCCGCCAGCAAAGCGGCGATACCGTCTAATTTCTCGGTGAACATACGCTCTAACGAAGCGCCCTCTTGGGTGCGGAAAGCGATGAAATGGTCTATCGCGCGCATGAGCGTCTCTTTCACTACCGCCCATTGCTCCTCGCTGATGCTGCCCTCTTCCTGCACCCGCAAGACATCGGGCAGACGCAGGATAGCACTTGTCAGCCCCTCTTCCGACATTCCCAACTCCGCTTGCAAACTGCGCAACTCTTTGTAATAATAGGCAAACGCCTCTTTGTTGATGGGTGTGAACGCCTGATTGTCCGGGTGCGCAGGCGTCCCCGCCTGCTGAAAAGAATCCCCGCTTGCTTGAGTGGCACCCGCACAAGCCCTCACGCTCTCCAACTGTATGCTCAAATCCACTTTCCCGCGCTCCAAACGTTGGTTGATAATCGTGCGAATCTCCAACTCTTTGTTGCGCAACTGCGGAGCCATGCGCGTGCTCAAATCCAGCGACTTGGAGTTCAGTCCCCGCAGTTCCACAACAATCTTTGTATGTTCCATTTGGCTTTCGGCTTTGCCATAACCGGTCATTGAAAGTATCATATAGTATAGTTTGTTTAGTGTTCAATCTCTTTTGTTTTGCAGGCGCTCCAAGTCCTCTGACAGTTCGCGTATGCTTTCCAGTTTCTGCTGTTGTTTCTGTATCTTTTTGTAGGTGTTGTATTCCGTATTGGCTTTCTGTTTTGCCAGTTCGTGAGAAATCTTACCGCTATTGGTCAGCAGTTCGCGTCCGTTCATTTGCAGTATCAGTCCGAGTGCTTTCTGCCAGTCTGCCATATACATCGGGCGGTGTGCTTTGGCTTGTGCTTCGGCAAAGGCGAGGTATTGCTCCACGATTAGTTTCAGTTGCTCCAACTCTTCACGGTTAAGGTAGTTCTTACCTATCTCTATGTCCGACTTTCGCACGATACCTTGTATCTGTGTGCTGGTGAGTCCCATCTGCGGCAGTTGAGCGTTGGCGCGGTAATAGACCAGTTCGGCTGCTGTCTGCCCGCTGACTGCCCATAGCAGTTTGTTCTGCACCTCCGCGAAGAAGTCTATGGTTATTTGTGCGCGGTTGTCGTAGTCTTCGCTCAGGCGGTAGATGTCTTTAATCTGTTGATAGAATACTTTCTCCGATATGCGTATGGCGCGTATGCGTTCCAGCAACTCGCGGAAATGGGTGAGCGACTGCCCTTGCTTGAATCGTTCATCATCCAGTGCAAACCCTTTCACTAAATACGCTTTCAGGATGGTGGTCGCCCATTGTCTGAACTGCGTGGCACGCTTTGAATTAACGCGATACCCTACTGCAATTATCGCATCCAAGTTATAGAATGTAACCTCTCGTGTAACTTGTCGCTTACCTTCTGTTTGAACTTGTTCCATTTTGGAACATGTTGCTGTCTGTTGCAATTCACCTTCTTCATAGATATTTTGGAGATGTTTGGTGATTGCTTGTGGGTTAACTCCGAACAGTTCTCCCATGGCTTTTTGTGTCAGCCAAATGGTTTCGTTTTTCACAACGGCTTGTATCTGCACTTTCGCCGCCCCGTCTTCGGTATGGAATATGGCTATCTCGCCGTAGTTCTCAGGTATCATGGTTATATATTCATTTACTTAGTCCTCAGTATTCCCTGTGGAATTGATAGACTTGGTTTGTTGTTAGGATCCATCGCTTTTTTGTATTGGCCTACATATACATAAGATAATGACTGATTCCCATGTAAATTAGTTTCATGATGTAATGCTTTCACTGCTACTTGCGTTCCTGCAACGGCTTTTGATACGATCTCCTCATTTTTAGTTCCGATACGGTAAACAGTAACAGCAGTAATAGCATTCTCTATATTTAAGTATGTTTCTTCACCATTGGTTTTAAGCACCATTCGGTATTCATTTTCAGGTTTCCAATGTTTATGCTTGTGAAAGTAAAACTTTTTTATGTTTCGTTTTACATAGGCACTAATCATTGCATCTGAAGCCGTGACAGGAAGATTAAAAACAAAAGAAGGTACACCATCGTACTTTACGTTATTACAAATTAGTCCATCGGGTAACTCTTTTAACTTATTTGTATTTATCTCTATACATACCCCTTCTTCATTGTGAGCATATTGTCCCCACATCATTGGAGATAAACAGCCATCTATATTGTTAGAATAATTGCATGTAAAACTTATTTGCTGATATGAATAGATTTCTTTTTCTACTTTGCTTACAAGTAAATCTAACTCTTTTCTCGAATATTGTTGATAATTGAGCGAGAAAGCACAACTCCTAAACTTTTCCAAAGTGTCGTTTGTGTTTCTACGATTGGAAAAACGAAGTTGTTGTGTTACCCATATTTTTAGGAACGCATCAATTGTTGTATAGTGGTAAAGAATCATGCTTTTATTCCCGATTTCAGTATATTGCCTAATTGATATTGCACGGAGTTTGTGGATGCAATGAATACAGTATTGATAACCTCAATAATAAGAAAACGCGGTGATTGCTCTTTTGTTATGAGTTGTAGCGCATCAAATTTGCGTAGGTATCGTGTGCCGGTTGAGGTGTCCACCCATGTATAGCGATTAAGTGTTGATTCCTTGATCTCACAAGAATAAGTGTGGACAGCTTTTGTACGGATACTATCGAAAATGTCTTTCTTGGTATATAAAGTAAGGATATGTGAATCTTTTTCCTGTTCTATGTGATTCGTTGAAGGTTCAACTTGTTCAATTACTTGTAAAGCCGAGTTGTACCGATAGTGGATGATAGACCCGTCTATAATATATTCAATAGCCTTAACGATGATAGGTAGAGGGACAATATACCACTCTTTTGGAATTACTTTATTGCCATTATTATCTCTTATCGTTATTTGAAGTTGGGCAGATTGGAAAAATTGGTGTAAGAGTGTTTCCAGAACCTCTGTCTTAAGGTTATAGGTGCTCCAAATTTCTTCTATTTTTACTTTTGCACAAAGGTAGGTTGGTTCGTGCTCTGCATTAGCAATACGTTGCTGCACGGGCACCGTTGAAAATCCTATCTTGTAAAGATTAGTTATGGATGTAATCTGCGGGTCAGTTGAAAGAGAGGATAACACATAAATATACCCATCCTTTTTATCTTCCGGTAGCAATCCCATGTTGGAGTGCAATATTTGTTCTGCATCCTCATCGGGTTGGCTAACCGTATAGCCATCCGCATAGGCAGACTTTCCCAAGGTCTGTACCATGACATTCGACTCCATCCCATTTTCATAAATAGTCAGCGTGCGTCCATCGAAAGCAAAATGGGATGTGTTAGGTTTGCGACTATCAAATAATTTCGCAATATATACCATAACGCCGCCGATAACAAGAAAAGTACCCTCTTTGAGAGAAGCGTATGTGAACTTTACGAGTTTGCGTTTCCCGGATTGGAGGTCTGCGTGTACTTGCTTGAATAAAGGTTCGTATAATTCAAAATGTTCACACGGGCGTCGTTGGGCTACATACTCCGCTTGAAGATGTTCTTTTGCATTCTTTTTTAGGGGGGCGGATAGTTGAAATAAGTCTTGCTCTGTTTCGGATAATTGAAATAGAGGGTCATTTGCTAATTCGTCCAACTGATTTAGTATATCATCCATGTTTATAGAAGATTGTATATATCAAATACTTTGATTGCATCGGTTGTGGTATTTCGTAACGCAGCCAACGAACGGGCCAGACGCTTCTCTTCAAAATTACCTTCCATAGACGGCTCTCTATGAAATTGTTCGAAGAAAGAATTGATGGCTTGTAACTTCTCTTGTATTCGTTCGCCGGATGTAAGCGGAGAAACGGGCACCTTGATGTTAGCAAACAAAGGGTCGCTCATGAGCATATTTATTTCTTTCTCAATATCCATTATCTCAAACCTTGTTTACGACGGATAATTTCGTTTTTAACTATCTGATATGCTTGTGCTAAACGCTGCTCTTTCAATATCGGACTGCTTAGGCTTGGCTCCAGATTAGGGTGTTCTTGCTTGAAGGTGTGGTATGGCTCTTTGCATAGCAATACCGCCTCTTCTAATGACATATCATAGTGCTGTTCGGCAATGGTATCTTGAATCACTTTCAACACCTCCTTATTTATACTCTTGGACATTACTTCATATGCACGCTGGAATGGGTTGATAGACTCTATGATATTTATATTCAGTTGGTCTATGTTGATAAATCGATTTGCTATCTGCAGGAAACGCTTGTCCTCTTTTTCCACTACTTTTGCACCTTTCGCTATCGTATCAACAATCAGATATTGGGATACCTCTTCCACTTCCTCTTCCGTTAAGTCAGGATATTTCTCCCGCACTACTTTGGGTATCAAGACTTTGTTGATTGTCTCTGCATACGCATCTGTCCCTATGGCTTTCACTATCATGTCATTTTGCAAGATGGTTGCTTTCAGGTCATCCAGTTGTGCCGCTACAATCAGTTTAGTTTTCTCGGAACTCAAGGGTTTCAGACCTTCAATAACCAATGAATGATGTTTCCCTAACTCAGTCGAATGGTTGTCGTCTGCTACCGTTTTGAAGTTCCAAGAGGGTGCCATTACTTGCTCCATTAACAAAGATGCGGTGATGGCTTTCAGAAAATCATTCACTGCTACCACTACATTATCCTTTGCTGCATCAGGTTGGGCTATCAGGTTAATAAATTGGGCATTGGTCTTTCCCGGGCAGTCTCGTGTACAACGCCCGATGATTTGCACTATTTCTGTAAGGGAACCTCGTACTCCAATTGTAAGACAAGTATCGCACCACTGCCAATCGAAGCCCTCTTTTGCAGTGCCTAACGCGATAATGATATCCATATCTTCTGCTTGTCTGATGTTGCGAAGATAGTTTTGCAATCGGCTTCTTTCCTTTATGGCATCCTCAACCAAGTCGGCTACTTTCAGCAATCTACCGTCCGAAGTCCGAACTGTTTTGACAGTTGTGTGTTCGTCTATATGTACTATTTCGCCGATAACCTTGATGATTTCCTCTACTTCTCCCCATTTCCCTAAGCCGGTGGTCGCTCGCGAATTAACCGCAGGTATGTGGATAATGGTTTTGCGAGTGGTATCCAGTACATCTTTCAGGACATCCAGATATTTGCCTTGGTAAAACTTATATCCAATCTGTAAGTTTTTGAGGTATTGGTATCCGTTGAGTTGCTGATAATAGTTATAGGTTACCGGATAGAAGCGTGCCTCGTCTTCTGCACGCAGCACCGGCACTCCGTCTCCCCTGAAATAGGAGCCGGTCATGGCTAAAATGTGCGCATTGGTATTGGCTATCAATCGGCGCACCACTTCTCCCAATCCGCTTTCGGCATCTGCGCTCGTATGGTGAAACTCATCTATTCCTACAAAACAATCGTTTAGCATACTGTCTTCTACCTCGCTCATTGCAAACCGTAATGTAGCATGTGTACAAATGAGTATGGAAGCATGTGGGTCTGTAAGGAAGTCTATGAAACGCTTTACTTTGCTTCGGTCATCGCCATAGTAACCGCTGTCTGAGCAAAGGTCGTAATAGGGCGCGGGACGCCAGTCTGCAAAGAAACCCGTTATCTTCAGATGAGTTTCTTTGAACGAACCGCCAATGGTTTTCTCCGGCACGGCAACGATTGTTTTCTTCAAATGTTGCTTTTTCATCTTATATAGTGCCACATACATCATGGCTCTGCTTTTGCCGGAAGCAGGTGGTGCTTTTACCAACAGATATTGTTGGTTACGATGAGCATATACATTGGCTTGCATTTCACGCATACCCATACTATCCGTATGTGTAGAGCGACCGGTTTGCTGATAATCAATATGTATGGTAGCGTCTTCCATCAGTTCTTTGGTGTTGATAATAGTTCGTATTGCTTGAATAGTATTTCCAATCGTTGCTCATCGGAAGTAAGAGGCGCAGTAGAATAACACCTTTCCACCAATTCATCCAAGCGTTGATGTGCCTCTCTTAACGCAATAGGCATCTTTTCCGTGTCGTATAACTCTGCAAGGGTGGATGTTGGAAAATCTTCCCGCACTAACAGTACCTCCTCGGCTGCCTTCTCTATGGCATTGCGCAGGTCTTTCTTGGGATGAGGAAACGGAAAATTGTTATAGACTATTTGGGCGGAGTAACGAAAATCAGTTTTTAACTTCCCGCCGATAGTCCTCAACCAAAGCATGTGCATAGCAGAGGTCAGGATACCGAAAAGATACAATGAATCTGACCCGATAACCATACAACTATTTGCGATGATATTTCCCCTTTTGAATAGTCCGATAGGAATGTATTGACGGCGTTCGGAGGATACACTTGGAATGACAATGACATCGCTATCCAGCGGCTGCGTAATCTGCGCAAACAGGTGCGGGATGGCTGCTAACTGGGGGCGAGAGGACTCAGAACGAATGACGCGCAACTCCTCTATTCGTTGTCGGATAGGCGGTATCTGCAAGTAACTACTTGCGTCTTCCCCATACAACCACAGACAATACCGACGACGCCCATTGATTAAGTCGTCGGCTCCGATTAGAGGCTTGATATATTGTTCGGCATTTGGGTATGTATCTAACAATTCTTTTCGATCTTCCGGTGATAGAATCAGCATTCCTCCATCGGCAGGCATGTTCCCGAAATTCATCTGCGGTACATCGCATAGCGGCTGAGTGCGGCTCTCGATGAAAATATCTTTTGAGTCTATGAGGTATGGGGAGATATGTTTTGCGGACAACACCTGTGCGTCAGAGTAAATACGCTTCGGACTATTATGGAATTGCTTATCTTCCAATCCGATGATATTGCAGGTTACTCCGGCATTATACTTGGCATTGTTAGCCCATCTAAAGGAAGTGTAAGCAAAGAAAATCTGCAGAGTGTCTGTCAGGATGCGTTTCCAAAGCAAGGAGACATGTAGGCCCTGGCAAATAGAGTTGGTAGTAACAAAGGCGAACTTTGCTCGGGTATTGCGGATGTAGTCTGCACCCAACTTGAACCAGCAGGTGATATAGTCTAACTCGCCATAGTCTCTCTCAAAAATATGGCGCATATCTTCCTTCTGATTATTGTCTTGTTTTCTGCTTCCTAAATAGGGCGGATTACCCATCAGGAACACTTCGTCATCTTTACTATGCGGACAGACGCCATTCCAATCTATACGGCAAGCATTCCCATGCACGATATGCTCCATCTTTTTGAGAGGAAGTGCAGGGATATGTACATCCGTAAAAGTGTTGGTAAACAGACAATTCATTTGGTGCTCTGCTAATCGGAGAGACAACTCAGCCACCTCGCAGGCAAAATCATCTATCTCAATCCCGTAGAACTGATTAATCGTGATGTTAGGATGAGGAATACGCAAAGCCTTTTCTATGGCACTGATTCGCTTCCATATTTCGATTTCCAACAGGCGTAATTCCTTATAGGTAATAATCAAAAAATTGCCACTGCCGCATGCAGGGTCAAAGAATCGCATCTTTGATATACGCACCAATAGTACATCCAACTTTTTTACATTATCATAAGCCTCCCTAAAGTCGCGGTAGAGTTCGTCCAATAACAATGGTTGAATGACCTTCTTGATGTTCGGGACAGAGGTGTAGTGCATACCCAGCGAACCTCGCTCTGAAGGTGTAACCACGGCTTGTATCATCGAGCCGAAGATGTCGGGATTGATGTCCTTCCAATCAAGAGAACCGCATTCAATAAGTAGACGACGCGCCCGTTGCCCCATAGGGGGAATAGTAATCTTTTTGGAGAAAAGAGAACCATTAACATAGGGGAATTGAGTGATAATCTCAGGAATATCCCTACGCTCTTGGAGGGCTTTATCCATGATATCAAATGCTTCCGATAAATAGTGTACCAAGTCTGAACCGTCTGCTTTGGTATATCGTTCTATGGATGAAGTGAATAGATTAGAGGAGAAGATATTGGTGTCTTCTGCAAAAAAGCAAAATAGCAAACGCGACATGAAGATATTGAGGTCGTGCAAATCATCGGTTGATGAGATGTCGCTATATGCTCGAATCTCATCGTGCAATTTTGCCATTTTCTCGGCTGCTTTTACATCTGCGGGATTCTCCTCCGTTTCATGATAACGCTCAACTCCAACCAACGGATAGAAAAATCGGAAATTGATATACAACTTATCCAAAGGCTGCGCATAGGTCTCATGCTCACGCGTGTCGTATGCCAATATCTGCTGGCCATCGCTAACCATGAGTATTTTCGGGGTCGCTCGACAAATCTTTTCGTTTGCTTTCATCTCGGATAAAGTACTATCTAATGACAATGAGCCTGCGACCCGAAAAGCGCATAGGTTCTTAATCAAAAGTCCCTCAGTGTAGGAGACTACAATCCCTCTACCGTTACGATAGCGATTTAGTTCTGCGGTATGCCTTCCAAATGCTTCTAATATGATGTAAGGCACATCTTCTGCTGTAAAGACTGTTGTTCGGAACTTTTTTAGTAAGTCTTCTGTTTGTTGATATGTGTTGATAAGAGCCATGCTATATTTTGTTTTTATTTCCCGATGCAGAAGTGCGAGAAGATGGAGTGCAAGACCTCGTCGGAGGTGATTTGTCCGGTTACCTCGCCGAGGGCGTTGAGGCAGTCGTGCAGGTCCATCGATAGGAACTCGCCGCTGACGCCTGCCGCCAGGCCCTCCTGCACGCGCTGGATGGCTTCGTCTGCCTGTGTGAGTGCCTCGTAGTGGCGGATATTGCTGATGGTGGCGGCGTTGCGCGTGGCGGTCAGTTGGCTGCCTATCGCCTTCAGCCGCGCCAGCAGCGGGGCTATCTGTTTGTTCTTCGCAGAGATATAAATCGGTGCTTCTGTGTTTTCTATGTCTTCGGATGTCGTTGGCACCGCGGGCAACAAGTCCGCCTTGTTGACGACGCGGATATATGACCCCCTCCCTTCTCCCTCCCTTTGTAGGGAGGGGCGGGGTGGGTCTTGTTGGTCTGTTGCTCCCTGTATCTCAATCACAATCTGTGCCTCTTCGGCGGCTTGGCGGCTGCGGGCGATACCTAATCGCTCTATCTCGTCTTCCGTCTCGCGCAAGCCCGCTGTGTCGATGAAGCGGTAGAGAATGCCATCCAATACGAGGGTGTCCTCTATGGTGTCGCGGGTGGTGCCGGCTATGTCGCTCACGATGGCGCGCTCCTCGCCCACCAGCGCGTTCAGCAGCGTCGATTTGCCCACGTTGGTCTCGCCTATCAGCGCCACGGCAATACCTCTCTTTATCGCGTTCCCCGCCTGAAACGAGCGCGTCAGGTCGCTCAGCCGCCCGTGTATCTCCTCCGCCAGCGCTTTCAACTCCCCGCGGTCGGCGAACTCCAACTCCTCGTGGTCGGCGAAGTCCAACTCCAACTCAACGAGCGAGGTGAACCGCAGCAGACGGTCCCGCAGCACGGCTATCTCGCTTGACACGCTGCCTTTCAGTTGCTTCAGCGCCAAGTCTTTCTCGGCTTTCGACTGCGAGGCAATCAGGTCTGCCACCGCCTCTGCCTCCGCCAAGTCCATCTTGCCGTTCAGGAACGCGCGTTGGGTGAACTCCCCCGCCTTCGCCAAGCGGCAACCTGCGTCCACCAACCAGCGCAGCAACTCCTGCTGGATAAACGTACTGCCGTGGCAACTTATCTCCACGGTGTCCTCTCCGGTGAACGAGTGCGGCGCACGAAACACCGTCGCGACCACTTCGTCCAGCACCTCTCCGCCGCGCACTATCTCGCCGTAGTGGGCAGTGTTCGCTTTGGCTTCACGCAGGTCTGTACGCCCTCGGAACAGGCTCCCGACAATCGCTATCGACTGCTCGCCGCTCACGCGCACCACGGCTATCCCGCCGCTGCCGTAAGGGGTGGATATGGCACAAATAGTATTACTCAATGTCTCAATATGCTAAAATAAACACTTATCAATTTCCCTTCCCGAAAATACCTCTATTCGTTCGACGACGGGCTATTCTCATTAGCGTGGGAAGTTCCTGTCTCCCCCCACAACTTCCTCATCCACTCCGTCATCTTCTGCTCCTGCGGGCTACCCTGCGCCACCCAGAACCGCCGCCCCTGCAACTCATCGGGCATGTACTGCTGCTTCACGAAGTGGTTTGGATAGTCGTGCGAGTAGAGATACCCCTCGTGGTACCCCAGTTCCTCCATCAGTTTGGTCGGCGCATTGCGCAGGTGCAGCGGCACCGCGAGGTTCCCGCTCTGTTGCACCTCCGCGAGGGCGGCGTCTATCGCCAGATAGGCGGAGTTGGACTTCTGCGAGGTCGCTAAATAGACCGTCGCCTCCGCCAGCGGAATCCGTCCCTCAGGCCAGCCTATCTTCGTCAGCGTGTCGAAGCAGGCGTTGGCGACCAACATCGCATTCGGGTTCGCCAGCCCTATGTCCTCGCTCGCGGAGATGACCAGCCGCCGCGCGATGAACTTCGGGTCTTCCCCGCCGGCAATCATACGCGCCAGCCAGTACAGCGCCGCATCAGGGTCGCTCCCGCGTATCGACTTGATGAAGGCGGAGATGATGTCGTAGTGCAACTCGCCGTCTTTGTCGTAGGCTACGGGGTTCTGCTGCAACTGCTTGGTTACCGTCTCATTGTCTATCTCCCGCACGCCCGAGTTGGTAACCAACTCGATAATGTTCAGCAACTTACGCGCATCACCGCCGGAGTAGCGCAGCAGGCTCTCCGTCTCTTTCACCTCGATATGCAGCCCCTTGATATACTCGTCTTCGTTCAGCGCACGGTGCAGCAACTCCAGCAGGTCGTCTTTGCCCAGCGACTTCAACACATACACTTGGCAGCGGCTCAGCAGCGGCGTAATCACCTCGAAGGACGGGTTCTCCGTGGTGGCACCTATCAGCGTGATAGTTCCTTCCTCCACTGCCCCTAACAGGCTGTCTTGCTGCGACTTAGAGAAGCGGTGAATCTCATCGATAAAGAGGATAGGCGGGCGTTGGTCGCTCTGTGCGGCAAACAGCCCGCTGTTCAGCGCGTGGGTCTTCTTGGCTTTGTCTATCACCTCCCGCACCTCCTTCACGCCGCTCGTAACCGCCGAGAGGGTGTAAAACGGGCGCTCCAACTGCCGCGCGATAATCTTCGCCAGCGTGGTCTTCCCCACGCCCGGGGGACCCCACAGAATGAAACTGCTGATGTTCCCGCTCTCTATCATCGTACGCAGCACGGCACCTTGTCCTACAAGGTGCTTCTGACCGATATAGTCATCCAGTGTCTTTGGTCGTAATCGTTCGGCTAAGGGTAGCATAGGGGGAAGTAGTTAGTGGTAAGTGGTTAGTGGTAAGTGGTTAGTGGTAAGTGTTCAGAGTCGAATGTAATTTGTTTTGGTAATGACATACGAGTTGACCTATTTTTAGTTATCAAATGCAAGCCCCAACGGGGCGATATAAATCAGCGTAGGGTGAAACCCTACGTGAGCAGTCTCACCCCTACATGCAAGCCCCGAAGGGGCGACATAACTCAATTTTGAATCGTCGGGTCAACATGTATATCATTGCCTTTGTTATTTGTTAATACATTAATGATTAATTACAAGTCAATGAACGGAGAACAATATTTGGTCAATATTTGATAATATTTGTTGATATAAAAGGTCATTATTTATGGATATTTTTGTTGTGAAAATACTTGTTACAATTAATAGGATACTTGTTCCCACCCTCCTTTGCGGGGTCCCCGAAAAATCTTTGATTTTTGGGGTGCTCTCGTAGGGGCGGGGAGAGTCCTATATCTTCACCATTTTCGCCAGTTCCGCCTCGTGTTCTTCTGCGCTGAGGCGGCGGATATGGCTCTCGGTGCGCACATCGGTGTCCTGCTTATAGACGAGGTAATGGTGCTCGGCTTTGGCTGCAATCTGAGGCAGGTGCGTGATGGCGATAATCTGCCGCGAGGCAGCCATCTGCCGCATTATCTCGCCCATCTGACCGGCTATGCCGCCACTCACACCCGTGTCTATCTCGTCGAAGATGATGGTAGGCAGCCCGTTGCTGGACGCTATTAGTGCTTTGATACACAGCATGATACGACTCATCTCACCGCCCGATGCCACGTCGCTCACGGGGCGAAGACTCTGGTTGAGGTTCGCGGCGAAGAGGAACTGCACATTGTCCCGTCCCGTCTCCGTGTAGTCCTCGAGGTCGCTCAGCGTGATGTCCATCTTCGCGTGGGCAATCCCCAGCGAGGTCAGGTCGCGCTCCAACTGCCGCGAGATGGGTTCGCGCACCTGCTCGCGCGAGTGCCGCAGGTCGGCTGCCGCCTTTGCTAAGGCTTTCTCCTGCTCCGAGAGGGTCTTGCGCAGGCGCGACAGGTCCTCGTCGAAGTTCTCCATCCGGCGGCATTGCTCTGCCAACTCATCGCGTTGCGCCATCAGCCCCTCCACGTCCTCCGCGTCGAACTTCCGTAGCAGGTCTTGCAGCAGCCCGATGCGCTCCTCCACCTGCAGCAACCGCTCGGGGTTCACCTCCGTTCGCTCGGCTTTGCGACTTGCCTCGCGGGCGATGTCGCGCAACTCTATCAATACGCTGTCTATCCGCTCTTGCAGGTCGGGCGCCGCCTCACGCAGGTCGCATTGCCGCAGTATGTCGCGCGCTGTGCCGCCGTTCTCACCCTCTATCGCCTCCACGCTCGTCTCCAACGCGCGGCGGATGTCCTCCGCATGCGCCAGCAGGTATTGCTCTTCCTCTAGTGCGTTCAACTCATCCTCGTCCTCCAATCGCGCCTCCTCCAGCATGCGGTAGCGATACTGCACATAGTCCGCGTCGGCTTTGCTCTTCTTCGCCAAGGCTTCCAACTCATGCAGCGCTTTCTCCGTCTCGCGGTAGGCTTCGTAGCGTGCGCGATACGCCTCCCGCTCTGCCTCGTTCTTCGCCAAGGCATCCACTATCTCCCGCTGGAAATCATCATTCTCCAAGAGCAGGTTGGCGTGCTGCGAATGAATATCTATCAGCCTCGCGGACAGCGCTTTCAGTTCCGCCAAGGTAACCACGCTATCGTCCACAAACGACCGCGACTTTCCGTTGGCATACAACTCCCGCCGTATGATTATCGTGTCGAAAGCGGGTGCCGCAGGGCTCTTAATTCTTAATTCTTCATTCTTAATTACATCGAACTCCGCCTCGATGATACATTTCTCCTCTCCATCGGTGATGGCTTTGCTGTCGGCGCGCGCCCCCATCACGAGTGCCAGCGCACCCAAGATGATACTCTTGCCGGCACCTGTCTCACCCGTTAAAACAGAAAACCCGCCCTCGAAATCAATATCCAAGTGCGAGATAAGGGCATAGTGCTCTATGTGCAAATGTCGAAGCATGTGTATATTTTACTACTTTATATGAGTTCAATATAAGATTTTAGTCTTGATTTTTGGTAAGATTTCTGAGCGTAGCGAAACAAATAAAGCAAATGCTCAACCTATTTTAGTAAAGATTTTGTTTGTATTTTTGTTTAGATTTTTTACTTCTTCAAACAAATATGGTTTTTGGAATTTATATCGAACTCACATTATTTGCTACGTTCTTTATTGTTTATTGCAGTTTCTCGTACAAGTTCTGCCGCGTCGGGTCCACATCCATCAGCACCTCATACACGCTCTTCTTCTCCTCCGCGGTACCCTGCTGAAAGATATTCACCAGTTCGTCGGCTTTCGCGTCGAGGAAGGTGTTGATGACGTAGGTCGCAGGTCGCGCACGGTTCGCATCGCGCAGCACGCTTATCCCGCCAGCTATACGTGCCCGCCCGTTGGTAACGTTCGCCTGCATCTCGTCCAACCCGAGGCGGTGGTACGTGTAGAAATACTCGCGGTATTTGCGGAACGCCTCGTCCATCAGGTTGTTCACCAGCGCATAGCGGTTGCGGTTGCTCTCAAACGCTTTCCAACCCGTCTGCTCCGTCCCCTCCATGCTCGCCGACTGGCACGCGCTCACGATGTCTTCGCACTGCTGG
The DNA here is from genome assembly GCA_034090015.1 of Paludibacteraceae bacterium. Classification (GTDB taxonomy): domain Bacteria; phylum Bacteroidota; class Bacteroidia; order Bacteroidales; family Paludibacteraceae; genus Colicola. The sequence continues at coordinate 29,746 of JAXDTJ010000081.1, read as the reverse complement.
AAGTAAGGCGTACCCCCGAGCCGCGAGAAACTGTCCATGTCGTAACCGATGATTAGGTAGCAGTAGTACGCGAGCATCGCCGTCAGATTGGTGGTGAACGTGCTCTGCTGATACTCTATGCGGTCGTACTCCTGATAGGTGAAGTTAAACTGCTGGTCTTGAAAGTTGATGAGCGGCGTCGTGTACGAGGTGCCATACACGGGGCGGCGGCTCTGCAACTGCATGGTGCACGTGTACAGGTTCTCCTCCACGCTCGTTACGATAATCTGCATGCTGCACTCTATCTTCTCTTTCTCTGAGAAGGTCATGTTCGTCCAGCGGTTCTGGTTCATGTACTCCTCGATGCTCGTCTTCAGCGTCTCGAACACCTGCTTGTTGCTGCCTTGTATCTTGTCCGAGTTGATACTCACGCTGCACCGCAACTCCTGCCCCCATACGGGCATGCACAGCAGCCACACCAGCAGCCCGATATATCCTCTCTTACTCATGGCAAATGGCTTGTATGTTGCCCGTCTCGGTGTTGAAATAGATACTCGGCTGTTTGTTCCCCGTGAACAAACTCTGCGCCAGCGGCACGGCTATGCCGAACTGCGCCACGGGCAGCGTCCCCTCCAGCAGCATGGCGCCGTCGTAGGAGATGGTGTACATACCCGTCCCCGGCAGGTTGTAGCAGATAGCCGACGCCGTGGTCGCGTTCTTGGCGTTCTTCTTCGTCAGCACCGCAGGAGCAAGCACCTGCTTGCGTGCGATGAAATTGAGCATGACAGGCAGCGCCGACGCATCCTCCTCTGCCGTAACGCCGTTCTCCGGCGAGAAGTAGAGTAGGGGCTTCTCCTCGCTCTTCGTAGGCACATAGGTGATGGTCTTGCAGATAGTCTTGCGTGTGCGCTTGCCGGTGAACAGTTGCACCAACTGCTTCTCCTGTTTGCTCAACTCTTTCAGCGCCACTTCCAGCCCCTTCCCGTCCCCGGGTGCGTTTTCTATCTCGCCGCTCAGCAGGTACATCTTCGCCTCGCGAATACGATATATCTGCTTTGCTATCGCCTCCGCGCGCAACGCCGGCGTCTGGGCTTTCAGTTGCTCCTCCGTCAGCGGCAGCGCCACGGGCTGCTGGGTTGCGCAAGCAGCCACAGGGGACGTGGGCGTCTCGCCCGCGGTGGGTTGCAAAGGATGAATAGTCATCGGCAGGTTGTAGCCGTACAGCACACCGTTCTCCGCAATACTCAGCAGTTGCATGTTCGCCCCTCCGTCCGCACTCACCTTGACGGGGCGGCTCAGGTCCGCTTTGCTGCGCGACCGAACGTTCACACCCACTATCTCCGCTTTCTGACTGTTCACGCTTATCACGTCCTCCGTCCCCAAGTACTTCTCCGCATAGCGGCTGTACGCTCCTGCCTCTTCGACCTCGACGGTGTACGTGATGTCAATCTCCATCAGTGTCTGCGGCATGTAATAGACCAATGCCAACTCCTGTTCTTGCACCACTTGTGCCTGTCCCCATGCTCCGCACAGCAGAAGGGCGGATAGTATAATCAATGTCTTTTTCATAATTTGTTTGTTTATGGTTTTCAAATACTACCCGCAAAATTACTGCTTTTTTTTGATATACACAAATGTTTTTCCGTAATTTGTCATTTTTAACGGCTCAGTAGAAACAAAAAAAGGCTATCCGAACAAGGATGCCTTTTATTTGTAAAGTTATACCATGTATTGGGTCTGCCAAAATGTTACTCCACGCGGTGCACGCCGTCGCTAATCTCTGCGATGTAGAAGTCGGCTTTCAGCCCCGTGGCGGCGGTGTACTTAGCACCCACCTGCTCGATGAACGCGGGGATAGCCTCTTCGCGCACCAGCGATACGGTGCACCCGCCGAAGCCGCCGCCCGTCATACGGCTGCCCAGCACGCCTTCTGCTTCCCATGCGGCACTCGCCAGCGCGTCCAACTGCGGACCCGTTACCTCGTAGTCGTCGCGCAGCGAGACATGGCTCTGCGTCATCAGTTTGCCGAACTGCTCTATATCGCCGTTCTGCAAAGCGGTAACCGCGTCTTTCGTGCGCTGCACCTCGCCTACCACGTGGCGGGCACGACGGTGCGCAACGGGGTCGGTGATGGCGCTCTCCACCTGCTCAAACTCCGCCTGCGACAACTCCGCAAGATAGTGGATAGGACGTGCCTTGCTAATCTGCTCCACAGCCAAGTGGCATTGCTTCACGCGGTCGTTGTACGCACCCGAGTCGAGGTGGTGAGGAGAGTGGGTGTTGGCGATAACCACCTTGATACCCTCCAACTTGACGGGCACGAGCGAGAACTGCATGGTGTCGCAGTTGAGGAAAATCGCGTGGTCTTTCTTGCCCTGTGCGGACGCAAATTGGTCCATGATACCGCACATCACGCCGGCAAACTCATGCTCTGCGGATTGTCCAATCTTCGCCAACTCGGTGCGGTCGTAGCCCGTGTGCAGCAGTTCGTTGAACGCGCATGCGGTAACCACCTCCATGGCGGCGCTGCTGCTCAGTCCTGCTCCGGCGGGCACGTTGCCCCAGAAGAGCATGTCGTAGCCCTGCTGCGGTTGGATACCGCGGTGGATGAACTGTGCGATACAGCCGAGAGGGTAGTTTGCCCATGCCTTGCCGGGCAGCACGGTGGTGAGTTGGTCAAGCGGCAACTCGAACACGTCGGAGATGTTGAGCGAGCGGAAGCGCATCAGCCCGTCGTTGTTAGGAGCCATCAATAGGTAGGTGCCGAAACTCAGTGCGCAGGGAAAGACAAAACCGCCGTTGTAGTCGGTATGCTCACCTATCAGATTCACACGCCCGGGGGCAAAAAAGATGTCTGTCGCACAATGCTTGTACGCCGCCTCAAATGCGGATTTCAGTTCTTGAAGTTCCATAGTGTTTTTTACGATATATCGTTAATGTATTGTGTATTTGCTGGTTTTCAGCCCTTTGGCGGTCGCGGTAAGTGTACAGTTCCCTTCCACTATCACCGTCAACTCGCCGGCGAAAGCATGGTGTTTCGGCAGGTGGAACAAGTCAAGGTTCGCCGCGTCGCCGTTTGCGGCTGCTACAAAGCGACCTTCGCCCTTGGTGGAGAAATGAATCAGGTGGTCAGCCTCTGGGCATACGTTGCCGTCTTTGTCCACCACCTGCACGCGTAAGAAATGCAGCCCGCTATTGCCTTTTGAATAGGGCTCTTCCTCGATACGGATATGGTGAGGCTTGCCTGCGGTGTGGCGCACTGCCTCACCGTACTCGGTAACCACTTTTATCTCACCTGCCTGCCACGGTATGTTGTCCCAAATCAGGCGGTAGCGGCGTTGAAGCGCCAGCGGGTCGCCTGCCTCGGCAGCGGCTTCTGCCTCCGCCTTGCTGAGTTTGCGCACTTTGCCCATGCTCTTGCCGTTGAGGAACAACTCGCCTTCGTTCGCGTCAGTGTATGCCATTACGGGCACCGTGTCGCCCTGCTGCCAGTTCCAGTGCGGCAACAAGTGAACCGTGTGCGCCTGCTTGTTCCACTCCGCGCGGTAGAGATAGTATCGGTCCTTGGGAATACCCGCGAGGTCCACGATACCGAAGTACGAAGCATGGCTGGGCCAAGCGTCGGTGTCCCACGGCGAAGGCTCGCCGAGGTAGTCGAAGCCCGTCCACACGAACTGCCCGATGGTCCAAGGATAGTCGTCCATGTTGCGGAAGTCCTCGTCTGGCAGGTTGCTCCACGGGCAGTATTGCAGGTCGTAGCCCGAGCACTGGTTGGTCTTGCTGTTGCCGCCCGGGTGGTCCATATTGGTGATGGTCTCGGTGTTGTCGGGCACTGCGGGCAGGAAGTACACACCGCGGGAAGAAACGGTGGACGCCGTCTCCGAACCCAGCACAAGGCGCTGCGGGGTCTTGTTGTATGCCTCCTCGTAACGATAAGCGCGGTAGTTAAGACCTACCACTTGCAGGATACTCGCAAAGCCATTCTCCAGCACGCAACTCACTTGGTCCATACCCGCTGTGCAGGGACGGGTGCCGTCCTCGCGGACACAGATATCTTGCAACATCTTCGCCACTTGGTAGCCCTCGGGCGCACACTGCGTGGGCACCTCGTTGCCTACCGACCACATGACGATACTCGGGTTGTTGCGGAAGTGGTGGAGCATGTTCACCATGTCGCGCTCCGCCCAGTCGTTGAAGAAACGGTGGTAACCGTTGTCGCACTTGCCCCAGTCCCACTCGTCAAACGGCTCGCACATCACCATAAAGCCCATCTCATCGCACAGGTCTATCAACTCCGGCGCGGGCATGTTGTGCGAAGTACGGATAGCGTCGCAACCCATGTCTTTTAATATAAGGAGTTGGCGGCGGATAGCGTCCGTGCTGACGGCTGCCCCCAAGGGACCTAAGTCGTGGTGGAGGCACACGCCTTGGAACTTGCGCACCTTGCCGTTGAGCAGGAAGCCCACGTTAGGCACTATCTGCACGCTGCGAATACCGAACACGGTCTCCACCACCTCCTGCCACTCGCCGTCGGCATAGAGGTTCGTGCGGGCGATATAGAGATTTGGCGCTTCGGGCGACCAGAGTAGGGGATGGCTCAGCGTGAAGTTTTGCTCCAGAGGCAGGTCATGCTTCACGTCGTACAGGCTGCATAGCGAATCCACCACCTCGCCCGTGGCTTTGTTCACTATCTGCGTGCGAAGCCTTATCTGCTTGCCAAGCGCGTTGGTTACTCGGGTCTTGAGGTTGATACTCGCCATCTCGTCGGTTACGTAGGGCGTGGTGATATGCGTACCCCATACAGGCACATGTACGCTCGGCGAGCAGATGAGATGTACGTTGCGATACAAGCCCGCGCCCGGATACCAGCGGCTGGACTGCTCTCTGTTTTGCAGGCGCACGGCTATCTCGTTCTGCCCCTCGCGCAAGAAAGGCGTGATGTCCACATGGAATGCGTTGTAGCCGTAGGGCCAGTAACCTGCTTTCTCGCCGTTGACATACACCTCCGCCTCGCTCATCGCACCATCAAAGAGCAGTTCCACATGCGCCGCGTCGGCATCAGGCTGAATAGTGGTCTTGTACCAAGCCGACCCCATGTAGGGTAGTCCGCCCGAGCGCCCTGTCTTGAGCGAGGGGAAAGTCTCGCCGTTCTGCCAGACGGTAACGTTTTGCAGGTCGTTCTTGCGGTCGAAAGGACCGTAAATAGCCCAATCGTGGGGAACGGTAACCTCTTGCCAAGCCTTGTCTTGCGCGGCAGGCAACTGATGGTCTTGCTGCTCAAAGGCAAACTGCCAAGACGTGAGCAACGTGCTGATTGCTAATAAGATAGTATGCATATCTGTTGTAGTTTGATTCAAGGACTACCTAAGATTCCTAGATTACCTAGAATTTCTAGAATATATAGACTACCTAGGCTTTCTACAAGTCCCCCTTTAAGGGGGATTTAGAGGGTCTTCCATAGCGCCTTCAGCGCCTCATTGGGTTGCCCTTTGCTGTTGAATGCGCCCATCTGGTAAGCCCCCCAGCCGTCGGTGGCGTACTCTTTGGGCTTCCAGTTGTTGTATATCTGAGGCTCCCAGTAGAAGATACCTTTCATGTAGTCCCACTTGTCCACGCGCTCGCGGAAGTCCTCTATCACCTTCACCGCCTCTGCCTCTTTGCTCGCCAGCGTGCCTATCTCGGTTACCATAATCGGGCACTTGAACTCGTTGTAGAGCAGTTGGATATTCTGTGCGGCAAGGCGGTTGGTCTCCTGCCATGTCTTACCTGTCCACTCCGTCATCATCGGGTAGTGGCTGAGTCCAATCATGTCGAACTTCCCGCCGTTGTTCTTCAGGTTGCGGAAGAACCAGTTGTTGTTCTCGTAGGCGTTGTCGATATGCACAATCACGATGGCATCGGGGAAGACGGCTTTGCAGGCGTTGTAGCCCGCGGTGGTGAGAGCAGCGTAGTTCTTCCATCCGTTCGGCAGGTCGCCGTTGTTGTCCCATAGTTGCCCCGTAGGCCAGAGCATGCCGTTGCGGGTCTCGTTGCCCACCTGTATCCATTCGGGTGTGATGCCTTCGGCTTTCAGCGCTTCCAGCACCTCTGTCGTGTGGGCTGCCACGGCTTGCAGCAACTCATCGAGCGAGTAGTTCTTCCACGCCTCGGGCGTGGTCTGACGGCTCGGGTCGGCAAAGTAGTCGGAATAGTGGAAATCTATCATCACGCGCAGTTTGAGGTCGGCGGCTCGCTTGGCTTTCACCAGCACGTCCTCTTGATTGCACCAGCCCGTCTTGTGGTTCACCCACACGCGCAGCCGCACACTATTCATGCCGTGGTCGCGCATCAGGCGCATGCCCTCCTGCGGGTTGCCCACAGAGTCGTAGAACAGCACGCCGTCAGCCTCCTCCTCGGTTATCCAAGAGCAGTCCGCACCATAGGCATACGACCCCACCGCCGCAGGCTGATAAGGGTCATCATGCGAAACAGAATCTTCATCAATTGTAGGGTCCTCTTGATAAACAGAGTCTTTATCAAGAGTGGGATCTTCCACAGGGGGAACAATAGGTGTGCAAGATACGATAGAAGGGAATAATAAGAAGAAAGACAAAAGAAAAGAATGGTACTTCATGGTATTAGTTATATTTGAAATTGCCCGCAAAGGTACGAAAAAAAATATATTTTTGCAAGTATTTGCCCGTTTTTTGTAAAATTATTCTGCATCTTGCAGTTTCTTTACATCGCGGCGGATGCGCAGCAGGCATAGAACGGCGGTGGCACCCAAGCCGACCACGTATGCCAGAATCAGCCCTTTCGGACCTAATCCGCAGGGGAACGCCAGCAGGTAGCCGATGGGCAAGTTCAGCACGATATACGCCAAGAAAGAGATGTAGGGGATAATCTTCACGTCCTGTATGCCGCGCAGGATTCCGATAGACACGTTCTGTATGCCGTCGAAGAACTGGTACGTAGCGGCGCTGACCAGCAACACGGCAGCCAAAGACGCGACCTCCGCGTTGCTCGTGAAGAGCAAAGGAATCTGATGGCGCAGCACTACAAACCCGATGGCCGCAAGGATGTTCCAAGCAATGACCATGTGCAGTGCGGCTTTCGCACTCATCACCATCTTGTGGTAGTCTCGTGCGCCGTAGCAGTGCGACACGCGGATAGTGGTTGCTGCACCCATCGCCAGCACTATCTGGAACACACAGTTGCCCATTGTGTTCATAATCTGATTGGCGCTGATGGCTATCGTGCCGAACCAGCCCATCATGATACCCGTGAAGACAAAGGCAAAGGCTTCGAGGAACATCTGCCCCGCGATAGGCAAGCCGATGAAAATCAGCCGCTTCATCTCTCGCATGGAGAACATCCTAAGATGCCAGCCCTGTATGTAGGGGCGTAGCCAACGGGTGCCGATGAAGATTAGCACTATCGCTATCGGTCCGACGGCGCGGGCAAGGAAGGTGGCGAGAGCAGCACCCTCAATCCCCATCTCCGGGCAACCCCACGCACCATAGATAAACAGCCAGTTGAAGAAGACGTTAAGCAGGTTGGCAGATAGCAGCACCACCATCGCAATCCATGTGTTGCCGATGCCTTCCAAGAACTGCTTGAAGGTGGCAAACACCATCACGAAGGGGATGCTGTATGCCATGATGCGGTAGTAGGTGAGCGATGCGTCCACCACCTCGCGGGGTTGCCCTAAGTGGTAGAGCATAGGCTGGAATGCCAACTGCAAGAGCATGAGCAGCACGCCCGCTACGAAGTAAAGAATTAGTCCGTTGAAGAGCCAAGGGCGGGTTTCTCCCGTGTGCCCGCGCCCCACGAGCGCGCCCACGATAGGGGTCAGTCCCATGGAGATACCCAGCGCAAAGAGAAAGAACAGCATCGCCACCTGCCCGCCGAAGGACACAGCGGCGAGCGGCAAGGCATCTTCTCCTCCCCAGCGACCGACCATGATGTTGTCCGCCAACTGCACCAGTATCTGACCCAACTGCGCCACCACAATCGGCAGCGCTAACTTCAAATTCGCAATATAATAAGGGATATATTTTTTCATCTCTTTGAAAACTTAGAATCCTCAACTTTCAATTCTATACTATTTAATGTCCGGGTGCGCAGGCTGTCCGGGTGCGCAGGTGGTACATACCGACTTGTCGCGTGCGTCCCCGCCTGCTGATGCTCGTCTGCCGATTTATCGGTGATTGTCGTGTGCGTCTCCGCCTGCTATGGATAAAGTGATGCGTTTGCTTGCATCTCGGTTTATCCCTGTTTATCCCGATTTTATCGGGAATTTTATCGGGAATTTTATCGGGAACTTGTCAGAAAGGTGTCGGGAAGGTGTCTGGAAACGCTGCAAAATTACAAAATTTTTTTTACATTTGCAAGATTGCTTGAATTATTTTGAGGATAATCGTTTGGTAAGGTGTGCAACTGTATCTCGCTCCGCTATGATTTTCGCAACGGCACACGCCGTATCAAACTCCTTTCGTCAGGGCAAATCCGCCAAGTCCGCGATGTCTGTATCTTCCAAATCAACGGCATGGAGGTGTTTTTGTAAGCACAATAGATAATCACATCAAACTTGCCTATCATCAAGAAAAAACACTTTATTTTTGAAGAAAATCAACCTATAAGTTGCTTGTTTCAAAAAAAAGCAGTATCTTTGCACCGTGAATTAAAGATACATCCTATTATGACATTTGATGAGATAACCGAAAGCCGCCTTTGGGCAGTGCATTATGACAACGAGGAGATGAACGCGTTAGATACCGTATTTACGCAGTGGAACGATACCGGCTATCTACTTGACTTCTTCAGAAAAAACTTTGACGACCTCGTTTCTTACTTCAAAATCACCAAATTGGAGGATGCTATCTACGATACGATGGAGGACAGCGACGCTTTGGAGTGCTTGATACTTGACATAGAGCCGGAAGCCAACCTTGATGAGTTGTTCCGTCCTTTGGAAAACAGCCGCACATCGGAAATGATGTTGAGCAAGGAAAAAGCACGTTTGAAGAACCGTCCCAAACATGCCAGTTGGTTGCGTATTTATGCTATCAAACTCAATCCGGGCATATATGTCATCACAGGCGGTGCTATCAAACTGACCCGTACCATGCAAGAGCGTGAGCATACGCTGAAAGAATTGGAAAAGATGGAGAAAATCAGACAGTATCTTGTTGCCAACAAGGTTGTTGATGATGATAGTTTTATTGATTTTATTAAGGAGGACTGATTATGAAAACCGCCCAAGAACAAATCGCTTTTTTGCGCGAACATTCGTCTCCCACGCCGTCCAGATGGCGTGAGAAAGCGGAATGGCGCAGAGCCAACCGTGACTGGCTTCCTTACTCGCGCAAGATTGCCATCAAGACAGCGATGGCATTAGAGGAGCAAGACCTGTCGCAACGCCAACTGGCGGAACGCATGGGCTGCTCCCCGCAGTATGTGTCCCGCCTGCTGAAAGGTGAGGAAAATCTTTCTTTGGAAACCATCTGCAAATTAGAAAACGCGCTTAACCTATCTATTTTGCAGACGGTATTAGATTAACTGCGTCTTTTCCCATTCCCCTATTCGTCCATATCTTTGCACCAAAAAGCAGAGATTTGGACTTTTCAACATCTACGACGTTGCCAAATTCAGCTTCGCCTCAACATAATCCGTAAGTGGGGTGGGGAGTTCAGCTGTGCACCCGGACGGCTTCTTTTTTGGTGCGGCCTGGAGACCGCACCTCCTTTTAGCAGGCTGTCTGACCGCTTCGCTGTCTGACTGATTTACAAGCGATACTATATCAGTCGGACAGCACGAAGTACGGTCGTTTTGTCTTTCAGCGCGGAGCGCGGTCTGACAGTCGTAAGACGGTCGTTCAGCGGGCGGGGGACGCCTGCGCGCGCCGGACTCATTCCCCGTAGTCTTCTCGGTCGAGGGAGCGGTAGGAGATGGCTTCCATGAGATGGGGCGGTAGGATGTTCGGTTCGCCGGCGAGGTCGGCTATGGTGCGGGCTACCTTGCGAATACGGTCGTAGGCGCGGGCACTGAGTCCGAGTTTGGTCAGTGCGTGCTGCAGCAGTCGGTCGCCGGCTTCGTCGATGAGACAATACTGATTGAGCATCTTCGAGGTCATCTGTGCATTGCAGTGGATGCCGGTGCCTTGGAAACGCACTTGCTGTATCTGCCTTGCATGTACCACCCGCTCACGGATGGCCGCCGAGGGCTCGCCGCCTTCGCGCTTGCGCAGTTCGGAGTAGGGCACGGCTTGGATAGGCACTTGGATATCAATGCGGTCGAGTAGGGGACCGGAGATGCGGTCTTTGTAGCGGTGTACCTGCAAGGGGGTACAGGTACAAGCGTGGCTCGCGTCGCCATAGTGTCCGCAAGGGCATGGGTTCATCGCCGCTACAAGCATGAACGAGGCGGGATACTCTACCGACATCTTTGTTCGGGCGATGGTAATCTTTCTATCCTCCAGCGGCTGCCGCATCACCTCCAATGCGCTGCGTTTGTACTCCGGCAACTCATCCAAGAAAACAGACTTGTGCTATTTACATAATCCAGTGAATATCAATCAGATAAACACAAAAACTAAGTCTTTTTTTGCACTTGATTTTTTCATTTTTGTAATCTTATCCTACTATTTCGAGCCACTTTTCTATCTATCGCAGCCGAAATCAGCTGCAAAGATACAAAAAAATCTGACATATACAAAATTTAACACGTTAATTGTGTGTCAAATCTGCATTTTGTCAGATTTAGAAGTCTATTTCGTTCCAAATTCTCACATAATCATAATGAGCGAGCGCGCACTCATCGCTTTTGAAACATTCTCTGTGCGATAGACCTTTGAGGTGTCGATGCCACGTTTCCCATCAAGGAAATACATGTAGCAATGCTGACACCCTTCGCTGACCTTATGACAGCCGTGCCAGGGATTCCAGTTAATCATTGCTTCTGTGGTATTATGCCTCTGGTAAACTCTTAAAACCCCAGCAACTTCAGAACAAAAGGAGTAAGTAATGCTGTTAGGACACCGTTCAGGATAAGACCGAGCGAAGAGTACGCACCGTATGTCTCACCCTTCTCCATGGCGCGTGATGTGCCTACGGCATGTGCTGCCGTGCCCATGCTGATACCTTGCGAGAAAGGGTTGCGTACGTGCCACACCTCCAGAATCTTGAATCCGAAGACAGCTCCGAAGAGACCTACGATCACCACGATAGCTGCCGTGAGTGATGGGATACCGCCAGACGTCTTGCACACCTCCATGGCGATAGGGGTGGTGACGGATTTGGGCGCCAGCGATACGATGACTTCGTGTGATGCTCCAAGGGCTGATGCTATCAGGGTGACACTGACTAATCCCACCAGGCAGCCGACAAGTTGCGACATGAGGATAGGCAGCAGCTGACGTCTGATCTGTCCCAGATGCTGATAGAGTGGCACGCCCAGTGCCACGATGGCCGGTTTGAGCCAGAAATCAATGTACTGTCCGCCTTGCTCGTAGGTTTCGTAGCTGATGCCCGTCAGCTGCAGCAGGGCGATGAGGGCTGCAATGGTGATGAGAATGGGGTTGAGCACAACCCATCCCGTCCACTTCTGTATCTGGCGTGCCACGTAATAGATGCCGAAGGTGATGGCAAGCAGTATGATGGGGTTACTCATTATTTCCATGTCCGTCCTCTTTCTTATGGTTCAACTTACGCAGGTACTGATCCGTCCATCCTGTTGTAATCATCACCAGCACGGTACTGACGACCGTTGCCACCACGATGGGTAGCAGTTCCGCCTTTATGATGTCGAAATAGAGCATAAGTGCAACGCCTGGTGGTACGAAGAAGAAGCCCATGTTGCTGATGAGGAAATCCGACATCCCCTTCACCCATTCCAGTTTGAAGACTTTCATTTGCAGCAAAGCTGTCAGAAGCAGCATGCCAATGATGCTGCTCGGTATGCTGATGCCCGTGAGCCACACAATCAGTTCGCCCACGGCCAGACAGCCAAAGATAATAGTACATTGTCTGATCATAGTACTTCAATTATTTAATGTTACTTGCTTATATTATAAATTCCACATATGGTTGAGCATCTCAATCGCTGATGCCGAACGGAAAACATTATTCCTGAAGGTGATGATTCCATCTTTTGAAACGTTGACCTCGAAAGAGTTTACAAGGAATTCAGTACCTCCCAAGCCCAGTCTACGGGCATTTCTCTACTTTCTTTTCGCATATTATCTTCTTAATTCTATGGTAATATCCATATACGACCGCTTGCCGGTAATGTACTCTGCGTAAGCGTCCTCTGCGTTCTGTACTGTCTATTAGCAAATGCAATTTCTGGTGTAAAGTTAGTAAAAATGTTTGAAGAAGCAAAATTTAGGTGTGTCAAAGTTCAATTTTTCTCTGGGTCTGTTGTTTAACTTCTTCTGAATGTTCATTATTTTCTGTGGGGAGACAAGGTCAAAGTTTTTGCATTGCATTTGCCACTGAAGGAAAAGATTGTGTTCCTAAAAGGTTACTATATAGTTGCCCAGATTACCCTAAATTTATTTGTATAGCAATGGGAAAAGGATTAGATGATTATTCTCCGTAGTCCTCACGGTCAAGAGATCGGTAGGAGATGGCTTCCATCAGGTGGGGCGGTAGGATGTTCGGCTCGCCGGCGAGGTCGGCTATGGTGCGGGCTACCTTGCGAATACGGTCGTAGGCGCGGGCGCTGAGTCCGAGTTTGGTCAGTGCGTGTTGCAGCAGCCGGTCGCCCGCTTCGTCGATGACGCAATACCGATTGAGCATCTTCGAGGTCATCTGCGCGTTGCAGTGGATGCCCGTACCTTGGAAACGCGCTTGCTGTATCTTCCTTGCGCGAACCACGCGCTCGCGTATCGCCGCCGAGGGCTCGCCGCCTTCGCGCTTGCGCAACTCCGAATAGGGCACGGCTTGGATGGGCACCTGTATATCTATACGGTCGAGCAACGGACCGGATATGCGGTCTTTGTAGCGGTGTACCTGCAAAGGCGTGCAGGTGCAGGCATGGGTGGGGTCGCCATAGTGCCCGCAGGGGCAGGGGTTCATCGCTGCCACCAGCATGAACGATGCCGGATACTCCACGCTCATCTTCGTCCGCGCGATGGTAATCTTTCTATCCTCCAGCGGCTGCCGCATCACCTCCAAAGCACTGCGTTTGTACTCCGGTAACTCGTCCAAGAACAAGACCCCGTTGTGCGCCAGACTAATCTCCCCCGGGTGGGGGCTGGTGCCGCCACCCACGAGAGCGACGTCCGTAATCGTATGGTGCGGGCTGCGGAACGGTCGCTGCACGATGAGCGATTGTCTCTCGCCATGTTGCTGCATCAGCCCCGCTACCGAGTGTATCTTCGTGGTCTCCAGCGCCTCGTCAAGGCTGAGGGGCGGCAGGATGGACGGCAAGCGTTTTGCCATCATCGATTTGCCGGCACCCGGGGGACCAACCATCAGCATGTTGTGCCCGCCGGCGGCTGCCACCTCCATCGCGCGGCGCACGTTCTCCTGCCCGCGTACATCGGCAAAATCCAACTCGCCCGCATGGTTGCTCTCCGCAAACAGTTGCGCCACGTCCACGCGGTAAGGCTCCACCTGCTGCATGCCGTTGAGGAAACGCACCACGTCCAGCAGGTGCTCCATGCCATAGACCGCTATGCCATCCGCAACCGCCGCCTCTGCGGCGTTCTGCATAGGCAGGATAATGCCCTTAAACCCCTCGCGGCGGGCTGCCAGTGTGATAGGCAGTGCTCCGCGGATGGGTTGCAGCGAGCCATCTAAACTCAGTTCCCCCATAATCAGGAAGTCGCCGAGCCGCTCGCTCTTCACCTGCTCATCGCCTGCCAAGATACCTATCGCGAGCGGCAAATCGTAGGAAGCACCCTCCTTCTTGACATCGGCGGGTGCCATGTTGATGGTGTAACTATGAGACGGGAAACGGAAGCCGTTGACCTGCATGGCGGAGTAGATACGCTCGCGCGATTCCCTAACGGAACTGTCGGGCAAACCCACCAGCACAAAGTTATTGCCACCGGTGGCATGTACTTCTATGGTTATCAGTGCGGCGTCTATGCCTACGGTGGCGGCGCCAAAGGTCTTGATGAGCATGGGCTATTTGACTATTTGACTATTTACTATTTGACTATTTGACCGCTTCGCTGAACGACCGCTGTCCGGGTACGCAGGCGTCCCCGCCTGCTGTTTGACCGCTTCGCTGAAAGACCGCTTCGCTGAACGACTGATTTACAAGCGATACTATATCAGTCGGACAGCACGAAGTGCGGTCATTTGTCTGTCAGCGCGGAGCGCGGTCTGCCAGTCGTAAGACGGTCTTTCAGCGCGAAGCGCGGTCTTTCTTCGCTTCCCTCGCTGCTTTGCGCTGCTCGCGTTCCTCCTTGGTGGGGGTGTTGAAGTCCTGTTTCCACACGAAGCCGATGCCTTGTATCGTGCTGGCTTGGCGCAGCGAGTACTTGTCCACGGTGTGGGTGTAGCCTTTCAAGCGCAGCCGTCCGTCCTCCGTGAGCATCACCTCCACATCCAAGTCGCCGAAGAAAGGCTGGTTGGCGATGTCGTTGTAGCGATAGCCCACGTTGCCGTTTATCAGCAGTCTGTCCACGGGTTGCAGTTGGAACTGCGCCTCGTATTCCTGGCTGGCATCCGCTCCCTCGCCGTCCGTGCGGATGTTCACGCCCATGGTGAAGACATTGGTTAGTTTGCTGAGCCAAGCATTAATCTGCCCCGTGATAGTAGAGGAGAGTAGGGAGTACGACTCGTTCACGCCGATGTACTGTGTGCTGGTCATATACTCGGGCATGAAGAACTTGCCGAACACCAGCAGATAGACCACCTGCCGCATCAGCATCTCGTCCGTGTTGATGATGGCTTTCACCTGCGACTGGATGTTCTCGTCCGAGTTGGGCAACTCGATGCCGAATTGCAGAATCGGGTTATCCAGCGTCCCGCGCAGGGTCAGACAGGTGTTTACCGGCACGCTCGTCCGCGTGGTGGCGAGTTGGCTTATCTCGCTGCCGAACAGGTCTTTCAGGCTGGCGGTAACCTTGTACTTCGCCGTAACATCTAACTGCGGCTGCTCCGGCGAGCCCGACCATGAGACGCTACTCCCCTCCGAGATAACGAACTGGCGGCGGATGACATTTCCCACGGTGAAATCCAGTGCCCCTTGCTGCAAAACGTAGTTGCCCATGAGTTTGATATCCTCGTTCTGCGAGTCGTAGGTGAAACGCAGGGAACCATCGCCTCGCCCTTGCAGGATATCGCCGTTGCGTTCGCCGAGCACGAGTTGCGCCAGCAAGTGTTGGTCGATGTCGATGTTCATCGCGAGCAGGATGCGGGTAGTGCTCGGGCGTGCCCAACTCAACGGCAGGTCGGGCTCTTCCTCCTCTTCCTCGCCGGAGGAGTAGATGCTCACGGTGTTGTGGTCAACAAACTGAATGAAGTTGCTTTCCGAGGCGGTGGAGGCGTAGTCTATCGAGAAGCGAAAACGCGACTTACCCACCGTCCGCGCATCGGCTTGGATATTCACCTCCGCCTCGTTGCCTTGTATGCTCACTTTGCCGTTGGCATACACGCGCCCTTGCAGCATCTCGCCGGCTTTGTCGGGCAGGTTGAGCGCCAGCGCATCGTTCACTTGCACATCGAACCCATAGCGGAAATGCTGAAAACAATCGTGGTAGAGTGCGCCATCCAGCAGCAGCGCATGCTTCTCCTCATCGCGGAGCGTGATGTTGCGGAATTGAATAGAGGTGGAGTCCATCGTTACGGAGTCGCTCAGGTAGTAGCGGCAGCCTGTGTAGGGAATGGTCAGTGCGCCGTCTTCGGCTTTCACCTTAGCGGTAACCCATGTCTTCTGATTCTCGCCGAACACATCCACCACGCCGCTGGCGTAGCCGCTGATGTCGGCGATGATTCCGTCAGTCCAATGGTTGATAAATCCCAACGGGATAGAGTCGGGATAGATAGTGATTCCCCAGTGCCCCGTGGCAGTAACCACCTCGCCGTCCACGTGCGCCACCAACCGCTCCGTGGGGGTATAGACATCGCCGTTAATCAGGATGTTCTTCGTCTCTTTGTCGAGCGCCACCCGGGCATAGGTGGTGCCGAGCGGCATGTCGTTCATGCACGTGGAGTCCAGCCGCACATCCGCATCGAAGACAGGCTGGCTGAATAGGTTGTATAGCGTAGCCCAGCCCGTGGCATAGCCGCCTAACTTAAAGTCTCTTTCTGCCAACACAAACGGCAGTATGAATCCCGCGTCGATATGCCCGAGTTCCACGCGCAGCGAGTCATCCGCCCGCTTGGAAGCCACGCCGTTGGCGCGGATGTATTGGTGCGCTGCCTCCACTTGGAAGTTATCAATACTCAGCGTGGTGTCCGCCACGCAGTAGTTGATATGGCTCTCGTTGATGGTATAGAGTGAGTCTTTGAGCACCACTTCGGAGGGAAGCAGGTGCAGGTCTATCAGCGGCTTGCCTGCGTATTGCGAGAAATGGGTATGCAGGTGCACATCGCCCGCATAGACATGCTCCATAGAGTCTAACTGGTGCAAGGCAATATCTACATTCACATGGTTGTCCAGCGCGGCGATATGGGTCATGGCGTTCATGTTCTTCGCTTTGGCAGACAAAGAGAGGGCTGCCGGACCGTCGAAGTTGTTGAAGGCGAGGGTGATATCCTCAATGGGCGTACCGTTCACACGCACGCTGGTGGCATATGCCTGCACGCCAAAGAGTCCGTCCGCCTCGTGGTAGAAGCCTTTGAGAACGGGTTGGTCGCCGAGGGTGAAGGGCAGGCGGAGCACTCGTTGCAGGGGTTTCAGACGGTGTCCGTAGAGGTAGAAATCCAGCGTCTGCGGCTGTGCGGCTTGGTGCGCAAGGATGCGCTTTGCCGTGGTAGCGGGGAAGGCATCGGGCAGGTATTGATATGCTAAACGCATAAAGGTGTACGGCAACTCCGCGTAACGGAAGGCACCCGACAGACTGCCCGTCATGATGTCAGAGGTCAGGCGGATATGCTTCTGGTCGTTCTCCTCCGCCAGCACGGTGAGTTTCACCTGTTGCAGCATGACGGAGTCCGTCTCGCGCCTCAGTCGCAGCGAGTCCACCACGAGGTAACCGTTCATCTTGTCGGGGTTGATACCGCTCAGGTTGGCAGCGAGCGACAGCCCCACCTCCGTATCTCGCAACTCTTCCGACAGCCCCAGTATCTCCGGACGGAAACGTTGCAGACGAAGGTCGAAATTGATGTCGGGGGCTTGCTCCGAGAGGTTGACCAAACCGGCAAACTGCAACTGGAGGTTCTCGTCGTCGATAGACACCATGCCGTCGAAATGATTAGGACGGAAGGTGCCATCAATGGCGAGTGCCTGATAGGTGTAGTTGTTGTAGGTGATGTCGCGTATCTTGCCGCGCACTTTTCCGCTCGGTACGCCGTGGCGTAAATCGCCGTTGGCGCGCACATCCAGCGATACGGGACCCAGCGGAGCATGCGCCAGCATCTTGCCTAATCGGAACTTGTTGGTCGCCACCCGCGCATTGTAGTGCAGGTCTTGGAAGGCGGAGTCGGCTTGCAACGAAGCATCCGTGGTGATTACGCCGAGTGCCGTGCGGAAAGCACCGTGCAGACTCAAATCATGCGGTACACCCGCTATCTGCCCGCGGTAGTGTATGTTGCCCAACCGATGCACCTCTTTGGGCAGGTGGAAAGGCTTGTCGGTCAGGTCTGCCACAAGGTCTTGTATCGTAGCGGGAAGGATAGACAAGTCCTCGCATTCCAGATGCACGTAGGCATCCTGCCAAGTGTCGCTCTGCTTTCGGCATTGCGCATTGCCTCGGAAGATGGGCTTTGTGTCGTACCACAGACGCAACGTGCGCAACGACAGACTATCGTCCCTGCCGTCCAATGCGGTAACCATACGCACCGGCTTGTCCATCTTCGCCAATGCAGGCACAAAGAAAGCAATATCCTTCGGACACAACTCCGCGTTGTCTATGCTCAAAGAGAGCTTGAGTGTTGACTGTCTGGGTGCGCGGGCGCTGTCCGGGTGCGCGGGCGTCCCCGCCCGCTTGAAGTCCGATACGTCCCCGCCCGCTTGAGACTTGAGACTTGAAACTTGCCCGTTAAACAGCACCTCCCCTCGTGCGTTCAGTTCGCTCTCCGGCAACTGTATGCGTAGTGTCTGCAACGCCACCAGCGTGTCTTGATACACAAACCGCACCTGTATATCCTCCACCACGAAGGGCGCAACCTCCGTTCCATCGTGCTTGCGCAGCGTGGCACTCAAGTGGTTGACGGCGGCGTCCAGCGAATCGCGCGTGAAATGGTAGAGGTCAAGCGAGGCATGCCCCAGCATACCCTCATAGTTGTCAAACCGCGCCCGCACGCTGTCGATACGAATATCCCGCACGGAAAGGAAAGAACGAAACTCGGCGGGAGGCGTGTCCGAACGGAAGACCTCGCCGAGGAAAGTGCAGTTCAGCCGCGTGGAGTCCAAATGGTAGATGTTCGCCACTCCGCCTTCTATATCCACGCGCGAGAAACGTATCTCGTTGCGCAGCAGCGGCAACGGACGAAAATGGGCATATACGCGATGCAAATATGCTAAGGTGTCGCCCTGTTGGTCGGCTAAAAAGATACTGTCTATCTGCACGCGGGCGGGGAAACGATAACTAATGTTCCCGATGCTCGCTTTCGCACCCAAGCCGCGGCTCAACTCCGCCGTCGCCAAGCGCAACACCGCATGTTCCACACGCTCACTCTGCAACACACACACCATCATCCCGCCCACTAAAAACAGGCTCACGAAAAAGACGGCGAGTATGTAGAGAAAACGCTTCATAAAGCACATAAAGTTTCGCGTGCAAAGTTACCGCTTTTTTTTTATATATGCAAGTTTTTGTCAGATTTTTGCCTAATTGCAAAAAAAGCGGACAAAATACAGGTATATCTCATAAAAAAAACAGTCTAACATCTGTTAGACTGCCTTTGTGGAGATAAAATGATTTTACAGTCTCTCTAACTCTACGGTGAAGTGTCGCATGAGCGGCGCCTCTTTGGTGATACGCAGACCGCGGGTGATGGTCTCGCGGCGGTCATACACGTTCTTCAGCGCAGCGGCAATCACCTTCATGTGGTTGTCGGTATAGACGCGTCGCGGTATACAGAGACGCACGAGGTCAAGTCCGCTGAAGCGGTTCTCGCGCGTTACGGGGTCGCGGTCGGCGAGGATATAGCCTATCTCGCACGCGCGGATACCTGCCTCCAAATAGAGTTCGCAGGTCAGAGTCTGCGCGGGGAACTCCTCTTTGGGTACATGCGTCAGCACTTTGTCGGCATCCACGAAGATGGCATGTCCGCCCGCGGGACGCTGATAAGGAATGCCGTACTCATCCAGCAGCGACGCCAGATACTCCACTTGGTGGATACGCGTCTGCAGCATGTCGAAATGCGTGTTCTCTTCCAGTCCCACTGCCAGCGCCGCCATGTCGCGACCGTTCATACCGCCGTAGGTGATGAAACCCTCGAAGGGGATGCAAAACTGTTTGCAGCCTTCATACCATTCTTCTTTATTGGTAGCGATGAAACCGCCCATATTCACCAGTCCGTCTTTCTTCGCAGACATCGTCATCGAGTCGGCGTAGGAGAACATCTCTTTGGCAATCTCCTGAATGGTCTTGTCCTGATAGCCTTCCTCGCGGGTCTTGATGAAGTAAGCGTTCTCTGCGAAGCGCGCAGAGTCCATGTTCACGGGCACTCCGTACTTATGGCAGAGAGCGCAAGTCTCGCGGATGTTCTGCATGGAGACGGGCTGCCCGCCTACGGTGTTGTTGGTAACGGTCAGCACCATGAAAGGCACATTGCCGGGGTTGTCTTTGAGTATCTGCTCAAGTTTCTCAAGGTTCACATTGCCTTTGAAAGGAATCTCCAATTGAGTGTTCTTCGCTTCGTCGATGGTTACATCGATGGCGAATGCCTTGCGCGATTCGATATGCCCTTTCGTGGTATCGAAGTGCGCGTTTCCGGGGATGACTTGCCCGGGTTTCACAAGGTAAGAGAAGAGTACGTTCTCTGCCGCACGACCTTGGTGCGTGGGGATAACGTAGTTAAAGCCCGTCAGGCGAGTGATGGTCTCTTTCAGTTCGAAGAAAGAGCGTGCGCCGGAGTAACTCTCATCGCCCATCATCAGCGCTGCCCATTGGCGGTCGGACATAGCGCCGGTGCCGGAGTCGGTCAGCAGGTCGATGTACACTTGCTCGGAACGGAGCATAAACACATTGTTCTTGGCTTCTGCGAGCCACTGTTCGCGCTCTGCGCGGGTGGATTTACGGATGGGTTCTACCATCTTGATTTTCCACGATTCTGCAAAAGGTAATTCCATGGTATTAGTATTTTAATTTGTAAATTTGTAAATTTGTAAATTTGAAAATTTGAAAATTGCCATGCGATACTAATAATTTGGAAATGATATACAAGTTGACCTAAATTATTTATCAAACAAAAGCCCCGAAGGGGCGATATAAACTAGCGTAGGGTGAAACCCTACGAATACGAGACATCCCTCTCCATACGAGCCCCGAAGGGGCGACATAACTCAATTTTGAATCGCTGGGTCAACATGTATATCATTGCTAATAATTTTCAAATTAACAAATTTACAAATTTTCAAATTGTTCTATCGCCCTCTCCAACTCCTTGTCAAACCGTAGTTGATAGGCTATCTGCCCTTTCTGATAGTAATAGCGCAGCACTATCTCGCTGCCGAGCATTTGCTTCACCTCCTCGATGTTGCGTGCTATCGCTTCGCGAAAAGAGGGCTTGAGTGCGGGTTGTAATGCTTCCAAAGCAGCCATCGTGGTGGAGTCGATATCCTCATGGCGCGCCATGTCCAGCATGTCGGCAAAGTACTTGCTCGTCTCTGTCTCGTAGGTAAACTCCTTCTCATCGAGGAAACGGCAAAAGTCCTCTATCTCTTCGTCCGTCAGCGTGAACACCTCGGGCGCGGCAATGCTATCGTGCATGCGATGGTAACGCGTGGCGTAGTCGAAGAACATGTTCTTGATATACAGCGAGTAGCATATATCCACCTTTGCCGAATCTTCCATTACGATGTCGGGCAGTATGCCGCCTGCCGTGTCGCGTTTCAGGGCGTTGCCTTTCTGCTGCTCTGCGTAGTCGATGGCTTGTATGCACCGCCCCGAGGGCAGGTAGTACTTCGAGGTCGTTACTTTCAGGTGCCCGTCGTAAGCAATAGGGCGCACATTTTGCACCAGCCCCTTGCCGAAAGTGCGTTGTCCGATGATGGTGGCGCGTTTCAGGTCTTGCAGACTGCCGCTCACGATCTCGCTTGCCGAGGCGGAGTTCTTATCCACCAGCACCACTAACGGCATGTCGGGGAAGCGCACAGGCGACTGCGTGATATAATGGCGGCAGGAAGCCTGCGTCTTGCCTTTCGTAGAGACCACTTCCGTGTCTTTGTCTACAAACAGGTTCACAATCAGTATCGCCTCATCCACAATCCCGCCGCCGTTGCCGCGCAGGTCGATGATAAGCCCTTGGATATGCTTGTTATAATAGAGGTCATCCAGTGCGGCGGCAAAGTCCCGCGCCGAGTTCTCCGTGAACTCCCGAAAAGAGATATAACCATATACCGGGGACACCTCCACTGGGGACGCGGGCGTCTCGCCCGCGGTCAAGGAGGTGCGGTCTCCAGGCCGCACCATATCGCTCTCTCGGTTGCCAACTGTGCAATAATAATCCACCGCGTCAAGATGTATATCTTCCCGCGCAAAAGACTTCGTGAACGGTTTCTCCACGCCCTCTCGCTCCAGCACCAGCGTTACTGTTGTGCCCGGCACACCGCGCAGGTTATTGCTCACTTCGCTCACCGTCTGCCCCTTGGTGCTGATGCCGTCCACGGAGATGATTCTGTCGCCTGCCCACACACCGTTGCGCTGCGCGGGCTTGCCCTCGTAGGGGTTGGCGATGAAGGTCTGCCGCTCGCCTTTCACCTCGCGCTGTTGTATCAGTGCGCCGATGCCGCCGTATTTTCCCTGCGTCATCATGCGTAGGTCGTCGTCTTTCTTCTTGGGAAAATAGACGGTGTAGGGGTCCACCTTGCGCAGCATCGCATTGATGGCGGTCTCCGTCAGTTGCTCATAGTTCAGCGTATCTACATAGTTCATATCCAACTGCCTGAACACATCGCTGAAGATGGTGAGCGATTCGTCCACCCGTGCTGTCTTTTGCTGTGCCGCCACCCCCGTGCAAAAGCATATTGCTATCGCCAAGGTCAAGAAATACCGTTTTTCCATAAGAAATGATGTCATTTTTTTTCTATCCGAGTGCAAAGGTACGAAAAAAACGCTACATGTGCAAATAAAATTGCAAAAAAGTTAGTTGCAGAGAAAATCCAACAAGTCCAGCCTCCTTGCTCATGGTTCCTTGTTCATGGTTCCTTGTTCATGGTTCCTGCTTCCTGCCCTCATCTCCTTCCCCTGCACACATCGCAGTGCCCGCAGGGTGGGGCAGACAACTCCCCGAAATACCCCAACAGCAGTTGCTCGCGGCAGAACTGCTTCTGTTCGGCATACTCCACCATTGCCCGAAGCCGCTTCGCATACTGCGCCTGCCGCTCTTCGTACACCCGCGGCGGCAGGTAGATTTCCGCCTGCCGTTCTTGGGTCAGTATGAAAGTGCAGGCGACGGTGCGCGGGATATAGGTGATGATATGCCGTTGCGCAAGGCTCACAAGCAACTCATGCTCCGTGTCGTCAACATACTGAAAATCAGTGAATATCCCGCTGTATTTCCGCATGAGTTGGTCGAGTAGGCGTATCTGCTCACGGCTCAGCGTGTATTGCCCCAGCGTCTGCGCTGAGACATTGATGAGCACTCGCGGCGGGGTCTCGTGCTCTTCCTCAAAGCGGATATACCCCGCTTGGTCGAGCAGGTGCAGGGCAGAGTAGGTCTGCAACACGGGCAGCCGCATACGCTGGCAGAGTTCGTCTATATGCAACGCAAACGAGTGGTCTAACCCGCTGCCGAGCCCCACCTGATAGAAATCGCACACGCAGTGATACACCCGCTCCACAAACTCCTTAGGCGGGTAGTTCGCCGAAACACGCCTCTTCACTTTCGCGCGGTCGGAGGGGTGGTAGAGTAGCACGGCATACGCGGTCTTCCCGTCGCGCCCTGCCCGTCCTGCCTCCTGATAATAGGCTTCGAGGCTATCGGGCAAATCATGGTGAATCACTACCCTCACATCGGGCTTATCAATACCCATACCGAAGGCGTTGGTGCAGACCATCACGCGCGTCTGACCCGTCTTCCATTGCTCTTGCTTGCGAGTCCGCTCTTGCGTCGAGAGCCCCGCATGGTAGAAATCTGCTGATATACAGTTCGATACGAGTAGCGAAGCCACTTCTTGTGCCCGCTTGCGGTTGCGCACATACACTATCGCGCTGCCCGCCACGCGGCTGAGGATATGCACTATCTGCGCTATCTTCTCCTCCCGCCCGTCGCCTGTTGGCGACGCAGCAGCCTGCCCACTAACCACTGAACACTGCCCACTAACCACTTCTCTCACCACATATTGCAAGTTCTCCCTGCGGAAACTCTTCTTCAGCACATTCTTCTCGCGGAAGTGCAGCCGCTCCTGTATGTCGTCCGCCACTGCGGGCGTGGCGGTGGCGGTCAGCGCCAGCACGGGCACTCCGGGCAGGCTCTCACGGATGTCGGCGATATGCAGATACGACGGGCGGAAGTCGTAGCCCCACTGCGAGATACAGTGTGCCTCGTCCACGGCAATCAGACATATCGGCAGTTCCGTCAGCCGCTTGCGAAACGCCTCGCTCTCCAACCGCTCGGGCGACACATAGAGGAAATGATACGGACCGAACTGGCAGTTGTCCAGTGCCACGCGCTGTTGGTCGCGGCTCATGCCCGTGTAGATGGCGGCGGCGAGGATGTCCCGTTGCCTGAGATTCTCCACTTGGTCTTTCATCAGCGCAATCAGCGGCGTAACGACCAAGCAAAGCCCGCCTTTCACTGGGGACGCCCCGATTGTGTCGCGGGCGGTAGAAAAAATTGAGGAATTTTCGCTTGCCATCACCATCGTCGGCACCTGAAAACACAAACTCTTCCCCCCGCCAGTGGGCATCAACGCAAGGGTGTCCTTGCCCGCGAGCACACTGTCGATAATTTCCGCCTGCAACGGGCGGAAATCATCGTAATGCCAATATGTCTGAAGAACCTCTCTTGGAGACACTTTAACTACGAAAACTACGAAAAATACGTTAAGAATACCTTGAGGATAGTCTGTTTTTATGGCGCTACGGCTAAATTCTGTCTTTTTAATTCAAAATTCTCGGTAGTGATAACCGCCGTGGAGTCGCCTTGCGCTACTATGAAGTAGCCTGCTGCATCGCCGGCTTGCTCCAGCATCTGTTTGGCTTCGTCTGTCCCCAGCACCATGCACGCCGTTGCCAACGCATCTGCTCGCATGCAGGAGGAGGCTACTATGGTGGCACTCAGCAGGCTGTGCTGCACAGGGTAGCCCGTGCGCGGGTCGATGGTATGCGAACGACGCTCGCCGCCCTCGTAGTAGAAGTTACGGTAGTTGCCCGAAGTCGCCATGCAGATGTCTGTCGTTTGGATAATCTCTTGCAGGGCTTTGCTCTCGCCCGTGGGGTCGTCTATGGGCTTGGTGATACCTATGCGCCACGGCTCGCCGTGCTTGCTCAGCCCCTTGGCAACCACCTCCCCGCCTATATCCACAAGGTAGTTCTCCGCGCCGTGGCTTGCCAACAGTGCGGCAATCACATCACACGCTTGCCCTTTCGCCACCGCACTCGCGTCCAGCATCATCCGCTCGTCCGCTTTCTGCACGCGGTGCTCGCGCAACGCCACTTTCTCAAACCCCACCAGCGGCAGCACCGAGTCTATCTTCGCTTTCGTTACCTGCTCGCGGTTCTTGAAGCCGAAGCCCCATAGGTTCACCAGCGGCGCAACGGTGATGTCGAACGCGCCGCCGCTCAGGGTATAGACGCGCTCCGCCTCTGCCCACATCTGCTCGAAGAAAGCGTCGGTCAGGGTGTCGTGGTTGTGGTTGATATGGGAGATGACCGATGCGCCGTTGAACATGCTCAGCGAGTGGTCGAAAGCGTCAAACGCCGCCAATATGCTGTCGTGCAGGTCTGCCTCGGCTTGGTATTGGATATTGTAGTACGTACCGAACACCATCCCCTTGTTGGCAAAATACATCGGCGCAGGCTGTGCTTTCTGCCGCCAACCGAACACCGCCAGCAGCACGATAGCCACCACCGCCGCCAGCACAATGGATATTTTCTTTGCTTGGGTCATAGTTAATTTGTTCCAGTTTGATAGAGATAGAAGGTAGACCACTTCGCTGAACGACTGATTACTATCTGATACTATATCGGTCTGACAGCGCGTTCCCGACTTGTCGGGATAAAAAGCGCGGTCGGATAACACCGTGGTCTAACAGCCGCCAGGCGGTCTGACAGCGTAGCGGTCTCATTTAAGGTACACTCCGCAGGAGATGTTGGCGTTGAGCCGTTGCTCGCCCGGGGCGGTGGCGCTCCAGCGAATGTTCTCTCGGCTGATACGCCATGGGTTGAGCATGAGGTCGGCAGATAGGTGCAGCCCGCAATGCGCACTCAGCGACCAGTCTTTGCGCAGGGTAAGGGCGAGGTTGTTTACGGCAAAGTCGCCTTGATAGCCGGTGTAGAGACTCTTCCACGGGGTCATACCTAATCGTGCGGAGAGCGTCATCTCGTAGGGTAGGGCGAAGTCGTAGCCTAATTCCAAGTACGACGACCATGCCCGTTTCACGCTACCATCGTCCTGCAGGTAACCATCGCGGCTGGTGAAGCGCGTGCACCAGAGTATGCTCAGCGGCAACTTGCTGCTCACCTTGTAGCCCGCGCGCAACTCCGTGGTATTGCCGGGCTGCCCGGGCGCGGCTTGCTTAAAGTCGAAGAGCCCCGTGCCGTCGAAATAACACATGTGGATGACGAATAGCCGAAAGCCCCAGCGCGAGAAGCCCACGGAGATATCCACCTCAGGGTTGAAGCCTTGAAATGCCCAGTCAGTGCTTCCCACGTTCCACCACATGTCCACAAACAACCCGCCGTAGCCCACGTTCGCACTCGCCTGCACGCTCGGTCCGCCTACGTACAGCCCGCGCCAGATATAGTTGGCAACGAGGTTGACATCCGCGCCATAGGTCAGCCCCATCCGCTTCGGGTGTTCATCCAGCCAACGGGACTTCAAGGAGGTGCGGTCGGAAGCCAAGGAGGTGCGGTCTCCAAGCCGCACCATAGATGTCCCGACAGTGTCGCGCACGGACAAAACTTGCCCCGACTCGTCGGGAGCATCTTCCGCCGACGCGGAGAGAACAAAAACAAAAAGCATTGCCCCTACACATAGTGCACGAGGTAATGCTTTGGTTAGGCAATTTGTAAATTTGTCAATTTGTAAATTTGCCAATGATTTAGCCCCGACCAATCGGGAAGTACCCGGTTTGCGCATGCTAATCGTCAAATTGTAAATTGTCAGATTGTCAAATGGATTACAGTCCTTTCTGTGCTACCCATGCAATACGCAGAGCAACATCCAAGATACGGGTATCAGTCAGCGTTACGATGCCACCCTCAGGACCGGGCTCGATATGATAACCTGCCTCTGCGTTACCTTCACCTTTGAAGAAAGCGCGAACTGCATCGGGTTCCATACCAAGTTCCTGTGCGATGGCATCCATACTGCCATGGGGGAGACTGTCTTTTACCTCGCGGAGGCGGTCAAATGTTGTACGAATCATAATTGTGTCGTTTTTTATGGTTAATGTTACGTTATTTTCTTTTGCGCTGCAAAGGTACGAAAAACTTTTGATATAAGCAAGCGTTTGGATGAAAATAATTGATTTTTTAATTAGCGTTCATCCCTCGACCATCACCCATGAGGTAAAACGCGACGCCAACAGCGATAATCAGTATGTTTTCAGTGTTGCCAAAGAGAAATGCCTACGCTTACCCTTCCTTGACGCGGACGGGGAGCAACTGCTGTCAGCGCATTACGCCTTGATAGATGCCACTATCCGCCGCAAAATCCAACAAGGACGGTTTGATGAACAATATGTCAGCGATGCCATCGAACGAAACTTGCATCCTGAGATGTACTCCGGCAGAAGGTTATGGGAACTCAGAGGCATCATCTATGGCGACTATAGAAACCAACTTCTAAACTCTCAACACTAAACACGAAACTATCCTATGCAACAGCAATTAGTTCAAAAAATGCTCCCTGCCTTTCTGATGAAGGTGTGGGAGGCAACGCCATCCTCGAGAACGAATGGATGGCATTAGTATGTATCCCTCACTACAGATGTCAGTGGCATTTTTCCCCTATCGGCGCATTGCTCCGTTGCTGGGAGGAGCAAGATAATGCCTTGAATATCGTGCTCAAGGCGCATGTCCTACTGCCGGATTGTATCTGTACTTTATAGAAGTCAAGCAAGTAGTTTATAATAGTGCACCTTCAGCCGAAACCAGAATGGCAAGCCTAATATGGCGTATTATACGGCTTGGGGAACAGCATAACATTTTTTTCTCTTCCACTTTTCCTGATTGCCTGTCAGAAAAAGTGGGAGATAAGTTCCACCTATTTCTACTCAAAGTGTCGTCTTAAATTCGAAATCGATATTTATTAGACTGATAGTCAATAAATTATAAGAGGGAAAACTTGTTTAGTTTTCCCTCTAAAAAGCACATCCCGAACTTAATTCGGTGCTTTGAGCCACTGGGCGGACTCGAACCGCCGACTTGAAGCAGTGTCTCTTTAGCACTTGTGTCTTTTTGGGAAAATCTTGGCAGATTTCCTGCGACATTTATAGGTAGAACAATACCTTACATTACAACATTCTAATTACAAATCAATGTTATTGATTCAGTTGTTTTCTGTCAAAGAGCCGATATTTCTGTCACATTTTTGGCACAGTTTTGAGCCAAAAATTTGGGCTTCTCAAGCCCCATCAACAGCCGCCTGACAGGGGCGGCGTTTTTTTTTGTCTTCTTTTCGTATTCCGAAAACTTTTTCGTTTTACGAAATTGTTTTCGTTTTACGGAATTTTTTATGTTTTTCAAACTTTCTTTCCGATTTTGTAATAATGAGTTACAAACTTGGAGATAAGTACAAAAAACTGTCATTTTGCACTCGCTTTCAGTTTAGTTTTCTAAACTTATTCGGGAAACGCCCGCAAAATTACAAAAAAAATATGATATATGCAAATTTTGACCTTCAAGAAAAATTACTGCTCAAACATTTCATGAACAATATAAGGGCAGGTGATAAAAAACGCATACAAAACGCCATTATTTATGAGTGCCACATTTCATTCACAGCATATAGAAAAAGGGTTAGAGGTTTATCATTACCGAAGCCGGAAAACCAAATAATCATTGACCGCGTAGCAGAAAGGTTTGGTTATGGCATGGTTTATTCGTCAAGGTAGGTGAGCAAATAGTTGGCTCGCTTATTGTTAAACTTTCAAAACAAACCTAATTTATGTCAGACTTGACCTATTACAAGTGCTACACGCAAATGATGTCGCGGGACGACGCTCGCAAATTCCGCGAGGAGTGTATGACCCATTTCGGCTGGTCGGAAAACACTTTTTACAATCGAATTAAAGGACACTGTTTCATAGGTCCTTATGAAGAACAAGAGTTCATTAGAACCTTGCGTAAGTATTATCATTTAAACACCTAAGATGGATGATAATATCCATTTTCTCACTTTTTTGGAGTGCGTGGCTCGTGAGAGTAGCGCACTTTTTTAGTGCTTATTTTTTTGTTTTACGCTCTAAAAAATGGCTTCTACAAGTTCTACAATTTCTACAAACTGAAAATCAATCAGTTACGTTTTCTACGCTTTTCGACTTTTTTCTACAAATTTCTACAAAGCCACAGAAGACCCCTATTTTTCTACAAATATCTATAAATTCTACAAGATTTATAATTTGTAGAAAATATAAAGTATTTATTTTCAATTACTTATGATTTTGTAGAATTTGTAGAACTTGTATCTCGGGGATATATGTATGTTATACAGAAAAAATTTTTTTTTGGATATGTTTTTGGGCGTTCCCTTTCAGGTCGGGCTATTCAGGGGTTCCGCCCTCACCGTTCTTCCACGTTGCAGGTTCGTCCCTCACTCGCAATGTTACAGAACGGCTTCGGACAGCCATGCTCCCTTCCTATCCCTAACGCAGAGAAACGCCTGCCAGCCCTATTGCCGGGACTCTTGTCCTCGGCATGGTGCTGTCAGACAGAGCGGAGTACCTGCCGCCTCTCCCACGGCTGCACTCCGTTCCGCTGTAGGGTAGGGCTTCGCAGGTATGGCTTGCGCTGCCGAATGGCTTTGCACCGCGTCCCACGATAATTTGGTATAACTGCTTCATGGTGCTTATTGATTTTTTGGGCAGTAGTTACTTGCATGGTGCAAAGTTTTTCGTTTTCGAGTATGTTGAGATTGTTTTCTCACTGCAAAGGTAAGACGCGGCTGCTCCGAACCGCTCCGTTACACTCCGCTATGCAAGGTCAAGCCCTGCGGGTTTGGATGGAAAAAATCTTCCTTTTATGGATACGCTGCGCTCCTCAATAAAAGCGTATTTTTTCCACCAAAACCTTGCATTTCGGCAGCCGCTACCTTTTGAGAGCAGTGGAAAACAA
>JAXDTJ010000079.1:0-30088 GCA_034090015.1 Paludibacteraceae bacterium | reverse complement strand
CACAAAAATCAAGGGCTAAAAGAACACTATTTCAAAGAACTCATGCTATTCGGACTAAAATCAGCCGTTTAGCGATCATATTTTAACTAATTTAAGTCAAATTTTTAACGAACTATTGAGAAATCAATCTTGCACATAAATTCATAGATGCTTTATTGAGCGAGATACCTGCAGGTAAATTGTACGAAATGTATGTAGGATATGGGGGATATCAAGATGATATAGCTTACCTAAAGGACAAAGCGGTAGAGGAACCGATAACAAAAATCAATTCCGCTATCGAAAAGGCTAAAGCAGTGTCTAAAACCAATGCTGAAGCAAATTATAACACTGGAATATCTTTAATTAATTCGACGCAAACATCACTGAAGAAAGTTAAAAATATGCTGGGGGCTAATGATTTAACTTACCAAAGGTTGGCAGATAATCTTGCTCAAGCGATACTTCAGTGCGGTATCAATTACTTTAATAATTCCGTAGAACCGGAAAGCCTTGAAAAAGCCTTGTATATACAGCAGTATGCACAAGGAGTAGCGGTTGGAACAATTGTCAAAGAAAGATGCAACAAAAATGTCGCTATTCTTAAGAAGCAAGAAGAAGAAGGAGCCATTAAAGAGGACTTAGAAGTCTTAGCCGAGGCTTTGAAGTCATTCCATAATGGCACTAAGAGCATTGCCGCTACTAAGAGGTTTATTAACAAGTGCAAACCTCATTTGGAGACTATGTCAAGGGCATTAGGATCATCAAATGACCTATACTTGCAAATTTCAAGTGCAATAGCCAATAATGCTCTTGGTGCTTTGATAGATGTGGTTAATAATGCCCAAAGTGGTCTAAATCCTAACTTATCTTCCTTGTCGTCAACTCTATCTTCGGCACAAGATTGTATGAACTTAATTGGAACTTTGGCGATGACATCTCAAGAGAGAGACCACTATTCGACTAATAAGACATCCCTTGCTAACTTGACTTCTGAAGTGAATCAAATTTTAGCCAGACGCGCATCTTCATATACGTCTTCAACGTCATATTCTACATCGTCATCATCGAGCTCATCGTCTTCTTCCGGAAGCGGTGAAGCAAATTGGGGATGTATTATTTTGGGCATTATTTGTTTTATAGTATTTATTATATTTGCGGTAGCAAGTTAATTTGATTATGAAAAAGTATATTTTAGTTTCGTACATGTTTTTTTGCACACTTGGAATTACTGCTCAAACTTCTGTTGATAGCCTTCTGTCTATACAATCGGAAAAAGTAGCGAGTTTAGAATCTGAAAATCAGAAATTAAAATCCCGAGTCAATTCATTGGAACAAAAAGTATTGAAATTGAATCAATCTGTTGCTGCAATTGAGGGAGAAATTTCGCAAACAAATGAACAGGTCGGAAAAAATTCCTTTCAGATCTCCTCGAATGCAGAAACATTTGATTCGAAAATCTCCGAAACAAATTCGACTATATCCCACAATGCAAATAATTTAAGGTTAGTTGTTATATGGGGGGCTGTTGTAGTCTTTATTGTTTTGCTCATTTCGTTAATGGTATCAATCATCATAGGTCGTAAGGGTAAGAATGAAGTTATTAAGTTTAGAGAGCAAGCAGTGCAGTTGAACGAAAAAATAATTGACAAATTGTCCGATGAGATTATTGAACTTCAAGAATTCTCCAAATCTTTGTCTTCAGCATCTTCAGTAGGCAATGAGGTAGATCATAGTTTGGTAAAGGCATTAGCAGATAGAATAACCTTTATGGAGATGACTTTATATAAGATGGATTCTTCTGTTCGTGGTCATCGGCACCTATCGAGAACTATTGAGCAGATAAAGGATAATCTGAAAGTTTACGGATATGAATTGGTGGAAATGTTGGGCAAACCGTATAATGAGGGTATGAGAGTTACAGCCAATTTTGTGGAAGACCCTGAGTTAGAGGAAGGCAAACAGATAATTACAGGTATTATTAAGCCACAAATAAACTACAATGGCGTAATGATTCAATCTGCTCAAATTACCGTTAGTCAAAATTTATAAGAGATATTAGGATATGGCACAATCAAAAATGAAATTTGGAATTGACCTTGGAACGACCAATTCCGTAATTTGTAGGATGGAGAACGGCGAAGCTATCGTACACAAGACAGAGACATTGAAAGACACTCTGCCTTCATGCGTTTCTTTTACGCGTAAGAAAATCGTAAGAGTAGGCGATAGTGCTTACAACGATTTGCGTTCAGATAAAGATAGGGCAACAAAAAAATGGAATAAGTTAGACGAGAACGTATTCCTTGAGTTCAAACGAACAATGGGTTTGGACACTAAGTATAATAGCAAAAACATGGAACGTTCCTTCTCTTCGGAAGAACTTTCAGCAGAAGTGTTGAAAACATTGAAGTCTTTTGTTTCTAATGATGTAATTGATTCTGCTGTTATCACTATTCCTGCTAAGTTCAAAGCAGACCAAATCGCTGCCACAAAGCGTGCTGCCAAATTGGCGGGTATTGAGCATTGTGAGTTGTTACAAGAGCCGATAGCGGCTTCTATGGCATACGGCCTAAGTAACAAACAACAAAATGGATATTGGTTAGTGTTTGATTTTGGTGGTGGTACATTTGATGCTGCTTTACTACAAGTAGAAGATGGAATCATGCAGGTGATAGACACAGAAGGCGATAATTACTTGGGTGGAAAAGATCTTGATTATGCTATTGTAGATAATGTCATTATTCCATATCTCAAAGAGAACTATGTCATCAATGATATTCTTGCAGACGATGTGAAACGTCAAATTTTGAGAGATGCAGTTAAGTTCTTTGCAGAGCAAGCAAAAAATCAATTATCATTCAAGGCGAAATGTGATATTCAGTCCCAATTAGATGAATTTGGTGATGATGACGAGGGCACTCCAATAGACTTAGAAATGGTCGTAACACAAGAGCAGATAGAGGGCGCAATTAAGCCTATTTTTCAAAGGGCTATTGATATCACATTAAATCTATTACGCAGAAAGCAGTTGGTAGGAAAATTGGATAAGTTGATTTTAGTCGGCGGTCCGACATATTCGCCTGTACTTCGTCAGATGTTGAAAGACCAAGTAACATCGAATGTTGACACAAGTATCGACCCGATGACGGCAGTTGCTCGCGGTGCTGCATTATTCGCGTCAACGATAGAAGTTGAGGTTGACACAAGTTCACGCTCCGAAGAAAATGCTATTGCACTCGATGTGTCATACGAATCAACATCCGTTGAAACACTCGAATTCGTTTCAGTAAAACTTCTTCCGAAAGAATGCAAAGGAACTCTTCCTGCAAAAGTTTTTGTAGAAACGGTTAAATCAGATAACAGCTGGAGCAGTGGAAAAATTGAGGTTAATGAGATTGGTGATGTGATAGAATGCCCTCTTGTAGAAGGCAAAGCTAATGCATTTAACATAGTTGCTTACGATGAACTGGGCAATGCTATACCGTGTTTCCCCTCAGACCTATGTATAATTCAAGGCTCAAAGCCTGGTTCTTCTACGTTACCTTATCATATCGGTATCGAGGTTCATGATTCCGAGCAAGAGAAAGATGTATTTGTTCCAATCAAAGGATTGGAGAAGAACCAACAACTACCGGCAGTAGGTGTTCGTAATGGTTTGAAAACTCCGAAGCAATTGCGTCCTGGAATGAGTGAAGATAAGCTAATTATCCCTATCTACCAAGGTGAGTTTAATGCAGAAGGTTCAAATGCCATTCATAATGACCATGTATTTGATGTAGAGGTAACGGGTGATGATGTGCCTGCTTTAGTTCCGGCTGATAGTGACATTGATATTACTATCAAGGTTGACCGTTCTCAACTGATGAAAATGGAAGTCATATTCCCTGTGATTGGTGAAACCATTGAAAAGGAAATAGATGTAAAAGCTCGTAAAGGTGTCGAACTAAAGGAACTTGTTCAGAAGTTAAATGATGCCAAACGAAAGTTACACTCACTCAATTCTGCACCTTCTGTGGATGTTTCTGAGACTCAAGAGGCTCAAGACCTTTTAGAAAATATCAATAGTCGCTTCGAAGAAGAAAAAACTAGCGAAGATGGAAAGATGCACTTGCTGGCAGATTTACGTCGTGCCTTCTTAAAGATGGAAGAAGTAGAGAAAAAGCATGAATGGGAGACATTAGAAGCAGAACTCCGTCGAGAATTTGAACGATTGGAAGATGCAAATAATGAACTTGGCAATAAATACGACAAAGAAGTTGCTGCTCTGCGCCAAAGTACAGATCGTGCTATATCGAGTAAAGATGTGAAATTAGGTCGTGCTGTTCTGAAAGAGATTGAACAGGTATTCGTAAGTGTTACGTTAATCTATCAGTTAGTTGGTTTTATCAAGCAGTATTCGCAGCGCTTCAACTCTTACTCATGGAAGAATCCAACGCGCGCAAGGGAATTACTAGATAGAGGTGAACAACTTATTTCAAGTGGAACGGGAACGCAATCAGATTTACTGAATATATGTAGGAGCATAATTGATGTTCTTGATATGCCCGAGAATGAGAAAATTAAATTTGGATAAGATTTATGCCAACTTTTAAACCCAAAGAGAAAATTGGTAGTTATTCTGTCTCGTTCCATATAAAGGATGGTTTATATGCAGAAACCTATAGAGTAAAGGATGAGCGTGGCAAGAACTTTTTCTTGAAACTCTTCCATTATGCTAAATTGCATCGTACGCAATTTGATAATAATGGAGATGTATTAGAGATAAGTATTGCAAAGTTATTGCACCATCCTGCCATTGTTGCGTATCATGATTCAGGCGAACTGATTGTAGCGGGCGCAAAATATGCGTTTCTTGTATGTGAATTTATTTCAGGAGAAACTCTTGCTCAAAAAATGGCAAGAGAGCATATTTGCAGTGTCTATGAGGCTAAATCTATTGTTTTAGACATTCTTGAGGGACTAAAATATTTTCATTCGCAGGACGACCCCATTATTCATAATGAATTAACAATTCAGAATGTAATGCTGGATCTCTCCGCACGTACTCTACATCCAGTTATTATAGATTTAGGTTATGCACGATACTTATCTCGAGGGAATAAATCTTTTTATAAGGAAGGATTGAGTTTATTCTCAATGGCACCGGAAGCTTTCAATGGTGTTTTTACCGTTCAATCAGATATTTACTCTATGGGAGTAATGTTATACACACTTCTTTTTGGGATACCTCCACATTATCTGGAATTATCAAAATATATGCAGGATAGAGAGTCTTTAGAAGACGCTATTCGTGCAGAACAAAGAAAACCTATCAAAATTCCCAATATGAATTTATTTGAATTGGATGAACAGTTAATAAATATCATGGGAAAATCGATGGCCTTTAATCCGGAAGAACGCTTCGAGTCTATAGATGATTTTATTGCTGCACTTAAAGGAGAAGTGCAGGTTGATGCTGTACATAGTGCTAAAGTTGAAGACGCGAAAACGACAACAGAGTCCAAGGTGCATGTAAGAAAGGGCAATGGCTTTAAGGATGTCATTGGCATGACAGAATTAAAGGAACGTCTTCAATATGATGTTATAGACCTTTTGGCTCATCCTGAAGAAGCAAAATCATGGGGAATTGACATCCCAAATGGTATGCTGTTCTATGGACCTCCGGGGTGTGGAAAAACATATTTTGCTGAAAAGTTTGCAGAAGAAGCTGGTTGTAATTTCATATCAGCACATTGTTCAGATGTTGCTTCTCCATTTATTCATGGTGGGCAAACGAAAATCGCAGAGTTGTTCAAAGAAGCAAGAGAAAATGCGCCTACAATTCTTTTCTTAGATGAAATTGAAGCTATGCTTACTGATCGGGGTAAACAGAATAACGTTAGCGAATCGGGCGAAGTAAATGAATTCCTTGCGCAATTAAACAACTGTGGCAAGAATGGCGTAATAGTCATTGGAGCCACTAACTTACCTACACATATTGACAAGGCAGCATTGCGCTCTGGTCGTCTTGAACTGAAGTATTACATTCCGCAACCAAATCAAGAGGCACGAAAGGGATTATTCGAACTATACCTAAAGCAAACCAAAGCTGACTTTGGCATGGATTATGAGCATCTGGCTTCAATAACAAATAACTATGTTTCATCAGAAATCAAATTTGTTGTTGATGAAGCCGTACGTTTGAGCCGTCGGCAAAGATTGCGATACGTAACAATGGAAGTTTTGGAATCCGTTATTAAGGAGCATAAACCTGATTTGTCCGCAGAAGACATAATAAAATACGAGAAAGTTAGAGATGAATTTGAGGGCAAACAGCCTGAACGTCGCAGAATAGGATTTTAATAGATTTTGATATTATGAAAAAAGAAGAGTTATTTCTCAAGTCTGCGTTTTGCTGTATGGCTTGTGATGGAGAAATCGCTCCAAAAGAGGTTGCTCTCTTGAAAAAAATGACAAAGGATGAGAAACTTTTTGGTGATATTCAGGTAGCCAACGTTGTTAATTCATTTGTAGAACAGATCAATTCACAAGGATATTTCTTTTTAGATGTGTTTTTGAATGAATTGGCAGAAATCCAACTCTCAGAGGAAGAACAATTGGCGGTCATCAGAACTGCTATAAAAACTATTAAAGCAGACGAGAAGGTGGAGTATTCCGAGATTAGTTTCTTTAAACAGATACGCGAGAAGTTGCCTATCTCTGACGAAAAGATTTTGGCTGCTTTCACGGATGAACCAGAAATGGAAGACTATCTTTTGCCAGATATCATAGATAGATCAGCAAATCTTTGGGCGGTTTCGTTCTCTGCAATTAATTTTGAGGACATTCAAAAACAATAATGATGATAAATTCCTCTCATATATTTTATCTTCATGAAAGGAAAAGACAAGATTAACTGAAAGGTATGTCTTTTCCCGCTCCCTAATCCAGCCATATCTTTGCAGCAAAATCGCAAAGATATGGCACTTTCCCTTTACACAGACATCCCCGATACCTACTGCACCAGTCAGTTGCAGAAAATCGAAATTTAGATAGACGCAGACTCCTCTCGCTTTCTATCATCCACCACGCCAGCAACTATCGTGCTCTCCAAAGCAGTTTGACTGCTTTGGAGAGAGGAGGATACGCGGCGACCTTAATGGACGCAGTCCGTTTGACGTTGCGAGCCATCCCCGAGTAAGAATTTCTCAAAAAATAGCCATTCCTATTCTCAAAATTTGCATATACACCCAATTTTTTGTAACTTTGCGCACGTTTTAAGCCACTGATACAACACAAAGTAATATGAGTCCATTACAATGCAAATCAGGCGAACTCATCCACAAACGAAATTATCTTAACTTGGATTTAAGAGTTAATCAAGTTGGAGAGTCCATTTTTACAATACTGCAAACGAAAAATCAAACCGAATATGATTACAACGCATGTAGAGAAAAAACAAGTGCTCGCTCGGGAGGCGGACACATTGGTCGGCAAGTTGGAGTTTGAGCAGACGGATACGGAGATGGTCATTCTCCATACCTATGCTTATCAAAGCGGGCGGGGCATCGGCTCCCTCCTGATGGAGGCGGCGCTGGCGTATGCTGAGCAGCAGCACCTCACCATCCGCCCCGTATGCTCTTTTGCCGCCAAGTACATGGAAACCCAAACCAAGAAACAATAATAGCCATCGGAAAAATCTGCCCTGCCTGCTGAACGATTGTCTCGCTTCGGTGTATGCGGTAATGAGAGCGCACTCAAAAAGTAAATTACCCTATCAATACATTGAAGTATGAAAAAGAAAATGTTTAGTATTGCCGTCGTGCTGTTAGCAGTCGGCTGCATAGGCTCAGTATGGGCATTCAACGCACAAGAGAAACAGAAACCGCAGGAGATACGCGGTATCATTGTGGATGAACATGATGTGGCGTGGTATGAGACGCAACAACGCTTGTGGCAGCAGCAAGCCGCCCTTTCCCCCGACGATGAGCACGCGTGGCAGCAGGCGTTTGAGGCAGCGCGATATGTGGATATGTTGACCGCTTCCTATGGGCGCACGGCGCGTAAGCAGGCTATCCTTGAACAAATGGCGCTGCATATTCCCAATTCCTTCGTTTATAATCTCTGTATGTACATGACCGAGGTGGAGCAGTACGATGGTGAGCCCGTCCGCTATGCGGAGCAGGCGCTGCGCTTAATGCCGGAGAACACGTGCCGCAAAGATGTAGAGATGCTGCTATCCTACCTCTGGAGGACGGGGAAGTCGCTGACCGACCCCAATAGCGAGGACTATCGGCAGTTCCATGGCTTGGTACAGCGACTCTATGCGACCAATGCCTATCCCTCATACCTGCTCCGCTATACGCACAACTCGCTGCAGGGCATGGAGGAGAATGCCATTTATTTTGTGAACGGTGATGTGCCCGCTTACACCTCGCTGGTGTTGCAAGAGGCACTTGGAGTGCACACCGACAAAGTGATAGTTCCTGTCTCTTTCCTGTATATCGAGGCATTCCGCAAGGCGCTGTGCCAAAGGTTGGGGATTAGCGACATGGAGACGGAGAAAGACTATTCGTCCACGGAGGGCGGAGTGGATGGTTATCTGCAAGATGTGCTGGAGCATATCATCCACAACAGCAAACGCCCGACCTATTTCTTCCCCGATGGCAGTTTTCCCGATACGGCATCGTTCAAAAAGAACCTTTACAACGAAGGACTGGTCTTTCGCTACAGCACGTATCCCTATGATAATGTGGCTGTTGCCAAGCGGAATGTGGAGGAGCGATATGCTTTCCAATACCTCATGGAGCCGAAGTTCGTCTGCGAGGAGCAATGGAAAGGCAGCGAGCGTATTCAACTCAACTACATGGTTATGCTTGCACCGATAGTGAAGTCTTACAACGAAAACGGCGACACTTTGCACGCTAACCAACTGACGCGCTACCTTTGTGCTGCGGTAGTAAACACCTCCATCCCGCAAGAGGAGAAACAGAAGTATATCCACTTGTTAAGCGCAACCAAATGATACTTCCTTTGTTTGAGAACTGCCGCACCATGTCGGATAAGCAACTCATGGGGCGGGTTCGCGAGACCTCCGATGAACGGGCTTTCGATGAACTCTACCGCCGTTATGCCCGATTGCTACAAGGATTCTTCTTTCGGCGCTTGGGAGGCAACGAGGAATTGGCTGCTGACTTGTTGCAAGACACTTTCCTCCGTGTGTGGACGGCGCGGAAACAGTATGCCGAGGAGCAGATTTTCCGAACATGGCTCTTCACTATTGCCTATAATCTGTGCAAAAATGTTTATCGCACCAATATGCATGCGCAGGAGTATCTGGATACTTTGCCGATGGATGAGGCGGTGGAGGATGATACGCCCTTGCGGTTGGACGATAGCCTTTTTGACTATGCGCTGCAGCAGGAACTGACACGGCTGAATGAGGCGCAGCAGATGCTTTTTGAGTTGCGCTTCACCCAAGAACTCACCGTGCCTGAGATAGCCGTTGTCTTGGAGATACCGGAAGGTACGGTTAAGTCCAGACTGCATAATCTGACACAGTATTTACGATTAAGACTGAAAGAATATGAATAACGATTTTGAATCCCAACTATCAGCATCGGCACGCCGCCTGCGTGAGGCGCAAGATGCACGTCTGACTACTGCGCCGCGACACAACTACCGTTCTTCAGCAGATAGCAACGGCCACCTGCCCGCAGAGGAGCGATGCGATAGTCCGACGGCTAAGAAACGCACCGTGCGGCATTGGCTGACAATCCCTGTTGCAGCCGCTTGCGGATTGTTGATTGGCTTGTGTATTCCGATACAATATAGACCGTCCAACCCCATCACCAAGCAGCAGTCTTCATCAACCTCCCCGACACTCCCCACCACTGCCCATGCAGGCAGCAGTATCATGGAAGACGGCACAGACTACACCCTCTTCGTCTCATTCTAACAGAATGACAATAAACAACTCAGCCTGACAATGCGCGTTGTCAGGCTGAGGGTATTATGGAACTTATAAGGAAAAAAGTAGTCTTTTATCCTTTCATCTTAAGGATGATGTAGATGATGATAGGTGCGCCGAAGAGGGCGCTGACGGTGGAGATGGGTAGCGGGTAGGTGAAGACGGAGCAGACGAGATCGCAGAGCAGCAGGATGTTCGCTCCGATGAGGGCGGTGGCGGGCAGAGTGAGACGGTGGTTCGACGAGCGGAAGATACCGCGGGCGATATGCGGCACCGCTACGCCGATGAAAGCAATAGGTCCGCAATAGGCGGTGATACCGCCTGCGAGCAAGCCCGTGGCAATCACTATCCACAGCCGCACACGCTCCACGCGAATGCCTAAGCCCCGTGCGTACTCCTCGCCTAATGCCATGCCATTGAGGGGCTTCATCAAGAATAAGCAGATAAGCATGCCTGCGAGCACCACCGCCGCGAGGAGCGGTAACTGCTGCCAACCGACATTGCTCAGCGAACCCAGCGTCCAGACGATGAACAGTTTGAGCGAGTCGGGGTTGGCAAAGTTCTGTATCAGGTTGACCAACGCACCGGCGATAGAGCCGAACATCATGCCGACGATGAGCAGCGAGACGTTGCTCCGCACCTTGTGAGACACTGCCATCACGAGCAGCAAGACCAATGCCGCCCCGAGGATGGCGGCGGTGAAGGTGGAGAAAGCGGCATGCAGCGCGGTGAGCGAGAAGCCGCACATCGTCAGCAACGCCACGCCGAGACTCGCGCCCGACGACACGCCCAGCGTGTAAGGTCCCGCCAGCGGGTTACGGAAGAGCGTCTGCATGAGCAAACCCGATACCGATAGCCCAACGCCTGCTAACAGTGCCGTGAGTGCTTTCGGCAGGCGCAGGTCAAACAATATGCGCCGAGCAAGTCCGGGTGCGCAGGCGTCCCCGCCTGCTAATACATCTCCTTCCCCGCCAAACAGCGACAACGGATTGAGCCATATAGTGCCCCCACAGAGGTCTAATACAAACAGCCCCACCAAACTAACGGAGAGCAACGAATATATGAGCGACTTAGAACGCATTGAGAGATATACGATTTACGATTTACGAATTTACGATTTATGAGGGCGCAGGCTCCAAGGACGATCCGACTCATCGGGTCGGGCAAGGTGCAAGCCTTGCGTGTGAATGCAATGCAAATCCAACCAGTTCGTTCCGAACTGCCCGCAGGCGAGACGCCTGCGTCCCCAGTCTCTTAAAACCACTTTTTCCCGCAAAGGTACTGCTTTTTAGCGAATTGAGCAAATTTCTTTTGCTTATTCGAGAAAAAAGCAGTACCTTTGCCCCCAAAATTCGTAATATGTTTGGTTATGCCCCGACCTATCGGGACAAATTGTCAAATTGTAAATAGTCAAATTGTCAAATAATAAGACCATGTCAGTACATGTACAAAATGCGCGGATGACGACCGCAAAGATTCGTCAGATGAAAGCCGCAGGTGAGAAAATCACCATGCTGACCAGTTATGACTTCACCCTCACGCGTCTGCTGGACGAGACG
Organism: Paludibacteraceae bacterium; assembly: GCA_034090015.1. GTDB lineage: Bacteria > Bacteroidota > Bacteroidia > Bacteroidales > Paludibacteraceae > Colicola. The sequence goes on along the minus strand of JAXDTJ010000079.1, from coordinate 18,598 downwards.
GGGCTGGATATGATTCTCGTGGGCGACAGTGCCAGCAATGTCGTTTGTGGCAACCAGTACACGTTGCCCATTACGCTCGATGATATGATATTCCTGACGCGGGGTGTGGTGCGTGGCGCGAAGCACTGTCTTGTGGTGGCGGATATGCCATTCGGTAGTTACCAAGTGAACACCGAGGACGGAGTGCGCAATGCCATCCGCATGATGAAAGAGAGTGGGGCAGACGCCGTGAAGATGGAAGGCGGCGAGGAGATAGTGCCGCTGGTGCGCCACTTGGTGCAGGCGGGTGTGCCCGTGATGGGGCACCTCGGACTGACCCCGCAGAGCGTGAACCTGTTTGGCGGCTACGGCTTGCGGGCAAAAGAAGAGAGAGAAGCGGAGAAACTGCTGCGCGATGCGCAACTGCTGGACGAGGCAGGGTGCTTCGCCATCGTGTTGGAGAAAATCCCCGCCGCGCTGGCGGCAAAGGTAACCGAGGCAGTGAGTTGCCCTACTATCGGTATCGGCGCAGGCAACGCCACGAGCGGACAAGTGCTGGTGCTGCACGATATGCTGGGGCTGAACACGGGCTTCAAACCGAAGTTCCTGCGCCACTTTGCCGAACTGGCAGGCGAAGTCAGCGAGGCAGTGGGCAACTACATTGAGGCGGTGAAGGACGGCTCATTCCCCAACGCCGAAGAAGCGTATTGATATTTGACAATTTGACAATTTACTATTTTACAATTATGCGCCGCATGGTCAATTGTCAAATTGTAAATTGTAAAATTGTCAAATAAAAATAATTGTCAAATCGTAAATTGTCAGATTGTCAAATCTATTGTCTTATGAAAAAGGTATTAGGTATTTTCTTTTCTATGGTGTTACTATCAAGTTGTGTGAAGACCGCTGAGGGTGTGCTCTCTGAGCAGGATGTGCGGGAGACGGTGTCGGCAGTGCTGGCGGCGAAGCCCGAGGCAGACAGTGCGCGGGTGGCGCGCAGCGTGGCGCAGGCGGCGGCGCTATGGCAGGCGCAGGACGGCACGGCGGAGGAGTTCAAGGCGTTTGCCGTGGCGCAAGTGGCGGCAGACGATGAGGCGCGCGCCGAATTGCTGGAGCAGTTGTCGCGGATATGGGAGCGTTGCTACGAGTCGGCGGATATGCTCTCGGTGGAGTTGCTCAAGCCCACCCAACTGACCAACGCCGCTACCCCGGGCGAACCCGACTGGATAATGAGTGCTTACAGCCCGATGGCGCATTTCAGCGACGACATGTTCGCCAACAAGATGGCGTTTCTCACTATCCTCAACTTCCCTCACTACACGCTGGCAGAGAAGAACGCGCTTGGCGGCGGTTGGTCGCGCTTCGAGTGGGCAGCGGCTCGCATGGGCGATATGTTCACCACCCGCGTACCTGCCCGCGTGGAGCAGGAGGTAGCGCAGGCGTATGCCGATGCGGAGAACTACATTGCCGACTACAATATCTATATGGGCAGCCTGCTCACGGAGGACGAGCGGCGGCTCTGGGACGAGGACGTGGTGCTGCTTTCCCACTGGAATTTGCGCGATGAACTGAAAGCCAACTATGGCAGCCCTATACCCTCTGATGATTTCCGCAGGCGAGACGCCTACGCCCCCAGTGATTCCCTTTCCCGCGAGCGGCAGGAGATGATTTTCAAGGTGATGCAACGCATCGTGGAGCAGTCTATCCCGCAGGCGGTCATCAACCATCCTTGCGACTGGAAGCCCTATTCCAACACCTGCACGCAGCCTGCTCGCGAGCCCGACACGCGCTACGAGCGTATCTTGGAGCATTTCCATGCCTACAGGAAGGCGGATGCCTACTGCCCGCAAGCCCCCACGGCTATCATCCGCAACTTTGAGGAGAGCATAGAGATGCCGTTGGAGCAGGTGGATTCGCTCTTCCGCAGCCTCCTCTCCGCGCCGGAGGTGGCAGAGGTGGGCAAACTGATTGCGCAACGGTTGGGACGCGACTTGCGCCCGTATGATATATGGTACGATGGCTTCAAGACGCGCGCGACCTTAGACCAAGACGCGCTGACGGCGCAGACCCGCCGCCGCTATCCCGATGCAGAGGCATTTCGCGGGGATATGCCGCGGATGTTGCAGACGATGGGCTTTGTGCCGGAGAAGGCAAGGGAGATTTGCAGCCATATCGTGGTGGAGCCGGCGCGCGGCTCGGGGCATGCTTGGCCCGCACTCGGACGCAAGGAGCCGGCGCGTCTGCGCACACGAATAGGGCAGGGCGGTATGGACTACAAGGGCTACAACATCGCCGTGCATGAGTTCGGACATAATGTGGAGCAGGTGCTTGACTTGTACGACATCGATTACTACACCCTCGCCGGCGTGCCCAACACGGCGTTCACCGAGGCTTCGGCTTTCCTCTTCCAAGCCCGCGACTTGGAGTTGCTGAACGGCAAACAGACGGTGGAGGCAAACCGTAGCGAGCAGGAGCGGCTCGCCAACTTAGATATCTTCTGGTCGATGTACGAGATTATGGGCGTGAGCCTTGTGGATATGCAGATGTGGCAGTGGCTCTATGCCCATCCCGAGGCAGACGCTGCGGCTTTGCGTGAGGCGACGCTGTGCATAGCTAAGGAGGTCTGGAATCAGTACTACGAGCCCGTGCTGGGCGAGCATGACTGCACGCTGCTGGCTATCTATTCCCACATGGTGGATGTGCCGATGTACCTGCCTAACTACCCGATAGGCAACATTGTGCAGTTCCAACTGGAGCAGCACCTGCGCGAGTGCCCCACGCCGCAGGCATGGGCAGCGGAATATACCCGTATCTACCAACAGGGTCGCCTGACCCCCGACCATTGGCTGCAGCATGCAGTGGGTGCAACCCCGAGCATAGAACCGATGCTGGCAGCCGTTCGAAAGGCGCTTGGTGAGGAATAGCCGTTTGGGAATAAGCATTATAAAAAACGGGCATCTATCTATTTAGGTAGGTGCCCGTTGCTTTTGCAATAATTCTTCTATTCTTTTATTCTGGCTTGGAGTTCCCATGTGCGGATGCGGTCTTTATACCAGTTGTTGCGATTCATGGTGGGGATGTCGCAGTTGGCATCGGAGTTGCACTCCCATCGGCGGCAGTTGTACACCACATCGTAGATGCGTCCGACGGGGTATTCGCGGCAGATACGGAGGGCTACGGCGTAGTCTTCACCGTACTTGGTGGTGGGGAAATCGATGGCGCGGAGCAGGGGCGTGAGGAAAGCGCGGGGAGCACCTAAACCATTGATACGCAGGGCGTTGTTCATGCCGTTGTGGTCGGTCCACTCGCGGTGGTCGATGATACCCGGGGGGAGGATGTTGCCATCGATGTCCGTCATTTGGTAGGTGCCGATGACGAGGGCGTAGTTGCCTTTGCGGAACTTATCGATAAAGGTCTGGACAGTATGCGGGGAAGAGTAGGTGTCGTCGGAGTCGAGTTGGATGGCATAGCGTCCGCAACGAGGGTCGTGGATGGCTTTGTTCCAGTTGCCGCCGATGGCGTGGTAGGTGGGGGCTTGGGCGATGTAGATGAGTTCGGGGGTAGCGGGGTCGGCTTGCCTTGCTGCTTGGTTGTCTGCTACGAGTTCGCGGATGATGTCTTGGGTGCCATCGGTGGAGTTGTCGTCCACGATGAAGACGTTGAAAGAGTAGGGTGCAATGACCTGCTGCGAGAGGGCGCTGGTGATGGCATCGCGGACGGTGCGGGCGCGGTTCTTGCAGGGGATGATGACGCTGGCGGTTACGGGGTATTCGTCTGTGTTTTCGCTTTCTACGGGATGGATGTCTGCGGGGGTGATGAGGGCATGGATGGCGTGCAGGTGGTCGGTTACAGCCTGCTCCATCTCGATTTGCACAGCGCGGTTGCGGGGGTCCACATAGTCGAAGAGTTTCTCGCCGGATTTGCGGTTGTCGTGCTCAAGTTCGTAGTAGAGGTATTCGGGGATGTGGACGAAGGGTGTGTCAAACCGTCCGCGACATTGTCGGGACGTCCCCAGTGGCGTGTTTTCCGAGGCTTTGAGACGGAGGTCGTAGAGCCCAGCGTATTGGTAGTCGGTGGTCATGCGCGATGCCGCTTCGCGGAGGGCTTCGGTATCCCAAAGCATGACGGCGCCGAAGTCAAAATCGTCGCGGAGTGCCCCCTGCTGATAGTCGATGACGGGTGCTTCGAGGGCTTGCTCGTTATGCTCCGTGCGCTGGAAATGGTCGGCATAGACCATCTTGGCATGGGTCATTTGGAGGACTTGGAGCATACGCTCTTGGGCACGATATACCCACTCGATGTCGGGCTTGGTGATGAGGAACGTATAGGGCGTTTTTGCCTCGGCGGCGATGTGGCGGATGAGGTCGGACGAACAAAGACGACCGTTGAGATGGAAGGTGGTGAACATTAGTTTAATTAAGAATTAAGAATTATGAATTAAGAGGGATTTGCCAAAAAACATACAAAAGTAGTGTTTTTTTTGGATATGTGCAAATTTTTTCGTAATTTTGTACCCGATTTTAAGAAGTATAGCACTATGATATTGATTGCAGACTCAGGTTCTACCAAATGCCGCTGGTGTTTGATGACCGCTAACGGACAAAGTTCGGAGTTTTTGACAGACGGTATCAATCCGTTGTTTCAGACGAGCGACGCGATGCGCAATTCGATTAGTAATCAGTTGCTTCCGCAGATAGCCCCCTTGCTGTGGGCGGGTACGCTGACGCATGTGTTCTTCTATGGCGCGGGTTGTATTCCGGAGAAGATACCGTTTGTGGAGAAAGCATTGCAGATGGTGTTTAAGAAAGCAGAGATACGTGTGGAGTCGGATATGCTGGCGGCGGCTCGCGGGTTGCTGGGGCATAAGAAAGGCGTGGCATGTATCTTGGGCACGGGGTCTAACTCCTGCTTGTATGACGGAGAGAAGATGGTGGAGAACGTGCCGTCGCTGGGCTTTATCTTGGGTGACGAGGGGTCTGCCGTGGCGCTGGGAAAACGGCTGGTGAGCGATGTGCTGGCCAACCAGTTGGGCGCGGATATCAAGGAGAAATTCTTGGCGCAATATGAGTTGAATATAGCGTCTGTGATTGAGCATGTGTATCGGTTGCCTTTCCCGAACAGATGGCTTGCCGGATTGTCGAAGTTCTGCGCGGAGAATATTGAGGATGAGCGAATTAGCAAACTGGTATATGACAATTTCCAGCAGTTCGTGTCGCGGATAGTGGCGCAGTATTTTGAGAAAGACGGGGTAGAGAATGAGGAGACGAGTCATATTCCTGTGGGCTTTGTGGGGTCGGTGGCGTACTATTATCGTCCGATATTGGAGCAGGTGATGTCCGACTATGGGTTTACGGTGGGGCAGATATTGCGCGACCCGATGGAGGGCTTGAAGGAATACCACAAGGGCGATATCGTGCCGACGACTTGACGATTTGTTTGCTGTTTGGGTGTTTTTACTGTCTTTTTGACACTTGATGAGAGCGGCTTTAGGTCTCGGTAAGGTCTCTTCTTAGTTTCGGGGAAAAGGGGGTGAGGATAGGAGTGCCGTTTTGATAGATTCTACTACCGAACTGACAGCAAAATGGTAGTTTCTGCCAAAATGGCAGGGTAGGGGGGAATGTGGCACGCTATTTGTGAGAGATTAAATATCCATGGAAATCGTATTCGAAAAACAATATCTATCTGAGTTGTATTATAAGGGTAGATGTAGCGACAAGCAGCATAGGTATCAACCCGATATAGTGAAGCGTTATATTCGCGCTATAGACATATTGGAATCGGTGGATAGAGTGGAGGATTTGTATCGTTTTCATGCTTTGCATTATGAGACTTTGATTGGTGATAAGAAAGGGATAGAGTCTGTGCGCGTGGGACAGAAATACAGGATAGAATTTCGGTCGGAGCAGGTGGAAAACGAGAAAGTCATTACCATCTGCAACATTATGGAATTGTCGAACCATTATCAATAAAATGAAATAGATATGGGTAAATTAGGATATGCAGCGATACCTACTCATCCGGGGGAGGTCGTCAAAGATGAATTGGAAGCAAGGAATATCTCTCAACGTGAGTTTGCGCAGAGGGTGGGTATCTCGTACACCATACTGAACGAGATATTGAATGCCCGCCGCTCAATGAGTGCGAACAATGCTCTTTTGTTTGAGGCGGCTTTGGGGATTCCTGCGGATGCGTTGATGCAGATACAGACGAAATATACCATGCAGACCGCCCGCAGGGATAGTCGTATAACGGATTGGATGAAACAGATAAGCAAAGTAGCTGCTTTGTGGTAAAATAAAAAAGCAAAAAGAGAAATCAGATATGAATTTTATTCAGTTAATTACCAAGTTGTTTGGAAATAAGGCGCAGAAGGATATGCGCGAGATTATGCCATACGTGGAGAAAATCAAGGTGGCATACGAGGAGATAGACAAACTGTCGGACGATGCGTTGCGTGGTCGCAGCCAAGCGTTGATGGCTATGATACAAGAGCGCGTGGCAGCCAAGAAGCAGAGAATCAGTGAACTGAAAGCCTCGATAGAAGGGCTGGAGATAGACAAACGTGAGAAGGTGTACGATGAGGTGGACAGCCTTGAGAAGCAGATAAAAGAGGAGTATAAGAATGTGCTGCTGGAGATACTGCCGGAGGCGTTTGCTATCGTGAAGAGTACCGCTCGCCGCTTTGCGGAGAACGAGAAAATCATGGTGGTTGCCACGCAGCAAGACCGTGATTTCGCTGCGGACCCGCGCTTCGACTTTGTGGAGATAGTGGGTAACCATGCTATTTACCAAAACCATTGGACGGCAGGCGGCAACGAGATCACATGGGACATGGTGCACTACGATGTGCAGTTGATAGGCGGCGTGGTGCTTCACCAAGGTAAGATAGCCGAGATGGCGACGGGTGAGGGTAAGACGCTGGTAGCAACGCTGCCTGTGTTCCTTAACGCGCTGACGCACGAGGGTGTGCACGTGGTTACCGTGAACGATTATCTGGCAAAGCGCGACTCGGAGTGGATGGGGCCGCTCTATATGTTCCACGGATTGACGGTGGATTGCATCGACAAGCACCGCCCGAACTCGGACGAGCGCCGCAAAGCATACGCCTGCGACATCACTTTTGGTACGAACAACGAGTTCGGCTTCGACTACCTGCGTGATAACATGGCGACCTCGCCGCTGGACTTGGTGCAGCGCGGGCATAACTTCGCCATCGTGGACGAGGTGGACTCCGTGCTGATAGACGACGCTCGTACTCCGTTGATTATCAGCGGTCCTGTGCCGAAGGGTGAGGACCAGATGTTTGACGAATACAAACACCGCGTGGAGCAGTTGGTGCGCACGCAGACCACGCTGACGACGAAGTTGCTGACGGAAGCGAAGGCGAAGATGGGCAGCGCGGACGAGAAAGAGCGCGAGGCGGGCGAGTTGGCATTGTTCCGCTCGTTCAAAGGTATGCCGAAGAACAAGGCACTTATCAAGTACCTGAGCGAGCCGGGCGTGAAAGTGCGCATGCAGAAGACGGAGGAGTTCTACCTGCAAGAGAATGAGAAGAATATGCATATCGCCACCGATGAGTTGTACTTCGTGATTGACGAGAAGAACAAGACCATCGAGCTGACGGACAAGGGTATAGATGCCCTGACGGGTACGACGGAAGACCCGAACTTCTTCGTGCTGCCGGATGTGGGCAGCGAGATGGCAGAGGTGGAGAACCAAGCGCAACTGACGCAGGAGGAGAAGCAGCAGAAGAAAGACGAGATCATGGCGAACTACAGCATCAAGTCGGAGCGCGTACATACCGTGCACCAATTGCTGAAAGCCTACACGCTGTTTGAGAAAGATGTGGACTATATCATCGATGACAATCAGGTGAAGATTGTAGATGAGCAGACGGGGCGTGTGATGGAAGGTCGCCGCTGGTCGGACGGATTGCACCAAGCCGTGGAAGCAAAAGAGAACGTGAAGGTGGAAGGTGCGACACAGACCTTTGCTACCATCACGCTGCAAAACTATTTCCGCATGTACAACAAGTTGTCGGGTATGACGGGTACTGCGGAGACCGAGGCAGGCGAGTTTTGGAATATCTACAAACTGGACGTGGTGGTTATTCCGACCAACAAACCTATTGCGCGCGTGGATATGAACGACCGTATCTATCGCACGAAGCGCGAGAAATACAACGCGGTGATAGACGAGATTGTGGCGTTGGTAGGGCAGGGGAGACCTGTGCTGGTAGGTACTACGTCGGTGGAAATCAGTGAGTTGCTGAGCCGCATGCTGACGCTGCGCAAGATTAAGCACAATGTGTTGAACGCCAAGTTGCACCAGCAGGAGGCGAATGTGGTGGCAGAGGCCGGTCGCCCGGGCGTAGTTACGATAGCTACGAACATGGCAGGTCGTGGTACGGATATCAAACTGACACCCGAGGTGAAAGCGGCGGGCGGTCTGGCGATTATCGGTACGGAGCGGCATGAGAGCCGCCGTGTGGATAGGCAGTTGCGCGGTCGTTCCGGACGTCAAGGAGACCCGGGTAGCAGTGTGTTCTATGTGTCGCTGGAAGATGACTTGATGCGTATGTTCGGCTCTGACCGTATTGCATCGCTGATGGATAAGATGGGCTTCCAAGAGGGCGAGATGATTGAGCATCAGATGATTAGCAACTCTATTGAGAAAGCGCAGAAGAAGGTGGAGGAGAACAACTTCGGTATTCGCAAGCGACTGATAGAGTATGATGACGTGATGAACCAACAGCGTAACCTGATTTATGCAAAGCGTCGTCACGCGCTGATGGGTGAGCGTATCGGTGTGGATATCACAAACATGATTTACGACACGGCGGAGACTATATTGTCGGAAGCCAAGGAGGCAGGCGACTACGAAGGACTGCAATACGAGGTGATGCAGACCTTTGCGATGGAGGTGCCCTTCAGCGAGGAGAAGTTCCGCAATACGCGTGCCGGTCAACTGAGCGAGCAACTGGCGGAGGCGGCTATGGAATCGTTCAAACGCCGTATGGACAAGTTGGCGATAGTGGCTAACCCCGTGATACAGCGAGTGTACATGGACAAGGGGCAGATGTATGAAAACATCTTGATACCTATCTCGGACGGCAAGCGCGTGTATAACATTGCCGTGAACCTGAAGAAAGCCGCCGAGACTGATAGCAAAGAGGTGATTCGTGAATTTGAGAAGCGTATGTTGCTCTACGTGATAGACGATGAGTGGAAGGAACATTTGCGCCGTCTGGATGACTTGAAGCAGAGCGTGCAGAACGCGTCTTACGAGCAGAAAGACCCCTTGCTTATCTATAAGATAGAGTCGTTTAATATCTTCAAAGAGATGTTGGATGCGCTGAACCGCCGTGCTATCTCTATCCTGCTCCGCGGACAGATTCCGACTTCCGACCCGCAGCAAGTGCAGCAGGCGGCACAGCAACGCCGTCAGGACTACTCGCGCTATCGCACGCAGAAAGATGCCGTGGCGCAGGCGGCGCAACATAGCGGACAAGCGGCTGCCGCAGGACGCGACACGCGCGAGCCGCAGAAGCAGATGCCTATCCATGTGGATAAGAAACCGCGCCCGAATGACCCGTGTCCGTGTGGTAGTGGTAAGAAATATAAGCAATGCCACGGCAAGATGGATAATGCACTCTAATTGATTTTCCCATTGAAAATAAAACGTTTCTTAATTCTATTATCTTTTGTTTGTGCCGCCAATATGTTGGTGGCACAAACTGATAGTATTCCCGTTTCGTGGTTGGATACCGTTCGGCTGCAAGATGCGTCTGCGGCTGTGTCTGATACGTGGTTGCTGGATTTGATTCAAACGGCGCAGAAGTCATCGAATGCAGATACAACTGATTTGCTTGTCGGAGCAGATACGTTAGGCTATATCATGGTAGATACCCTATCAGGGGACACTCTTTGGACGGTGGCGCAGGTGATGGCACGCGACTCTGTTCGTCGCGAGATAGCCATGATGGACTCGCTAAAGGCTGTGAATGCGCAGTTGGAGGAGCAGGAGCATGAGGTGCCGGTGTTCAAAGTACAACGTTCGCTTGTAAAAGATGCCGAAGAAGACCAAAAAGATGCCATGCGTGCCATTCGCAATATGCATACGCCGTGGCGTAAAGAGGCGACTATCATTGCACAGATGACGCAGAACTACGTGTCGCCGAACTGGTATCAGGGCGGTGTGTCGAGTTTCGCCGTGCTGAGTATTATGAAAGGGCAGATAGGATACTACGGAGACCGCTTCACGTGGGAGAATACCGGCGAATGGCGGGCAGGCGGCTCTACGGCGAAGGAAGATACGCTGCGCTATGTGGCATGCACCGATGACTTGTTTAGGCTATACTCAAAAGCCAACTACAAGGCGGTCAATAAACTCTACTATTCTTTCTCAGCCGAGTTTGAGACGCGTTTTTTCCGCACTTACAAGACCAACACGACTACTTTGAAATCGGCTCCGTTCTCGCCTGTGCGGTTGAATTTGGCATTAGGTATCGACTACAAACCGATAGAGGGAATGTCTATTTCTTTCTCTCCGCTGGCATATAAGATGATTCACGTGGCAGACACGGTGAATATGAACAAGGCGGATTATGGTATTGAGGTGGGGAAGAAGACTCTGAATGACGTAGGTAGTTCGATACGTTTTGAGTATGTATGGAAACCGGTGCGCGAGGTGGCGCTGGAGACGAAACTCTATATGTACACCAATTATAAGAAGGTGGAATTGGACCTGGAAGTTAACTGCGATTTTATCATCAATCGTTTCTTCTCTGCGCGGGTGATGCTCCATCCGCGGTACGATAATACGGTCATCTTGGATGGGCAAGAGAAAGCCAAGATACAGTTCAAGGAACTGCTGTCTATCGGCTTCGCACATAAATTTAGATAGAATAACGTAAGTTCGGAATAAAATTTGTACACACAAGACGACCACGATTTTTTTTATTTCAACAAAAATTTCCAAAAATTGTCCAAATATTTTTTCATTAGCGTTCATTTGTAGGTAATATATTGTTAATTCATTACCAAAAACCAATTTAGTTTCTGACTGCTAAAAATGTATTTCACTTATATCGAACTTAGGTTAGAATAGTATGCTGTTTAATTCCATTGAGTTTGCGATATTTCTGCCGATAGTTTTTCTGCTGTATTGGTTTGTGTTCGACTACGCTTTGCGCAGGTGCAAGCGGCAGTTGTGGTGGCAGAACCTGTTTGTGTTGGCAGCGAGTTATGTGTTCTACGGTTGGTGGGATTGGAAATTCCTGCTGCTGATTGCGCTCACCACGCTATGTTCTTATGGTAGCGGGCTGCTGATTGCTCGCGAAGAGCCAAACCGCACGGGGGGGGTAATTCTTCGCAAGGAGATTGCTCGCGGATAGCAGATGATATTCCCCGCCCCCTGCCCCCTCCCCGCAAGCGGGGCGGGGGAGTTGGAGAGACCGCACCTCCTTTGCGGAAGAAGTTCAGGCTTTGGGCGAATGTACTGCTGAACCTCGGTATCTTAGGTGTTTTCAAGTATTACGATTTCTTTGTCGAGTCGTTTGCTCGGCTGCTTGGTGTGGATGCAGAGACGCATCTGCTACACTTGGTGTTGCCTGTGGGGATTAGTTTCTACACTTTTCAGGCATTGTCGTATTCCATTGATGTGTATAAGGGGAAGATAGCGGCGACGCGGGATGTAGTGGCGTTTGCGGCGTTTTTGAGTTTCTTCCCGCAGTTGGTGGCAGGACCTATTGAGCGGGCAACGAACCTGCTGCCGCAGTTTCAGCAGCGGCGGGTGTTCGACTATCAGCAGGCGGTGGACGGCATGCGGCAGATACTGTGGGGTTTGTTCAAGAAGATAGTGGTGGCAGATAACTGCGCAACGTATGTGGATACGGTCTTTGGCTCGATAGGGGAGCAGTCGGGCAGCACGCTGGCACTAGCGGCGGTGCTGTTCACGTTTCAGATTTACGGCGACTTCTCGGGGTATTCGGATATAGCCATCGGTACGGCGAAGTTGTTTGGAATCAGGCTGATGCGCAACTTCAATGTGCCTTATTTCAGCAGGGACATTGCGGAGTTTTGGCGCAGGTGGCATATCTCGCTGACGACATGGTTTCGCGATTATGTGTATATCCCATTGGGTGGCAGTCGACCGGAGATACTGAGGGGGACAATTTGTAAATTTGAAAATTTGAAAGTTTGTAAATGGCTATTCAGGGGTAGGCTTACGACCGAAGGAGTATGTAATGCATACAAGAAGGCCATTGTGGTGCGGAATACGTTTGTGATATTCCTGTTGAGCGGTTTTTGGCATGGTGCAAACTGGACGTTTGTGCTGTGGGGCGCGTACCACGCGTTGTTGTTCCTGCCGCTTATTCTGACAGGCAAGAATCGCAAGTATATGGACGCTCCCACTTGGCGCGACCTGCCTAAGATACTGCTAACCTTTATGCTGGTAGTCTTCGGCTGGATTATCTTCCGCGCCACAGGTATGAAGACCCTAACGGCATGGGTAACGGGTATCTTCTCGCCATCGTTGTTCACCATACCGTGGCTAATGAATAGGTGGTATTATATTCCGCTCGCAATATCCATCGGATTAATGTTGGTGATGGAGTGGGTAAATAGGAGGGAAGAGCATGGATGGCAATGGAAAAGTAATAGGTTTAAGGGGTGTCAAATAGTGGCAGAAGTACTTATTTGTTTGTGGATTTACATTTTTGCTCCAAAAGCATTGGGTGAATTTATATACTTTCAGTTCTAATGAAAAAGTTTATATTGCGCGTAACAATTGTTGTCGTACTAATCCTATTTATTTTCTATTTCTTTCAGTATCTAATAGATAATAGAGCAAAGAATGTGATGGATATTTTTCCGTATCGTACATTAAATATGGTGCGGAAACCTCACATGATAGATGCTGATGTTGTAATTTTTGGTAACTCACGAGCCCAAAATCATTACAATACCGCCGTAATGGATTCTATATTAAGACGTAATTGCTTTAATTTAGGATTGGCAGGGCGTTCTTTTGATTATATATACAACTTGGTAATCTTGCCATATTTTGACAATAACAAGTTACCTAAATTAGTTATAGTCGAAGTTTGTCCACAAGCCTTTTTTGCACATTGGAACCCAAACTATGTTACCCAATATCTACCATATATTGGTGAAAAATATAGTAGATTTTATGTGAATTTATGTGATGAGATTAGTCCTGTAGATAGATATTTACCAACGAAATATTTTGGACTAAAACAGGCATTAACTGAACTTTCGCTTGATAATACAAAACATGTAGCAAAGCATAAAGATAGTGCAGGCTTTTGTAGAGTAGGAACTTACAAAGTTAATTTTCCAGATACAATTTATAGTATTGAAAGGGATGCTCAAATTTTACAATATTTCCAGCAATTTGTAAGTATTTGTCAGGATAAAGATGTAAAACTATTATTTGTATGTTCTCCTATGCACCAAAAGGATTTTTATGAGCATTGTGAGATGGAGAAATTTTGGTTGCTGATTGATAGTATCGCTCCAAATGTACCAACAATGGATTATAGTCTAATGTTCGGAAGTGATACTATCTACTTCTTTGAATCTACTCATTTGAATAAGTATGGGGCAGACATTTTTAGCCGACAAGTATCCCTCGATATTGATTCGCTTGGGATATTAAGGAAATAGACTTATAGAAACGAGGTTCGCTAATTCTAATGAATACCCCGCCCCCTGCCCCCTCCCCGTCCCGACAGGTCGGGATAAACGAAGCGGGGCGGGGGAGTTTTTTTGTTGGGAGTTTATACATAGGGGCGAGCCCCTATGCTGTTTTATGTCGCCCCGTTGGGGCTTTTGATATTTGATGTATCTTTTCTACTTATTGGGGCGGCTCCCGATAAATCGGGATAACACTTCCGACCGCCCCTCCTTGAAGGAACTGACCGCAGGCGAGACGCCCGCGTCCCCGGTGGCTTCTCTGCTTCTTCTTTGCTCTTTGTCTGCTTCTTCTCTGCTTTTTCTTTCGACTTGTTGCCGTGTCGTTGCCGTGTTTGGCTCGTCTTTTACTTGTTCTTTCTGCGTACTTTCTTCGTCTTTTTTTCGAGTCGTTTTCGAGTCGTTTTCGAGATTGACTGCTGATTGTGTGTATGCTATAAGTGGGAGTGGACGTTTGCTATAAGTGGGGTAGGTGATTGATAGTCGTTTGATGGTGGATTATGGAAATTTCGATTGGGCTTAGACATCAAAGGAAAATAAAGACGAGAATCTAACAAAAGTGAAAAAAAAGCGAAATAATTTGTGTATATCGGAAAAAAGTAGTATCTTTGCACGCTTATTTGAGGGAAATCGAATGTGCGATGTCTGTTGAATGCATAAAACAGGTAATATCTATTGCACAGATAAAAATAAGTAATATCTATTGGACAGATAAAAATAAGTAATATCTATTGAAAATATAAAATATCAAAATAATTATGGCAAAGAAAGAAGATTTTAAGAAGGAAGACCAGAATCTGGCGGAAGTGAACGAGAGTTTGTCGGCAGCAGGTCTTTGGATTGAGAAAAACGCTAATCTGCTGAGTTGGATTGTGTTGGCAGTAGTGGTGGTGGTGATGGGTATCATCGCGCTGAACCAGTACGTGCTGAAACCCAAAGCCGTGGAGGCAAGCAACGAGAACGCCAAGGCTGTGGTGTATTTCATGGCAGGCGACTTTGAGAAAGCATTGCACGGCGATGACGCAGAGTGCATTGGTTTTGAGCAGATTGCGGATGACTATTCGTGGTATCAGACCGGCAAACTGGCTGCGCTGTACGCAGGTATCTGCTACTATCAGTTGGGCGAATATGAGGACGCTGCGAAGTATCTGAAGAAGTTCTCTGCCAAAGACCTGACGATAGACCCCGCCGCTTCGCAGTTGCTGGGCGACGCATACGTAGAGTTGGGCGAGTATGGCAAGGCAGTGTCAGCCTTTGAGGCTGCTGCAAAGTCGGGCAACGAGTTGATTGCTCCGATGAGCTTGAAGAAAGCCGGTATCGTCTATCTGGAGCAGGGCGACAAGCGTGCTGCGAAGAAAGCCTTTGAGCAAGTGAAGGCAGACTATCCCGCTTCGACCGAGGCGCAAGACATAGATAAGTATATTGCTATCGCTCAATAAGTTATGACGACGGATTTGTCGAAATATGATGCGAACACATTGCCTAACGCTGACGTGCTGAAACGTCAGCGTTACGCAATTATTGTGGCAGACTGGAACTCGGAGATAACGTTTGCATTGGCGCAGGGGGCGATAGACACGTTCCGTAAGCATGGCGTGGAGGAGGACAACATCTTGGTGCAACATGTGCCCGGGACGGTGGAGTTGACCTACGCGGCGGCGCGGATGATAGACGAGTATGCGGACATGGACGCTATCGTGGTGATAGGCTGTGTGATACAAGGAGATACGCCGCATTTTGACTACGTGTGTCAGTCGGTTACGCAGGGCGTAACGATACTGAACGCGCAGGGGAATGTGCCTGTGATTTTCTCCGTGTTGACCACGCTGGACAAGCAGCAGGCGCTTGACAGAGCAGGAGGACGATTGGGCAACAAAGGCGTGGAAGGTGCATACACGGCTATTCGGATGGCGAATTTGTAGTTTTTACCGCAGGCGAGACGCCTGCGTCCCCAGTAAGATTTGAAATGAAGGTATTTAAGTTTGGTGGAGCGTCGGTGAAGAATGCTGCGGGAGTGCGCAATCTTTGCGAGATAGTGGCTCGTACGGAAGGCGAGTTGCTGGTGGTGGTGTCTGCTATGGGCAAGACAACCAATGCCTTGGAGCGCGTGGTGGCAGCCAAGATGGCGGGCTTGGAAGAGCAAGCCGAGACGGAATGGACGGCTATCATGGATTACCACTTGCAGATAATGAGCGAGTTGGGGCTGAAGAATAATGTGGACCTGCGCCTGCCGATGGAGATACCCTTCTGCAAAGAAGACAGTTACGATAAGAACTACGACCAAGTGGTGTCGATGGGTGAGTTGATGTCCACGCAGATAGTGGCGGTTTACCTGTTGAGCCAAGGGATTGCGACGGAGTGGTGGAATGTGCCGAAACTGCTGCGAACGGATGCTACTTTCTGCGAAGGGAAGGTGGATATGGAGGTGTCGGAGAAGCAGATTGTAGCGGGGTGGAATAGGGAGAGTCGTCCGCGCGTGGTGGTGGCGCAAGGCTTCATCGGCGGCACGGCAAACGGCGAACGCACGACCTTAGGTAGAGAAGGGTCGGACTATTCGGCAGCGCTGTTCGGGAACTTCCTGCAAGCCGAGTCGGTAACGATATGGAAAGACGTGCCGGGCATACTGAACGCCGACCCGCGGCTGGTGGCAGACACGGTGCTGATACCGGAGTTGTCGTATAATGACGCGGTGGAGTTGTCGTATTCCGGCGCGCAGATTATTCATCCGAAGACGATACGGCCGTTGGAGAATAAGCATATTCCGCTGTATGTGAAGCCATTCGGCGACCCGACCGCCAAAGGGAGCGTGATACATGCGGACGCGAAAGGTCCGATAGACGTACCTATATATATATGGAAGAAGAATCAGGTGCTGATGACCATGCGCGCGAAGGATTTCTCGTTTGTATTGGAGGAGAGCCTGAGCCATATCTTCGATGTGATAAAAGAGCACCGACTGCGGGTGTCGCTGATACAGTCGTCAGCGGTGAGCATCACGGTATGCGTGGACAACAGCCGGTACTTGCAGAGCGCGCTGGAGCAGTTGTCGGAGAACTATCGGGTGGTGTACAACGAACATCTGTCGCTGCTGACTATCCGCGGCGTAACGCCGGAGATATTGGCGCGCGAGAAAGAGGGGCGGGAGATATTGTTGAGCCAGACCACACGAAGGATGGCACGGCTGGTGATGAAAGAGGCGTGAGGCGCATAGGATAGAAATTTAATACCTTATTATATACCATGAACACCTATTTGCAGCAGTATTTGAGTGCTGCGTATTGGAAGGATTTGTGCCTGAGTTTTTGGCATGCATTGCACACCAAGAAGTTTTGGCGCGAGTTGGTGGTGATGACCATCGGCATGATGCTGGGTGCCGCCGCCGTGTATTATTTCCTCATGCCGAGCCACCTGATTATCGGTACAATCTCGGGTTTGTCCATCGTGATAAACACGCTGATAGGCGGCGATGCAGACACGTTCTCCTATTTGGTGATGGGTATCAATGCGTTCTTGCTGCTGTTGGCGTTCGTGTTGATAGGCAATGAGTTTGGTGCGAAGACGGTTTATACCGCAATGATTCTTGGTCCGCTGACACAGTTGTGGGATAGGATTTATCCGAGCACGAACTTTACTCACCAAGTGATTACTGACCCAGCATTACAGGCGCGATTGCAGGCAGGTGAAACTGTTCTGGACGCGCATGGGAATCCTTATCTGCTTGACCGCGCGGGGAATGTGCTGGAGCAGGTGCGCGACTCAGTGATGTCGGCTGGACTGGGAATAGGCGATGTGTGGTTCGACTTGCTGTGTTTTGTGTTGCTTCTGTCGGCATGTCAGGCGATAGAGTTTCGTATCAATGCTTCGACGGGCGGTTTGGATATTTTAGCGAAGATTATCAACAAGTACTTCCACTTTGATATAGGGACTTCGGTAACAATAGGCGGGGCGTTGATTTGTTGCTCGGCATTCTTTATCAACGACTTCCGTATGGTGGTTATTGGCTTGATTGGAACATGGATTAACGGATTGGTAATCAACTACTTCTCTGCTTCTATCAGTCTGCGCAAACGAGTATGTATCATCTCGCCGGAATATGAGCGGATACGGCAGTTTATTGTGAATGACTTGGTACGCGGTTGCTCTTTGTATAAGGTGACGGGCGGATTTAAGAACGAAGAGAATATCGAGATACAGGCTCTGCTGACACCGGATGAGTTTGCTTCGTTGATGAAGTTCATGTCGGAGAATAAGATTCACGCCTTCACGACGGCAGGCAACTGCTCAGAGGTGTATGGACTATGGGTCAAGCACAAGAAACGGCATGGGAAGATAGAGATTGATACAACGGAGTGATTTACGAATTACGTTATACAAAAACGAACAATAATTACGACAAAAATATTCAAGAACTTTTTATTTCAACAAATATTTTCAAATATTGTTCAAATATTTTTTAGTAACCTCTTTTTGCGAGTTTGGATAGATTACCAAAAACGAGATTTGTTTTTGTTTGCACAAGAACTTTTTATTTCAACAAATATTTTCAAATATTGTTCAAATATTTTTTATATGTTGACAATACGAGTCAAGATTGAGTTATGTCGCCCCGTTGGGGCTCGCATTACCGAGGGAAAATGCCCACGTAGGGTTTCACCCTACGCTGGTTTATGTCGCCCCTTCGGGGCTATATGGAGGGAACATCCATTTTTCGTAGGGTTTCACCCTACAATAGTCCGTTAAAAATTTGACTTTATATATGGTGCTAAGCGGAGGCTTTGAGTCCGTAAAGCAAGAGATCTTTGAAATAGTGTTCTTTTAGCCCTTGATTTTTGTGTAGGTTCGGTAAATTGCCAAACATGGATAAAAATCTTTCAATCATCATCGCATTGTGCATCAGTAAC
>JAXDTJ010000078.1:0-83540 GCA_034090015.1 Paludibacteraceae bacterium | reverse complement strand
TTTAGCATACAAGGAAACCTTTTTAGGAAACATGTCAAAAGTGTACGATTATTAAGAAAACATATCCGGAAATCTGTAAACCTTTTTCAGTACAAAACAATTCTCTCGTTAATCACCTACTAATCACCTACTAATCACAGCTTGTGGTCTTGACGGTGTTTCGTTAATCGCTCGTTAATCACCCGATAATCACCCGTTAATCACTCGACTTTTACTTTGTGGTGTCTCGGTTTACTTTCGACGAATGTGCGAGGAGATACACTGCGATGAAATTAAGAAAGCGATTGCAAAGGTAGTGCTTTTTTTTGGGGTGTGCAAGTTTTTTATTTTTTTTCGCTGAAAAAATTTGCGTATCTAAAAATTATTGCTTACCTTTGCAAACCTTTTAAGGGGAGGAACCCCGCCCCCTGCCCCCCTCCCAGCAAGCGGGGCGGGGGAGTAGTAGGAGAAAGCATTTCCTACGTAGGGGCAGGCCCCTACGCTGTTTTATGCCGCCCCTTCGGGGCTTGGTGGTTATGCCATAACGATTTGGGACATTCGGGGGGCTTGTGGGTATGCCATAACGAAAGGGAATTTGAATAAATACAGAAAATACGTAATACTACCATATGTCAGTAACGCATGAAGAATTGATAGAGGCGCTGCAGCGCTATTTCGGCTTTGATTCGTTCAAAGGGAATCAGGAAGCCATTATCCGCAACGTGATGGAGGGGAAGGACTCGTTTGTGCTGATGCCTACGGGCGGCGGCAAGAGCCTGTGCTTTCAGTTGCCTTCGTTGATGATGGACGGCGTGGGGATTGTTATCTCTCCGCTTATCGCCTTGATGAAGAATCAGGTGGATGCGATGCGCAACTACTCGGATGTGCCCGGGGTGGCGCATTATATCAACTCGTCGCTGTCGCGTCCGCAGATACATGAGGTGAAGAAAGATGTTACTGAAGGGCGGACGAAACTGCTGTATTTGGCGCCTGAGAGCCTGCAGAAGAACGAGAATGTGGACTTTCTGAAGAACGTGAAGATTTCGTTCTATGCGGTGGATGAGGCGCACTGTATCTCGGAGTGGGGGCATGACTTCCGTCCGGAGTACAGCCATATCCGCGACATGGTGAAGCGGATAGGCAGGGCGCCGATTATCGCGCTGACGGCGACGGCAACGCCGAAAGTTCAGAAAGATATTCAGAAGAACCTTGATATAGTGGGGGCGACGGTGTTCAAGAGTTCGTTCAACCGTCCGAACCTATACTATGAAGTGCGGCAGAAGACGAGCGATGTGGACAAGGAGGTGGTGAAGTACGTGCGTTCGATGGAGGGGAAGTCGGGTATCATCTACTGCCTATCGCGCAAGGAAGTGGAGGACTTGGCGGAGGTACTACGTGTGAATGGTATTTCCGCGCGAGCGTACCATGCGGGAATGGACGCGGAGCAGCGTAGTGCTAATCAGGATGCGTTCTTGATGGAAGAGTGTCAGGTGATAGTGGCGACGATAGCGTTCGGTATGGGTATCGACAAGCCGGATGTGCGGTTTGTGGTGCATTACAACGTGCCGAAGTCGCTGGAAGGTTACTATCAGGAGACGGGTCGCGCGGGCAGAGACGGCGGCGAGGGGCAGTGTATATGCTTCTACTCGCCGGAAGATATAGAGCGGCTGCGTAAGTTCCAGAAAGACAAGCCCGTGAAGGAGATAGAGATAGGCAATCAGTTGCTGTTTGAGACACAGTCGTATGCGGAGTCGATAGTCTGCCGGCGGAAGTTGCTGCTACACTATTTCGGCGAGGAGTACGACAAGGACAACTGCGGCAACTGCGACAACTGCCGGAAGACGTATCGCATGGAGGACTGCTCGGAGCTGCTGGGGCTGGTGCTGGAGACGATACAGCAGGTGAACGAGAAGTTCAAGGCGGAGCATATCGTGGATATCCTGCACGGCAACGAGACGGCGGCGGTGTTGAGCTACAAGCACAAGGAGCTGGAGAACTTCGGCGCAGCATCGGATGTGGACGAGGCGGTGCTACTGGCGATAGTGCGTCAGGCGATGCTGAGCGGATTTCTGAGCAAGGATATAGAGAGCTACGGCGACCTGAAGATTACTGCAGACGGGCGCAAGTACATGAAACGCGGCGGGCGTTTTGAGGTGCCGATAGAGGTGAAAGACGAGGAGTCGGACAGCATGGATACGGGTGTGGCGACCTGCGCGGCAGCGGATGACGTGCTGTTCTCGATACTGAAGGATGTGCGGCGGAAGATGGCGAAGAAATGTGATGTGCCGCCGTTCGTGATATTCCAAGACCCCTCGCTGGAGGCGATGGCGACGACCTATCCGATTACGATGGAGGAGTTGCTGAACATCCCGGGCGTGGGCTTGAGCAAGGCGAAACGCTACGGGGAGGAGTTCCTGCGCGTGATAAAGGAGTATGTGAACGAGAATGAGATTATCCGTCCCGAAGACCTACGGATACGCACGGTGGCGAAGAAGTCGTCGCGCAAGCGGCAGATCATCGCGGCAATAGATAGGCGCGTGGACTTGGACGAGTTGGCGGACTCGCTGGGTATGTCGATGGAGGAGATGCTGGACGAGTTGGAGGGGATCGTGTTCGCGGGTACGAAGGTGAATATCAAGTACTTCATCGAGGAGATAGTGGACGCCGACGAGGAAGAGGAGATATACGACTACTTCAAGAACGCGGAGAGCGACGACATCAAGACCGCAATGGAGGAGTTGGGTGAGGACTACTACGACGAGATACATGTGCGGCTGGTGAGGATACAATTCCACTGCGATTTGGGGAATTGAAATTAGACCGCGCTACGCGCTGAAAGACCGCCTTCGGCTGTATGACCGCTACGCTGTATGACCGCGCTTCGCGCTGAATGACGGATTCGGAGTAATCGGAGTTTTCAGAGTTGTGGAGAGATGTTTTATGCACAAGAATGAGATTGATATAGTTACTTTGGGTTGTTCGAAGAACCTTGTGGATGCCGAGCGACTGATGCGCCAACTGGAGTTGGCAGGGTATCGGTGTGTGCATGACGCGGAGGAGCCGAAAGGCGAGATAGCCGTTATCAACACCTGCGGATTCATCGGCGACGCCAAAGAGGAGAGTATCAACATGATACTGGAGTTTGCGGCGCGGAAGACAGCAGGGAAACTGCGGCGGCTGTACGTGATGGGGTGTTTGTCGGAGCGCTATCTGCACGAGTTGGAGCAGGAGATACCGGAGGTGGATAAGTGGTTCGGGAAGTTCAATTTCATGCAGTTGGTGGAGGAGTTGAGTGCCCTGCAGCAGCCGATGACCTGCCAACAGGAGCGCGTGCTGACGACGCCTGCGCACTATGCGTATCTGAAGATTTCGGAGGGGTGCAACCGCTTCTGCTCGTATTGCGCGATACCGCTGATAACAGGCAGGCATACATCGCGGCGGAAAGAGGAGATACTGGATGAGGTCAGGTGGCTGGTGAGCAAGGGCGTGAAGGAGCTGAATGTGATTGCGCAAGACTTGTCGTCTTATGGGCTGGACTTATACGGGCGGCATTGTCTGCCGGAGTTGGTGGACGAGATGGCGGGCATAGCGGGCGTGGAATGGATACGGTTGCATTACGCTTATCCGACGGATTTCCCCGAGGAGTTGCTCGCGGTGATGGCGAAGCATGCGAATGTGTGCAAGTACTTGGATATCGCATTGCAGCATTGCACCGACCACATGCTGGGGCTGATGCGGCGGCATATCACACGCGCAGAGCAGGACGCGCTTATTCGCAAGATACGCAAGGCGGTACCCGGGATATGTATCCGCACGACGCTGCTGGTGGGGCATCCCGGGGAGACGGAGGAGGACTTTGAGGAGCTGAAGGCGTGGGTGCGCGAGATGCGGTTTGACCGCATGGGGGCTTTCGCATACTCCGATGAAGAGGGAACTTATGCCAATCTGCATTACACAGACGATATTCCGCAAGCGGTGAAGGAGCAGCGTGTAGCGGAGATAATGGCTATTCAGCAGGAGATTTCGCGCGAGTTGGAGGAGAAGAAAGTGGGGACGGTGGAGAAGGTGGTGATAGACCGCGAGGAAGGCGATTACTACATTGGACGGATGCAATACGACTCGCCGGAGGTGGACTGTGAAGTGCTGATAGAGAAACAAGCGCCGCTGGAGATAGGGCAGTTCTATCCTGTGCGGATTACTCGCGCGGAGGAGTTTGACCTATACGGAGACGTGCAACAAACACTTTAAATCATTATGACCATGCTTACAAAAGAACTGATAAATAAGATAGCCGCGAGTTCGGGTCTGTCGAAGAGCCTGACGGAAGATATGGTAGGTGCCCTCACTGCCGAGATGCGCGATGCCTTGATGGCGGACAAAAGTGTGTCTATACAAGGATTGGGCGTGTTTGAGGTGAGAGAGCGCAGCGAGCGCGTGAATGTGCACCCAAAGACTGGCGAGCGGCAAGTGATACCCGCCAAACAACAACTGACATTCAAACCGGTTAGTACCTTAAAAGAAGTATTTAATTGAGATAACAGGTGGCTGATAACAAACTAAATAATGTGCATTTGCGTCAGGCAATAATAGATAGGACGGACGCAACGGAGCGGGAAGCGAATTTGTTTCTCCGCGTGCTGGTAGAGCAGATAATAGCAGGCTTGCAAGGCGGGGAACAGATAAAAATCAATGGGTTAGGGATATTTCGTCTGCAAGAGATGGCGCCGCGCAAGAGCGTGAATGTGAACACAGGCGAGCCTATTATCATCCCCGGCTACACGAAGGTGGTGTTCGCACCGGAGGTGAGCATGCGCGAGATGGTGGAGAAGAACAAGAGTGTAACTCCTATCGTGAACCTGAATGCCGATACTTCGGCAGCCCCTGTGGACGAAGAAGCGCTGAGCCCGTTGGAGAAACTGGGGCGGCAGGCTGACGAGATAGTGGGCATTTTAGCAGACCTTGGTCAAGACCCGCGTATGCCCATAGCGATGGAAGAGGAGAAGGAAAGTGATTCTACTGAGGTTGCTGCTTCGGCTACTGTGGCAGAGGAGGAAGTTGCTGTGGAGGCGGTTGCTGAGCCGGAAGAAGTTGTGGAAGAAGCCGTGGAGGAAGTGTCTGTGCCTGCGGAAGAGCCCACTGAAAGCCCCACGGAAGAGCCTGTTGTAGAACCAATAGAGGAGCCTGTTGCGTCCAAAGAGCAAAAGGTGAGCAAGGAAAGAAAGAAAAGGAAATATCATTTCTTGCGCGACACGCTGATATGTGTGGTGTGTCTGCTGATGGTGTTGGCAGGTGGTTTCTTGTTCTTGCGCGGCGCGATGGCGAATTGGATAGACTCGCTGGTGGCAAAGAGAGAGCCGGTGGCGACAGACACGGTGGTGGCAATACCCTCAACACCTATGGTGGAAGAGGTTACAAAGGATACAGCGGTGATGGAGAATGCACCGGAGTTGCCCGTATATCAGCAGTTTATAGCCACCGAGGAGATTCGCGAGGGTAGCCGCTTGACATGGCTTGCTTACCGCTACTACGGCAATAAAGACTTGTGGGTGTATATCTACGATGCCAACAAAGACCATTTAGGCAATCCGAATGAGATTCGTGTGGGTACGCCTATCCGTATTCCCCGACTCACCACGGAGCAGCAGGACACCACCCTGCAAACCACCCGCGAGGTGATGCAACGATTGAAAGACAACGCGATTCATTGGGATGTTCGTAACAAAAACAACCAATAACGGTATTTCTCAACAAAAATTTCCAAAAATTTTGTAACATTCAAAAACAAGAAAGTCATTTTTTATTTCAACAAATATTTTCAAATATTGTTCAAATATTTTTTCTTTAACATATAATTTTCGTATAATTCTTCATTCATTTATTACCCAAAACGCATCGTGTCCGAAGAGTTTATCCATATAGAGAATGCGCAGACCCATAACTTGAAAGGCGTGTCGGTGGACATCCCGCGCAACAAGTTGGTGGTGATAACGGGCGTGAGCGGCAGCGGCAAGTCGTCGTTGGCGTTCGATACGCTCTATGCCGAAGGGCAGCGCCGCTATGTGGAGAGCCTGAGCGCCTATGCGCGGCAGTTCCTCGGCAGGATGCAGAAGCCGGAGGTGGATAAGATAGAGGGCATCCCGCCTGCTATCGCTATTCAGCAAAAGGTAACGAGCCGCAACCCACGCTCCACGGTGGGGACGGTTACGGAGATATACGATTACTTGAAGTTGCTCTTCGCCCGCATCGGCAAAACCTATTCGCCCGTCAGCGGGCAGGAGGTGCGCCGCAAGACGGGGCGCGATGTGGTGAACGCGCTGATGGGGTTGCCGACAGGCACGCGGGTCTATCTGATTGCACCCATCGTGCTCGGCGAGAAGAGCATAGACGACCAACTTGCCATCTGGCAGTCGGAGGGTTTCTCTCGCCTGCTGATAGGCGGCGATGTGGTGCGCATGGGTGCGTCCGCCGCAACCCATCTGTACGATGAGCAAGGGCGGTTGCTGCCGGACTGTTACCTACTGGTTGACCGTGTGGTAGCCGATGGGGAACGCGCTACGGCGAATCGTTTTGCCGACTCGGTGCAGACGGCTTTCTTCGAAGGACACGGCGACTGCGGACTCTTTCACGACGGGCAGTACGAGTGGTTCTGCGAGCGCTTCGAGATGGACGGTATCCGTTTCGTAGAGCCGTCGGAGCACCTGTTTGATTTCAACAGCCCCATGGGTGCATGCCCCACGTGCAACGGCTTTGGTAACATCATCGGCATAGACCCCGACTTGGTGGTGCCCGATAAGTCGAAGTCGGTGTACGACGAAGCCATCGCCTGCTGGAAGGGCGAGAAACTGAGCGCGTGGAAAGACGAGTTGGTGTACAGCGCGCACCTATTCGATTTCCCCATCCACAAGCCGTTCTATGAACTCACGCCCGAGCAGAAACACCTTATCTGGACGGGCAACGAGCACTTCCGCGGGCTGAACGCATTCTTCCGCGAGTTGGAGGAGAAGCAATACAAGAAAATACAATACCGTGTGCTGCTCTCGCGCTACCGCGGGAAGACCATCTGCCCCGATTGCAACGGCGCGCGCCTACGCAAAGAAGCGGGGTATGTAAAGATTCAGCAGAAGAGCATACAAGACCTGTGCGGCATGTCGGTGCACGACCTCACGCAGTGGTTTGACCAACTGACACTCAGCCCGATTGAGCAACAGACGGCGGACATGCTGCTCAAGGAGATACGCTCGCGCTTGCAGTTCATGCAGGACGTGGGGCTCGGCTACCTGACGCTTAACCGTATGAGTAGCACCCTCTCGGGCGGCGAGAGCCAGCGTATCACGCTCGCGAAATCGCTCGGCAGCAGCCTCGTAGGCTCGCTCTACGTGCTGGACGAGCCCTCCATCGGCTTGCACCCGCGCGACACGGAGCGGCTCATCAAGGTGCTGCGCGATTTGCGCGATTTGGGCAACACCATCGTAGTGGTGGAGCACGATGAAGACATCATCAACGCGGCGGACTACACGATAGAGATTGGTCCTGCGGCGGGGCGGCACGGCGGCGAAATCACCTACAAGGGCGCACCCCGCAAAGACCTCTTCACCCACGAGGTGCCCGCCATGCGTCGCCGCTGGAGCAACTACATCGAGATAGACGGCGCGTGCGAGAACAACCTGAAGAACCTCAACGTTCGTTTCCCGCTGAACGTGATGACCGCCGTTACGGGCGTGAGCGGCAGCGGCAAGTCGTCCCTCATCAGCAAGGTGCTCTACCCTGCGCTGAAGAAATACTACGGCGGCACGGCGGAGCATACGGGCGACTACGGCACCCTCAAAGGGAGCATGCACCTCGCCACCGACATCGAGTTCATCGACCAGAACCCGCTCAGCAAGTCCTCGCGCTCCAACCCCGTAACCTACCTGAAAGCCTACGACGAGATACGTAAGTTGTACGCCGACCAACCGCTGAGCCGACAGATGGGATTCACCCCCGCGCATTTCTCTTTCAACACCCCGGGCGGGCGCTGCGAGGTCTGCAAAGGTGAGGGCACCATCACCATTGAGATGCAGTTCATGGCGGACATCACGCTGGAGTGCGAGCAGTGCCACGGCAGACGCTTCAAGCAAGACGTGCTCGACGTCCGCTACCGTGACAAGTCCATCTACGACATCCTCTGCATGACGGTCAACCAAGCGATAGAGTTCTTCGCCGAAGACCCCGCGTGCAGCAAGATTGTCAAGCGCCTGCAACCGTTGCAGGGCGTGGGTATCGGCTATGTGCAGTTGGGGCAGTCAAGCAGCACCCTCTCCGGCGGCGAGAGCCAGCGCGTGAAACTCGCTTCGTTCCTCGCGCAGGAAGAAGCGGCACCCACCATCTTCGTCTTCGACGAACCTACCACAGGACTATCGCATACCGATGTCAAGGTCCTGCTCCGCGCGCTCAACCAACTCATCAGCCGAGGGCACACCGTGATTGTGATTGAGCACAACCCGAGTATCATCCTCGCTGCCGACCATGTCATCGACCTCGGTCCAGAGGGCGGCGACGAAGGCGGACAACTGGTCTTCGAGGGTACTCCCGAGGCACTCGCCGAGTGCGAACGGAGTTACACGGGCAGATACCTGCGGACGCTCCTGCAACAATAGCGAATAACTGAATTAACCAACTATAAAACATTATTATCATGCAACAAAAATCCAATTTTAATATGAAAAAGTTGAAAAAAGAAATCCGCCAGTCGGATATTTTCTCGCATCTTGCCTCTGTCGGCTATTTGCCGCGTTGGTGCGTCTTCTTCCTCGACCTACTACTTGTGTCCATTGCTTTTTGGATAAGCATGGGAATTGGAACAAGTATGTTCCACTACGGTACAGCCTCTGAAAACACGATTGTCTTGGGTTATTGGCAACAGCTCTTGGTGATACTTGTTGTGCAGGCACTTTGCTTCTGGGGCTTCCATACCTACTCCGGCATCTTGCGTTACTCCACTTTCGTGGACACCATCAAGTGCCTACTCTCTATCTTGGTGTGCGGTTGTTGCCTACTCATCTTCAATGGATTATACACCTATTTCTCAGGCGACAAACCCATGATGAACACTCTCTTGCTCATCTACATGCCTATTGCATTTGTGTTGCTATTCTGTCTCCGTGTGGGTATCAAGACTATCTTTGAATATATCCGTCAGCATACCAGCAACAGCCCTAAAGTGCTCATCTACGGTACGAAGTCCGCCGGTCTCGCTATTGCCAAGATGCTGCGCAGTTCAGGCGATATTCCCTATCGCCCCGTAGGTTTCATCGGCGACAGCACCGCCAAAAAGTCGGACTATCGTCTAAACGGACTGCCTGTCTTCCCGCTCAACGAGAAGACCTTTCGCTGGATGAAAGACCACGAGGTGAAGAACATCATCATCTCCCCTATCAAGATGCGCGAGATAACACCGGCACAAGACTTACAACAGTTCTTCGACCATAACATCCACATCCTCACAACCCCCTATTTCACCGAGTTTGACAACGCCGACGAGGCGGATGCAAAGCGCATCGGGCGTATCAACACCATACAGATTGAGGACCTTTTGGAGCGACCGTCTATCAACATTGACACCGACAACGTGCGCCAAATCATCACCGACAAGGTGGTGATGGTGAGTGGTGCGGCAGGTAGCATCGGCTCCGAACTCGTGCGGCAGGTGCAACGCTTTGAACCGAAGGTAACCATCCTCCTCGAGATGGCGGAGTCGCCCCTGCACGACCTCTTGATGGACTTGAAAGCGCAGTTTCCTGACCGTCGCTTTATCCCTGTCATTGGCGATGTGCGCAACCGCGAACGCATGGAAAATATATTCAATGAGTTCCGTCCGGACGTAATATACCATGCCGCTGCCTATAAACATGTGCCGATGATGGAGGAGTTCCCCAACGAAGCCATCTGCGCCAACGTGCAGGGCACGAAGAACATGGCGGACATGGCGGTGAAATACGGCGTAAAGCGCTTTGTCATGATTTCCACCGACAAGGCGGTGAACCCCACCAATGTCATGGGCACCAGCAAGCGTATCGCCGAGATGTATGTGCAGTCGCTCTTCAAGCAACTCTCCAAGGAGAATCCCGACTGCACCAAGTTCATCACCACGCGCTTCGGCAATGTGCTCGGCTCCAACGGCTCTGTCATCCCCTACTTCAAGAAGCAGATTGCCGCTGGCGGACCCGTAACGGTTACCCACCCCGACATCATTCGCTACTTCATGACCATCCCCGAAGCATGCACACTCGTCATGGAGGCAAGCACACTCGGAAACGGAGGCGAAATCTTCGTCTTCGACATGGGGCACCCCGTGAAGATTTACGACCTTGCGAAGAACATGATTCGCCTTGCGGGCTTCATACCCGAGGAAGAGATTCCCATCGTCTTCACAGGACTCCGCCCGGGAGAGAAATTGTACGAGGAACTGCTGAACCAAAAGGAGACCACGCTCCCCACTACCAACGAGAAAATAATGATTGCGCGCGTGCGCGAGTTCCCCTTTGCAGAAGTCAGCGAGAAGATAGATACCCTCATTGACCTTGCGCACCAAGACAAGCCGTTCCTCACTGTACAACAAATGAAAGACATCGTACCCGAGTTCATCAGCAAGAACTCCATCTACGAACAATTAGACAAGTAAATGCAAGAAGTAGAGCAATTCTTTATCACCCACAGTTACCTCATTGGGCTCATATCATTCCTCATCGGTTTGGTATGTATGCCCTTGGTTATCAAGATAGCACGCACCAAGCACTTGGTCGTGCGACCCAACAAACGCATGTCCCATACGGGCGAGGTGCCCAACGTGGGTGGTATAGATATATGCTTCAGTTTCGTACTGACCTGCCTGCTCTTCGGCTTCAATGCAATAGAACACAACCAGTTCTTCATCATCGGTATCTTTATTATCCTGATGGTGGGGTTCATAGACGACCTGCTTGTGCTGTCCCCGCTAGCGAAACTCTTCGGCGAGTTGCTCTCGGGCATTGCGCTCATCGGCTTTGCCGACATGCGTATCACCCATCTGCACGGACTCTTCGGTATAGAGGAGATAGGGATAGTCCCCTCCTACCTGCTGTCTGCTTTCATCTTGGTGGCAATCATCAATGCGATAAACCTCATTGACGGTGTGGACGGACTGGCGTCCGGCTTGGGTATGCTCTATTGTTTGTTCTTTGCACTCTACTTTGCCCTCGTGGGCGAGACCAAATGGTCGATTGTATCGATAAGTCTCATTGGCTCGTTGGCAGTGTTTTTCTGCTACAATGTGTTCGGAAAGAAACAGAAAATCTTCATGGGCGACTCGGGTTCCTTGCTGCTGGGCTACATGCTCACCACCTTCGTCTTCCGCTTCTGCGAGATGAACGCCTACCGTCTCGTACCGGGAGAGTACATGATGACTGCGGCACCGATGGTGGCAATCTGCGTGCTGACGGTGCCTATCTTCGACACCATTCGCGTCAGCCTTACCCGTATCATACACCACCGTTCCCCCTTCCTACCCGACAAGAACCATATACACCACTTGCTCTTGCGCACGGGGCTGAACCATATCCAGACCACCTGTATCCTGCTCGCGGTCTCTGTGCTCTTCATTATCCTTGCCATCTTGGGCAGGAACTGGAACATGTGGCTGCTGCTCACGGTTGATTTCACCCTCGCCACGCTGCTAACGCTCCTCCTATGGACTATCCTCAACCGAAAACAAGCCAAAAACAAAGGAACTCTTAATTCTTAATTCATAATTCTTAATTAGAAATCAGGGTGCTTACCGTAGAACATCTCTCCATAGAATTTGCTTCGCGTCCTGTATTGGACGATATCTCCTTTATGGTCAACAAGAAGGACCGAATCGCCTTGGTCGGCAAGAACGGTGCGGGTAAGTCCACGCTCCTGCGCCTTATCGCAGGCGAATACACCCCCACGGCAGGGCGTATTGCACGCGACACCGATCTCACCATCGGCTACCTGCCGCAGGTGATGATGCACACCGACGGCAAGACCCTCCGCGAGGACGTGTCCTCCGTCTTTGCCGACGCGCCGCTGGAGGAGCAGGCAAGGCGAATAGCAGAGATGGACCGCACCATCATTGGGCTCGGCTTCGAGCGCAAGGACTTCGACCGCCCTTGCTCTGAGTTCTCCGGCGGATGGCGAATGCGTATCGAGTTAGCGAAAATCCTCTTGCGCCACCCCGACCTACTCCTATTGGACGAGCCGACCAACCACCTTGATATCGAGTCCATCCAATGGCTTGAGGAATTCCTCCGTACCTCGCCAAGCGCCCTCATCCTCGTTTCCCACGATAAGAAGTTCATTGATAACGCCACTAACCGCACCATCGAAATCACGCTCGGGCGTATCTACGACTACAATGTCAACTACTCCCGCTTTCTCGAACTCCGCCGCGAGCGCCACGAGCAGCAAGTGCGTGCCTACCTCAACCAGCAGAAGATGATTCAAGAGACAGAGGACTTCATCGAGCGCTTCCGCTACAAAGCCACCAAAGCCGTACAGGTGCAGTCCCGCATCAAGCAGTTGGAGAAGATAGAGCGCCTTGAGGTGGACATCGAGGACACCTCGCGCCTGAACCTCCGTTTCCCGCCAGCCCCACGCAGCGGCGACTTCCCCCTTATCGTGGAAGACCTACGCAAGGACTTCGGCGAACATACAGTCTTTCAGGATGTTACATTCACCATCCGCCGCGGAGAGAAAGTGGCATTCGTCGGCAAGAACGGCGAGGGTAAGTCCACGCTCGTCAAGTGTATCATGGGGCAACTCGACTACATGGGCACGCTCAAAATCGGGCACAACGTGAAGATTGGCTATTTCGCCCAAAACCAAGCCGCGCTCCTCGACGAGAACCTGACGGTCTTCCAGACCATCGACTATGTAGCAGTGGGCGACATCCGCACCAAGATACGCGACATCCTCGGCGCCTTCATGTTCGGAGGCGAGGCGTCGGAGAAGAAGGTGAAAGTCCTCTCCGGCGGCGAGCGAAGCCGCCTCGCGATGATTCGCCTACTGCTCGAACCCTGCAACCTGCTTATCCTTGACGAGCCTACCAATCACCTTGATATGCAGTCCAAGGACGTGCTGAAAGCCGCCTTGCAGGACTTCAACGGCACCGTCATCTGCGTCAGCCACGACCGCGACTTCCTCGACGGACTGGTCAGCAAGGTCTATGAGTTTGGCGGGGGACACGTCCGCGAGCACCTCGGCGGTATCTACGACTTCCTGCAATCAAAGCGACTCAACTCCCTGCAAGACCTTGAACGCAAAACGCAGGATACGAAGACTACGGGAAATACGGAAACAACGCCCCCTGCGTCGGCGGGGCAAGCAGCGTACGCAGCCCAGAAAGCGGAAGCCGCTGCGCGCCGCAAGAAAGAGAAGCAGATAGCCGAGACAGAAGCCGCCATCGCCCGACTTGAAGCCGAGCAGAAAGCCCTTGAAGAGACCATGGCGGCAGACCCTGCGCAGCAGACCCCCGAGAACTTCCAACGCTACGAGCATATCAAACGAGAGATAGAGCAGAAACTCTACGAGTGGGAAATCCTGAGCGAGTAAAAGACAAAAAGCAGAGAATATGGCAACCACATCGGACATTCATCCAATCATCGACTACATCAAGCAGTTCCTCCTCTACGGAAACGCCGAGGCGGCGCAGCGTATCGGCTACACCGCCGACGAACAGGAGTGGAATCAGTATGCTGTGGTCATCGTGCCCAACGGCTTCTTGGGCAACAGCCTTGTCCTGCCCGACATGAATCGCCCGCAGATGGAGCAACGCGGCAAGACGCTTATCATCCGCACCGACCTCATCTACAACACCTTCTTCTTCATCTCCCGCGCCGAAGAACTGCTCAACCACCAGCGCGACGAGCACGGTCGTTTCTGCGCTCGCTACTCCATCCTCGGGTACGGCAACCGCTTGCAGATACCTATCATAGACGAGTACGCGCATATCCTAATGAAGCACCTCGAACTGGATATTCCCGCACCTCGCTACAGCCATATCTACCTCACCCACGACATCGACACCATCTCCCAATACCGCCACCTGCGCGGCTTCTTGGGCGGACTCTATCGCGGCGAGATAAGCCATGCCCTCAATGCCCTGACCGACATCCGCCGCGACCCTGTCTATACCTTCCCGTGGCTCATAGAGCAGGATGCCAAAGTGCCGACCGCCGAGGTTATCTACTTCGTCAAACACACGCAAGGAAAGGGCTACGACTACCCGCAATACAACCTGCAAGGCACAGACTACAAGCAATTAGAGACCCTCCTCCTCCAATCCCACGCCCACCTCGGCATCCATTCAAGTTACTACGGATGGGAACAAGGACCCAAGAACAAGGAACAAAGACTCAATAGTTCCGACTCTAAGTGCTCAGAGACGAATGTAACAAATCCTGGTTCTTGGCTCCTGGCTCCTGGCTCTGTCCTCCACCGCAGCCACTACCTCCGCTGCTCCATCGACAACATGCAAGCCATTGCCGATGCAGGGGTAACCGACGACTTCACGATGGCGTTCCCCGACCAGGCAGGCTTCCGCTTGCAGACCTCGCGCCCTGTGCGGTGGATTAACCCCAAGACCTACACCCTCACCCCGCTAACGCTCCATCCCCTCACGGTCATGGACTGCACCCTGAGCAACACCAACTACATGAACCTCCAAACCGAGGACGAAGCCTATTTCTTCTGCGAGCAACTCTTCGACAAAGTCCGCCAATACGCCGGCGACATCACCCTCCTCTGGCACAACAGCAATCCCTCCGGCAACCCATACCATAAGTCTTTATATATCAAACTGCTAAAAGGTCTTCGCCACTATACCAAACACGCATGAAACCACGCATACTCATACTGACTGACCCCTATGGGAAGCCTTCTTACGCGCCACGTCTGCGTTATCTGTGCGATTACCTTACGCAACAGGGCTATTCCATTGATGTCTATACCGAGCAGTTTCAACCGCACGACTTCCCACACGATTATCCTATTTATGAGAAACCCACTCGTCAGAAACTATGGCAATGGGCGATACAATCGTTCTGGTCTTTGCTTACTGACTACCGCAACCGCAACTTCTCTAAGTGGGTACAACGAGCCACTGCCGACACCCGTTACGATGTAGTCTTCTGCACCACCTTCTCTACTTTCCCGCTCCGCGCAGCCTATGAAGTTGCCCGAAGCCGCCGTATCCCGTTCATAGCAGATATCCGTGATTTGGAAGAGCAAGTACCCGGAGCACAATACCAGAGCCATCGCCAGTGGTGGACGCGTCCATTCCGCCAATGGTATCGGAATGTCAATATACGCCGTAGGAACCGAGCACTCAGACGAGCAGATATAGTAACCACCGTATCTCCGTGGCATGTGGATTTTATCCAACGCACTATCAATCCCAATGTACATTTGATATACAACGGCTATGCGCCCGAGCAGTTTTATTTTGCTCCTGTCAAGCACCCGCAATTCCTCATATCGTACATCGGGAAGATATACGAGTTTCAAGACCCCACACCCATAGAACAGGCTGTTCGTGAACTAAACATATCGGACATCGTGTTGAACTATCACACTCCCACACATAATCCTATTCCCATAACCGCTGTCGGCGATGAAATCAGACGCAGCAGTATCTGCATGGTCTTGACCAACAAGTCGGCAAAGGGAATGATGACCACTAAGTTCTATGAGGCTTTGGGCTGCGAGAAACCCATCTTGTGTTTTCCGTCAGACGAAAGTGTCTTGGCGGCGACTATTCAGGATACCAATGCCGGTATCGCCACTGACAGCAAGGAGGAGATAAAGCAGTTTATCTTGGAGAAGTACCACGAGTGGCAAGCCAACGGATATACCCACCAAGAGGTGAGAAACAAAGAGCAATTCTCCCGCGAGTACCAAGCCCGACAGTTTGATGAACTATTTTTGCAATGCTAAGCACGCCCCCCATATTGGTAGATATTTGTTGGACACTCTACCGCTCCAATACCACGTTTGATTTCTTAGACTCCATCATCTCTAAAAAATCATACCGCCTGCTCCGAGCCTTTTTCAAGACCAAAGTCGGCTATCGGGGAAACATCCTGCTCTATCGGCTTACCCGCACAGACTGGCAAAGACGGCTTGCTGTTCGATACTTGAAAGGAATGTCCCAAGCAGAGTTAGCAGCAAAAGCAGAGACTTTCGTTGCCCACTTGGAGCAGACCAAACGCATAGAGGCATCGTTTGATATCCTCTCGCGCCAACAAGCACCCATTGTCATCCTCTCCGGCACCTTGGATTGCATCGCAAAGGCGGTTGGAAGCAGGCTCCACGCACAAGAGATCTACTCTTCCGCCTTGGAGTATCGCAATGGCGTTTGCACAGGCAGACTGAAAGAAGACATCCTGTTGAGCAAAAAGAAATACATCGGCATAGACCGTTTCGCTATCCTCACCGATAACACCACCGACTTAGACTTAGTGAAGCAAGCCGAGCAAGCCTTCATCGTTTGCTATTCCAACAAGGATTGGTGGGAGAAGCAGCATTTGCAACACGCGGAATACCATTATGAAGACGATCATAGATACTAACCACAGCATACGAGTGTTCTACCTCCCGTTTGCTTATCTCTACGGAGTGCGTATGCGCTCTGTCGGGAAGTTTGTATCGTGGTGTTTCCTATTGTTGGTGCCCTCCCTGACGTATTTCTACCTTTCCCTGCCGACGGAGACACCCCTTTGGACGGCTATACTCTCCTATCTTCTGCTGTGGTGCAGCATTATCCCCTACTACGAATTAGGGTATATGTACAACGACACCTACACCACACGCCAAGAAGAAAAGCCCTCATTGCGCTTGACAGATGCCCAAACGGCATATTTCTACCAACATACCAAAAACATATACATACTACGCCTCCTTTGGGTCGTTGCCTTATTGGCTGCATTGGGGGCTCTCAACCATTGGCAGACAAATAGCCTATTAACCATAGCGTGGGTATTGTTGCTCTTGCCCGTCTTTCAGTTGTACAACCATATCCGCGGACTCAAAGCCGTGCTTCTCTATCCCGTCTTGGTCAGTTGGAGATATATCCCTTTCCTCTTGTACGGCTATGGCTCTACCCATTTTGGAGTACTGCTGCTACTGTTGCTTTTCTCCTATCCCGTCGAAATCAGCATCGAGCGGTTCTCTATGCCGCAACATAGATACCCATGGATACGCCGAATGATACCTGATGAGCCCTCCAAAGCCAAGTTCCGCTGCGGCTACTACATTGTTTGCACACTATTGGCTACCCTGTTGATTTACAGTTTCTCACTACCATATGTGGCTTTGATTCCCTACCTCATCTTTGCCTTATACAGGATAGTGATATGTACATTCACCTTAAAAATCCTCACAAAATAATTGATATGAAGCACTATTTTGCAGCATTTTCCATATCCCTCTTTCTTTCTCTCCCTCTTTCTGCGGCGACGTATTTTGCTGCGCCTGCAGGAACGGGGAACGGTAGCTCGTATGCGAGTCCTTGCTCGTTGAGCACGGGTATCAGTAAATTGAAGAGTGCCGGCGATACGCTGTATCTGTTAGGCGGGCAGTACGACCTCGGGAATACCAGAATTAGCAGCAAGAACGGCAGTAGCACTGCCTATATCGTCATCTCCGGCTACCCGGGGGAGACCGCCATCTTGGACTTCCGCACTACCGCCTACGGCACGCGCGGGTTGCAAGTTGCAAGCAGTTGCACCTACCTGCATATCAAGGACTTGACTCTTCGCTATTCCGGCAAGAACAACCTCTACAACGAGGGCAGTTACTGTCTGTTTGAGCACTTGGACATCTACGGTTCGGCGGATACGGGCTGCCAGATGAAAGTAGGCGGATACAACATCATCAAGAACGTGGACTCCCACGACAATTTCGACTACGAGTTGGACAAGTCGGGCAATCTGACGCAGTGCGACTTCGGCGGCAACGCGGACGGTTTTGCCGACAAGCAGCACAGCGGTGCCCCCAACCACTATATTGGCTGCCGTAGTTGGAACAACTCCGATGACGGGTGGGACTTATTCCAACGCGTTACCACTGCCGAGACGATTATTGAGAACTGTATCTGCTATAAGAACGGTCCCGCCTACTACGACATGCGCAACCACCCGCGCTATGAGACCGACAAAGCATGGTTCGACCAGTTCGCCACCCCGCGCACCGTGGTAGATGCTGACGGGAATACAGTAACCGTATCGCTGGAAAGATACCCGAACATGGGCAATGGCAACGGCTTCAAGATGGGTGGCAACTACTCGATCCATCAGGTGCTGATACACCATTGTCTCGCCGTTGCCAACACCGTCAAAGGCTTCGACCAAAACAACAACAACGGCACTATGCGCGTCTATAACAACACGGGTTACCTCAACGGCTACGACTTCGGTTTCACCACCAAGTACGGCACGCTTAGCATACAGAACTGCCTCTCGTACAAGAGCAAAAACGGCAACTATACGGAGGCAGCAACTACACTTGTTAATTCGTACAACAGTTGGAATATCAGTGGATTAAGTGTTACTTCCTCAGACTTCCTCTCGCTGGACACCACGCAGATTCTCGCTGCCCGCCAAGCCGATGGCTCCCTCGCGGAGGGTACACTACTCCATCTCGCCGCTGGCTCCGCCCTGATTGACGCAGGTACGGATGTGGGGCTGTCCTATACCGGTTCGGCTCCTGACCTCGGCTGCTACGAGACGGACGGTGTGCTTCATCCGACCATCACCTGCACCTCTGACAACAGCGAGCAGTGGTTGACGGAAGGAGAGAATATCAGCCCTATCGTCTTCCAATGGGGCGGCGCGGCGACCAGACTGAAATGCAGCAATTTACCGACAGGTATCACCTATAAAATCAGCAACACCAATAAGACGCTCACCCTCTCGGGCAACGTGGGGCAAGCAGGAACCTACACCATCACCGTCTCTACGGTTTCCGATGAAGCAGAGGTAAATAGCCTCAGCGCAACGCTACATATTAAATCAAGTGCGTGCAAGAAAGTCGGGTTCGTTACGGTGCCTGATAGTCCGGAGGACGCGCTGATTCTCAATAAGTTGCGTCGCAGCGACTCGCTGGTAGTAACTATCTTGGACGCTGCTTCCACCGACACGGACTATTCGCTGTACGATGTGCTTGTCCTCGGCGCAAAGTCCAACAGCGGTGCCGCCGCGTTTGCCCAACTGAAAGGCTACGACAAGCCCATGCTGGTGTTGAAACCTTTCCTCTACAAGAGCAGCGTGTGGAACTGGGGAACGCCCGCCAACACAAAGGACTTGGCAATCTATGTGCCCGACACCACGCACGCGATATTCCAAAACATTAACTTCCGTGGCAGCAATGAGTTGGTGCTCTTCTCGCAATGTAACACCAATGCCGTAACGGCTATCACTGATTGGACGCAGGAAGGCATGTGTTTAGCCTCGCCCGTCTCGCAAAGCACATACACGACCATTGCCGATATGCCCGCGGGGACAGTGGTCGGCGGGACGACACTCCCGCAACGGCTGGTTACCATCGGTATCTCGGAGTACAGCACCGCCTACCTAACCAACGAGGCACTGCAAGTGCTGGAGAACACCGTCTATTACCTCCTTTCCCTGCCGCTTCCGCAAGGTCCGACGCAGGAGGTCGACACTGCCCAACTGCCATACCCCGCTGTGCGCAAAGTCTGCACCCCGCAGGGTATCCGTCTCCTTATCGGCGACAAAACTTACGACCTATTTGGAAGAGAAATTAACAATTAAAAATTAACAATTAACATGCCACTGCTCTGAGTATTCTGAGTACTCCGAGAACTCAGATAATTCTGATAACTCAGAGCAATCCGATAATTCGTAAATCGTACATAACGCCATGACAATCACTGATTTACTCCATCAAGAGGTGGTGCCCGCTATTGGCTGTACTGAGCCTATCGCGGTGGCACTATGTGTCGCGAAAGCCAAAGAAGAATTGGGTCAAGAACCCGAAGAGATTGTGGTGCGCCTGAGTAAGAACATCTACAAAAACGCCATGGCGGTGGGTATTCCCAACACCGGCATGACGGGGCTTCCGATTGCTATTGCGCTGGGGGCAACGGCAGGGCATAGCGCGTATATGCTGGAGGTGTTGCGCGATGCGGACGATGCTGCCGTAACCTATGCCAAAGGCTATATGGAGCGGATACCCATCCGCATTGAGGTTGCGGAAGACGCACCCGATATCCTCTACATCCACACCCTTGTCCGTGCAGGCGAAGCACAAGCCGAAGCAACCATTCAAGGGACGCATACACATTTCGTGGAAAATGACCCAGCCCGACCCTCAGGACCCCCTCCAACTCCCCCTACAAAGGGGGAGGGTGAGAAGTCGCCTTCGTCTATAGATACTATTTCTTCTCCCTCCCTTTGTAGGGAGGGATGGGGAGAGTCTTTTTCTCCCTCCCTTGTAGGGAGGGAAGGGGTGGGTCCTCTTCTTCCATCGCTACGTGCCGTGTGGGAGTATGCGATGAAGGTGGATTTGGAAGAAGTAGAGTGGTTGCAGGAGGGCGCAGAGATGAATATCCGTGCGGCAGAGACCTCTTTCCGCGGCAACTACGGACACGGATTGGGAAGACTGCTGCACTCTTCCACACAAGCACACTTGTCAAATTGTCAATTGTCAAATTGTCAGATACAATCCGTCTTTGGCGACACGCTGTTCACGAAGATACTGAGTTACACCTGCGGGGCGTGCGATGCACGAATGTCCGGTGCAATGGTGCAGGTGATGTCCAACTCGGGGTCCGGCAACCAGGGCATTTCCTGCTCGGTGCCTGTTTATCTCTACGCCAAAGAGCGGGGTTGCAGCCGCGAGCAGACGATTCGTGCGCTGACGCTGAGCAACCTGACGGTCGTCTATATCAAGCAGTCGTTGGGGCGGCTCTCGGCGCTGTGCGGATGTGTGGTAGCGGCAACGGGCTCGGCGGTGGGAATTACCTACCTGATGGGCGGCGGATACAAGGAGGCAACCTACGCCGTCAAGAACATGATTGCCAATCTCTCGGGTATGATTTGCGATGGCGCGAAGCCCGGGTGCGCATTGAAAGTAACGAGCGGCGTTGGTACGGCAATACTCTCGGCTTCGCTGGCTATGCAGCACTCGTATGCCGACGCATCAGAGGGCATCGTGGAAGAAGACATTGACCGCACCATCCACAACCTCACCCGCATTGGGCACGATGGCATGACCCAAACCGACGACCTCATCCTCGACATCATGACGCATAAAAAGTCTTAATGAGATTCTCCCCCGTTGTCCGAGTATATATATACAAGAGGCTGTCTAACTCAACCCGTTAGACAGCCTCAATTTTTTAGAACTACCATTTAATAGTTTATTTCTTTGGTAGTTCGTATGAATCAATATTGAATGTAAATATATAGTCATTTTGTACATTCTCAATATAGATAGGCATAAGAATCGTCATTGTTTGTCCAACGAAAGATCCTGCTGCAGTTGCTATATCCGTGTTTTTATCAAAGACATTTGGAATGAGTGGTTTTTCTTTCCAGCCACCAAATTGTCCTACTACCAAATAGACATTCTCAGTAGGAAGAAGAATATCAGAAATAGACGCTCCTTTGGGAACCATAGAGGATGGTTGGCTATTATTTTTCTCCGTGTATTTTACTCCAGAATGCATTACACGACCCGTTTGTCCATTGTAATCTACATAACTGATATCATCCCAGTTGATTTTAATGGTATGATTGGATTTATTGTAAAGTGTAAAATTGAATTGACGATAGTCAACAAACCATGTAATCTTGATGAAATCATCTTCGTAAGTGTATTTGTTGATAGACCCATCTAAGAAACTAGCAACTTTAGTTTCTCCAAACTGAACTTTTGCGTCTGCTGGACTTTCTACGGAACTCAGACTAACATTGTACGAAGCAAACTTTTGAGATGCACATCCCAAAGCAACCATGATGAAGAGCCCTGCCGCAAAACAGGAGCCTACAAATTTGAATAAGTTTTTCATCATAATAAATGTTTTAATTTAACAATAAACCGATACACAACGAGTGCAAAGGTATAACTAAGCAAGTCTAAATAATCACCGGTTCCTTCAATTAACCCGTAAAACTGAAATATCTCAATTCCAAAAGCAAAACAAGGTACGATTGACAAGAAACATATTTTGATGATACTCTTTTCTATCCAAATAAGGTCTACTAGTAGAAGATAAGATAAAAGCCATAGTGCATCAGGCATGTTGTAAATCATCCAATTAGGAAGTCCAAGTTTATGAGAACGTATTAGTTCAAAGAGCATGTTTTGGAAATCAATATGTAGCCAAGTATATAAAATCATGTCGCTTGTGCGATACCCAACGTAGATATAACATGCACATATGAACAGCGCGATGGCTAAAACTCCTTGAATAAGTAATATACTGTTTTTCTGTATTAAAAACATGGAAAGGAATGCTCCTAATTATAATGTTATGGACATACAAAAAAAGCGTGAACTTTCGTTACGCTTCATCTGGTTTTCTGAGGTCTTCGACTACCTAATTACTCAAATGTATGCACAAAAGCCCACGCCTTGCGGCGTGAGCGCATAGGCTTGTGCTTGAGTAATTTTTCTAAAAAGTGTCGAAGTTTCCAGAAAACCAAGTTCGGCTTATAACGCTTCTAATAAAAATATGTACTCCCACTAATCAACTGCGGGTGCAAAGGTACTGTTTTTTTGGGAAATATGCAAGGGGTAGTGTCGTTTTTTTACATTAATTCGCCGTTTTTCTTTTTATCATTAATTGTCGTGTAATTACTCATTAATTATGTCGGCGATTCTATATTGAGTTATGTCGCCCTTTCAGGGCTTGCGTTTGATAGACTACGGGGCAACTCGTATATCATTATACACCAAAAGAGACTGCGTCCCGTATATGGAACGCAGCCTCTTTGCTATACACAACTATTTCGTCTTTTATCCTTGGGAATGATATACATGTTGACCCATCAATTCAAAATTGAGTTATGTCGCCCCTTCAGGGCTTGCATTGTGGGTGATTCCCTTTTACGTAGGGTTCCACCCTACGCTAATTTATGTCGCCCCGTTGGGGCTTTTCGCCGGATAAGTAATTTGGGTCAACTCGTATATCATTACCTTATCCTTTATCAAAGAACCCGTCCCGATGAGTCGGGGCGTCCCCAGTAAGCGGTCCTTCATCCAACCCCCTATATCGCGTCGACGAACTTCACGAGTGCGTCGCGGTCTTCTTTGGGCAGGTTGTAGAACTGCACGGTGCTCTCGTAGGCGTCGGACTCGGCGGAGTAGCCATGCCAGAGGATAGCCTCCACGGCGTTGCGTGCTCGGGTGTCGTGGAGACGTGCGGCGTAGTCGTCGCCCGTGATTTTCCGGTGCAGACCGCGTCCCCAGAGGGGCGTGGTGCGGCACCAGCCCGTGCGGATGTCGTTCTCCATGCAGAGTTTATGCTGCACCATGTCGGTGTAGGGCCAGATGGTCTGGTAGGGGTAGCGCGGCATGTCGCTGTTGCGGGTGAAGAAGCGGTTGGGGTCTTGCAGTTGGTCGCTGCCCGTCGTCCATGAGGGTCGGTGGCAGGCGGCGCAACCTATCTGATTGAACACCTCTCGTCCGCGTTTCACCACCGGGTCGTCGGCTCCACGGACGGCAGGCACAGCGAGCCCGCGGTGCCATACCATGAAGTCGGCATACTCGTTGTCGCTCATCTCCACGGGCAGGTCTTTCGAAGTGAGGTAGGCGTAGATGTTTGCCTGCACATCGTCGGTGAACCACTCGGCGTGGGCGTGCTCGGGGTCTATCTTCTCGATATAGTCGGGGAAACCTGCCTGCACATCGGGGTCGTTGGAGGCGATGGTGGCGTAGGTGGTGCCGGCGAGGTCGAGGTAGTGGTAGCGGCGGTCGGAGCGCGTTACATTGGTGATGTTCCAGATAGCGTTCGCGCCGGCAGCGTCAAGCAGCGGTCCGCGGCTCATAGCGTAGGTGAAGCGGCGGGCGTAGGTAGTGCCGTCGCCCTGCACCTTGTTGCTGTACCAGTTCTTATAGACTCCGCCCTCCATCATGGCGCTGTTCCAGTGCTTGAGGTAGCCTTTTTGGTATGCCAACTCCTCGCGTGCCCACTGTGCGATGATGGAGTCGTCGGGTATGGCATCGAGCAAGCCCGTGCCATAGATGCCGATGGTGTTCTCCAGTTTGACCTCGTAGTTGCCGAGCGCCAAGTCTTCGTGTCCATACACCGCCGTCTCGGGCATGGTAACCACGGGGTAACGCAACTCAAACGGCTCGCCGTCGGGGAAGGCAAACACATCGCCCGAAGCCGCGAAGGTGCTGACGGTGCGCCACTCGACGGTGATTTGCGACTCATCTATCGGCGCCTTGAACGGCGGCACGGCATGCAGTTGGGGCATACCCGCCGCCCAAGTCTTGTAGCCTTGGGTGGCAGGGTCGATAATCACCAGCAGGGTGCCGTTGCCTATCTCGTTGCTGTTGTACTTTCCCTCGGGTACGGACTTGCCATGCCCGTAGTTCGGGTGGCAGTGGAGACAACTGGCACGCACATAGACGGGTCCGAGTCCACCGCGCGTGCCGCCGGTGTTGGTCATGAACTGCTTCTCGAAGAGCGCTTCGCCGCTCTTA
This sequence comes from Paludibacteraceae bacterium, assembly GCA_034090015.1. GTDB lineage: Bacteria > Bacteroidota > Bacteroidia > Bacteroidales > Paludibacteraceae > Colicola. Next base: position 58,853 of record JAXDTJ010000078.1, on the reverse strand, counting down.
AACTGCTCGGAGAAATGCCCGTTGTCCACCGATGCTGTGGGCTGCTCGAAGGCGTTGCCGGTGTTTAACTCGGTGGTGCCCAGCACGCCGCCGGCATAGTACCAGTCGGGCATGGCAGCGGTCTCGTCGGTAGGCTCTTCCTCTGATGGGAGAGTGGGATTGCAACCTACCAATATCGTTACCCCCAAAAGTAGGGAAAGGTATGTCTTTTTCATAATGGTGTTGTTTTTATCAGTTACTGAGGTACTGGGGACGCCCCGACTCATCGGGACGGGCAGTTCGGAACGAACTGATTGAGTATAAATCGCATACACAAGCAAGGCTTGCGCCTTGTCCGCAGGCGAGACGCCTGCGTCCCCAGTGACTTATCTGCTCAAGGCGTTGTTCACCTCTGTGAGTACATCCACGAGGTCTTTGCCTACTACCGTTACGGCGTTCTGCGCCTCGCCCGATTTGGCGCTCTGCGCGAAGGGCTCGGGAATCACGGCGATAGCCTGCAAGGCAGCCTCAATGGCGGCTTGGCAGTGTGCGTCCAAGTCCTTGTCGATGGTAGCGATATACGCGCTGACGCTGGCGTCGCCCGACTGAGTGCCGCAGTAGGCGTTGTGGATAGAGCGGATGTTATCTTGGAAGTCCTCGATGGAGTTGAGCGAGTAGGGGCTCTCGATGTAGTTGCGGTCTTCGTCGGAGGTGGCGTTGGCAGGGCGTCCAATCTTGGTGTTACCTACCTCGTCGGCGATGTCGATACAGCCTTGCATCAACTCCTCAGCCGCCTCTTGGTAGGTGGCATAGACGCCGCCGGTAGCGACTTTCATATAGGAGCCGTAGCCTTTGGTGAAGTCGTTGTAATCGATTTCGGCTTCTTCGAGTATGGTCTGCTTCTCGGCACTGATGTTATCGATGCCCGCCCACGAGGCTTCGAGTGCGACAGTCTGGTTGCGCAGGTCTTCTGCCACCGCCACGAGATAGACCATCTCCGCGCGGGTGTAGTTGAGCGCGTGGAGGCGGACATTGCTCTTGTCGGCGTTGTCGGAAGCATAGAGCATGTACTCTACCGCGTGGAATCCGAGGAGACCGTAGCCTAACTTATCGCCCACATAATCTGCTCCTTGCTCCTCTATTTGCGCCATCTGTGCGGCGTTGCCGAGCATGGCGTCCATGCCGTCTTTGTCCAAGGGCCATGAGTCGATGTGCGGGTCGATGTTGTGATTCGCTGCGGGTCCGAAGAGGAACGCCTCGCTCAACTCCCAGTACTTGCGGGCTTTCTCCCACTCGTAGGCTGCTGCTCGCACATCTGCCTCGGTGAGTGCGCCGGCGTCGAAGCGGCTCATCATCGTCTCACACTGCGTGTAGAGCGCCGTGGTCGCGTCCGCCAGTTCGCGGTAGGTAGGCACCACAGTGCCGTCCACATACGCCGCCATCGCGGCTTTCAAGGCGGTCTCTTTGGGAGACTCTACATCCTGACCGCCCTGTTGTTTCTGTTCACAACTTGCCAATGTGAGCCCCAATAGCCCCACGGCGAAAAAAAGTTTTGCTTTTTTCATACGTTTATATTTTTATTTAGTGATTAGGTATTCTATGTGTCCGGGTGCACAGGCATCTACTGGGGACGCAGGCGTCTCGCCTGCGGACAAGGCGCAAGCCTTGCGTGTAATAGTTTTGTGTGTCGTTTCATTTCGTTCCGAACTGCCCGCAGGGAGCAGCCCACTTTACGTTGTTTGTGGAGACCCCGCGGGCGAGACGCCCGCGTCCCCAGTGTTCCCTTGTTATCCCCCTCTCTTCGGGAACCAACCCTTCTCCACGCGCTTCTTCTGCTCGAAGAGTTCCAGTATCGACCAAAAACAGGAGAAAGCAAACACGCCGAGCAAAGTGGAAGCATACATGTTCTCCACGAACATACTTCCGATTAACGCACCTGTTCCGCACAGGGCAAACACCCACCAGCAGCCCGTTCCGAAATAGTACTCCGCTTTGATTACGATGGGATGGAACACCCCAATGCAAGCGAACACCGCCATGCCTAACACGATTCCTGACCAGTTCATAGCACAAAAAATCCGCAATAGTTGATGGATAGCGCCACATACGGCTCGTTGTTGTAGCACGTAGCCGAATAGGGGTTTTGGTTGAGTATGCCGTAGCCGAACTCGCCCTTGATGACTACCTCGGGTATGGGCAGGTAGTTCACGCCGCACGACACTTTCTGCCGCCCCGTCCAGTAGTTCTTCGTGCCCTCTATGCGTGCCTGTGCGTCGTAGGTGTCGTAGCGGGCGAAGAGGTAGAGCGACTGTCGGCTGTCACGCAAGTTCGGGATAGGATGGAAGATGTTGTATCCTATCTCCGCGCCGACGGAATAGGCGTCGCTCGCCACGTTCTCACGCTTGGAGATACTGTTCTTGCTCATCGACTTGTTGTAGGCAGAGATGAGTGCCGCGTCGCCCAAGTGCCCATAGGTGGCGGAGCCGCGGAAGATGACACCATGCCCTGTGTAGTTCCAATCGAACGCCACGAGCGACACCAGTCCCTTCACGCCTTCGTACTTGCTGTTGGTGGTCGGGCTGAGGTTATTGCGGAAGGATGTCCCCGCGTAGCCGCTCAGCGAGAGACGCAAGTCCCCTCGCTCGCGAGAGGTTACGCCACTATCCACAGAAGGCTCTTCTTCTCCATGAAAGACCATTAAAGAATCATTAAAAGAAGAGATTAACGGTTCATTGGCGGAGATTAACGGAGTATTTTTATATGAACTTTTAACGGGCTTTAATGGAGAATGCCGTGAAGGAGTCTTTCGCGGAGAGTGGTCGGCAAGCGGATAGAAGTCCAGCCGCGCCAAGCCGGCGTAGCAGTTTGCCAACTTGAACTCATACGCCGACGCTGAGCCGCCTTGTATCCAGTTCTGCTTGCTGAAGAGCGTGCTCTCCAACCCGGGTAGGAACTGCGCGGTGTAGCCGAACCACTTGTAGCGGCCATGGAACTGCACGCCGATGTCGTGCCATGTGCAGGGGAGGATGGTGTTGTCGCCCTCGGGACGATAGACGCAGAAGAACTGATTGGGCTCGTGGTGGGCATTGGTGCCGCCTAAGGGGACGATAATCATACCCATGCGCAGGTTGGCGTAGGGATTGAAGGATTTCTGTATCCAGAACTGCTCCAGCGCCACTTCGCCGCCGCGCTCCACCTCGGTCTCATACTCGCCGCCTTCTTCTTCCTCTATCTCCACCGCCACTTCGGTGCCGCCGTGCTCGAACTCAATCTCGCTGCCCATGCTCCAGCCCTTGCCGAAGTCGTAGCCTAAATAGATGACTACATGCGGGATGTCGAACTCGCCGTATTGGTCGTTCACATAGTTCTCCGGCGAGGTGTAGCGCAGGTAGTTATTTGAGTAGAAGCAGCGTTTCATCGTTGCCTCGCCATAGCCACCAATGGTGAGCCTCCCCTTTTTGGGGGATGGCTCGGGCACCTCCGCCTGCACGGTAACCAAGTGCTTTCGCGCCTGCTTCTTGGCTGTTTCCAAGAAAGTACTGTCTGTGGTTGCGGGGTTTTCGATGGTGCGGCACTGAGAACGTTCCTCCTTTGCCGCCCGCGACAAAGTCGGGGCGTCCCCAGTGTTTTCTATGGTGCGGCCTGGAGACCGCACCTCCATGTAAGTTGAATCAATACTAATCAACGTGTCAGCAGGCGCAAGCACCCGCGTGCTTGCGCCACTGACGCCATCCACCGCCTGCGCCGAGGCCGACACAATACCCAAACCAACAACCAAACAATAAAGAAGAATAGCACTTCGCCTCGACGCTATGCGGCTCAATAGATGGACTTTTTTCATACAATAAACTAACTTTACAAAAACAGTGCAAAGGTACTGCTTTCCCGTTGCGCATGCAATCCCTAAAAGTAGCCAAAAAAGCAATGCCCCAATACCTAAAAGTAGGTACTGAGGCATTGGAAATGTCCCGATTAAGGATAATTAGTCCATTGGAATAAAGCGGTAGTTGATTTGGTCGGAGAAGTCGGCTATCATATAGAAAGCAAGGGGGTAGTGGTCTTCTATGGCATCCACGATGATAGCGGTGAAGCCCGCATACTGTGTGATTTCGCGGCTGTGGTCGTGTCCGCACCAATACATATCCACTCCGCCTTGCTCAAGCAGCGAGGTCAGTTCGTAGGTCTCTTCGATGGCATAGTTGGAGGTATGTCCCTGCGAGTTGTCGCGCTTGAAGAGATGGGTGTGGGTGAAGACGACGGTGTGGCGGAAAGGATGGTTAGTGGTCAGTGGCAAGTGGTTAGTGGTCAGTGGTGATGCCCCCGCGGGCGAGACGCCCGCGTCCCCAGTGAGTAGTTCGCGCAACCATTGCAGTTGGGCGGTACCGAGGGTGCCCTCGGCAGAGTCAAGGCAGATGAAGCGGTCGAGGATGGTGCTGTCGGGGAGCATGGTGTAGAACCAATAGACCGAAGTGCCGAAGTAGCCGCGCCACTCATCCCACTGGTTGAAATAGATGTCGTGGTTGCCCGGGGTGATGGCGAGGGTCGTGGTCAGTGGCGAGTGGTTAGTGGTCAGCAGATTAGGCAAACCTTGCAGCAGCGAGACGGCGTAGGGGATGTGCTCTTGTGCGTTGACGAGGTCGCCGAGGTGGATAGCCAGCGGGCAGAGGGTGTCGGCAGCGGCTGCCTGCACGAAAGTGGTGAGGTTGGTGGGCACGGAGTCGATATGCGAGTCTGTGCAGACATAGACGCGATAGTCCGCCGTGGGAACGACCACCGCGGGGATTCCCACGCTGTCGTTATACGCCATCGACTGCTCGAAGCGCGTACTGACCTCGGGGCTGGAGCCGTTGAACATCCCCGCCATGTCGTAGTTGGGATTGCAGGAGGAGAGAATAATTAAGAATGAAGAATTAAGAATTAAGAGCCCCCATGCTTTTGGTAATGGGCATAATAAGTTGGAAAGTTTCATGTTGGTGGTCTGTGGTTAGTGGTCAGAGTTTTCGGAGTTCTCTGAGTTCTCTGAGTATTCAGATAGGCATTATTATCTCTAAAATCTATAAGCGAAGCCGGCGCGGAGGTAGGCGGAGTAGAGGGTGGCGTTGAGGTGGAACATGCCGGTAGGTTTGCTCTCGCCCTCGAGGATGGTGCGCCAGTGGTTGTCAATGTCATAGCGTGCGCCGAGGCGGAAAATAGGCTGCCACATGCGCTCCATCTGGAAGTCGTCGATGTTCGATGCTGCTACCCAGATATTCCACGGGCAGTCGCTCGGGCGGCAACCTACTTTCAGTTCGTAGAGCAGGTTGAAGGGCTCGCAGACATAAGCCGCCTCGGAGTGGTAATCGGTCTGCCAGTCGTTCATCACCCGCCCGAACATACCGATGCGCACGGAGACATAGTCCATGCGGTAGCCAAGGGCGACGGCGGCGCAGAAATCGTTGGCACGATTGCGGGCAAAGGCGGTGTAGAAGAGGTCGGTCTCCAAGAAGAGGTCGCCGACGGGGAGCGGGAACTTCGGGCGAACAAGCAAGGCGCCGGTATAGACATTGGCGGACGACAGGCGGATGTTCGCCTGCATCTCGAAATGCGTGTTGATAGGCATGTAGGCGCGGAAGTTGATGTTCGCGAAGTGGGCGTAAGTGCGGTTGTAAGCATACTCCGCGGAGACCTCGAGGGAGTAGGGGTCAGGAGTCAGTGGCAAGTGGTCAGCCTGCTGAGTGCTGCTTGCGGGAGCCCCGAAAATGGAGGGGGATGACCCACCCCAGCCCTCCCTACAAAGGGAGGGGGTGAAAAGTAAGATAAATAATAATAAGAAATGTTTGGTTTTCATATTGCGTGGAGGTTGTTTTTCGGAGTTAGCGGAGTATTCTGAGTAATCGGATATGGTCCTCATACATTGATTATCGTGATGCCGGCGCCACCACGGTCGGGGTCGCCGTCGCGGAAGGTGAAGAGCGAGCGGTGGTATTTAGCGCGGTGAGCATTCTGTCCGTTGAGGTAGTCACGGACCAGTTGCTTGAGCGCGCCTGTGCCCGTACCATGCAAGACCGTTACCTCGCCGGCATTGACCATGACGGCATCGTCCATGAAGCGGATAAAGGTCTCCAATGCCTCGTCTACGCGCATGCCGCGGAGGTCGAGGTAGGGGGTGAAGTCGGCTTTGCGCTTGAGTTGGTAGTTGATAGTAGTTGAGCGTTGAGGGTTGAGCGTTGAGGGTTGCTTGACTTGTTTGGTATTTCCTTTTGCCCCATGGTGCGGCTCCCGATAAAATCGGGATAAACTTCCAACCGCACCTCCTTGAGGGCTCTCGTCGGTGAGGGTGAGATGGCGGAGGGCGGCGAAGTCGTGGAGGACTTTGGGGGTGGTTTGAGGGTTTGGAGTATTCTGAGAACTCTGAATATTCTGAGTATTCGGAGTATTCGGAGTTTTCCGATTATTTCGAGAGGGCTTTTCGGGGGTGGCTACTTTCTCCTTCATTGCCTCTACGCGGGCGCGGGCTTGTTGGGTGCGGGCTTTGTCGGCTTGGGCTTCTTTGATTTCGCGGATGGTGCGCTCGATGGTGGCGTTGCTCTTTTGCAGGAGGTCGGCGGCTTGCTGCTTAGCCTCGTCCATGACCACTTTCTTCTTCGCTTTGAGTCCCGCTATCTCCTGCTCGTAGAAGGCAATGCGCTCCTCGAGATGCTTCTCACGCTGGCGGATGTTCTGCCGCTTGTTTTCCCAATAGCGTTTGTCGCGGGCGATGTCTTGCAGTTGCTTGTCGTAGTCGATATGCTCTTCGCCGACGAGGTCGGTGGCGTGGGCGATGATAGTCTCCGGCAGCCCGATGTTGCGGGCTATCTCCACGGCGAAACTGCTGCCTGCTTGTCCGACGGAGAGTTGGAAGAGGGGGCGCATCTGCCCGCGGTCGTAGAGCATGGCGCCGTTGACGACGGCGGGTGTCTGCTCGGCGAAGTGCTTGAGGTTGGTATAGTGGGTGGTGATGACGCCAAAAGCGCCTTGGCTGACAAGTTGGCTGAGGATGGCTTCGGCGATGGCTCCGCCGATGAGGGGCTCGGTGCCTGAGCCGAACTCGTCGATGAGCAGGAGGGTGCGGGCATCGGCTTGGCGGAGGAAGTCCTTCATGTTGCGGAGGTGCCCCGAGTAGGTGGAGAGGTCGTCTTCTATCGACTGCTCATCGCCGATGTCCACAAGGATATTGCGGAAGATACCCATCTCGCTACCTTCGTCGAGGGGCACAAGCAAGCCGCATTGGAGCATGTATTGGAGCAGGGCAACGGTCTTGAGGCAGACGGATTTGCCGCCGGCGTTCGGTCCGCTGATGATGAGCATGCGGTTCTCTTTGAGGCGCAGGGAGAGGGGTACAAGCATCTTGCCTTGCTGGCGAAATTTGAGGTAGAGGATGGGGTGCCGTGCCTGCCGCCAGTCGAGCATAGGCTCGTGGTGGAGCGTGGGGCGGACAGCGAGCAGGGCGCGGGCATAGTCGGCTTTGGCGCGGAGGAAATCGATATATGCGAGGGCTTGCTCGGAGGCTTTGATGTCGGGGAGGGAAGGGCGCAGGCGGGTGGTGATGTCTTGCAAGATACGAATGCGCTCGCGGCGCTCGGCGCCTTCCAGTTCACGGATATGGTTGTTGGCTTCTACCACTTGTTGAGGTTCGATGAAGACCGTCTTGCCGGTGGCAGACTCATCGTGGACGATACCGCCGATTTTGCGTTTGTAGGCAGGGGGGACGGGGATGACAAGCCTGCCCTCGCGCATGGTGGGGGCAGCGTCTTTGTCAAGCAAGCCTTCTGCCTGCGCCTGCCGAAGAATCTGGTGGAGTGCGCGGCTGACGGAGCCTTGCGCCGCCGCCATCTCGCGGCGTATGCGGCTCAGTTCGGGGCTGGCATTGTCCGCCAAGCGACCGTACTTATCGAGTACGCTCTCTATCAGGCGGAGGACGAAGAGGATGCCTTGACTGTTGCTTGCGGCGTTGCCGATGGAGAGCGCGGAGAGGCGGGGGAAGCGCGCGGGGTCGAGGGCGGCGAAGAAGGCTTGCAGACGAGCGGCGTAGTCGATGGTCTTGCTCAAGTCAAAGAGTTCTGCTTCATCAAGGAAAAGCCCCTCGATGCGGATGCGGGCAAGAGGCTCGCGCATGTCGTGGATTTCGCCGCGGGGGAAGTCGAGAGAGCCGTCTTCAAAGATACGCTTCATCTCGTCGGTCTCATCGAGCAGACGAGAGATTTCGGCGGGGTCGTTAGAGAATGCCATCGCGTCCACCTGCTCTTTGCCGAGCGGGGAAGTGCAACGGCGGCGGAGCTCGTCGCGAACGGTGGTGAAGTCTATTTTTTGCTCAATAGGATTCATACTTTTCTACAAAAACGAACAAAAATTTATAACAAGAACGAACAAGAACTTTTTTTATATTTCAACAAATATTTTCAAATATTGCTCAAATATTTTTTATAACATATAATTGCCGTGTAATTATTCATTAATTACTCATTCGCTTTTGTTATGGTTTTATGTTAATTTGCATCATTTTGTTATCTTGCCATACTTTGTTTTTGCGGAAGTTAGGTCTCGGTTAGGTCGGCTTTCAGTCTCGGGGAAGTCTCGGCAAAAACACGAGGTGAGTACAGATAGCATATTGCTATGAATTGTTGCTATCTTGTGACAGATTGCTACTTGGAAGATATCAGCCGAGGATGCGGACATCGCGTAGGACTTTGGCTCCGGCGGCGTTGTTGAGTTTGGCAACGAGTTCGAAGCGGCAGTCGAAGAGTTGGGCTTTGAGCGCGGCGCTGGAGATATGAACGATGAGCATGCCGTTTTTGACCTCCACGGAGCGCGTGAGGCGGGCAACGGTATCGCCCATGACCTCGGACCATAGTTCGACAATCCGCGTTTCCAAGACGGGTTGCTCCAAGCCTGACTCGCGCAAGAAAGCGACGATGGCATCTGATATGGTTATTGTATGTCCGCGCATGGTGAGGATGATGGATAAAGGATGAAGGATTAAAGACTAAATAGCATCTACTCTGAATTTTCGAAAGTATTTTGTCTTGGTTCCTTCATCCTTTATCCTAAATCTATTTATTTCTTGGGTTTGGCGAGGAGGATTTGTTGGCGTGTTTTGAAGATGCGGATGGAGGGAAGGAAGCCGTTGTACTCCTGCACTTTCTTCATCTGCACCGCTTCACGCTGGCAGATTTCCCAGAGCGATTCGCCCGGCGCTACCCATACCAATGCCTTCTCGGGCAATGCTTGTGGTTTCTTCTTTGCCAGATAGATGCGGTCTCCCGCTTGGAGGGTCCTATCCAAAGCATCATTCCACTCGCGCAGGGAGCGCTCGGTGATATTCAGACGGAAAGCCACATTGGAATAGGTATCTCCCTCGAGGGCAACAACATACTTTACGCCATTGTATTTCATGGTTTTGTGGGTAAGGAGGAAGAGTTGCTTTTCCTCTTTGGCAGAAAGCGGCTCCACATATTCGGGTTCGGGATTGGAGGTGATAACCGCAATAGGCTCGGTTTTCTTTACCACCACAGGACGTTGGGTTGCATTACTTCCGCCATTACTGGCAGGCGACCAGTCTTTGTCGGCAAGAAGGTCAAGGCGATAATCCTCGATGAGTTTCACGAGTTTCTGCGGATATTTAGCATCCGTAGCATAGCCGCACTTCTTGAGTCCGTTAGCCCATCCGGCGTAGTCTTCTACGGCAATCTCGAAAAGGGGTTGATACCTTGCCCGATGCAGGAAGGCGGAATGGTCATCGAACGACTCCTTGGCATCGTTGTACACGCGGAAGCAATCGTCTTTCTTATCATCATCTTTGAGATAGGTCTCTCCTGTCCATTCGGAGGTACATTTGATACCGAAATGGTTTTTGGCATTGATTGCCAACTCGCTGGTGCCGGCAGCCGACTCGAGGAGCGCCTGCGCCATGGTGATAGAGGCGGGGATACCATAATTCTGCTGATTAGCCACAACCACATCACGCCATTGGGCGATATATTGCAAATACAACGGATTTTGTTGTTGCCCTTGTGCGGACAAGGGAGAAATCAAGATGGCAGCGAATGCCACAGCGAACATGTGTCTTTTCATTTTCATGATAATTCTATCAAAAACGCTGCAAAATTACGAAAAAATTTGCATAGTAGCAAAAAAAATCGTATCTTTGCGGGCTAATTTATTGGAAATTATGAAAAAGACTATTTTGCTAAGCATTTTGGTATGTGCAGTATTCGGTTTGGGTTCGTGCACATACAACACTCCGAAGGAAGTTATATATGAGTCTAATTTCAAGACGCTGAACTTGCGCGTGAATGCCAACGACTGGATGTTTTCGGATAAGGGTGGGTACTACTATTGCTCGTTCAGCGTGCCGGAATTGACTTATCAGGTGTATAACAAGGGTGTGGTAAGTTGCTATCGAGAGTTCAACAAGGGTACGGACATTGCGTATCAATTGCCATTGCCGCAGACAATACACAATGTGGACGAAGGCAACGGAGCGTTGTACACGACTACGATAGACTATTCGTTTGCAGTGGGTATTGTGGAGATTGTGCTAACGAATAATGATTTTGCTTATAGTGCCCCCGATGGGATGGACTTCCGATTGAATATGGTGTGGTAATCCAATTACGAGATAATAATGAAGAATTTTGCATTGATTGGTGCGGCAGGGTATATCGCGCCGCGACATATTAAGGCGATAGCTGATACGGGCAACAACCTGATGGTGGCTTATGATAAGTTCGACTCTGTGGGACGTTTGGATGCATCGTTCCCGGAGTGTTCTTTTTTTACGGAGAATGAGCAGTTTGACCGTTTCTGCTCGAAGCAGATGCGTACAGACAACCCGCTGCATTGGGTATCAATATGCACCCCAAACTACACGCACGATGCGTTTATCCGCTACGGGTTGCGTTTGGGTTGCAATGTGATTTGCGAGAAGCCGCTGGTGCTCAATCCGTATAATATTGACAACCTCGTGGAGTTGGAGCAGGAGACGGGGCACCAAGCATATACGATTCTGCAACTGCGTTTGCACGACAAGATACGGGCGCTGAAAGAGAAAGTGGAGAAAGGTCCGAAAGACAAGGTGTATGACATCGATTTGACCTATATCACCAGCCGCGGCAAATGGTACTACTCGAGTTGGAAAGGCGATGTGCACAAGGCGGGCGGTATCGCAACGAACATCGGCGTGCATTTCTACGATATGCTGCAATGGATATTCGGTCCGGTGGAGAAGAACGTGGTGCACGTGATGTCGTTTGACCGCGTGGCGGGTTACTTGGAGTTGAAGCAGGCGCGTGTACGCTACTTCCTGAGTATCAACGGCGACTGCCTGCCGGAGAATGCCGTGCAAGGCGAGAAACGGACGTATCGCACGCTATCCATCGATGGCGAGGAGTTTGAGTTCTCGCAGGGCTTCACGGAGTTGCATACGGAGAGCTACAAGCATATTTTGGCGGGCGAAGGATTCCGTATCTCGGAGGCTCGCCCATGTATAGAGATTGTAAGTCAAATTCGTCATGCAGAGCCAATCGGGCTGGTGGGCGACTACCATCCGCTGGCAAAATTGCCGCTGGCGAAGCACCCGTTTGGATGGGACGAGAAACGGTAGGTAATTAAGAATTAAGAATTTAGAATTAAGAATTAAGAGTGCATTGATGTCGAATCGGCTGAGATACATATTGTTTTTAGGGTTGGCGGGGATGGTCGTCGGGCTGTCGTCTTGCGTTACGAGCCGAAGGGTGAACTATATGCAAGAGCCGGATAAGCATATCCCTTCTTATGCTGATACTTTGTCGTTTGAGGACTATCAGTTGCGGGTGAACGACCGATTGTATATCTATGTCTATTCCTTGGACGAGAAAATAACCGCATTGTATAACTCGGGGATGAGTAATCAAAATATGCGGCAGCAGATGCGTAGCAATTCAACGTATGGCTCGAATGAGTTGTACACGTATCTGGTGGATATAGACGGCAACATTGACTTTCCCACCCTCGGGAAGATACAAGTGTTAGGTTTAACTACGCGCGAGGTGAAGCGCAAATTAGAAGAAGAGTTAAGCCTGCTTATGAAGGAGGTACCCGGCTATCAGACTATCTCCGCGGAAGTGAATATCGTGCAGCGGTCGTTCTCCATCATCGGGGCGCAGAGCGGACGATACTATATCGACCGCGAGAAGATGACCATCTTCGAGGCATTGGCGATGGCGGGCGACTTGGGAGAGTTCTCCGATAGGTCGCAGATAAAGTTGGTGCGCGAGAAAGACGGCGTAACTACCATAAAGACCTTTGATGTGCGCTCGAAAGACATCATCAACTCGGAGTTCTATTACATCGAGCCGAATGACATCATTTATATTCGCCAAATCCCCGGCAAGTCGTTTGGTATCAACTCGGCAGGTACGGCGGTGAGCGTGGTGGCATCAACTATCTCGTTCGGCGTGTTTATCTACTCGCTGGTGCAAACGGGTATTCACCTATACAACAAGTATAACCCCGCTCCGGCGAAATAATAAAGGAGGACAGAGAAATGAAGCGAAAGATACTATATGGATTGCTCCTCCTGCCGCTGCTGTTGAGCAGTTGCTACAGCCACAAAGTGATTGGTCTGCTGCAAGAGCCAACGAAGCACAACGACTTGCCCGTGTACGATTCGGCGGAGTATGTGCCTTATACCATTCGGGTGAACGATGAGATTATCTACCGCCTGATAACGATGGACGAGACTATCTCAAAGACCATCATGGGCAACCAGTCTTATACAGGGCAATATGCCAACTCCTACCGTGTTTATTCTGACGGGACAATAGATGTGCCGTTCCTGAAACCCGTGCATGTGGCGGGGCTGACGATAGAGCAGGCGCAAGACACGCTGCGTGCGGCATTTCGCGAGATAATCCCCGATGCAGACGTGAAGTTGGCGCTGTACAACAAGTATTTCACCGTGGTGGGCGATATCAACGCAGGCGAGTATTACATATACAAAGAGAAGATGAATATCTTTGAGGCACTCGCCATGACGGGTGATTTGATGAACTCCGGCGATAGGCGGCATGTGCGGATTATTCGTCCGCAAGGCAACGGCGAGGAACCCGAGGTGCTGGAGTTTGATATCCGCACGAATAGCATCATCAACTCGAAATACTATTATGTCTATCCCAACGATGTGATATACGTGGCACGGACGAAAGACAGTTTTTTCAAGGTGCCGTCCTACACAGGTTTCCTCGGGTTAATCACCTCTTCCCTATCCCTGCTGGTATCGGTACTCAACTACACCGTGCTGCTGATAGATTAGGCAAAAAAAAATCAAAGAATTTAATCATTCACTTATCTCCGCGGGCGAGACGCCCACGTCCCCAGTATCTTATGGCAGAAAATTCTACATATACGCATTCCGGCAATAGCAACTACTTCTATGGTCAACCCAATAATGCTCCATACTATGGTCAAGGGAACTATGGTGCAGGAAATAATGACCCGAATGAGGAGGAAGAAAGCAATTTCAACATTATGGAATGGCTCATGCTGTTTCTCCATTATTGGTATCTGTTTGTGATTGGTGTGGCTATTGCATGGGGATGCGCCATGCTCAAGAATCGCAAATGGTTGCCTTCTTACTACTCGCAGGGAACCATCATCATCAAAGAGTCCAACTACTACGGCAACGCCAACTCAACCCTGATGCAAGGATTCGGAGTGGATGCCGGCTACAAAAATGTGAATAACCAAGTGATTATGCTCGGTTCGTATGACTTGATGAGCCGCGTGGTTGACTCGCTGCCGTTTATGCAGACAGAGTATATCACCAAAGGGCGATTCAAAACGCGCAATCTCTATCGTCAGACACCGATTCTGATAAAGACCACTCGCGTAGAACCGATAGCATATTCTATTCTTTTTCAATTGGAAATCCATTCGGACTCATTAACCATCATCTCAACGGACGAGAATTTCCCCATGCGCTATACCGCACGTTATTGTGAGCCGATACATTGTCCGCTGTTTGATGCTGTCATACTCCCGTCAGACATGAGTGTATCAACCGGGAAGATATACTTCCGTTTCCGCACTAAGGCATCGCTGGTGGATGAGTTCATGGCACGATTACAATTGAGTTTTGTAGGGGAAGGGAGTACCGTGCTGGCGATTGCATTAACCGGCGAAACCCCGCAACGCGACTGTGAGTTTATAGACAAACTGGCGGAAATCTATCTGATGCAAAACTTAGAGCAGAAGAACGAGGTGGCAGATAATAGTATTCGCTTCATCAACCAGCAGTTGATTGCCTTGCAGTCGTCTTTGGAGGTAAGCGAAGATGCCATGACACGATTCCGTCAGGAAAATAAGTTTACGGATGTCGGTTCCTACTCAGGGCAACTGATGAACCGCATCTCGCAATATGACCAGCAGAATATGTCTCTCAAACTGAAAGAGACCTATTTTGACTATCTAACCAACTATCTGCAGACCAACATAGAGAATGGTGCCGTGATAGCCCCGACCTCCTTGGGACTGAACGAGCCGATACTCATGTCGCTCGTGCAGCAACTGAACGACCTGCGCATCCAGCGCGGAGAACTGAGCGAGAAGAACGTATATTATGCGAAATATACCAAGGATATAGAGAACGTGAAGACGGCGATCAACGAGGTAGTAAGCAGCATGCGGGCATCCTTGGAAATTGAGAAGAAAGACCTGCAAGACCGCTTTGCCGACGTAGAAGACGAAATAAAGACATTACCCTCCAAAGAGTTGCAGATTGTCGCGCTGGAACGCAACTACCGTATCGATGACAACTACTACACCTTCTTCCTCCAAAAACGCGCTGAGGCGGAGATTCAGAAAGCGGGTAACACACCGGACAACAAGATTCTTGACAAGGCGCGTACCACAGCGATGGTAAACGGAAAAGCCAAGTCAAAGACTACCTCTACGGCACTTATCATCGGACTCTTGGTACCATTGGTGTTGATTATTTTGAGCGAGTTGCTCAATAATAAAGTACGCACGCCAAAAGATGTAAAGCGCTTAGGCGCATTCAATATGATAGGCATTCTGCGCCATATACGTACACAGGACCCTGTTTTTGTTCGCAACAAACCGCGTTCCTCGTATGCTGAAATGCTGCGCTCCATACGTACACGTGTAGAATATATCACCAAGCGGAAAGAAGGCATTGTAGTTACCCTCACCTCTACGGAGTCAGGCGACGGGAAGACCTTCCTCAGCACCAATTTAGCATCATTATACGGCATGTCGGGTAAGAAAACTCTCTTGATAGATGTGGATTTACGCAAACCCAATGTGCATACCAAGTTAGGATTGGAGAACGGCAGCGGATTGAGCAACTACCTCGCGGGGGATTGCGCCTTAGCAGATACCATCATAAGAGATACACCCTTTGGTTTTGACGTGATGCGGGCAGGCACCATTCCGCCTAACCCCGGGGAGTTGATACACTCGGATAAAATGGCGGAAATGATAGCCCGTCTGCGCGAGGAGTACGCCTTTATCGTAATGGACACTTCGCCCATCGGATTGGTATCGGATGCCTACACACTCATCGGGTTCTCGGATATCTGTTTGTTCATCATCCGTTGCATGCGGACCAATAAATCGTTCTGCAAGCAGACTGTGCAACAGATGGCGGAGATGATAGAGGGACAGGATAAGGTACAACTGATTCTTTCAGATATACCTAACGAAGGGCACAAAGCGTATGGATATGGGTACGGATACGGTTATGGGTATGGGTACGGAGCCGATTATAACAAAGGCAGTCGATACGGCAAGTACGGCGCGTATATCTATGGCAAACTCCACCATCGCAAGAAAGGGCAAGACCACTACTATGCCGACGATGACGAAGCGTAAACTATTTAACCATTTGACAATTTACTATTTGACCATTAGTTCCGATGGGTTGAGTGAGCTCAAGCACTTAAAACTTACTTGAAACTTGAAAGCGTTGAGCCTATAATAAAAGCGCGTATGTCTCCAATGCGGAAACATACGCGCTTTTATTTTACAGTTTGACAATTTTACTTGACAATTTACTATTTGAACAATACTTGAAAATATTTGTTGAATATAAGAGTTTTTGTCAAGTATTATTGTTTATTTCTGTTAATTGTCAAATAGTAAATTGTCCAATTGTCCAATATCAATACGCGTTCATCTGCTGCTTAACGGTGGTATTGACAAAGTCGGCGAAGGCTTGGATGGTCATCTGACCCTTGTCTTCGGCACCCTGCTGGCGGACGCTGACGAGACCTTGCTCTGCCTCTTTCTCGCCCACCACGAGCATGAACGGGATACGCTTCAACTCGTTGTCGCGAATCTTGCGTCCGAGTTTCTCGTTGCGGTCGTCCACCACCACGCGCACATCCTGCGCTTCGAGCAACTCTTTCACTTTCCATGCGTACTCGTTGCTCTTCTCGGAGATGGGCAGCACGACGGCTTGGTCGGGCGTGAGCCACAGCGGGAACTTGCCGGCGGTATGCTCGATGAGCACTGCCACGAAGCGCTCCATAGAGCCGAAGGGCGCGCGGTGAATCATCACGGGGCGGTGCTTCTGGTTGTCCTCGCCCACGTACTCCAACTCGAAGCGCTCGGGCAGGTTGTAGTCCACCTGAATAGTACCCAACTGCCAGCGGCGACCGATGGCGTCCTTGACCATGAAGTCAAGTTTCGGTCCGTAGAATGCCGCCTCGCCGTACTCAATCTTCGCGGGAAGGTTCTTCTCGCGGCATGCCTCGATGATGGCGTTCTCTGCCTTCTCCCACACCTCGTCGGAACCCACATATTTCTCGCGGTTATTGGGGTCGCGAAGCGAAATCTGTGCTTCGAAGTTCTGGAAGTCAAGGGCTTTGAAGATAATCTCGATAATCTCCATCACGCGGATAAACTCGCTCTTCACTTGGTCGGGGCGGCAGAAGATATGCGCATCGTCTTGGGTGAACGAGCGCACGCGCGTCAGTCCGTGCAACTCACCGGACTGCTCGTAGCGATATACGGTGCCGAACTCTGCGCAGCGGAAGGGCAGGTCTTTGTACGAACGTGGGCTGTTCTTGTAGATAGCGCAGTGGTGCGGGCAGTTCATCGGCTTCAAGAGATAGACCTCACCTTCCTCGGGGGTGGTGATAGGTTGGAACGAGTCTTTGCCGTAGTGGTCCCAGTGCCCGGAGGTTAGATAGAGGTTCTTCGAGCCGATATGCGGTGTGATAACCTGCTGATAGCCATAGCGTTTCTGTATCTTCTTCAAGAAGTCCTCCAAGCGCAGGCGCAGCGCCGTGCCCTTCGGCAACCAGATAGGCAGACCCTTGCCCACCATATCGGAGAACATAAAGAGTTCCAATTCCTTACCTATTTTGCGGTGGTCGCGTTTCTTCGCCTCCTCTAATAGGGCGAGGTACTCGTCGAGCATGGCTTTCTTGGGGAAGGTGATACCGTAGATACGGGTCATCATCGGGCGTTTCTCGTCGCCGCGCCAGTAGGCAGCCGCGCACGACAGCACTTTCACAGCCTTGATAGGCTCCGTCGAAACAAGGTGCGGACCGCGGCAGAGGTCTGTGAACGCCCCCTGCGTGTAAGTGGTGATATGTCCGTCCTCAAGGTCGTCGATGAGTTCGCACTTGTAGTGTTGCCCCCACTCGCCGAACTGCTTGAGCGCGTCGGCTTTCGCGATGGACTTCTTCACCAATTGCTCTTTGCGCGCACGTAACTCCATCATTTTTGCCTCGATGGCAGGGAAGTCGCTATCCTTAATCACCTGTCCCTCCGCGGGATACACATCATAATAGAACCCGTTCTCGATAGCGGGACCGATACCGAACTGAATGCCGGGGTACAACTCCTGCAGCGCCTCCGCCATCAGGTGCGAGGAGGTGTGCCAGAAGGCGTGCTTCGCCTCGGGGTCATCCCACTTGTGCAGACGGATGTGGCAGTCCTCGGTCAACGGCGCGTTCAACTCCGTAATCTGCCAATCATCCCCTCCCTCTGTAGGGAGGGTTAGGGAGGGTCTTGTACTTGCCACAAGGATATCTTGTGCCAAACGACTGCTGATACTCTCAGCCACTTGCAGCGGCGTTATGCCGCTCTCATACTCACGGACACCACCGTCCGGAAAAGTAACTTTTATCATAATAAACCTACAAATGTTTACGGCGCCGGCGCGAACAACTGCCCCTTTGCCTATTTCGGGCACAAAATTACTGCTTTTTTTCGGAATATGCAAGAGAATTGCATTTTTATCCATATATAGTAAAAAAAAACAAATATCCCAAGTAAATACAGCCGTCCTTAAGAAAAAACAGCTACTGCCATAGACTGACATTTTGTCAGTCCCCTACCCCTTTTATATACCCCGACCGCCTTTGGCGTGGTTTTTGATACGCAATTAAGAGCGGATGCAGCCCGGGTGCGCAGGTGGTACATACCGACTTGTCGTGTGCGTCCCCGCCTGCTATCAATTAGGAATGAGGAATTAGGAATGAGGAATGAGGAATTAAGAATTAAGAGGGTTTCCGCCGCATGGCAATTGTAAAATAGTAAATTGTCAAATAGTAAAATAGTAAATTGTTAAATATAAACTATCGCTATGAGTAAAGGTAATATCGGAGTAACCTCCAACAACATTTTCCCTGTTATCAAGAAGTTTCTATACAGCGACCACGAGATTTTCCTGCGTGAGTTGATTAGCAACGCGGTGGACGCTACGCAGAAGTTGAAGACCTTGTCGAGCGTCGGCGAGGTGAAAGGCGACCTGGGCGACCTGCGCGTGCGCGTGCTGCTGGACAAGGACAAGAAGACGCTGACCGTGCAAGACCATGGTATCGGCATGACCGCCGAGGAGGTGGATAAGTACATCAACCAAATCGCATTCTCCGGCGCCGAGGAGTTTGTGAACAAATACAAAGACAAAGCCGAAGCCATCATCGGGCACTTCGGACTGGGCTTCTACAGCGCCTTCATGGTAGCGAAGAAGGTGGAGATCTTCTCACAGTCGTATCAGGAGGATGCCAAAGCCGTGCATTGGAGTTGCGAAGGCGACCCCGAATACACGATGGAAGAGACTATCAAGGCGGAGCGCGGGACGGACATCGTGCTGCATATAGACGATGAGTTCGCGCAGTACTTGGAGGACGCCACCGTCGAGGGGTTGCTGAAGAAATACTGCAAGTTCCTCCCCGTGGAGATTGCCTTCGGAAAGAAGAAAGAGTGGAAAGACGGCAAGCAAGTCGAAACCGAGGAAGACAACATCATCAACAATGTCTCGCCGGCGTGGACACGCAAGCCCGCCGACCTCACCGACGAAGACTACGACAAGTTCTACCACGAACTCTACCCCATGCAGATGGACGAGCCCCTCTTCCATATTCACCTGAATGTGGACTACCCCTTCCACTTGACGGGTATCCTCTACTTCCCGAAAATCAAGAACAACCTCGATGTGCACCGCAATAAGATTCAACTCTATTGCAACCAAGTGTTCGTTACCGACGAGGTGGAGAACATCGTGCCGGAGTACCTGACGCTGCTCCACGGCGTGATAGACTCGCCGGACATCCCGCTGAACGTGAGCCGCAGTTACCTGCAGAGCGACAACAACGTGAAGAAGATTAGCGGGTACATCACTAAGAAGGTGGCTGACAAATTGGCAGAACTCTTCAAGAACGACCGCGAGAACTTCGAGAAGAAATGGGACGATGTGAAGATGTTCATCCAGTTCGGCATGCTGACCGACGAGAAGTTCTACGACAAGGCAGTGGGCTTCAACCTGCTGAAGAACCTCGACGGTAAGTACTACACGCTGGAGGAGTACAAGAACCTTGTGAAGGAGGCACAGACCGACAAGAACGGCGACCTCATCCTGCTCTATACGCAAGACCCCGATGCGTCTTACTCGTATATCCAACGCGCGAAAGAGAAGGGCTACGACGTGCTACTGATGGACGGCGAGTTGGATGTGCACCAGATGTCGCAGTTCGAGCAGAAGTCCTACGACACTGGGGACGCAGGCGTCTCGCCTGCGGATGGAAAGACATCGAAATCCCTCCGCTTCGTGCGCGTGGACTCCGACGTGATAGAGAACCTCATCGCGAAGGAGGACAAGCAGGCTGTCAGCCTGACCACCGAGCAGGAGGATGCACTGCGCTACTCCTTCGAGAGCCAACTGCCGAAGGGCGACAAGAGCAACTACGTGGTGTCCTTTGAGGCGGTATCGGCAGACGCGCTGCCGGTGTTCCTGACGCAGAATGAGTTTATGCGCCGCATGAAAGAGATGTCTGCGCACCAGCAGGGGATGTCGTTCTACGGCACGATGCCCGACTCGTACAACCTCGTGGTGAACACCGCGAACAGCAAGGTTACCGACCTGATGAACGAGTTGGTAGGTGCTGTTGCCGCCGAGGTAGCGCCGCTCAACGAGCAGATTGCCGCTAAGCAGAAAGAGGAGGACGACCTGAAAGCCGCGCAGAAAGGCAAGAAAGATGCCGACCTGACGCAAGAGGAGAAAGACGCGGTAACCAACGTAACGAAAGAGTTGGCAGACCTGCGCAATCAACTCAAGGGCGTCTATGCTGCGCACGCTGAGAAGAACGAGAAGGTGCACCAACTGATTGATATCGCGCTGCTCGCAAGCGGCTTGCTCAAAGGCGAGGCTCTGGCGAAGTTCGTCAACCGCAGCGTGGAGATGCTGTAAGCAACTGTGCTACTGAGATTCTCAGCCATTCATAACATAACGCTCAACTGCCGTGGGACAGTTGAGCGTTATGTGTTTATTGGGTGTGGGAGAGTGCTTTTTGTGAATGAGAAGCGTTATTGATACAGCAGTTTGCCAACAATGCCTTTGCGTTGCAGTTTGCCGCCCAACACGCGGAGGATATAGAGTTGTCCTGCTTGTAGGCGAGTGGTGTGAAGAGTGGTGGATAAGGTACCATAAGGTAGCGGCATGGTCTCTACGAGTTTGCCTGTGTAGTCGTAGATATTGAGGTGTGTGGAGCCGTCAGCCGACTCGGGCAGGGTAATCGTGTAGGTACCGTCTGCCTCGCGTTGCACAACGATGGGTCTTTGCGTGCCTTGAGCAGAGAGTGTGGTGAGACATATCTCCTGCGAGGGTTTGTAGTTGGGGCGGCAGCCTTTTTCTTCATAAGCCGTAATGGTGAAGCAGTAGGTGGTCTCCGGATTCAAGTCGGTGAAGATGGCTTGCGAGGTAGTGGCACCTACCTCAAAATCTTTTCCGCTGTATATCTCCGTTTTGGTACCATCGGCAGCCACAGATGCCAGCGCAATATAGTAGCCATCGGCATCGTCCTGCGGCTCCCAATGGGCGGTAAAAGAGGTGGATGCCAAGTCGGTTGCCGGCAGAATATATGGTGCGTCAATATAGACGGGTCGTGGGGATATACCGTAAAGCATATACTGTGCGGCGCGTTGCAAATCTGCGGTCTGAATAGTGAAAATAGAGGACTGTGCTTGGCAGCTCTGCCGCGTGGGAGTGTAGCGCATAAGAATACGGAGAGAATACGAGGTCTGCACAGGAATTGTGAGCGATAGGGGCGTCCCTTTAATCCAAGTGCGTCCCGTGTCGATGCTGAACTCGAAGTTGCTGTTTGACATGGAGAGCACCACACTGTTGCTCTGCAGGTTCCTCAAAGTTACGTTTATCGGCAGCGTGTCATAAGCAACAATCCCTTGGTCATACGGGGACATGAGCGTGTCGGCAACAGCCGGATAGGGAATCTCTATGGTATTGCTTGAAGATACTCCGAAAGTGAACGACAAGGACGAATCGGTCTCGTTTTGCCGGATGTTAGTCAGGCGCTGACCTATCAAGCGCTGACCATCGTTGAGCGTGGGTATCCATTGGAGCACATTGCGCGAGCCGGGGAAGACATCGGCTTCGGTGCTACCGGTGCCTCCTGCATTGCCCGCGCTGACGATGGCATAGCCGAGGGGATGTCGGTTGTTGAACGTGTTGTATGCCCATGTGCTGTTGTTGAACGTGATATGCGAGATGAGTATCCCGGGGGCAATCAGTGCATCTTTGTTGGCATCCCAACCTATCGCCTGACGATTCTCTATAAGGAAGTACTCATTAGGGGAGGGTACCGATGGCAGCAGGTTGTGTGTGTTAGCAGCGAGGAGATAAGCCTCGTTGTGCGATTCGATGGGCTGCAGGGTGTATTCTCCTTGTGCGGTAAGCTGCTGCGGCGTAAGCCATCCCATCCAGAACCGTTCAAAAGCCGTAAAGGAAGGTGGCGTGCAGCCGCTGTTGTTATAACTGCCGTTGCACATGATATCCCATGCGCCGATGGTGTAGTTGCCACTCTCTTTTGTATCATAAAAATCTACTATACCGAGTGCGTGCCCGAACTCGTGGCAATAGGTACCGATACCCGCCTGTATGCTGCCTCGTCCTCCTCGGTATTCGGAAATCATCAGGTAGCCTGACAATCGCTTGCCGGAAAATGTCTTGTTGGAAGACACGATGCTGTAGTGCGGCCAGATGGTGTTCGCCGAGCCCCCCTCTGCCTCATTGTAGCCGGCAACGACTACCGACAGGTTGTCTATATAGCCATCCCAATTGTTGTCATACACACTCAGGTCCACGCCTGCGTCCACAGCCAGTTGTGCTGCCTCTTCCACCGCCTGCCGCGCGTTGGGCGTATTGCTGTTGTTGGTGTTCTTGCCATAATCTGCCATAGTGCCGGAGAGCGTGTAAGGACCATACACATCGTACACAAGATTAAGTGCTCCGTCAGAAGAGGCGTAGAAATAGTCGTGCACCGAACCGGTGGCATTCGGATTGCTGCCGCCGGCACCGTTAAAAAGGTCGCTGAACTTGGCAACAGGATTGTCTATGGAGAAGGACAAGTCGGTAAAGTTGACCAAGATAACAGGTATCCTCACCGTGCCCGTAGCAGGTACGTAAGAGGTCAGTTTCACGGCTTGCGGTGCCCGTTGCCGTTCCGAGGATACTTCTGATGGCAGGATGCCAACCGCGGTGCCGGCTATCATCTGCCCGTCAAGGGTGCTGAGGTAGTGGTAATGCTCGTCTCCCCTAATATATACTTCGCGCCAAGTCCCATCGGGCAACTGTCGCAACACGGGTTCGGGAGTGGCAACCACGGCAAACGCGCTGACGGCAGCAACGCACATTGCCCATATCAGATAGATTCGTTTCATAGACAAAATGAGTTAATTTTCGCCCGCAAAGTTACAAAAAAAATGCCAAATGCACAAATTATTTCTCTTTTGATGGCACATTATTTGTATATATACTGAAAATTTTGTATCTTTGCACCCATATTTGGTATAAATGTTATGTCTATGAAAAAGATTTTCTTGTCTTTTGCCCTTGTGCTCGTGGTGGTATCGCGGGCGTTGGGAGCAGGTCTTGTGCCTGCCACTATGTATTCCCGTCCCGAGGGCGGATTTGTATTGGTAGATGATGCCGGTGGTATGGTCATTGGTTTCTCGGATAAAGGAAGCGTGAGCGAGTTGTCTGACGATGCGCGACTGATATTTGCGGAGTGGGGGCTGGATGTGCGTGTGTCCGCACAGGCTCCCGAAGCGGAGTTGCAGGCGCAGTTGGCAGCAGAGGTTACCGATTCAGTGGCTCCTTTGTTAGGAGACATTAAGTTTGGTCAAGGAGACCCCTTCCGTGCAAAGGCACCCATTCGAAACAATCAGCATTGCTTGGCAGGCTGTGTGGCGGTGGCTATGGCGCAGATTATGACCTATCACCGACATCCCGAGGTGTGCCGCGGTGCGATCTCCTACAAGACCGAGACCTTGAATATCACGATTAGTTTAGACTTAGAGAATCATCGTTTCGATTGGGACAATATCCTGCCAAATTACCTGAATGGCTACACGGCTGCGCAAGCCGATGCGGTTGCCGATTTGGTATTTGCTTGCGGTGCCACCACGCGTATGGATTATAATCTGGACGGCTCGGGTACCAATACCGATTATGTGGCAGATGCTCTGGTTTCTTTCTTTGATTATTCGCCGGAAGTGGACAAATTGGCACGTGCTGATTACACGGATGCCAAGTGGTTAGAGATTCTGCAAACCGAATTGAAAACAGGTCGTCCTATCCTGATGCGTTCCATGCAACCCTCCGGTGCGGGGCATGCTTATGTGATGGATGGCTATTATGTGCAGAAGGGCTACGAGAAGTATCCGTATTTCCATTTCAACTGGGGATGGGAAGGCGCAGAGGATGGCTGGTTCCTGCTCAACAACCTGCAAGCCGGCGATTATGATTTGCGTTCCAACCAAGAGATTATCCGCTATATCATGCCGCTGAACGGCACTGCCGATGAGATAGTGGAGACCGATGGGTTAGATACTGTTATCTACGACCTGTTGGGTCGCCGTGTGGCAACACCCGTGAAAGGGCATATCTATCTGCAAGGCGGTAAGAAGTTTATGGCTCAATAAAGGATAAACATACAATATAAGGCGGCTGCTTCCCAAAAGAGGCAGCCGCCTTTTTTGGAGTCATGATACGAGTGGACCCAAATTCTTTATCAAATGCAAGCCCCGAAGGGGCGACATAAAACAGCGTAGGGGCTTGCCCCTACGTAAAAGGGAATCACCCACAATGCAAGCCCTGAAGGGGCGACATAACTCTATTCTGAATTGCATGGTCAATATGTATATCATTGCCTAAATTAATGATTAATTATATGGCAATTACATGTTAAAGAAAAAATATCCCGACAGGTCGGGACAAGTTCCAAATAATTTTTGGAAATTTTTGTTGAAATAAAAGAATTGTCAGTGTTTCAATGTATATGTATCTTATTTCGAGTTCGCGTTATATTAACGTAAGTTCAATATAAGCAAACTATTTTCAGCACTCAAGGACTAATTTGGTTTTTGGTAATAAATTAATGATTAATTATATGACAATTACATGTTAGAGAAAAAAATATTTGAATAATCTTTGGAAATTTTGGTAGAAATAAAAGAATTGTCAGTATATGTATCTCATTTCAAGTTCATGTTAATAAAAAGAGGCTGCCTAACGTGACTCGTTAGACAGCCTCAATGATGTTATATTACCGTATGATGCTTGCTTTTATTTCAGCGTAGTGTGCTTCGGTGCGGTAATTTTCTTTGCTTCGCGAGCGGGCAACATAGGCGCGTTCTCGAAGGTGAGTGCGTGGTCAACAAAGATGTTCAGGCCTTTGTGTTGACGTGCAGGTTTGTTGGAAGGCATCGTGCCGCGAGTGTAGTTGACGGTCTTGCCTAACTCCACACCGGTAGATTTGATGGTGAAGCCTGTCTCTTCGCTAAAATCAACGAACAAACCGGGAATACCGTGTTCATCAGTTTGGACGAACTGAACATCTATGTTCATATAGTCAATCATGTCCATATGTTTGCTACTACCAGTCTCCCCTCCAATATACAACTCACCACCGGTGACGATTGCATTGGGCATATACTCCCACAACCAGTCCGGATAAGACTCGTAGCCACCTTTCTGCTCTTCGTCCACTACATACTGCATCAAATTCAATGTCGGACCTTCGAAACCGTAGATACCTGCAAACGCAAAGTCTTGGTAGTTCTCTTGTGTAAACTCACCTACTTCGTTGAAGTTTGCCAACCATGCATTCATGTAGGTCATAAAGGTGTCGTTGTCCACCTTGGTAGGATAAGCCACGTGGGTCAGCGGTGAACCATTTGCATCAACAGGCAAATCAAATTCACGCAATTCTGTTGTCGTCTCATCAACTTGGTAAGTCATTGTGTAGGTTTTGGTAGCGGTACCTTGTGCATTGGTGATGTAGTAGTCGCCCAGCGAGAACGAAACGCCGTTGGGGAATTGTGCCATGTTCGGGTTGTCAGTGTTCTCATTTGCATAAGCCAATGCAATAGGAGTGGTGAAATAAATCCAACCACCTTGCTGTGCACCGTCTAATTGTCCGGAAGCATTAAAATACAATCCCTCCGTGAAGAGTTGTACACGACCTAAACCAACGTGTGCATTGATGGTCCCTAATGTACTGTGGTTGAAAGGAAAGGTGTTAGTTTCGTCCAATGCGACCAAACCCAGATAGCACTCGGTGAACACCAAGTTATCTTCAAGGCTGGTTACTTTCACTTGGCATACGCCTTTCACCTCGGTGTCTTTCACCGTAGCGGTGATGTTTGCCGTACCGGTTCCCATCGGGGTTACCGTACCGTCATCAGACACGGTAGCTACGGCTTCGTCAGACGATGTCCATACCAAGTTTACTTTCACGCCTTCCGGCTCTGTTACGTAACTCAGACGGACAGGCTCATCGTTTACCAACAGGGTCAACTCTGCCGGTCTCACGGTCAGACCCGTTACGGTAGCATCGCTATTGCCGCCATTGTTGCCGCCGTTGTTTTCGGTCGGTTTGCAGCCGATGAAACTGAGGGATAAACCCAATACGGCTGCTGCCATAAATAATACCTTTTTCATAACTTAAAAATTTTTGGGTTAATAATGTTGTTTGCTTTGTTTTAGATTTCGGGGTTGTATGTAGCCTCCGAACTCGGGATATTCATATTGAACGATGCATCGGATGCTTTCACCTCCGAACCCGCACCTACATCGTGGTTCCCGCCGCGTTTCTTGGTGCCGGTCAGTCGGCGGAAGGTCTGTAAACCGTAGCCTTCGCCCCACATCTCCACACGCCAGTTTAGTTCTATCTCTTTAATTAGTTGCTTACCGGTGAGTGTGCTTTTGTACGCCTCGTAGTCGGATGCTGCCAAGGGATACTCATCATTGAGACGTTGGTCAGTGATAGCCGTCAGATAGTTCTTCGAAGCATCCAACGAATCAATAAAATAGCAAGCCTCTGCGGCGATAAGATACATACTCTCGATACGCATAAACACGTTGTCGCTCAGCCACTCGCGGTCTATATCCTCTTTCTCGGTGGAGTTGGGGCTGACCGCAGAATAGAACTTACCATCGGGGCAGTCTTTGAACGCCGATTGTTTGGAGCCGTCGTTGAACCAGCGAGAGCGCCCGTCCCATGCGGGAATCAGGTTTTTCAAGTTCTCGTCAATCACTTTGGTATCGCCTGCCCATGCGTAAGAATAGGAGTGGATATCCATCTGACCGAACCAAGATTTCAAGCCGCCTGCTGTCTCGGTTACCACATTTTGTCCCCACATCCAACTTGCTTCGCTCACATCGTTAAAACCGGTGGAGTAGAGCATGCTGTTGGGAATAATGCGAAACGCATTGCTCTCGATGGCATCGTGGGCATATTGGTGTGCCTTGCGGTAATAGTCTTTCGCTTTTGTGGCGTTAATATTCGAATAATAGGGAGCCGCATTCAGATAAGCGTAAGCCAATAAGCCGCGTGCTACATTCACGTCAATAGCCAACTTTGAGGTGCGTGCATAGCTTGCTTCGTTCAGTTCCTCATAGCGTGCGCCGAATGTCTCAAATAACCGAACCGCGGTGCCCAAATCGTCAAACACCCGTTGATATACCATCGCACTTGTAGAGAGTCCTTGCGCTTGGGTCATGTTCTCCTCTGTATACACTGGCACGCACTTGTAGTTGTCAATCGTGTAGCCGGCAATCGTAAAGATAGGGGTGTACCAGCGTGCCAAGTTGGCGTAGCAGTACCCGCGGAGTGCTTTGGCTTGAGCTAAATAGAGGGCATAGTTGGTTTGCTCTGCCGTATATTCGTATGCGCCTTCTTCCGTAGACGGATACCCGTGCTCCGCTATCAGTTGGCTGATATTGCTGCCACTCTCGATACTATTGATTACCACATTGATATTATGAATCATATCATAGTAGAACACCCAAATCGTTCCCGTGCGTCCGGTAACGGTGGACATCTGCTCGTCAAGGTACAGCCAACCATAAGTCTTGTTGGTAACGGCAATATCACCACTCAGGATATCGCCCCAAAGGTCGATACTGCGCTGTCCAAACTCATCATGGTCTTCACTACTCATAGTATAAATCATGGTGTAACATCCCAACAATGTACTCTTCAATTTATCAGAACTCAGTTGGTCATACTTCTCCTGACTGAGCATACCGCCTTCATATTGACGGTCCAGAAAACTATCGCTGCATGAAGCCAGCCCCAGCAGGGCTGCTATAAAAAATACTATACTCTTTTTCATAATGCTTGTCTCCTATGTTTGAGGTTAGAAGATAATTTTGATACCGCCCATAATAGTGGACAACGGAGTGTATTGGTAACTGTTGGAAGCACCGGTGGTACTTACTGTTGGGTTGTAACCCTTGCGTGCCGTGGCGATAGCAAGGTTATCTCCCTGAACATAAATCTCCAACTTCTTGATTTTTGCTTTATCCAAAAGTTTCTTCGGGAAATTATATCCCAAGCGAATGTTGTTCAGACTGAGGTAAGAGTTGGAGGTGAGGAAACGAGTGGACGAAGAGTTGGTGTAAAGGTCGGCACCGTTGCTCAAACGGGGAATATCCGTATTGGTATTGGTTTCCGTCCATGCGTTGCGCATATCCACGTGCCAGTTGTAGTTACCTACTTTCTCGTTGCCCATTAACTGCATATAGGTGTAGTCCACGCCATAACCGCCGATGCGATAGCCGCAGGTAACACTCAACGATACGCCATACACTTCCAAATCTATTCCAAAACCGCCTTCCAAATCAGCCTCTGCAGTCTTCCCTAAGAAATCAGCACCACAATAAGCGTAGCGTGTGGTAACGGTATCGCGAATTTGCGCTTCGGGATTATTCATACGATAGTCATTCACATCGCTGATATAGTTGCTTCCATTGCCTTTTTCTACATCTTCTTCTGTTACAAGCAATGCGTTAGTATAACCAAAACCACCCTTCGATTTATCGTAGTATGCTTTGTATAACGCTTCACCGGTCTCGGGGTCAACACCCATATACTCTGTCATACGATATTCGTACATACTATGACCTACTACCAAACCGCCGTTGGTGGTCATCTCCGACTCGTTGTTGATATCCTTAGGCAACTCTAATACTTTATTGCGATAGAAACCGCCGTTCCAACGGATATCCAGTTTCACGTTTCGAGTATCTACAGCATGCGCATTGAGTTGGAATTCAAAACCTTGGTTGGAAATTTTGCCACCGTTAATCCATGTGTAAGAATACCCCATAGAAGACGCATTGTAGCGAGGCATCAAGCAATCAAATGTAGTCTTATGGAAATAATCCAACTCAACATCTAAGTACTTCATGATTGAGAACTCCAGACCTAAGTCAAAGTGGCTGGTTTTCTCCCACGTCAAGTCTTGCGTACCGGGAGAGCTCCATACAAAACCCACTTGATTGTCCACATATTTGATAGACCACATGTCGTGGTACAAGTCGGAGCCTACTTCTTGGTTACCCAACATACCCCAACTGAAGCGCAATTTACCATTGTTGAGATATTCGGTAGCCGATGCCATAAAGTCTTCCTCCGTGAATTTCCAAGCCAAGCCGACAGAGCCGAAATGTCCCCAACGATGTCCTTTAGCAAAGTTGCTCGAACCATCAGCACGATAGTTAGCGGTAAGACCATAACGATCTTTGTACCAATAACTTGCTTGCGCCAAATAGCTCTCCAAAGCTTGGGAAGAGGTGTAAGAACTCATATAGGACATTTGAATGGCATTACCTAATTCCAAACTATTCGGGTCGGCAATTTTGGATTTTCCCCCATACATAACCGATTGCGATGCCATCAAGGTCTCATGTCCTGCCATCACGTCAATAACATGATCTCCGAAATCTTTGTTGTATTTGAGCAACTCTTTTGCCTCAAACATCAAGAAGTTAAGTTGGGTTTTCTCTATACGTCCCAGGCCTGCGGCATCACCATAATATTTATTGGTCAATTCCGAAGCGTTTTGCCCTACATACTGCACACCTGCCGTAATCTCCAGTTTCAAACCCTTATACAGCGTAAACTCAAGGCTTCCGGTAGCCGTTACGGCATGCTGCTTCGTATTCTGCTTATCATAGAGCAATGCACCTGCGGGGTTGATACCCGAACCGAAACCACGACCATATCCCTCATTCATACCGTAGTCGTAAGCATAGTTACCGGTTTTGGAGTCGGTAGCAATGGTACCATCCTCGTTGTAGAGGAAGACAGGATAAATCGGCGGAATACCATTCACGTAGGCAAAACCGTTATTCATATTACTGCCTTGCCCGGGATTGTTCAAGTTGGAGTAGGTATAAGCTATATTCAATCCGCCTTTCAGCCATTTCTTGGGCTTGTAATCCAAGTTACCGCGTACCGTAAAACGGTCATAGTCCGAACCGATATAGTAACCCTCGTCTTTGAGGTAACCATAACTGGTGTAGTAATTTATTTTTTCGTTACCGCCGGATATTTTGACTGTGGCGTTGGCTTTTTGCCCTACGCGGAACAGGTTGTCTTCCCAACTGCTCATGTTTTTGTAGCCGTCTTTCAACTGCACATCATCATAGAACTTGCCGGTATAGCCGTCTATCAGCGCACTTCCGCTTTTGTTCCACAAGTTATAGGCTTCCGGTAATCCTTTGTTACTGAAGAGGTTTTTATTTGCCTCCTTAATACGGCCACTTACATCTGTATAAGACTTGGCAGGCAGCGAGTTGTAGATACTCTGCCAAGCCATCTCCACGAACTCTTGCGGGTCAGAGATAACCTCGTACATGGGCAACAAGTGCATGTTGGCACCATACTTCACGTCCACCTCTATCTTGCCCTCATCGCCGGAATTACCTTTTTTGGTGGTGATAACAATCACACCGTTGGCACCACGCGAACCATAGAGAGAGGTCGCTGTAGCGTCTTTCAAAATCGTGGTAGAAGCAATATCGCCCGGGTCAATAGAGGAGATGTCGCCATCATAGGTTACACCATCCACTACATATAACGGAGCAGTGGAAGCATTCACCGAACCGATACCACGGATACGGATGGTTGCGTTGGTACCGGGCTGACCGCTGGTATTTACTACCTGCACACCGGCCACCTCACCTGCCAAGGCTTTGGAAATCTCAGACGGGCTCTTTTTTTCTATATTTTCCGCATCAACAGCTTGTGCCGAGCCGGCAAAACTACCCTTCGTTACGCTTCCGTAACCGGTTACGACCACCTCTTGGATTACCTCGGTGGCCTCGTGCAACACTACGCGCACGTTGCGCTTGACGGCTACTTCTTGCGTTTGCATTCCGACATAACTTACTACCAACACGGTAGCATCATCGGGTACCGTCAGGAAAAACTCACCATCGTAGTCGGTAATTGTACCCTGGGTTCCACCCTTCACTTGGATACTTGCACCGATAATGGGTTCGTTCTTCTCATCTACTACCACACCGCTAACCTGCTGCTCCGCCATCATCCCGATGCTGAGCATACATAGCGCCATAAGTGTTAAGAACTTTTTCATCCGTTTGTTTATTAAAAGTTTTGTTATCTAATTTACTCGTTTCTTGCAGTATCTCCTCCCTACTGCTGACTATTTGCTATTTGGGATTTCACTTGTATCCCAAATTGGTGGGCAAAGATACGGCTTTTTTTTTATATGTGCAAATATTTGGCAAGAAAAATGCGATTTTGCTTCATTTTTGTGCTAAAAAACATATTTTTTAATGCAAAATTGATATTTTTTAAGTTGTACAACATAAAAATCAGCCTATTCGTAGGTCAAAATAGACAAATGACAAGTTGTAAGTATTTCTTGCGACGCTTTGAGCAGTTGGGCGGGGGTTGAGTATGCAATTTGTTTATAAGTTTCCATCCATGTGGGTGCGTGTCCGAAGTACAAAACCGACTTTGCCATGGCGAGGGCGTTGTTCTCCTGATTGAGCGAAGCGATTGCCATCTGCCCGCGTAATTGCTGTAAGGCGTGTTTTATCTGCGATTCGCTGAGCGGATGGGAGCAGAGTTTGTCTAATTCCTCGTGGCAGAGCCGCTGACACTCATCGAAATGCTCCGGCTCGCAGGCGAAATAAGTGCACCAATAGCCCGTGTCGGAGAGCGGCGTGTAGGTGGACTCCACGGTATAGACCAGTCCGCGCGACTCGCGCAGGCGCAGGTTGAGCCGCGAGTTAAGGCTCCCCCCGCCTATTATATTATTAAGGAGATAAAAAGGCAGTTGCTGTTCATGCCCGAGGGGATAGGCGATATTGCCAAGCATGGCGTGCACTTGGTGGGTATGCCGCTTGTAGGCGATATGCTTGGGTTGCAAAGGGTCTAATAAGGGTCTAATAAGGGTTAAAGCAGGTCGAGCCGATGGATTTTCGCTAACGGGCACCTCCCCAAACTCCCGCTCGGCGAGGCGGAAGAAAGTGTCGGGAGCGATATTGCCTTGGCAGAAGACCACCATCCGCTCGGGGCGGTAGTGCAGCCGCATCCACTGCTGAGGATGCGCAGGGGAAGTGCCAATCTTGCGCAGGGTTTTCTTCGTGCCGAGGATGGGCATTGCCAGCGGGTGCCCTTCGAAGAGCATGCCCTCGAAATCATCATAGATGAGTTCGCTCGGAGAGTCGTTGTAACTCTCTATCTCATCGAAGATAACTCCCAACTCCTTGTCTGTCTCGTGTTTCGGGAAAGTGGGGCGCAGCACCATCTCCGCCAGCAGGCGCAGGGTGCGTGTGGTGTGCTCGGGCAGCGTGGCGGCGTAAAAAGTAGTCTCCTCCTTGGTGGTGTAGGCGTTTATCTCCCCGCCGATACCCTCTACGCTATTGATAATCTGGCGCGCGGTATGCTTTTCCGTGCCTTTGAAGACACAGTGCTCAATGTAGTGCGCCATGCCGTTCTCCGCAGGCTGCTCGTCGCGGGTGCCGGCGCCGACCATCACCCCCACATAGACCACGGGCGAGTCTGTCCTGCGCACGACCACGCGCACGCCGTTGGGCAGATTATGGTAAAAAGTTTCGCTATTCTCTTGCATATTTGAAAAA
Organism: Paludibacteraceae bacterium; assembly: GCA_034090015.1. Taxonomy (GTDB): domain Bacteria; phylum Bacteroidota; class Bacteroidia; order Bacteroidales; family Paludibacteraceae; genus Colicola. Next base: position 25,927 of record JAXDTJ010000078.1, on the reverse strand, counting down.
TAATGTGTACCTTTGCAGCCGATTTCGTATCTATATTTGCGGCATTGGCGGAATTGGTAGACGCGCCAGACTTAGGATCTGGTTCCTAACAGAGTGAAGGTTCGAGTCCTTTATGCCGCACAGCGAGCCGTTTGGCTCGCTTTTTGTAGGGATAGTTTTTTAGAAGTGTTTCCCCCTAGATTTTCTAGAAATTCTAGATTTTCTAGAACCTAATTAAAAGCAATAGTATGAAAAAGATTTCTTTTGTTATTTTGACGATGGCGGTAGGGTTGCTTGCCGCATCTTGTGATTTTGAGAACAACTCCCAGTACACCCCTCAGATTGCTTTATCTGTGCCTGTTCGCAGTTGCGGGCATGCGGATACGGTGGTGGTGAAAGATACGCTGGGGTATCGCTACGATAAAGACGGAAAGGCAGTGCTCGATACCATCCACGTGGGTGATACTGTTCGGATGGTAGTGGCTATCAGTGCGCAGGGTAATGTGCTGACCGGCTTCCAGACCACATGGGACACGGCGGCGCTGCAACTGGAGTTCCTCGCGATGGACTCTATTGCCTTTGCCTTAGATACCGCCAAGAGCAATATCCCTGCGGGCACGCTGGTGTTCCAGCCCGGCTACAACATGGCGGTCTTCCCCATCCGCTACATCCCGCGCAAGAGCGTTACCACAGACCTCACCCTTGAGGTGCAATCCGACTCCAAGTACTCCCCCAGCACGTTCACTATCCAACAGACGGCAGAGTAAAAAGGGACCTCCCCATCCCTCCCTTAACTTAAAGGGAGGGGCTTATACAAAAAGAGGGCTGCTTATCCAAAAGAGGGCTGCGATATATCGCCACCCTCTTTTTTATTCCCCTTGTTTGGCTTCTTGCCAAAGGTCCTCCATCTCGTCGAGGGTCATCTCTCCCATGCGTTTCCCCATCTCCGTTGCCCGCTGCTCAATGTAGTTGAAGCGGCGGATGAACTTCTGATTGGTCATCTCCAGCGCGTTGTCGGGGCGTATCTTGTACTTGCGGGCGGCGTTCACCAGCGCGAACAGCAGGTCTCCGAACTCCTGCGTCATCGCCTCGCGCGTCTGACCCTCTTTGCGACATTCCGCCTCAAACTCCCCTATCTCCTCTTTCACCTTTGCCCACACGTCCTCGGGATTCTCCCAGTCGAAGCCCACGTTTGCCACTTTGTCCTGTATGCGATAGGCTTTCACCAGCGCAGGTAACGCCTCGGGGATACCCGCCAGCACGGTCTTGTTGCCGCCTTTCTCTTTCAGTTTCACCTGCTCCCAGAGGTGGCACACGTCCTCTGCATTTTTTGCAGCCGCCTCGCCGTACACGTGCGGGTGGCGGAATATCAACTTGTCGCAGATACGGTTGCACACGTCAGCAATATCGAAGTCGCCCGTCTCGCTGCCCATCTTCGCGTAGAACACCACGTGGAGCAGCACATCGCCTAACTCCTTGCTAATCTCCGTCTTATCCTGCTGCACGATGGCGGAGGCAAGTTCATACACCTCCTCTATCGTGTTCTCTCGCAGGCTCTCAAAAGTCTGTTTCCTGTCCCACGGGCATTTCTCCCGCAACTCGTCCATCACCGTCAGCAGACGGTCGAAGGCTTTCAGTTGTTCCTCGCGTGTGTGCATTGTGTTTTTGTTAATTGCTAATGCCGATTGGTAATAATATCGGTAATGATATACAAGTTGGTAATGATATACAAGTTGACCCAAATTGTTTATCAAACGAAAGCCCCGAAGGGGCGATATAAATCAGCGTAGGGTGAAACCCTACGAACAAGAGGTGTCCCCCTCTATACAAGCCCCGAAGGGGCGACATAACTCAATCTTGACTCGCTGTGGCAACATGTATATCATTGCCATAATATTTGAACAATATTTGGGAATATTTGTTGAAATAAAAATGTTCTTGTTCGTTTTTGTAATGTATTATTGTGTGTTTTTGTGTACTACACGTGTTTTAATTCTCGTAGTTTATCAGTTCAAAACGATTATCTTCCAGCCGACCATACGTCCACTGTTGGAAGCAGTCGCCGAGGATTATCACGCGGCTGTTGCCGGTGATTTGCAGGTCGAGGTCTATATGGCGGTGTCCAAAGATATAGAAATCGCGGTGGTTGCCCAACCGTTCCTGCTCTTTTGCGAAAAGCACCTGCTCTTCGTGCTGCTCGCCTTTGTAGGGACACGGGTGCGCCAACTCTTTCAGTCGGCTGCGCTTTGCCCATTCGTAGCCCAACTCGTTGCCCCACTTCGGCGGCAGCATGCGGAACCAGAATTGGCAGAAAGGACTATGGAAGACCTTGCGCAACCAGATGAATCGCTTGATTTTCTTCAGGATGGGTGCAGGGTAGAGCGATGGATAATTCGAGGGTAGCACCCCATCGCCGTGGCACATAAAGACCCGATTGCCCGCTATCTCTGTGTCGAGCGGGCGGCGGTGGATAGTCATGCCCGTGGCTTTCGCCAACCGTCCGAATGTCCAAAGGTCATGGTTGCCGATGAAGAAATGCACGGCGATGCCTTGGTCGGTCAGGCTGCGGATACACTGCAACACCGGCGCATACTGCGCTTTGGAACGATCTTTCCAATAGTACTCGCACCAGTAGTCGAAGATGTCGCCCAGCAGATAGATGGCGGTGGCGTCCTGAGCCATATACTGCAACAAGTCCACCAACCGCTGTTGGTGGCTTTGCCCGTCCGCTATCGCCCGCGAACCTAAGTGTGCATCGCTTAGAAAATATACTACCATGATTGATGATTGACGATTGACCGCTTCGTTTTCCGACCATTTCATTGTCCGACCGCTTCGCTGAAAGACTTATTCACACCCTCCAATACTATATCAGTCTAATAGCGCGTAGCGCGGTCTTTCAGCTTCAGCAGTCAGTCAGTCTTTAGACGGTCTTTCAGCGCGTAGCGCGGTCTTTTTTACAGCATTCCCAACTCCAGTTTGGCTTCCTCGGACATCATGTCTTTGCTCCACTCGGGTTCAAAGACGATGTTCACGTTCACGGTCTCTATGCCGTCCACGCTCCCCACCTTCTGCTTGATATCCTCCACGAGAAACTCCCCCGCGGGGCAACTCGGAGCCGTTAGCGTCATATCAATAGTGCACACGCCGGGCTCGGTCAGGTCTATCTTGTATATCAGTCCGAGGTCGTAGATATTGACGGGTATCTCGGGGTCGAACACCGTCTTTATCATCTTCAGTACCTTTTCTTCTTGCTCTAAAAACTCATTCATATAGCCTTATTCCTTGCTATTGTTGAAGTTCACCACAGGCATCATCTGGTCGCCTCCTTGCACTTGCGGTAACTTGCCGTCCCATTTCTCTATCCAGTCTTCTTGGATAATCAACTTCGAAAGCGAGGCAGAGATGGTGCGGTTGTAGTACGCCTCGGCATCGGCTTTAATCTTCATCGCTTTCGCCTCACCTTCGGCTTTTGCGACGGCAATCTTCGCATTGGCTTCCGCCTCTTTCACCTCGTTCTCCGCTTTAAGCGCCGCCTGCACTGCCGCGTTCTTTGCGTCAATCATCTTGCGCAGGCTCTCCGGTGGGGTAATCTGCGAGGTGAACTCCGTTACGATAAAGCCCTCTGTGGTCAGTGCACTGTCCAGCATCAGCCTAACCTCATTCTCGAATTTCGCGCGGTTTGCCATCAGCTCATCGCTCGTGTAGTTGTTCGCGGAGATACGGTATGCATCGTAGATAACGGTGCGCATGTAGCCGGCCTCTATATCCGCCAAGTCGCGGCGGTACTTAAAGAAGACATCTACCGCCTTCGCACGGTTCAGATAGTATGCCATTGTGGGGTCCATCGTGAAGATAGCCGCATCGCGAGTCGTAACCGTGAAGGGATCGTAATCTACACGTTGCACGTATGTCGGATATTTGAACACATCCGTCGTGATAGGACAATAGAATACATAACCGGTTACCGGCGAAGCATCCAGCGTGCCCTGCTCCGTGAGCGACAACTTGTTGAAACGCACGCCTACCGCACTGCTGTCCACCCGTGTGCAGCGGAGGAAGAAGGAAGGTATCAGTGCTACGACAATCGCTGCCACCAGCGCATATTTCACCCAACTCGGGGTCGTTACTTTTTGTTTCGGATCCATAAAGATACTGATTTTATTGGTTTTTATTCAATTTGTCGGGCAAAGGTACTGCTTTTTTTTGAAATACACAAAAAAAAGTGATTATTTGTTGTTGGACAAATCCTACAGGGTAAAAAAACAAGAGGCTGCCTAACGCAACTTGTTAGACAGCCTCTTGCACTATATTTGTGGTGCGGCTCCCGCAAACGGGAACCGCACCTACTTTAGAGTTACACCGTTTGCTCGATGTTCCAGACGAAGGCGCGGACACCCACGGCAGGGTTGCGCATATCGAGTTTCTTCACGCCCTCGAGGAGTTCGTCCACTTGGTGGTCCTCCACGACGGTAATCATGCACGAGTTCATCTCTGGCCATGCGTGGGTGCCGCGGCGCGGCTCGCCGCCGTTGGTGCCGCGACCCTGCACATCCTCGAAGAAGGTAAAGCCCTGGATATTCAGTTTGTCAAGCATATACTCCACCCGCTCGGTGTTCGCTTGATTATACACTATCATTACACTTTTCATATTGTTGTTGTATTTACGTTTATCGTTTCATGTTTCTGGTTTCAAGTTTCAGGTAGAGTCAGTACTTGAAACTTGAAACCTGAAACTTGAAACCAGAAACCTGAAACTTCTGTTCTACTTCACTCCGCTCGGGGTTGTTTCGGGGAAGACCTCGTCGGAGGCCACGGGTGCGGGCTGCGGTTTCTGGTTCTTCTTGGGCTTCAAGTCCATGAAGATGAAACTCTTGCGCATCTTGCTCACGCGGTCGCGCTCGCCGTGGCGGGACATCGCCGCATAGAGCACAGGTACCATGAAGAAGGTCAGGAAGGTGGAGACGGTCAGACCGCCAATCACCACAATACCCATCGGCTTCCACATCTCGGAGCCTTCACCGTTGCTCACCGCCATCGGCACCATACCGAGAATCGTGGTGAACGCCGTCATCAACACAGGACGGATACGGCTTCTGCCCGCTGCCTGCACGGCATCGTTCAACTCCCAGCCCCGCTCACGCAATAGGTCGATATAGTCAATCAGCACAATACCGTTCTTCACTACGATACCCACCAACATGATGAGACCCAGCGCACCAATCATATCCAACGAACTGTGGGTCAGCCACAGGGCGATTACCACACCCGAGAGGGCAAATGGGATGGTGAACATAATCACAAACGGCTTCTTGAGCGATTCGAACTGACTCGCCATCACGATGTACACCAGCATGATAATCAGTATGCCCAACATCGTCATGTCGCCGAAGGTGTCTTGCTGGTCTTCGTAGTCGCCGGCGATACGTACCACCACGCCCTGCGGGATGTCCAGCGTCGGCAGCACGTTCTGCTCGATGTACTGTGCCAACTCACCCAAAGAGGTGTTGTAGGGCGTTACCTTCACAGTAACGATACGCTGACGGCTCTTGCGCTCGATGGTAGGCGGCGTCCAGTATTCGCCGATGGTGCATACCTCGCCCAGTTTCACGCTCTTGCCCGTCGGAGTCGGGATGGTCATGTTGGCGATTGCCTCCACCGAGTTGCGGTCTTTCTCCTCCAAACGGCAGAGGATATCGTACTCCGAACCCTCCTCCTTGAGGTAACCGCACGCCATACCGTTCACACGGTTGCGCAGGTACGAGGAGATAGTAGCCGAGGTCAGACCGAGGCGCGATGCCTTCTCCTTGTCCACCGTGATTTTTATCTCCGGACGCTCGTCATCACGAGAGATAGTCGCATCGCGGGCACCGGGCACCTCGTGGTTGCAGATAGCCTTCAACTGCTCTGCCAGCGCGGAGGTCTCGTCGAAGTCGTAGCCGTAAATCTCCAAGTCAACGGTGTTGGAAGCACCGCCACCGCCACCAGATGTACTTACCTGATAGTCAATAATCTCCGGATAGCGTGCCATCTCCTGACGAAGTATCTCTGCCATCTCGAAGATAGTCTGCTCGCGCTCGTACTTCTTGCTCGTACGGATAGTCATGGAGATAGTGTTGTTCATCGTCGAGGAGAACAGTGCACCCATACCGCTATCGTCGTTGGTACCGGCGGAGGTACTAATCAACTGTATCTCAGGCACTAACTCCACGAAGCGTGCTTCCAGCGCGCGGGCAGTCTTCAGCGTCTCCTCGATACGGGTACCGCGCTGCAACTTCACGGTTACCGTCATACGACCGTTATCCTGTTGCTTCATGAAGTCGGTACCAATCTGCCCCGTAATCATAGGAATCATCGAGCAGCAGAAGAATGCCAGCAGAATCAGGAAGGTAACCGCCTTGTGGCGCAAGCACCAGCCGAGGGCTTTGGCGTACTTCTCATCTATCCAGTCGAGCCATCTCACCACGATACGCTCATACCAGGTCTTCTTGCCTTTCTCGTCATCAATGAGGTTGCCCTCTGCGTCCACATGCACCTTGCGCGGCTTGAGCAACTTGCTCGCCAACATAGGCGTGAGCGAGATAGCCACAAGGGTGGAGGTACAAACCACGATGGTTACAATCCAGCCCAACTCCTTGAACATGATACCCGCCATACCCGTCAGCATTGTCAGCGGCACGAACACCGCCACAATCACCAAGGTGGTGGCAATAACCGACACCCACACCTCGTTGGTCGCGTATATCGCCGCCTCGCGCGGGTTCTCGCCGCGGTCAACGTGCTTCGTGATATTCTCCAACACCACAATCGCATCGTCCACCACCATACCGATAGCCACGGTCAACGAACACATGGAGATGATATTCAGCGAAGAACCCACCATCTTCAGGTAGATAAACGCCACAATCAAGGCGATAGGAATGGTGATAGCGATAATCAAGGTCGCACGCCACTTGCCGAGGAAGAACAGCACCACCAAGACCACGAAGAGCAAGGCGTAGAGGATGGACTCGGTCAAGGAGTCAATAGAGTTTTGGATATTCTCCGACGAGTCGTAAATCAACTTGAACTGCACATCCGAGGGCAGGGTCTTCTGAATCCGCGCAATCTCTTTGCGCACGTCCTTACATATCTGCACCGTGTTGGCACCGGTCTGCTTGGTAATCATCAGGCGGGCGCACTCGCGACCGTCCGTCTTCTCGTCCAATGACAACTCCTTGATGGTATCCTTCACGGTGGCGATATCGCGCACAAAGACCTGACGACCGTCTGCCGTGGTAGTTACTACGATATTGTTTATCTCATCCGAGGTCTCATACTCCGAGCGCACCTCCATCTGGTACTGCTCTTTCTCCAACTTCACCGTACCGGACGACATGTTGAGGTTGTTGGCGGATATCATCTGCCCCACGCTCTCCACGGTCAGCCCGTAAGCGTCCAGTTTCTGCTGGTCGAGATAAACATACACGTAGCGGTCCGGTGCACCCGACACCGTCAGGTTACCAATTCCGTCCACACGGTTCAACTGCGGGATAATCTCATCGTCCAGCAATTTATCCAGCGCGGGATACGACTCGTCCGCCATCACGGCGTACTGAATCACAGGCATCATGCTCGTGCTCAGTCGCATCACAATCGGGTTGGAGCAGCCGTCCGGCAAATTATCCTTCACGATATCCACATACGTTCGCACATCGTTGAGCACCTCATCCAAGTTGGTTCCCCACTCAAACTCAAGGGTTACCGACGAGATGTTATCTTTCGATTCGGAAGTAATCTCTTTCAGGTGGTCCACCGAGTTGAGCGAGTTCTCCATCACTTTCGTAACGTTGCTCTCCACCTCAGAGGCGGAAGCACCCGGGTAGGTCGTCATCACCGTTACATACGGCGGGTCCATCTCAGGGAACTGGTCGATAGGCAGTTGCAGGTAACTGAACACACCTATCACTATCACAGCCAAGAAGATAAGGGCTGTGGTAACGGGCTTTTGCACCGCTGTCTTATATATAGCCATCTTAGTTTCGTTTTTAGGTTTAATATCTGATTTTCACGCCATCCACCAGACGAGCCTCACCTTTCGTTACGAGTTCCACGCCCTCTACTATCTCCGGTGCGGAAATCTCAACCTCATCACCAAAGCGCTGTCCCATCTCTACCGATACGCGCTGTGCATAGCCGTTGTTGTTGATGAAGACATAGCGGTCGTTCGCACCAATCAGTTTCAGCACTGCCTGATATGGAGCGGTAATCACTGTTGCCTTCCCCAAACCGAGCGTAGCGTTGACATACATACCCGGACGGAGCAGCCCCTGCTCGTTGTTCACTACCACTTTCACTTGGAACGTATGGCTCGCTGCATCCACCGTCGGATACACCACCTCTATCGTAGCGGGGAACTCACGGTCAGGATACACCTCCGTGCGAAGCGACAGACGCATGCCGGCTTTCACCTGCGGGATATACGACTCCGGAATAGCCACCAGCGTTTTCAGTTTGTTCACTTGCGTCAGCACCACAATCGGCTGACCGCTGTACAACTCGCCGTCCTCGTAGTTCTTCGCAGAGATAACGCCCGTGAAAGGCGCTTGCACATAAGTGTTCGTGCGCATGAACTTGTAGCTCTCCTTCGTCTGGTCAAGCGACAACTTCATCTGGTCATACTGCTGTTGCGATACCGATCCCGTCTGAATCAAGCCCTCCATACGCTGCATCTCACGCTCGAGGTTTGCGATAGTGAACGCCGTAGTCTTATACTGCTGTTGGTCCATGCGCACCAGCGAGTCGCCCTTGCGCACTTTATCACCTACTTCCACATAGATATGCTCTATCTTGCCCGTCAGCGACGGAGCGATATTCACCGTCTCATAGCCTTGTAGGTTCGAAGAAACGGTTATCTCGCGCTGAATCTCGCGGGGGTGCAGCGTAGTCAGTTCTACCACCTCTACGCGCTCGCCTTCGCCACTACCGCTGGTAGTAGCCTCTTGTTGTTTTCCGCAGCCCACCATTATCAATAGGGCTGCCGCCAAAATACTAATCTTCTTCATATTGTTCGTTTGGGTTTTAATTTACTTATTCAAGAATTTCGATAGTTCAAGTTCTGCATTCACCAGCGTCAGCACAGCCTGCACGTAGGTCGATTGCGCGCTAATCACATCGTTGCTCGCGTTCACCAATTCGAGGTTCGAGGTGGCTCCGTACTGATATTTGTTCGTCGTCGAACGGAACACGCGCTGCGTTACATCAATGTTCTCTTTCTCATTCAGGTAGGTCTCATAAGCGTTTTGCAAGTTGAAGCGCAGTTGCTGATTTTGGATACCGAGTTGGTCAGTGGTCTCTGCCAGCGTGTTGCGTGCTTTCTCCAACGCAATCTTCTTCTCCGTTACCCCTGCTGCACGCTTGCCCGACGACCAAAGCGGCATGGATACGCTCAGCGCCACTACGTGAGGCGGCTGCATGTTGAATTGGAAGCCGTCTTGCGGCGGGATATTGCCTTTTTGAGAGTATTGGTAGCCCACGCCCACGGTCGGACCGTATGCCCAAGCTGCCATATGCACATTCTTCTTTGCCAACTCCACATTCTTCTCCAACTGGCGATACGAGACATTGTTCTCCGGCACGAAATCCTCACCTAATATCGCCAGCACCTGCTCCGCCGAGAGCATATCGTCCAACGTAGTGGTCAGCGTCAGTTGCGTCTCCACAGGCACGTCCAGCAGCACTTTCAGCGAGTTCTCCGCCAGCACCACATTCCGCTTGTTGCTATTGATGCTGTTCTTCAGTGCATTCACACGCACCTTGATTTGGTCAGCAGCCGTCTGCTCCGCAGCACCCACATCCACCGACCGTTGCGTCATCTCTGCCAACCGCTCCACATTCACCAACGAACTATCCAACAGCGTTACGATATCCCGCATTACCAGCACCGATGCATACGACGACACCACGTTTGCACGCAAATCCAACTCGTTCTGCTCGTAAGCCAGTTTCTGCATGTCTATCGCCACGTTGTTCAGCAGCGCACCAACCACGGCTTGCCCGTTGATACCTATCGAGGCGGAGATACCTATCGTGCTGTTTGGCATGCTCATGCTCTGACCGCCGAAGTTCATCTTATACACGTTTCCCGCGGTGTCCAACATTGTCTGCAACTGCCACGAGAAATCCGCCTGCGGCAACATCTGTGCTATCGTCTGCCAACGTTGAGCATACGCCTCTTGGATAGCCATACTCGAGTTGCGTAGCGACCGATTGGTCTCTACCGCATAGTTCTGTGCTTCCTCCACGCTCAGGCTCAACTCCGCAGGCACCTCGCGCTTCTGCGCAGGACGCGTCGCTGCCATCACATGGTCTTCTGCCACTGCTTGTGCGCTTATCCCAAGCGCTACCAACAGTACCGTAAATAATTGCTTCTTCATTGTTTCTTCTATCAGAATTTTATAGTTTGGGTTAGTATATTTCCTTTTTATATATAAGGATGAAGGACAAAATTGTTTTGTACAGCCGCAATGCTCTTAATTCTTAATTCATAATTCTTAATTGGCTTAGTCCTTCCTGCGTTAGTACCCCCCGCATGATAATATCCATGGCTTGGCGGTTGACCCGTTGCACCTCTTCGATTCGCTCAGGATGTTCTATCGTCGCTTCCACCATATTGTGGTGCACATTCGAGATAAACAGAGACGCCGTCGGCACATCCAAATCGGCTCGAAAGAATCCTTCCTCTATGCCTTGCGCGAACAATCGTTCCAAGAATCGGCAAACCCATGTCCGCAGATTCTGCTGATGACGCTCAAACTGCTGCGGGTAGTACTTCTTCAGGTCGTACAACAGCGGCGGAGTCTGCAAATGCTCTTTCAAGAACGGTGCCGTCTGTATCCAGCCGGTCACCAACTGCGCTATCGTCTTCCCCTCGGCCGAACGAGTTACAGCATCCGTCCTCATCTGCTCCTGTCGCCGCAACATCTCCTCCACCAGTGCCTCTTTCGTCTCAAAATAGACATAAAAAGTCTTCTTGCTAATCCCCAGCAGCCTGCAAATATCATCTATCGACAACGAACGAATACCGACATTTTGCATCTTCTCTGCCGCCACTTTCAATATCTCTTCTTTCATATCTGTCATACTGCCTACTTCTATGACAATAACCGTGCCAAACTATGTTACATAACATAAAAATAGGAAACTTTTTTACTTTTTAAGTTTCCAAGTGCATGTTTTGCGCATTTTGGCACATCCCTTGTCAGGTTGTTTGTCAGTTTAGCCCTCCATTCTGTGTTTATTGGCTTAGTAGTATAACCATAGAATGGTTCGTTCTGACCATGTTATCAAAAATGCACAGATGAGACGTTTTTCATTGATTTTCGGTGTTTTATTTGTGTATTCCAAAAAAAAAGTGTAATTTTGCGGGCTCAATTGTAAAATTGCCAAATTGTAAAATTGTCAAATAATACATGTTACTGACTATCTTAAAGTCGAAGATTCACCGTGTGCAGGTGACGGAAGCCAATCTCGAGTACATTGGCAGCATCACGATAGACGAGGATTTGATGGACGCCGCAGGCATCGTAGCCGGCGAGCGAGTGCAGGTGGTGGACAACGACAACGGTGCCCGCTTGGAGACCTACGTCATTGCCGGCAAGCGCGGCTCGGGCTGCATCTGCATGAACGGCGCGGCGGCGCACCTGATACACGTGGGCGACACGGTCATCATCATGGCGTATGCCCTCATGACCCCCGAAGAGCAAAAGACCTTCCGCCCCCGAATAGTCTTCCCAAAAGAGGGAAACAAGATATAATCTCGCTTTGCGAGGTAATAAGTAATTCGCCCTTCGGGCTGTAATAAGTAATATTTTACTGCGCATATTACCTATTACTTATTACCTATTACATTCAAACACCCATGTTCACTCTCCAACAAACCGATACGCGTTCTTCTGCCCGTGCCGGGGTCGTACATACCGACCACGGCGATATCCTCACGCCCATCTTCATGCCCGTGGGCACGGTGGGCACGGTGAAGGGCGTGCAGCGGCGCGACCTTGAGGACGATATCAAGGCGCAGATTATCCTCGGCAACACCTACCACCTCTACCTCCGCCCGGGCACGCACATCCTGCACGAGGCGGGCGGCCTGCACCGCTTCGAGGGCTGGACGCGACCCATCCTCACCGACTCCGGCGGCTATCAGGTTTTCTCCCTGACCGACATCCGCAAGATGACCGAAGAGGGCGTGCAGTTCTCCAGCCACATCGACGGGCGCAAACTGCTGTTCACGCCCGAGAGCGTGATGGACATTGAGCGCGAGATAGGCGCGGACATCGTGATGGCGTTCGACGAGTGTTGCCCGGGCACTGCCGACAGAGCCTACGCCAAAGCCTCCATGGAGCGCACCCACCGCTGGCTCGACCGCTGTATCGCCCGCTTCGACAGCACCCCCGACCTCTACGGCTACCGCCAGCACCTCTTCCCCATCGTGCAGGGCTGCGTCTATACCGACTTGCGGCAAGACGCTGCCAAGCGTCTGCGCGACCTCGACCGCGACGGATACGCCATCGGAGGACTGGCGGTGGGAGAGCCCGCGGAGAAGATGTACGAGATGATAGAGGTGGTGAACGACATCCTGCCCCAAGACAAACCGCGCTACCTCATGGGTGTCGGCACGCCGTGGAACATCCTCGAAGGCATAGAGCGCGGAGTGGATATGTTCGACTGCGTCATGCCTACCCGCAACGGACGCAACGGCATGATTTTCACCCGTAACGGCGTGATGAACATGCGCAACAAGAAATGGGAAAACGACTTCACGCCCCTTGACCCTGACGGCACCTCGTATGTGGACCAACAGTACACGCGCGCCTATGTCCGCCACCTCATCCACGCGCAGGAGATGCTCGGGCTGGAGATACTCTCCATCCACAATCTCGCCTTCTACCTCTGGCTGGTAGGCGAAGCCCGCCAACACATCCTCACCGGCGACTTCAAACCCTGGAAAGACGAGATGATGCAACGACTGATGAATAGACTTTAAGACCGTCTTACGACTGTCTGACCGCCTACGGCTGAAAGACAAACGACCGCTTACTTCGTTCGCTGTCAGACTGATATAGTCTCGAACGGTAAATAAGTCTTTCAGCGTAGCGGTCGGATAGTGAAACGGTCGTTCAGCGTAGCGGTCGGACAGCCCAAGGCGGTCTAACAACAAAGTTGTCCTTAATGAAAAAACTCGACTGGTATATTATTGGCAAGTTCCTCGGCACTTTCTTCTTCTCGATAGTGCTGATTCTGAGCATCGCCATCGTCTTCGACTTAACGGAGAAGATGGACGATTTCTATGAAAATCAGGTACCTACGCGCGAGATTATCCTCGACTACTACCTGCCTTTCATACCCTACTATGCCAACATGTTCAGTTCGCTATTCATCTTCATATCGGTCATTTTCTTCACCTCTAAACTGGCAGGCAACAGCGAGATTATCGCGATGATGGCGGCAGGCGTGAGTTACCATCGCCTGATGTTGCCCTATTTCATCTCCGCCACCTTCCTTTTCGTGGTATCTTTCGTCTTAGGTGGCTATATCATCCCGCCTGCCACAGGCAAAATGCTCAACTTTACAGATAAGTACATCGAACATTTCAGCAAAGAGAACGCCCGCAATGTGCAGATGGAGGTCGAGCCGGGCACCATCCTCTATATCGAGTCCTTCCAGAAACGCAGCAACATGGGTTACCGCGCCTCGCTGGAGCATTTCGAAGGCAAGACGCTCACCATGCGTATCACCGCCGACCGTATCCGCTACGACTCCACCAGCACCGGGGGCGTCCCGACCATGTCGCGGGCGGAAAGCACCCTCACCCCGCAGCACCACTGGCACTTGGAGAACTACACCCGCCGCGACTTCGACGGCATGCGCGAGTCGCTCACCCGAGGCAACCGACTCGACACCATCATCCCCATCCAGCCCCGCGAACTCTTCGTTACCGCCGAGCAGGCGCAGGAGATGACCAACCCCGAATTGGTGGAGTACATGGAGTTGCAAGAGAAGCGCGGCTCGGGCAATATCCAAGCCTTCGAGACCGAGTACCACAAGCGCTGGGCATCGCCGCTCGGCGCGTTCATCATGACCCTCTTGGGCGTAACCATGAGCAGCAAAAAGGTGCGCGGCGGCATGGGCAAGAACCTCGGTATCGGTATTGTGCTCACGGCGGCGTACATCCTTTTCTCCACGGTCAGCACCACCTTCTCCGTCAACGGCGTGATGTCGCCTTTCATGTCCGCATGGCTCCCCAACTTCGTCTTTCTCGCCATCGGCATCATCCTCTACTTCCGTGCCCTAAAATAAGCAAAGCACCACAAAAAATGCAAGCCGCACCAACAAGGTACGGCTTGACTTGATCCATTTTAGAGTGCAGTCTGCAGAGACGGGGCCTGCAGGGGCACTTTATGATCCCTTTCGGAATCGGCTGCAAAGTTACAACTTTTTTTTTGATATATGCAAATAAATCTGCAATTTTACTTATAATCCAGTTATTTTGCGCATTTTATGGTAGGCTATAGAGGACTTTTCTTTTAATACAATCATTGCCTTTTCAATCTCATCTTGCATATCTATAGCGCGATTAGTTGATAGTTTCCTCATTTTCATAATTTTCTAACTTGTATAACGCCGCAGGTCGGCAGGTTATGCCGAGTGCATACCCTTGAAAAGAATGGAGCGAATTGTGAGGAAGAAATAGCGGATGTCGGTGCGGATGGGGTGCCGAAAGTAGGCATCCAAGTATTTCTCCTCGCTGGCAAACAGTTCGTCAAAGGTCTTCGGATGGTCGATGTAGAACGGCGGAATCAGCCCGGGCTTGCACCGCGTGCGTTTCTCTTGCAGCACGGGCGGGTAGGTCTCAAACATCGTCTTGGACAGCGGGCGCACGCCGACTAACTTCACGTCCCCGCGCAGCCAGTTGAGGAGCATGGGCAACTCATCCAGCCAATACTTGCGCATGAACCGCCCCCAGGTCGTAATTCGCCAATCGTCGTTGCTCTTGTCGGCAATGTCCATGCCCCCGCGCTGGTCGAACACGTATTTCTGGATATACTCCGCGTAGGGGTGCATAGTGCGGAACTTATAGATATAGATGTAGTGGAGCGTCAGGGGTTGCGCGTTGATGGGGCTGACGGACAAGTCTCTTTTCCCCACGCGGCGCAACTTTATCAACGGTCCGTACACTTTCATTCTCTCCTGCGGATAAGGCTGCGAATGACGGTGGGCAAAGATATAATCGATGTGACCCATCGTAACGCACTCGTCCACCTCAAAACCGCAGTAGTAGAGTCGTCCGTATATCTCCGTCTTAGAGAGCATACGCTTGCGCCCCTTCGTGATATCGTAGTAGAGGCGCGAGGTAAAGAGCAGACGAGGCAAGGTGCGCTTCCCAAAAAAATAGCAGGCATACACCAGCCAATTCAACGGCTTCGGATAACGGCTAAGAATCTTTTGCTTGATATACTCCTGCGGACGGTAGCAACACACGTACTGTCCCTCATCAGGCAACTTCTGATTGACAATGCTGAAACGCCGATTGATACCTCGCATATCGTTCAGCAGCGTAAGGTCAACGATGGTGTTGTATTGATAGTCGGGCAGTTGCAGCAGACTAAATCGGTCTCGGTTGGCTACAATTTTCGTCCGTCTGTTGTTAATCAGCGCTTTCTCCACCAACATCTGATAGTCTTCCTCCGTAGTAATAGAGAGCACAGATTGGTGAATGGTTTCCACCGAGGTCTTTGCACGTGGTTCATCGGAAAGTTTCGTAGTCGCCCCCACGCGCTGCTCTATCTGCATGGCAGGTACGGTCATATTGGTCGCATACTTCCAATAGTGCTCCGTGAGAATCACCAGCAAGTCGCACACTGCCACAACCGAAATGACCCACGCCCCTGGCGTAGTAGAGAAAGGAGATAAGAATAAAGGAAAAAGAAAATAATTGCTCAACAGGAGTATAGTAGTAGTGAGAGCAAGCGATAGCAACGCCTGCCAAAGATGTGTGGTTTTATAAGACCGATAGAGCATTGTTGCACCACCTGCCAATAACCAACATATCATCAAGACAAGCAGGTTCCAAATATACCCCCAAATACTGTCTTTGTCTGCCGCAACGCGCCAAATAAGACAGAAGGTCGCCGCCAAAATCCAAAGAAAAATGTCTAAGCCGAAGCGTTTCACGTTGTAGAAATAAGAATGTGTT
The DNA here is from genome assembly GCA_034090015.1 of Paludibacteraceae bacterium. Classification (GTDB taxonomy): domain Bacteria; phylum Bacteroidota; class Bacteroidia; order Bacteroidales; family Paludibacteraceae; genus Colicola. Next base: position 9,711 of record JAXDTJ010000078.1, on the reverse strand, counting down.
TGATTAGATTTTTAAGGTTTTGCCATCCCCACTCTTTCGCCCATGCCGTCTTGCTATTCGTCCACCGTTGCGGGTGAGTGGTCATCATCAGTCGGGTCGGGAAGCCCCCTTGCTGCAAGGCGCGGATGATATCCGCCGAGCGGTGGTACACCAGCCCCTCTGCTGTCCAGCGCTCTTGGTGCACAGGTATCTTGTCGCGCACGGAGTAGCGGTAGCCGTCCCAGCAACGCCCCGTGTCCGTTAGGTAGAACACCTCGCCGAAGGGCGTGTCGAAATAGGGCTCGCCGATGATACCCTGCGCGCAGTAGTCGTAGTGCTTCCACAGGTCTTTCCCGTCCCATTGCGAGGTCGGTGCACCGTGCATGCAGATGGTGCGCACGGGGTAGAGTTTCCGCAGATACCCCAGCGCCGAGACAAAATGCGCGTATGCTGCCGCCGCATCACCTTTCGCTATCGACATATCCTCGTAGTGGTAGCCCACTTCGTGCCCCAGCGCCGCTATACTCCTTATATATTGTTGCTCGTCGGCTTGCTTGGGATAGACGCGGAAATAATAGGTCGCCCTTACCCCCAGCGCATGCTCTATCTCGGCAGTGCGCAGGCTGTTCTGCGGCAGTTTGTCCACATCGTGCCGCAAAATCAGATACCGTTCGGGCAGTCCGCCTCCCGCCCGCAGGTCGCAGTACTGCTCAAAGGTCAGCACCCGATAGCCTGCTTGCAGAAAGGCTTCCAACAATGCCCGATAAGTATCTAAGGTAAAATCCAACATGGAATGATTTTACAATTTCACAATTTACAATTTGACAATTAGCCCCGCATGGTAATTGTCCAATAGTAAATTGTCAAATTGTCAAATTAGAGAGTGCTTCTTTTATCCTCCTCATCGCCTCGATGATAAGGTCTTCGCTTGTGGCATACGACAAGCGGATGCAGTTGTCTTCGCCGAATGCCGAACCGCTCACGCACGCCACGTGCGCCTCGTTGAGCAGGTACTCCACTACCTCGTTGGCGTTGTGCACCGTGAAGCCGTTATGCGACTTGCCGAAGAACGAAGACACGTCGGGGAATAGGTAGAACGCCCCTTGCGGCTCCAGCACTTTCAGCCCGTCTATCTCTCGCGCGAGCCTTACTATCAGGTCGCGTCGGCGCTCAAACGCCTGCCGCATGGTCTCCACGCAACTGCGGTCGCCCGTGTACGCTGCTTCGGCGGCTTTCTGCGCGATGGTTGTCGCGCAGGTGCACTGCTGTCCTTGCAGGCGCTTCACTGCGCTGATGAAGCCCTTGTCGTGGCATGCCAGCCAGCCGATACGGTAGCCCGTCATGGCATGGCTCTTGCTCACGCCGTTGATAATCACCACTCGGTCTTTCAGGCTCGCGAACTGCCCGAGGCTCTCGTGGTGCCCCGTGTAGAGGATATGCTCGTATATCTCATCGCTGATGACGCTTATCTCGGGGTGCTTCTCCAGCACGCGCACGATGTCCACCAGCGTCTCGTGGCTATAGACGCTGCCCGTCGGGTTGTTGGGCGTGCAGAGCACCAGCAGGCGGGTGCGCGGCGTGATGGCGGCTTCCAACTGCTCTGCCGTCAGGCAGAAGTTGTTCTCCATCGTCGTGCGCACGAGCACGCTCTTCCCCTCCGCTAACTTCACCATCTCCACGTAACTCACCCAGCAGGGTGTAGGCAGTATCACTTCGTCGCCGGGACCCACCAGCGTCTCTATCGCGTTGCAGAGACAGTGCTTCGCGCCCACCGACACGACAATCTCGTTCGCGTTGAATGCCTGCGGGTTATGCTCGCCCAACTCCTCGTTCAGCGTCTTGGCGATGGCTTCGCGCAGCGAGGGGAACCCGGGCACGGGACCGTAGTGGGAAAAGTCATTATCCACAGCTGCTTTGGCAGCCTCTTTCACATGAGCGGGCGCGGGGAAGTCGGGCTCGCCCAGCGACAGGCCTATCACGTCCACACCCTCCGCACGCAACTGTTGGCAGCGCGCGGCAATCTGCAAAGTCTGCGACTCGGCAAGCGAGTCAATACGTTTCGAAATCTTCATATCTCATTGCATTTAATAAACACTCCGGTATCTTCTGATTATTCAGAACAGTCAGCTCACTCCGAATTGGTTGATTATTCATACCTTTCGCCTGCAAAGATACTGCTTTTTTCCCATTTGTGCAACTATTTCGCATTTATTTGCTCTTTTCTCATATAATGCTTGCGTATCTCCGAAAAAAGCCGTATCTTTGCAATCCTTTTTCGTCCATGCAACGAATAAGAGACCAAGACAATTTAGAAACTATTTAGTCTTTTATCCTTCATCCTATATCGAACATGAATGCAAGAGTCAACCGTATGCGCACTATCAGTCAGATTCTAAGTGCGCAAGTCATTAGTAATCAAGAGCAACTTACTCGTGCTTTGCGTCTGCAAGGGGTAGAAGTGACGCAAGCCACCTTGAGCCGCGACTTACGCGACCTTAGGGCGGAGAAGAAAGTGATGAACGATGGAACACAGAAATACGTTATCCCACCCGACCCTATCGTAGAGCAGAAAGTGCTGGGAATAGATACCAACTTGGCGAAGATGTCTATCCGTAGCATTGAGTTCAGCGGACCTTTTGCCGTGGTGAAGACCCGCCCCGGATTTGCCAACGCCGTGGCGTATGATATCGACACCCGCGGACAGGAACTCACCCTCGGCACTATCGCAGGCGATGACACCATCCTCGTCATCCCCCGAGAAGGCATTTCCCGCGAGGAGGTGGAGCGCTTTCTCAACGCCGACTGATAATGGACTTCCTTTGTAGGTCTTGTTCTCTCACTATCTCAACTGTCTTTCTCAAAACTGCCCCGACAATGAGGGTGTGTCAAAATAGCATGACACACCCTCGTTTATATTGTTTCTGACACACCCTAACTAAATTTATCCACCTCAAATCATGGGTGTCAGAGAACTCGATGTCGGCGGCGAAAGTAATGCTGTCCACTGTCGGGATAGGGCTGGCGTACATTATTTTGCCATTGTGCCAAATTTCTTCATAATCGTTTGTCTTTCTCTATTATAAAGATTCTTATTAAACGCTTATTAAAAAACCTTTCACAACCTCAATGTTCGGCTGTAGCGGCTTTCCGTTTGGTGTTGAAAAGCTCGGCGTGCAACCCCATTTCGGCGGCAAAGGTACTGTTTTCTTTGAATTGCGCAAATAAATAGTACTTTTCTCTTTCATTCCCCATAAAAAAAGACCGCCCGACCCTTCGGTCAAGCAGTTTCGATATCAATGAAGCGACTCTATGATACGCTTACATCCGTTCCGGTACCTCGATGCCGAGCAGTGCCATCGCGCGGGCAATCACCCTTGCCACCTCTGCCGAGAGCGCAATACGCAGCGCGCGCTTGTCGGCATCGGGCTCGTTGAGGATAGAATAATCATGGTAGAATGAGTTAAAATCGCACGCCAGCGCGTAGGCGTAGTTGCAAATCACCGCGGGTGAGAACTCGTCTCCGGCCTGCTTCACCACCGCGGGGAAGTCGCACAAGCGTTGTATCAGCCCCAACTCCTTCTCGTTCAGGCTAATGGTCAAATGGTCAATTGTCAAATTGTCCAATGTCCCCGCTTTGCGCAGCACCGACCGGATACGCGCGTAGGTATATTGGATAAACGGACCCGTGTTGCCGTTGAAGTCAATCGACTCCGCGGGGTTGAAGAGCATGTTCTTCCGCGGGTCCACCTTCAGGATGAAGTACTTCAGTGCCCCGAGTCCCACCTTGCGGGCTATCTCCTCCGCCTCCGCGGGCGTTACGTCGGGCAGGGTGTTCACCTTGTCCTTGCTGATTTCGCGCGCGTCCTGTATCATCGCCGCCATCAGGTCGTCGGCGTCCACCACCGTGCCCTCGCGGCTCTTCATCTTGCCGTTGGGCAGTTCCACCATACCGTAGGAGAAGTGCACCAACTCCTTGCCGAAGGGGAATCCTAATCGGTCGAGCAGGATACTCAGCACCTTGAAGTGATACTCCTGCTCGTTGCCCACAACGTACACCATCTTGTCTATCGGGTAGTCTTGAAAACGCAGTTTGGCGGTGCCGATATCCTGCGTCATATAGACGGAGGTACCGTCCGAGCGCAGCAGCAGTTTCTCGTCCAAGCCGTTTTCCGTCAGGTCAGCCCACACGGAGTTGTCCGCGCGGCGGTAGAACTTACCCTCCGCCAGTCCGCGCTCCACCTCTTTCTTGCCCTCGAGGTAGGTGTTGCTCTCGTAGTAAATCTTATCGAACGCCACGCCCATATGCCGATAGGTCTCATCGAAGCCAGCATACACCCAACTGTTCATCTTCTCCCACAGGGCGCGTACCTCCGCGTCGCCTTGCTCCCATTGAAGCAGCATCGCCTGCGCCTCTTTGATGAGCGGCGCCTCTTTCTTCGCCTGCTCCTCGTCCATGCCGCCTGCTACGAGTTCTGCTACCTGCGCCTTGTACTCCTTGTCGAAACGCACGTAGTAGTCGCCTATTAGGTGGTCGCCTTTCTTCCCGCTCGATTCGGGCGTCTCGCCGTTGCCGAACTTCAGCCACGCGAGCATCGACTTGCAGATATGAATACCGCGGTCGTTCACGATATTCGTCTTCACCACCTGCCAGCCGTTCGCCTCCTGAATCTGCGCGATGGAATAGCCCAGCAGGTTATTGCGCACATGCCCGAGGTGGAGCGGCTTGTTCGTGTTCGGCGAAGAGTACTCCACCATCATCAGCCCGCGCGGCTCGGTGCTGTCGCCATAGTGCTCGTTGGCTGCCATGTCGCGCAACTGCTCCAACCAGAAACGGTCGCTGATGCTCAGGTTCAAGAAGCCCTGCACGGCGTTGAACTTACTGATAATCTGCCCGTTGTCTTGCAGCCATTGTCCCAACTCCGCCGCTACCTGTGCGGGGGCTTTGCGGGCTGCCTTCACAAATGGGAACACCACTACGGTGAGGTTACCCTCGAACTCGGGGCGCGTCTTCTGCAACTGCACTTGCTGCGGCGCAGCATCAATATCATAGAGTGCCTTAACCGCCTTGATTACTAACGATGAAAGGGTTTGTTCTATTGTCATAGGAAACTATGATTATTTTTATTAAGGTAATGATATACAAGTATTTATTTTAGTGTATGTGCCTCTTAAATGGAACATAATCAGTCTTTCAGCGCGTAACGCGGTCTGACAGCGTCAGCGGTCTTTCAGCGCGCAGCGCGGTCCTTAGTCCGACCACTGTCGAGTCGAACTCCGCTCTGTACTTCGCGGGCACGGGCTCCACGGGCGGCGACTCCATCTTCAGCGGGTCAATAGGCGTCCCGTTCTTCCACACGCGGAAGTCCAGATGCGGACCCGTGGACGACCCGCTGCTGCCCACATAACCTATCACCTCGCCTTGCTGCACGCGACCGCCCACACGCAGGTCTTTCGCGTACTTGCTCAGGTGGAGATAGGCGGTGGTGTAGGTGCTGTTATGCCGTATCTTCACCGTGTGTCCCCCGCCGCCTTTGTAGCCTTTCTCTATCACCATGCCGTCGCCTATCGACACCACGGGCGTGCCCGCCGGCGCCGCGTAGTCCACCCCCGTATGGGGGCGCACCACCTTATAGATAGGGTGCTTGCGCGCGTAGGTGAAGCGGCTGGAGATACGCTTGTAGTTCAGCGGCGCTTTCAGAAACGCCTTGCGCAGGCTGTTCCCCTGCTCGTCGAAGTAGCCGCTAACTGCCTCGTTCTCATACCAATACGCCTCCTGCCAACGACGTCCGTGGTAGAAATGCGCGGCGTATATACTGCCTATGCCTATGCGCGTGCTGTCCACGAACTGCTCCTCATAATATACGCGCACCGAGTCGCCTTTCTGCAAGCCGAAGAAGTCTATCGTCCATGCGTATATCTCGCTCAGTTCCAGCGCCAAGTCCACGGGCAGGTCGTTCTCCACCATCGCGTTCCACAGGCTGCTCTCTATCGTCGCCTGCGCCCTGCGCTCCACAAGGGTAATCGGTTTCTCGTGGTGCTCCACGTGCAGCGAGTCGGTCAGGTGCAGCACCTTCGCGGTGCGTATATCGGGCTGATAGACCCAGTAGCGGAGCAGGCTGTCGGGCTGATAGAGTGCCAGATAGCGCTTGCCCGCCCGTATCTGCCGCACGTCGAACTGCGCCTTGTCGAGCGTCAGCACGCCCGCCAGTTGCTGCGTGTTGGCACCGCAGCGCTTGAGTATCCCGCCCAGGGTCTCCCCCTCGCGCACATACCCCGTATCCACACGGAAAGAGTCGATAGGAATACCATACTCATACCGCACAAACACACTATCGCCGCAAGGTATCTCCTCCCCGCAGCGACTCTCGCCCCGCTGCCCGCAACTGCTCAACACCAGCAGACAGCACAATAGAATATAAGGAAAATGGGCAAATTTGGATAAAGGATAAAGGACACAAGATGAAGGACTTGTTACCTTCGTCTTTGAGGTTACAAGGAGGTGCGGTCGGAAGTTTATCCCGTGTTCGGGAACCGCACCCTCATAGTCAAAACTATTTCGTCTTTTATCCTTCATCCTTACTCCTTCATCTTCTTCGGATACTTCCTCGTCCACGATGACACTTTCAGCCGTATCACGCCCAGCAGCGCCTCGGAGAAAATACCGCCCGACATCTTGCTCGTGCCCAGCACGCGGTTCACGAAGATAATCGGCACCTCCTTGATGCGGAATCCGCACTTGTAGGCGGTGAACTTCATCTCTATCTGGAACGCATAGCCTTTGAAGCGTATCTTGTCCAACTCGATGGTTTCCAGCACCTTGCGGCGATAGCAGACGAAGCCGGCGGTGGTGTCGCACACGGGCATGCCCAGCACAAAACGCACGTACTTGCTGGCGAAGTAACTCATCAGCACGCGCCCCATCGGCCAGTTCACCACATTCACCCCCGTCACATAGCGGCTGCCTATCGCCAAGTCCGCACCCTCGTTGGCGCAGGCATCGTACAACTTGAGCAGGTCTTGCGGGTTGTGGGAGAAGTCGGCGTCCATCTCGAAAATATACTCTGCCTTGTGCTCAATAGCCCACTGGAAGCCGGCGATGTAGGCTGTTCCCAATCCCAACTTCCCGCGTCGCTCCACAAGGTGCACACGACCTTGGAACTTGCCTGCCATCAGTCCTTTCACGATGTCCGCCGTACCGTCGGGCGAACCGTCGTCTATCACCAGCACCTCAAACGCCAACGGCAGGTTCATCACCGCCGTGATAATCGCTTCGATGTTCTCCTTCTCGTTGTACGTAGGGATAATTACTAACCGTTCCATGTTATATAATTATGAATTATGAATTAAGAGAGCGTTGTTAATTACTGGGGACGCGGGCGTCTCGCCCGCGGGCAGTTTGCAGCAAACTGTAAGTCAGCAAAACAACAAACCAATTAACTACTTTTGCTGACTACCCAACACGCAGACTTCGTTCGGCTGCGTCCTCGGCAGCGCTTCCAGATACACGTCCTCGCCTGCGTGTATCCCCTCTGCCGCCAAATGGTCTGCCACGGTCTGAAACGCCACCTCGGGGTCGTTGTTCTCTAACGACAGGTGGCACAGCCATATATGCCGCATGCCCTCGTGGTAGTTGCGCGCCAGCAACTCCCCGCAGGTTACATTGCTCTGGTGCCCTCTCGGCGACAGAATCCGCTCTTTCAGGTAGGTGGGGTAGGGACCGTTCAGCAGCATATGCTCGTCGTGGTTCGCTTCTATCACGACGTGGTTCGCCGTCTGCAAATAGCCTTCCATCTCCGCGCTCGGCGACCCGCAGTCGGTGGCGAGCATCCACCGTTGCCCCATGAAATCAATCACATACCCCACACACTCCGTCGAGTCGTGGCTGATTCCGAAGGTCTGCACTTGCAGGACGGGAGTCCCCTGCGCCTCATGGTGCGCCGCGCACAGCAGCGGCAACTCCCAGCACGCGCCTTTCTCGAAGTACTTCCGCGAGGTCTTCAACTTCTCCCGCACGCCGTAGTTGCGGTCTATCCCCTCGTGCACAAGGGGCGTCGCGTATATCGGCAGGCGCACACGTTCGCCCAGCGTGCCCACGGCGCGGATATGGTCCGCATGGTCATGCGTAACCAGCACGCCCGCTATGTTGCCGAAGTCCAGACCCATACCCCGCAGGTGCTTCTGTATCGTGCGGGCAGATATGCCGGCATCTATCAAGACGCCCTGCTCGCGAGTGCCTAAATAGTAGCAGTTTCCACTACTGCCGCTCGCCAAACTACGAAATATGAAGTCCTTATCGCCCATTTTACACGAATTAGGCGGCAAAGTTACGAATAATAACTGAAATATGCAAATTATTTAGACTTTTTTAATAAAAAACATTATGAAAGGATGCCACCAAAACCAAGGGGCGACATAATACAGCGTAGGGTGGAATCCTACGAATAAGGGGCATCTCCTCCTTGCTAGCCCCAACGGGGCGACATAAAACAGCGTAGGGTGAAATCCTACGAATAAGGGATGCTCCCTCCTTGCAAGCCCTGTAAGGGCGACATAACTCAATATAGGTCGCTGGTTCCAACATGTTTATCATTGCCTAAAATTTTTATGTCGTAATGTTTGCACATGTTAGGAAAAATATCTATCTTTGCGACGTAATAAAATCCATACACTTTATGCAGATTCCTACTATTAGTTCGCGTGCAGACCTTGTTTTTGAGTGGCTTACAAAGCACGAGATTCCTTTCACCTGCTATGCTCATCCTGAAGGTAAGACCATCGAAGAAGCTAAACAATGGTGGCACAACGATGGAAGTGTGCACTGTAAGAATCTCTTTTTTCGCAACCACAAAGGTAATCAGCATTATCTGGTCTGCTTTCATTGCGATCACGACTTAGATATCCACGACTTGGAGCACCGTCTCAAGGCGCAACTGCAAGCACTTGGTCGACCTTCGCCCGGAAAACTCAGCTTTGCCTCGCCGGAGCGCATGATGCGCTATCTCGGATTGGAGCCGGGCAGTGTTTCTCCTTTCGGGCTTATCAACGACACTGACCACCATGTCATTCTCTTTTTAGACAGCCGCCTGCGCGAAGCCGACACACTCTCTTTCCATCCCAATGATTGCCGTGGGACAGTGGTCATTACCCGCGCAGACTTTGAACGCTATCTCGCGATAATTGGTAATCAATATGAATACATGGAGTTGTATTAAGCAGAACAACAACCTATACACTTAATAGCAAAGACGGCTGTCTAACAAGTCAAGTTGGACAGTCTTTTTTTTGTATTATGTTATCCTGTGTTCCGCGCAAGGTGTGCGAAGCAGGTTGTAGAAAAGCCCACGTTGCCCCTATGTCGGTCGGTTGCGCACACCGACAAAAAAAAGACTTTCTCACCCTAAAAAAAGCGAAAAAGTCTTGGTTATGTCAAAGATTTTTTGTATCTTTGTAGTGCCAAAAGAAATGATAAACCTCGCAATCACTGCGAAAAAAAATAAGAAACCATAACCGATGGCAAAGTTAGCAATAAAATCTGAGACGTGCAAACAAAAACGTCTTTTTCCGTTAGATTTAGAGGAAATGATCCCCCAATGTACTGTCTAACAGCAAATGCAATTTGGTGTGCAAAGTTAGTCAAAGTTTTTGAAGAAGCAAAATTTAGGTGTGTCAAAGTTCAATTTTTCTCTGGGTCTGTTGTTTAACTTCTTCTGGATGTTCATTATTTTCTGTGGT
>JAXDTJ010000073.1:0-31355 GCA_034090015.1 Paludibacteraceae bacterium | reverse complement strand
CAGGCGGGGACGCCTGCGTACCCGGACAGCGGTCGGACAGCGTAGCGGTCTTTCATCAAAAAGTCTTCTTATGGTTCTCAATTATATATGGATAGCACTCATCCTGATTGCGGTAGTGGTCGGGATAGTGCAAGCCGTGTGCTTTGGTGAGGTGGGTATCTTCAGCGAGATACTTAACTCCACTTTCGCCAGTGCAAAGACGGGCTTTGAGATATCCATTGGCTTGACGGGCGTACTGTCGTTGTGGATGGGTATCATGAAAATCGGCGAGCAGGCAGGCGTCATCCGCTCCATGTCGCGCGCCGTGTCTCCTTTCTTCCAGCGCCTCTTTCCCGAACTGCCCAAGGGGCACCCCGCTTTCGGCAGTATGCTCATGAACATCAGCGCCACCATGCTCGGCATAGACAATGCCGCCACGCCGCTCGGCTTGCAAGCGATGAAAGAGATGCAGGAGACCAACCCCGACAAAACCCGCGCCAGCAACTCAATGATCATGTTCCTCGTGCTGGTTACCAGCGGACTGACCCTTGTGCCGGTGAGTATCATGACCTACCGCGCCCAACTCGGTGCCGCTAACCCTGCCGATGTCTTCCTACCTATTCTCCTCGCTACCTATTTTGCCGCCATGGCGGGACTTATCTCCGTGGCTATCGCACAAAGAATCAATTTGTTCAACCGTATCGTGTTGGGTACGCTGGGGGGACTGACACTTTTCGTCGGCTTGGTACTTTGGGCAGCATTGGCGCTGCCACAAGAGGTGGTGAGCAAATGGTCTGCTGTGCTGGCGGCAGTGATATTATTAGGGGTTATCTGCTGGTTTATCATCGCAGGTGTGGTGCGCAGAATCAATGTCTATGATGCGTTCATTGATGGCGCGAAAGGAGGTTTTCAGACCGCTATCGGTATCATCCCATACCTGATAGCCATGCTTGTGGCAGTGGGTATGTTCCGCGCCAGCGGAGCCATGGATATGCTGGTGGCAGGCTTAGGCTGGGTGTTCGCTGCTTGCGGACTAAACACCGACTTTGTGCCGGCATTGCCTACCGCCCTCATGCGTCCCCTCTCGGGTAGCGGCGCACGAGGCATGATGGTGGACGCTATGGTGCAATATGGAGCCGATAGTTTCGTTGGGCGATTGGTGAGTATCGTGCAAGGAAGCACCGACACCACCTTCTACATTATCGCCGTCTATTTTGGTAGCGTGAACATCAAGGACACCCGCTATGCGGTGCTTTGCGGACTGATAGCCGACTTCTTCGGCATCCTCTCTGCCATCATACTGGCGTATATATTCTTTGGATAGAAAGACCGTCTAACGACTGAAAGACCGTCTAACGACTGAAAGACCGCCTATCGGCTGAACGACCGCTGAGGCTGTCTGACCGCGCTTCGCGCTGAAAGACTGATATAGTCGCGGATAGAGAATAAGTCGTTCAGCGAAGCGGTCGGACATCGGACAGTGAAACGGTCGTTTAGCGAAGCGGTTGGACATCGGACAGTGAAACGGTCGGACAGTGAAACGATCTAATAGCTATGATTACTTTTCTTACATACAACGGCAGCGATGCGCCGACAGTGTTTGACTTGGCGGAAGTAGGGCTGAACGCCCGCCATGTGGCGCATTGGATACGTGCCGTGGCGGCAGAGTACGGCTATAGCGTTGGCAATATCAACTACCTGCTCTGCAACGACGAGCAGATACTGGCGGTTAATCGTGAGTTCTTGCAGCACGACTACTACACCGATGTCATCACCTTCGACTACACTACCGCCCAATGCCTCAACGGCGACATCTTCATCTCGCTCGATACTGTGCGGAGCAACGCGGAGATGGTTGGCACCACGTTTGACCACGAACTGCTGCGCATCCTCATCCATGGCGTGCTCCACCTCACCGGGCAAGCCGACAAGACCCCCGAGACCAAAGCAGAGATGACCCGCAAAGAGGAGGAAGCGCTGCTTCTAATTAAGAATTGAGAATTAAGAATTAAGAGGGCGTTGTATGCTACCGCGGGCGAGACGCCCGCGTCCCCAGTATTCAATTTTCCGATACTTCCAATAATACAAAAAAAACAACTAAAAAACAACTCTTATGAAACAAAACTCCGAGTATCGCGCTCAGGCGCGTGCGGCATTAGAAGGCCGCTGGACAGAAGCTGTCCTCATGTTAATCATTTTCACGATGGTGGCATGTGCTTTTAGTGTGCCGTTTGGTTTAGTATCGGGTGTATATGCCACCCGTCTGCCATGGTTAGCCGAATCCATGTCTGGCTGTACTTTCCTTGTTTCTGTGCTGATTATCATGCCTATCGGCTATGGTTGGAACAATGCTCTCCTTTCCTTCTTACGCAGCAACGATGAGGGGACAAGCGGTCTCCGCGAGATGTGGCACTTCTTCCGCCGCGACTACTCTCGCTCCGTTCCTGCTTTGCTATTGGCGACGGTATTTGGCACCCTGCTGGGTATCGTAACGCTGGGTATCGGGGCTGTCGTGCTGAATTATGCCTACGCCATGGTTCCCTACTTGTTGCGTGACTATCCGGAATTAGGTGTGCGCGAGGCTTTGCGCACAAGCAGTCAGATGATGAAGGGGCACAAATGGGATTTATTTGTGCTTGACCTCTCTTTCATTGGTTGGATTCTGCTGGGTATTATGACCGCCGGCATCGGCATGCTGTGGGTTGCACCTTATATGGACACCACCCATGCGGCTTTCTACGAAGATTTGAAGAACGAGTGTATTGAGGAGGAGTAATCCTCTCGCACGTCTATCTCCACAGGCGCGTTGAGGTAGAGCGGCATGTTCTCCTCCACGTGCCCCGCGGGGAAATTGAACACTACGGGATAGTGGTAGGGCTCCACGGCATGGCGTATCGTCTCATAGACGGTGCACCCCATAGACGGGTCGTCGTCGCAGTCGCTGAACTGCCCCACAATAAGTCCGCTGATGTTGGCTAACACCCCGCTTAGTCGCAGGTTGTTCATCATGCGGTCAATGTGGTAGTGGCGTTCTCCTACGTCTTCGATGAAGAGAATAGGGGAGGACGCAGGATTAAGGACACAGGATGAAGGACTTATTACCTTTGTCTCTGAGGCATCTTTGTTTTGGGTGCGGCCTGGAGACCGCACCTCCTTGAAGTCGTTACTATTTAGTCTTTCATCCTTCATCCTTAATCCTTCATCTATCGCATCCAACCCATACTCTGTCCCCTGCAAGCCGTATAGCACACTCAGGTTACCGCCTACGAGTGTGCCTTTTATTTTGCCTGCTCTGTTGAGCGGGTGCGTAGGGAGTTCATAGTGCAACGCCTCATGTGCCAATGCCCGTTGCAGCATGGATAAAGGATGAAGGATAAAGGATGAAGGACTTATTACCTTTGTCTCTGCGTTTTCGGTATAATGCTTCTCTACCGCGGGCGAGACGCCCGCGTCCCCAGTGCTATTCAGTCTTTTATCCTGTGTCCTTAATCCTTCATCCTTTATCCCCTTGCACATGGGTGCATGGATGGTGGGTTGTCCTGTGCGGGCGGCGAGGAGGTGGAGGGCTGTGATGTCCGAGAAGCCGATGATAGGTTTGTGGATAGGGGGTATGCGGTCGATGATACGCTGCAAGCCGTATCCTCCGCGGGCGCAGAGCACCATATCCACCGCGGGGTCTGTCAGTGCGTCAGCTAAGTCAGCCACGCGGTCGTCATCGCTCGCAGCGAATCGCCCGACCTTTCCGCGGGCGTGTGCCGCCTCGCTCACCTCGTAACCCCATCCGCGCAGCACCTCTGCCGCACGGTCAATATACTCGGGGTCTATCGCTCCAGAAGGCGAAACAATCTTTATCATAACTTTTGTCGTCTATTCGTCAATAGGTTTTATTACCTATGCGAGGTAGAAGTAGTAACAAACCTTATCGTATTAACAACTGCACCTTACCATCTTGGATAACGATTCCTTGATAAGTTGTGGCATCAATCGGTTGTCCGAGCACGTTGTAACATCCTTGCGGGTGAATAGTCATGGTCTTTCCTATCCCCGTAGGCTCATCGATTTTGGTGAAGGAGAAGGTGATGGTGCCATCCGCCTGCTCAGTGATGTCTTGCAAGATGGCTTTGGGGGACAGGGCGAGGGTGGTTACCCCCTCACTGCCGGGGAAGGGGGTGCCTTCGCGTTGTGCCCCGATAGTGCTCTTTATGAGGGGATTCTCTCCGTTTGCGGTGATTATGGTGTAGCGCACCGCATCCGCATTCGGCAGCCCATTGGTCCACGCAGCAGAGTCATATACCACCTGCCATATCAGCAGCCCGTGCCCGGGCAGGTAGGCATCCCAACCCGTGTATTGGCGGTTTTCTAAATAATAGACCGTGTCTTGCGTGAAAGCACCATTGGCAGGGGCGATGCCGCTGCGGGTGAGCATATAGTAGGTATTGCCATCGGCGGGCAGCGTAACCTGCTGATTCTTATCCAAGAACGTGGGTGTTACCCAACCAAGGAAGTACTTGTCGTACGCGCTGTAGTTAGGTGGGGTGTTGCCGTTGTTGACATAGTTGCCGTAGCCCATGAGCGACCACGAGCCGGGGGTATGCGATTCATCGCCGGCAGGCACATAGTAGTCAGGCAAGCCCAGCACGTGGCTGAACTCATGCACGAAAGTGCCGATGCCGTTGCGGCTGTTGGTGCGGTACGTCCACTCGTTGGAACAGGCGAACTTATTCACCATCTTGCCGCTGAAGGTGGGCAGGTTATAGTCAGTCGGACTGGTATAGTAATAGGTCGTTTGATTGGTGTAGCCATCAGATAACGCACCTGCCACTTCCCATTTACAGGGCCAGATGGTGTTGGCGATATGGCTGTCTGCTTCGCCATAGCCGGCAAAGAGGAGAAATACCAAATCTACCAGCCCATCATTGTCGCTGTCGAACTGTGTCCAATCCACCGAGTCCTTTGCTGCCAAGCAGGCATCGATGACGAAGTCTGCCAAGTATTGGTCGTAGCCGTAGGAGTCGTTCTTGCCATAGTAGTCCATGGTGTGGGGTAGGGTGATAGGACCTACCACCGTGAAGTCGGGCACATACTGACCATTGGATTGTGCGCGGAAGTACTCTCGCGCAGAGCCGAAAGCACCGTTATACGTGTAATCGATGCTGTTCGCCAGCGAGTCGAATGCCGTGTGGGGATTGGGGGTAAAAAATGCCGTATCGCTGAACTGCACCAAGAGCAACAGCCCTTTCGGCGGGAGGGTAGCCCCCGCCTCGCTGCGCTTGCGTTGCACCTGTGATGGCAGCGCCTTGCCGAACGGATTGGGCATCGATGGATAGTAACGTTGCTCAATGGGAGTGTCCTCATCGGGCAGGTAAGTCTGCGCCTGCATGCCTATGTTTACACAAAGCATTGCCGCTACGCATAAGAAAGATAATAAACGATGATTCATAATGCTCATTTTGTTTGGTAATAAGTAATTCGCGCTTCGTATATTACTTATTACTTATTACCTATTACCTATTACTTATTACTTATTACCTATTACCTATTACTTATTACCTATTACTTATTTCACGTTCTTCTGCATCGACTGACGAATCATCGTCCGCAACTCCGCCGTCTGTGTATCCACCTTTCGGTGGAAGAGCGGCTTGAAGTCCTGTGCGTACTTACACTTCGCCAATTTAATCTTCAGGTCGTCCAAGTTACCCGATACGTTCACGCCCAAGTAGATGGGCGACAGCACATTGATATCGTAGTTGAACGTCATGTCGAGGTTATGCCGCCCGCCCAACGCCACCATGTAATTGTCGAGCGAGACACAGAGCGGATAAACATCTATCTCCTTCTTATATATGGTCATCTCGGCGGAGATACTATCAATCTTGTTCTCAGTCTTCTTGTTGAACAGGAGCAGTTTGGAGATTTTGCTGAAGGTCTCGTTGTCGAGCACCACGAGGTCTTTGGCGAAGAGGCTTGCCGCCCCGCGGATAGTGGAGGGTTTCAACTCGTACTTCGCATTGGTGAAGGTCTCCGCTGCGAGGTGGAACTCCGCCTTGCCCTTGAAGGAGCGCAACATCGGCATCATGGAGTCTATCTGCGGAATCAAGTGTATCAGTTCGTGGATATCCACGTCGAGCATGTGGTAGTCGAGCCCCACATAGATATGGTCTCGCCGCGGGGTCTTGTACATCGCGGTGAGTTGCATACGCGCCGCGTCGCACACGAAGCCGACTTCCTCCAATACCAAGATGCCGTTGCGCACATAAATCCGTCCTTTCAGGTCATGCGCCGTTTCATCGAAGAAATGCGCCTCTTTGATATGCGTGTTCAGCGCCAAGTCCACATCCTTAGGCACCAAGAACGGTTCCGCCTCCACTGGGGACGCCCCGATAGTGTCGCGGGCGGTTAAAGCCTCATTCTCCGCAGTCAAGGAGGTGCGGTCTCCAGGCCGCACCCCAATGGTATCTGCGGTTTGCGTCTCTTCCTCCTCCGCTGAGAACAGTGCCAACAGTTCGTTCACGTCCGTCTTCTCCGATACGAAGTTCAACTCGCCCTCCAGCACCGCCTGCTTGCGCAACCACTTGCCGATGTTCTTCACCTCGCCGGACAACGCGAAGTCGGAGTTGCCCAGCCGTATCTGTGACTGCGCGATGTCGCACAGTTTGTTTGAATAAGCAAAGGTAATCTGCGGGATATAGACGGGCATCGGGAGCATATCGGGCAGTTGCGCCACGCCGTTGGTCAGCGAGATGTTCAGCCGCGGGTTCCATCGCAGGAGCAGGTTATCGCCCTTGCTGTTGTACCGTGCGGCGGCTTCAAGGCGCAGGCTGTCGGTCGTCAGCGCGATGTCGCTGCCTATCGCCGCCTGCACGCCCGCTGTCGCCAGCGCAGCAGAGAGCCGCGGCGCAGACTTATCCCGCTTGGTGCGGCTGAGGTTGGCTGACAGCGACGCACCCTTCAAGTGCGCCTGTATATCAGTATAGATTGCCTGTAAATCAGCAAAGTCAAGACTCGCCTCCAAGGTTGGGATAGCCATGGTGTCGCGCGTGTCGTATGCCGCATACGCCGTCAGTCGCGGCGCAAGCACAGTCGCGTCTAATGAGTCCATCGCGGCATGCAAAGTTGCCGGAGAGGTGATATCCACCGCCGCACAGAGTACGTCAGAAGAGAGCAGGTCGTTAGTCTCCACCAGCATGGAGGCTTTACCCAACGTAGCTGCCAGCGTGCCTGTCATATCCATAGACAGACTGTCGGGCTGCAACTCCGCATAGAGCCAGCCCACCTGTTTGCGCGAGGGCTTTGGGTTAGGCATTTGCAGGCGCAAACGTGTGTCGGGCAGTTGCGCCCTTAGGCTATCCATCTGCACATCAAGGTCGCGCAGACGCAGGTCGCCGCTTATCCGTCCCTTGGCAAACCGCATAGCCGTCAGGTCGCTCAAGCGTATCTTCGCCGACACGCTGCCGCCCACCTGCCCGTTGGCATGCAGTGTCTCGGGCAGGAAATAGGCTATGTCGGGCAGCGACACATCGGCGTTCAGCCTGAGGTCAAGCAACATATCGCCCATCAACTCGCTAACCTCGCCCTGCGCCTCCACGGAGGTGTTCCGCGTGGTGGCGGTGAGCGAACGGATATGCACACGGCTCGCGGTAGAGTCATTGAGGTCTATATGTGCGTCCGCCAGCAGCCCCACGTTCTCCAGAGTGTAGGGCAGTCCGCTGTACTTGCCCGTACCGTCCGCCAGCGCGATTTGTGCCTCCACCAAGGGCATCACACCCTCGCCGTACAGTCCCTTCACGTCTGCCGCCAGCGACACACTGCCGTCCACCGTGATGTCCCGCAGCAAGTCGCCCGTCAGCGAGGACGGCAGGAGCGCGAGCAGAGAACTAATCTGCCAGTCGTCAAGGCTCGCTTTCACATCTACCGATATACTATCGCCGAGCGCCACCGCACCCGACAGGGTTATCGTGAACTCATTCACACTCAGCACGATAGGTGCCGTAGTCTTGACGGAAACGGTCTTCTCTTTGTCCGGGTGCATCCCGACTTGTCGGGACTGATTCACGCTCAATCCTATCGGCAGCGAGGCACTCACGCACAGGTGGTCAGCATACGGTGTCCCACCCACTGTGGCACTCACATCCGGCGCAGACAACACCAGCAGGATGTCGTCCCATCCGCCCACGGTGGCCGCCACCGAGGTGCCGTAGAGCGAGGCAGCGAGACTGTCCGCGTCGTCCACCAGCGTGATACCCCGCGCCTCTACCGCCAGTTTATCCACTTGCAAGCCCTTGAAAGGCAACACAAAAGCCGTAGTGTCCTCGTCCGCTGTCGTATCTTCCGGCAACGCGAACACATCGAAGTTCGTCTTGCCGTCCGCCGACAGATAAGCGTTCACCACCGCATCACGCAGCGACAACTCCTTCACGATCAGGTTCTCATCGCGCAGAAACGCCATCACGTCCACCGTTGCCACCACCTCGGGCGCAGACAGCAGGGTGTCGCTCTGCGCACCCTCCGTCGGATTCACGATGGTCAGCCCCTCCGCGCGCAGCCCGAAGTCGGGGAACGTGCTGAAGAAAGTCAGTTCCACTTGCCCCACCTCATGCTCCGCGGTGGTGATTTTGTCCGCCACCTGTCGCACGATAGGAGTCAGCCGCTCCGGCGTGAACACCAGCCACAACGCTACACCTATAACCAAAAGCACCACCCCCAGCAAAGAGCCGAGCGTGATGCCTATTATCTTCCAAAAACGTTTCATAGCAAAATTATATGTTGTCTCTGCACATACAAACTATCATCACTCGCTGCCCAAAGGTGCAATAAACTCCTTTATTTGTTGCAGGAAATAAGCAGTATATACTTTTGCCCCATTGTCATTCATGTGGGTATAGTCGTTAAAATAGGCTCTGTTATCAAGGATAATAGGTAACGCCTTATTGTCAATGAAGGGGACACTGTAACTTTCGCAAATAGTCTGCATCCGACTTTGTGATGCGGTTTCTCCTTCAAGAATATATTTGGGAGAGTCCACTACTATCATTTGCACTCCAAGTGCTTTCGCACGCTCTATCACAGAGCGAAAACGTTCTTCTTTGGTTGCACTAATATTACCATTCGATTTCTCGGGATTTTTTATGACAAGGGGCTCTTTGGGTTCTTTGGGGGCTAATGGCAAATAACCTTTGGCGGTTCCATCTTGAAAATGTGAACGCTTGACATATCTCAGTACTATTCTGTGCATTATAGAATTGTATCTATACAAACTACTGAGAAGCCGAACACGTTCCGTCCAAGGTAGTTCCTCTTGTATAGCTTTGGTGATATGTTTATTTTTTCCATAGTAGGGGTAAAGTTGATTCAGTGATCCGTCTTCTTCTGATAAATAACTTCCTCCATTTTCCCAGATGATCAGTTTGGGAGTATAGCGGTCTAAGATACTATGTATAACGCAGCAATTGTAATTAAAAAAGCATCCGTCTCTACCTACGTTGTATGTGGATAGTCCAATGGAATCTTCTATCATTTGCGTTACATAATGATGTGCCGCCCGCGAAGAACCTACAATCAATATTGGTGTATTTACCTCATACAGCGAGAAATAGGTTTTGCCGGTATCTCCTTGGTTACTGATTTTAGGTAACATCCTGTCCATTACTACACCCACAGCGGCATCTATCCCCAAAATTAGCACACATACAACAAGTAGTGTAATAAAAAACTTAACAATACTATTACTCTTTATCATAATAATCTAAAATTGGAAATAAATAAACGCACCACCATTCAACACACCATAAGACAGAATATAACAAGCTAAAATCGCTGCTACTAAGTACCTGACGATTCTTGAATTCGAACTAAGCAAATGAAGATTCCATCCTTTTTCTTCTGCCAAGTCATGGATGAAAACAATAACCATGGCAACACCGCCCATCATCAATGTATTGCTATCCAAAAACGGCATCCCCGGATCAGTTACCATTTTCTGAAAAACCAGTAATACATCGCTTAGATTATCAATTCTGAAAAAGATCCAAGCAAAATTCACAATAGTAAAAGTTAATGCCAGCTGTAAAGCCTTAACAATAAACGCTCCCTGTTCTATTGTCTTGATTTTGTTGCCATAGACTAACCGTTCTATAATCATACATAACCCGTGCATCGCTCCCCATATCAAGAATGTATAAGCTGCACCGTGCCACAAACCGCTGATAACAAAAACTATCATTGTGTTTAGCACCCAACGTGCTTTGCTACATCTATTTCCACCCAAAGGAAAATATATATAATCTCTGAACCATGTAGTTAATGATATATGCCAGCGTCGCCAGAAATCAGTAACTGTTTTTGCAAAATAAGGACGGACAAAGTTGGTCGGTAATTCTATTCCAAATAATTTTCCGGATCCAATGGCGATTAACGAATATCCTGCAAAATCTGCATAAATCTGAATGGTATATAGGATAGATGCTAAAAATAAAGTGGTGCCATTATGCTGTCCGATATGAGCATACACTGTATCCACGTATATTCCTAATCGGTCGGCTAAGCATAACTTCATTACCCCCCCCATAGGATTGATTTACAAGCAGTTACGATATTTCTATACTCAAAGTTACGAGTTGAAAGGTATTGAGGTAATTGTTTCTGTGCCCTACTGATAGGACCGCTTAAAAGACTTGGAAAGAACATTACATAAGCCAAATAAGCCACTATATCCTTTGTCGGTTCTATCTTGCCTTGGTAAACATCAATCACATAACTCAATGCTGAAAAAGTGTAAAAACTAATTCCTACTGGTAACAAAATTTGTAAGGTGTGTAGATCCGAACTGATACCTATCAAATGGCAAGTATCTATCAATGTGTCAATAAAGAAGTTAAAGTACTTGAAAAAGAACAGGATACTGATATTCAGTACTATTGAAGTAATAAATACTATTTTCTTTTTTGCAGAATTGTTAGTTTGCATCCATCTGCCGGCACAATAAGTAGATAAAGCTGTAAAAAGCAATAAACCAAGAAAACGCCAATCCCACCAGCCATAAAACACAGCACTTGCCGCTACCAATAGTCCGTTTTGTAGCGACTTGGAAGATTTGCATAGTGTCCAATATAGCATGAACGCTACTAATATGAACAGGATATATTCGACAGACTGAAAAGACATATTGAAATCATTTTTTAGCTTGTACGATTACTTCCCTACCACCTTCTGGAAAGAGTGGGTTACTTTGAAATTGTCTTTGTATTGCAACTCTGTGTCGGTCAATTTGCTGACGGTATATACCTTAGGTAGTTCCGCCCCATCGTGCTCCATGAGGTGAATCTCCGTGAGGTCGGCTTTCACTAATTTCCATTTGAACCACCCGTTTCCGTACTTGGTCAGGTCGCTCTCAAAGATGCCGTCGCCCTCGTCCCACTCACAACCGTACTTATATACACCTGTTGAGTCTTTCTCCGAGGTGAATCGCACAAACGCCTCGGTGCCATCTTCCTGCCACAAACCGAGCAGGTCGTTTTCTTGGAATGTAGGTTCCGTTCCCAACGAACATGAGGCAACCACCGCCCCCACCATCGCCACCAAGGCAATACGCAAAATACTTTTTTTCATAGTCTTTGTACAATATAACTATTTGTAAATGAATATACTACTGCGCCATGTGTAAAACTTAAAGTTCAACTTTAAATCTGCACGCTTTATTTCTATCAGCGAAAAATGTGCCTTATGAATGGCTCTCCCAATAGGCTTTTTCTTTGTTGAACCAAATCTTCCGCTCTCGCAAGGGGGAGTTCGTCTTCTGCTGATTGAGGGTGTTCCTTTCCCAAAAGACTCCCTCTGTATAGCCCTGAATCGATTCGTTCTCTGCCGCTCGTTGCAGACGTTTTTCTGCCCAAAGACAATACTCTTCATTCTGCTCAATACCGCAAAAACGCCTATCCAACTTCTTGGCTACCACACTGGTGGTACCGCTTCCTAAAAACGGGTCAAACACCAAATCATTTGGGCGCGAAGATGCCAACACCAGTTTGGCTATCAGTTTCTCCGGCTTTTGCGTCGGGTGATTGGTATTTTCAGGCATTGACCAAAAAGGAATACTTATGTCATCCCAGAAATTCGACGGATAGGTCAAACGGAAATTGCCGTCTGCCGTCTCTTCCCAGTCCTTCGGTTTTCCGTTTTCGCGATATGGTGCTATCACTTGCCGTTTCATCATCACCGCCGACACATCAAAATAGTAGTCTTTCGGATTCTTCACGGCAAACCATATATCCTCCATTCCGTTCTTCCAGTTTGCCTTTGCGCCGCGCCCTTTCTCGCGTTGCCATGTGATGCGGTTCAGTATAGTCAACTCTGTTTCTATCACTCGCTGCATCACGGCAGTGCACCGCCAATCGCCGCACATATACAACGACCCCGTGGGTTTCAGTTTTTGGCACACTTTGTGAAACCAAGAGAGCAGATATTGCTCATAAGTGCTATCGTCTCGTTCTTGAAAAGTAAATCCGTTGTAGTCTTTGCGCAGATTATAGGGCGGGTCTAATATGATAAGGTCTGCAAAAGCGTCCGGCAACGCTTCCAATGCGATGTTCATGTCCCCGCAAATAGTACGATTGATAGGCGAAGCACCTTGTTGCAATGCTTCCACCGACAGAAGGCGCTGCCGCAGCAGCGATTCTTCTGTCGGAGTTACTACCAATGTCCTATTGCGCGGTGCAGCCATACTATGCCTTCTTTATCAATATATGCACTTTGTATCCGTCCATCTCCACTTCTATGCCGTCCGTCAGCCCGTCTGCCAGCGTGAGCGAGGTGGCGAGCACCTGCGAAGCAATATACTCGTTGCAGTGGTTCACCGCTCCCGCTACCTCTTCGCGGCTTTCTATGCAGACCTCAATGCGGTCGGTTATCTCCAAGCCCGACAACTTGCGCAGGTTCTGAATACGGTTTATCAACTCGCGCGCCACGCCTTCTTCCACCAGCGCCTCCGTCAGTTCGATGTCGAGCGCGATAGTCAGCACGCCGTTGTTCGCCACCAGCCAGCCGGGCATATCCTCCGTGATAATCTCCACATCCTCGGCGGTCAGCGCGTAGTCGCAGAGCGTGAAGGTGCCAGCCTGCTCCATCTGCGCAATCTCGTCTTGCGTCATGCGCCCGATAGCCGCAGCCAACTCCTTCATCTTGCCGCCCACTTTCTTGCCCAGCACCTTGAAGTTCGGCTTAATCTTCTTCACTAACCGAATCTCCGAGTCTTCCGCGCGCACAATCACCAGTTCCTTCACATTCACTTCGCTCTTGATAAGGTCTTGCACATGCAGCAATGCCGCCAGCGTGTCCGCGTCGGGCGCGGGGATAACGGCTTTCTGTAGCGGTTGGCGCACATTCTTCTCCGCACGCTTGCGCAGCGAGAGTATCATCGAAGTAGCCTGTTGCGCAAGGTACATCGAACGCTCCAATTCCTTGTTTATCAGCGCTTCATCGGCTTTCGGCCATTGGCTCATGTGTACAGTCTCGCCTGTCAAGTCGCGATACAAACGGTCGGCGAAGAAAGGTGCATTCGGCGCCATCAGTTGCGCCACAGTCTTCAAGCAAGTGTACAGCGTAGCATACGCTGCCTGCTTGTCGCCGTCCATCTCGCCGCCCCAGAAACGCTTGCGGTTCAGGCGCACATACCAATTGCTCAGGTCATCCTGCACAAAGTCGGATATCGCGCGCCCTGCCTTCGTCGGCTCGTATGATTCATAAGCCTCCGTAACCTCTTTCACTAAGGAGTTCAACTTGCTCAGCACCCACTTGTCAATCTCCGTCAACGCTAAATGCTCAACATTCAACGCTGAACAATCAACGCTCCACCCGTCCACATTCGCGTACAGCGCAAAGAACCCGTAGGTGTTGTACAGCGTCCCGAAGAACTTACGGCGAATCTCATCCACACCCTCAGGGTCGAACTTCAGGTTATCCCACGGGCTCGAGTTGGTCAGCATGTACCACCGCACAGCGTCCGCGCCGTACTTATCCATCGCCCCGAACGGGTCAACGGCATTGCCCAATCGCTTCGACATCTTATTGCCGTTCTTATCCAGCACTAAGCCATTGGAAATCACATTCTTATACGCCACCTTCCCCTCTATCATCGTGTGGATGGCATGCAATGTAAAGAACCACCCGCGTGTCTGGTCAACGCCCTCCGAGATGAAGTCCGCCGTGCGCGGAGCGTCCTGATTCTCAAACGGATAGTGATTCTGCGCATAGGGCATTGCCCCCGAGTCGAACCACACATCTATCAAGTCCAACTCGCGCTTCATCGGCTTGCCCGAAGGCGAGCACAGTACGATGTTATCCACATACGGCCTATGCAGGTCTATCACCGAGGGGTCGTAGTTCTCTTTTGAGTAGTCGCCCACCTTGAACTCAGGCCACGGGTTCTCCGTCATGAAGCCCGCTTGGATGGACTTCTCTATCTCCGCCATCAGTTCGGCAACCGAGCCGATACAAATCTCCTCCTGTCCGTCTTCGGTGCGCCAGATTGGCAGCGGTGTGCCCCAATAGCGCGAGCGCGAGAGGTTCCAGTCGTTCAGGTTCTCCAACCATTTCCCGAAGCGCCCCGTGCCGGTCGATTCGGGCTGCCAGTGGATGGTGTTGTTCAGCGCAATCATCTCCTCCCGCGCCTGCGTCGAGCGGATAAACCATGAGTCCAGCGGGTAGTACAGCACAGGCTTGTCCGTCCGCCAGCAGTGCGGGTAGTTATGCACATGCTTCTCTATCTTGAACACGCGGTTCGTCGCCTTCAACATCATGCAGATACTGATATCCAGCGTCTCATCTTTGTCGGTCAGCGTGGGGTCGTAAGCGTTCTTTACAAACCGTCCCTGCCATGGTCTATACGCCTCTGTATCAATATGTTGCGCGACAAACTGCTCGTCCAAATCCTCCAACAGGAAGAACTTTCCCGTCATGTCCACCATCGGGCGCTGCTCCCCTTTCTTCGTCAGGAAAACCATACCCGCGATACCCGCTTTCTTCGCCACAAAGGCGTCGTCCGCACCGAAGGTCGGAGCAATATGCACGATACCCGTACCGTCCTCAGTCGTTACATAATCGCCTGTAATAATGCGGAATGCGTCGCCATCGGGAGTCGCCCAAGGTATCAACTGCTCATAGCGAATACCCTCCAACTCTGCGCCTTTCCCGCGCCAGAGTATCACAGGCACCGCCTCCGCCTCGCCGTTGCGTATCCGCAACTCGTCCTCTTTTATCAACTCCTTGGCATACGCGCTCAGCCGCGCCTCGGCGATTAAGTACAGCCCCGCCTCGTGGGTGTAAGGGTTCTCGCCTTTCACCACCACATAGTCTATCTTCGGACCCACGCACAGCGCCGTGTTCGAAGGTAGCGTCCAAGGTGTCGTCGTCCATGCCAACACATACAACGGCAACCCCTCTTCCTCCACTACACTCGCTAAAGACGAAGGTAAAATATCTTCCCCCTCCCTTGTAGGGAGGGATGGGGTGGGTCCTGTCCTCACAAGGAATTGCGCCGTGCAGGTTGTGTCCTTCACATCCCGATAGCACCCGGGTTGGTTCAACTCATGCGACGACAAGCCCGTACCTGCCGCAGGCGAATAAGGCTGAATGGTGTAGCCCTTGTACAGATACCCCTTCTTATAGAGTTCCTTCAACAGATACCACAGCGTCTCAATATACTTATTATCATAGGTGATATACGGGTTATCGAGGTCCACCCAGTAGCCCATCTGCTTCGTCAGATTCGTCCATTCTTGGGTGTACTTCATCACCTCCTTGCGGCAAGCGGCGTTGTACTCGTCCACGCTAATCTTCTTACCGATATCCTCTTTGGTAATCCCAAGCATCTTCTCCACGCCCAACTCCACGGGCAGACCGTGTGTATCCCAGCCCGCCTTGCGCTTCACCTGATACCCCTGCATCGTCTTGTAGCGGCAGAAGGTATCTTTTATCGTACGCGCCAGCACATGGTGAATACCCGGCATGCCGTTCGCCGACGGAGGACCCTCAAAGAACAAAAACGGAGGGCATCCCTCGCGTGTCTCTACACTCTTCCGGAACAGGTCTTCCTGCTCCCATGCTGCCAGCACCTCGCGGCTCAACTCCGGCAGATTCAACTGCTTATACTCTCTAAACTTCTTCATAATCTTTATGTTTGGACTTCATGGAAGTGCGGTCTCCGAGCCGCACCCGAGAAGACATATTATTCTTGTATAGGCGAAAGTAATCTATCTACCCCCTCCCTTTGCAGGGAGGGCTGGGGTGGGTCCTCTCTTTCATCCTAAAAAAACGCCGCAAAGTTACAAAAAAATTTTGACATACACAAATAAAAATGTATTTTTGCAGCAACGCCCTCATAATTCATAATTCATAATTCATAATTCTCATGACCTACGGCTACATCCGTGTTTCCACCGACAAGCAGACGGTGGAAAACCAGCGTTTTGAAATCACTCGCTTTTGTCTCTCCGAGAATATACAAATAGACGGCTGGATAGAAGAGACCATCTCCGGCACCCAAGCCTACAGCAAACGAGCCCTCGGCAGACTCCTCAAACAGGTGCAGAAAGACGACCTTATCATCTGCGCCGAACTCTCTCGACTCGGACGTAACCTCTTTATGATCATGGAGATACTCAACATCTGCATGACCAAGGAATGCCGCGTCTGGACGGTGAAAGACAACTACCGTCTCGGCGAGGACATCCAGTCCAAAGTGCTCGCCTTCGCCTTCGGACTCTCAGCCGAAATCGAGCGCAACCTCATCTCCCAACGCACCAAAGAAGCCCTCGCCCGCAAGCAGAAGGAAGGGGTACGCTTAGGACGAGAAAACGGCTACAAATTGCCCATAGAAAGTTATAAACTTTATCCCTACCGTCGCAAGATAGCACATTGGCTGCAGTTGGGATACTCAAAGCGCGAGATAGCCCGTCGCCTGAAAACATCCTCCGCGACCCTCCGCTACTTCCTGCAAAACTATGAGTTATCATAACCGCCTATCGAAAATAACCGATATGCCAAATACCTCTTATTATTACCCGAGTTTGCAAAATTATCTCCCAACTTGTTGCATATTTAAAAAAAAAGCAGTACCTTTGCAAGCCAAATTTGATACCTGATACCTGAACCTTGAAACTTGAACCTTGAAACCTGAAACTTGAACCTTGAAACTCCCAACCGCCTATGCCTCGTAAACCCATCAAAAAAGACCCCGAAATGCCGACACGCTTCGGCACACGCATCAACTCCGCAGACGATTCCCAAACCATCAAGATAGAGAAAACGGCTTGGTGGCAAAAACTGCGCACTTTCTGTCTTGACCCCCGCACCCGCGTCATCTCGGGCGTTGTGCTCTTGGCAATCGCCTTTTTCTTCTTCATCGCCTATCTATCCTTCTTCTTCACCGGTACGGCAGACCAGTCATTGGTTGATATGTCCCGCGCCGAGCGCCGTGAGCATCGCGGCGAGATACGCAATATCCTCGGGCTTCCCGGGGCGGCATTGGCAGACTTTCTTATCGATGGCTCTTTCGGCATCGTCTCCATTGTGCTTATCATCTTGCTGGTGGTCTATGGGCTTTATTGTCTCAAAGTGCGTTTCGAATCCCCGTTCCGCGCCTTTGTCTGCACCGTCTTCTGGTTACTGTGGGGTGCCGTTACCTTAGGCTTCTGCCAACTGCTGATTGGCACCGGTACGTTCCGTTGGGGAGGTGCTTTCGGAGCAACATTCAGCCAATGGCTCAACTCATACATACAACCCATCGGAATGGGTACCGTGTTACTTGTTTCTCTGCTCATTTTCCTTGTATTAGCAGATAAGCAGTTCATCTGTCGTTGCCGCCGTTTGATGGTACGTATTAGGCAATTCTTCCGCCGCAAACCCAAACCCGCCGAACAAACGGAAGTAACCATAGATGATTCTATATCCCCTATAGAAACTATAGCCCCTATTGATTCTATCGACCCTACAGCTCCCACTATAGACATCTCCGTGGACACTCCCGCCGAAGACACCCTCGACGGCACCATCACCTTCACCATCGACACCCCATCCATCGAACCTGCCGAGCAAACAGACCCCTCCGATGATTCCGATAATTCTGATAACTCCGATGACTCCGATAACTCCGAAAACTCCGATCCCGATGAGGAGGTAGAGATCGCCGACACCAAGCCCGTGGAACTCGCCGAGGACAACTCCCCGGAAGCCATCCTTGCCAAACTCGGTCCCTACGATCCCCGCAAAGACCTCGAGTACTTCAAGTTCCCCGCGCTCGACCTCCTTAAGGTGTACGACAACGAGACCATGCCCGTCATCGACCAAGATGAGCAACGCGCCAATGGTACCCGCATCGTTACCACCCTTCGCAACTATGGCATCGAGATAGAGTCTATCAAGGCAACCGTCGGACCTACCGTAACCCTCTATGAGATAGTGCCGAAAGCCGGTGTTCGCGTGGCGAAAATCCAAAACCTCGAGAACGACATCATGCTCTCCCTATCCGCTACGGGTATTCGTATCATCGCCCCCATGCCCGGCAAGGGCACCGTCGGTATCGAGGTGCCCAACGAGAAGCCGCAGGTAGTCAGCATGCACTCCGTCATCGCCTCCAAACGCTTCCAAGACGAGCAGAAGATGCGCCTCCCCGTGGCTATCGGACGCACCATCACCAACGAGGTCTTTATGTTCGACCTCGCCAAGACCCCCCACCTCCTCGTTGCAGGTGCCACGGGGCAAGGTAAGTCCGTGGCTATCAACGCCATACTCACCTCCCTGCTCTACAAGAAACACCCCGCAGAACTCAAGATGGTACTCGTGGACCCCAAGATGGTAGAGTTCACGCCCTACAAAGCCCTCTGCCGCCACTACCTCGCCGCCATGCCCGACGTGGAAGAGAAAGACATCATCATCACCGATTGCGACAAGGTCATCAACACCCTCAACTCCCTCGTCATCGAGATGGAGAACCGCTACAAACTGCTCATGGATGCCGGTGTACGTAACCTCGAAGACTACAACGATAAGTTCGTCAAACGTCGTCTCAACCCCGAGAAACTCGTCGCCGACAGCCTCCACCATCAGTTCCTGCCCTATATCGTTATCGTCATTGACGAGTATGGCGATTTCATCATGCAGGCTGGCAAGCAGGTCGAGACCCCCATCGCACGTATCACGCAGAAAGCGCGCGCCGTCGGCATGCACATGATTCTCGCCACCCAGCGCCCCTCCGTCAACATCGTTACGGGTGTTATCAAGGCGAACATCCCTACCCGTATCGCCCTCCGCACACAGTCGGTCATCGACTCCCGCACCGTGCTCGACACCAAGGGCGCCGAGCAACTCATCGGACGAGGCGACATGCTCTACTCCGCCAATGGTAATGTAACCCGTATCCAGTGTGCCTTCGTGGATACCCCCGAGGTGGATGCCGTGGTAGAACATATCGAGCAGCAGCAACGCTATTTCGAGCCCTACCAACTGCCTGAGTACGTGCCCGAAGGTGCCGAAGAGACACTCGCACCCGGCAGCGTGGACATGAAGCGGCTTGACCCGATGTTCGCCGATGTGGCGCGCTACGTGGTCAGCAAGCAGGAGGGATCCACCTCTCGCCTCCAACGCGCCTTTGAGATAGGCTACAACCGCGCAGGCAAACTCTCCGACCAACTCGAAGCCGCCGGCATCGTAGGTCCCAACAAAGGCCCCAAAGGACGCGACGTACTCATCACCGACCTCGACCAACTCGAGAAACTCCTCCAAGACCTCAACGCCAACTAAGGAGGGGCGGTCTCCAGACCGCCCAAAAAAAATAAAAATATGAAAAAACTCTTTTTATATATTGCCTTGTTTCTCCCGTATCTGCTCACTACTTCCAAGGCGACTACATTGGACACTTTCCTGCAAACCCTCTCGGAAAACACCCTTCATTCCGATTTTGTGATAACCATCAGCGAGGGTGCTTCGCAGCCAATGAACTACCCGGGCACTATCACCATGCGCGGCGACCGCTTCATGCTGGAGATGTTCGACATGGAGGCAGCATACGATGGCAAGACGCTATATGTATACAGTGCCACTACCGATGAACTCACCCTCTCCACCCCCACCGAGCAGGAACTCATGGAAGCCAACCCCTTCCTCTACGCCCAAGCCCTATCCAAAGTCTGCACCATCACCGAGCAACCATCCACTGGGGACGCAGGCGTCCCGCCTGCGGATAGTTCGAAGCAAACTACCACGCCTCAAGGAGGTGCGGTCTCCAGGTCGCACCACGATAATCAAACTACCAATATCACCATCACCCTAACCCCCAGCGATCAATCCGCAGGCATCCAGCGCTTTACACTCACTATCCAAAAGAATAACACGCAAAACCAATCCCTCTGGCTACCCCAACAAATCACCATCAAAGAGGGCAAGCAACTCACCACCCTCCGACTCACCAACCCCACTTACACCGCCGACATCCCCTCTTTCACCCTCACCAAACCCGACGCTTTTCTCAACGACCTGCGTTGACCGAGTACGCCCGCGACAAGTCGGGGCGAAGAACATCAGCGAAACTGCCCTCCGAATAATCAGAATACTCCGAATACTCAGATTATTCCGATAACTCCGATATAATAATATTTGAATAATATTTGACCATATTTGTTGAGAGAAAGAAGTTTTTGTTCATTTTTGTTCCCCATTATAGGATGTTTTTGTATAATAAAAATCGTAATTCGTAAATAGTCAAATAGTAAATAGTCAAATAGTAAATAGTCAAATAGTAAAATAGTCAAATAATGGATTGTTTAATTATTGGTTCCGGTCCTGCCGGCTATACAGCGGCTATCTATGCCGCACGTGCTAACTTATCCCCCGTGCTCATCGAAGGTCCCCAATTGGGCGGGCAGTTGATGATCACCACCGAAGTAGAGAATTTCCCGGGCTACCCCGAGGGCGTGGCACCTTTCCAGATGATGGACGACCTCCGCCGCCAAGCAGAGCGCTTCGGCACACAGTTTGTCGAAGGTGTCGTAACCAAAGTGGATTTCAGCACCACCCCCAAGAAGGTATGGCTGGAAGACGGCAAAGAGATGGATGCAGAGACGGTCATCATCGCCACGGGTGCCAGTGCTAAGTTCCTTGGTATCCCCTCCGAGGAGGAGTACAAAGGGCGCGGTGTGTCGGCATGCGCTACCTGCGACGGTTTCTTCTATCGCAACAAGACCGTTGCCGTAGTGGGCGGCGGAGACACCGCCTGCGAGGAAGCATCCTATCTCGCAGGGCTCTGCAAAAAGGTGTATATGATTGTCCGCAAGCCCTATCTCCGCGCATCAGACATCATGCAGCAGCGTGTGCTCACCAATCCCAAGATAGAAGTCCTCTTCGAGCATAACACCCTCTGCCTGACGG
This sequence comes from Paludibacteraceae bacterium, assembly GCA_034090015.1. GTDB lineage: Bacteria > Bacteroidota > Bacteroidia > Bacteroidales > Paludibacteraceae > Colicola. Next base: position 9,962 of record JAXDTJ010000073.1, on the reverse strand, counting down.
GCGAGCCCAAGGTGAAAGGAGCTGACCTCATCTATAAGAAAGGTACTCCCGAGGAGGAGATTCGCCATATAGAGATCGACGGCTTCTTCCTCGCCATCGGACACAAGCCCAACACCGACCTCTTTGCTGACTATCTCGACCGCGACGAGGAGGGATATATCAAGGTGCAGGGCGACAGCCCCCGCACGAACATCGCGGGTGTCTTCGCTGCCGGCGACTGTGCCGACCCCCACTACCGCCAAGCCGTCGTCGCTGCCGCCTCCGGCTGCAAAGCCGCCATCGAAGCCGACCGATACCTCAAAGCAAGATAACTCCCAATCTTCTCAGATAATACAAAAAGAGGCTGCTTAACATCCGTTAAGCAGCCTCTTTTATTGTGCAACTAATCTATGAGGGATTAGCCGTTTACTTTTGCCATGTGTGCGATGAGGTCAAGCACTTTGTTCGAGTAGCCAATCTCATTGTCGTACCAAGAGATAACCTTTACGAAGGTGTCGGTCAAATAAACACCTGCGTTAGCGTCGAAGATAGAGGTCAGCGTGCAGCCGAGGAAGTCGCTCGATACCACTGCATCCTCCGTGTAGCCGAGTACACCCTTCAACTCGCCCTCTGCAGCCTCTTTCATAGCAGCGCAGATAGCCTCTTTGGTAGCAGGCTTAGCCAAGTTAGCGGTCAGGTCAACTACCGATACATCCAAAGTCGGAACACGCATAGAGATACCGGTCAGTTTGCCGTTCAACTCAGGGATTACTTTGCCTACTGCTTTTGCAGCACCGGTGCTCGAAGGAATGATGTTGCCGCTTGCTGCGCGACCACCACGCCAGTCTTTCAACGACGGACCGTCAACGGTCTTCTGGGTAGCAGTAGTAGAGTGAACGGTGGTCATCAAGCCGTTTACGATACCGAACTTGTCGTTCAGCACCTTAGCGATAGGAGCCAAGCAGTTGGTGGTGCAACTTGCGTTCGAAACGAACTGAGTGCCCTTCTCATACTTGTCGAAGTTCACGCCGCAAACGAACATAGGAGTGTCGTCCTTCGAGGGAGCGGACATAACCACGTACTTTGCACCTGCGTTGATGTGTGATTGTGCTTTCTCCTTGGTCAGGAAGAGACCGGTGGACTCAACTACGTATTCTGCGCCTACCTCGTTCCATGCCAACTCGTTGGGGTCTTTGCATGCGGTTACGCGGATAGCCTTGCCGTTTACAATCAGCTTGCTGTTCTCAACGTCAGCCTCGATGGTGCCTTCGAACTGTCCGTGCATGGTGTCGTACTTCAGCATATAAGCCAAGTAATCAACCGGGCAGAGGTCGTTGATACCTACGATTTCAATGTCGTTACGAGTTTGTGCGGCGCGGAAAACGAAGCGTCCGATACGGCCGAAGCCGTTAATTCCTACTTTTGTCATAGTGTTTGTTGTTTATTAGAGTTGTTTTTATGAGAAGTACTTTGTTGGTGTGCTATTGCGGTTTTATTCCCAAAAGCGGTGCAAAATTACAAAAAAACTATGAAACATGCAAACATTTACTAATTTTCTCTGCTATTTTTTACATTATGCTATTTCTATTTTGCAAAATAACGGGAACAAAAAAGTAGGCATTGTCTCCCGACAATGCCTTACCTTCTCAGTCAGCGGAGCCGAAAATGATTTAGAGTACCATTTAGCCGCTCCAAGAATGCTAACCAATAAAAACCAAATCCAATTGTTAAGCTAAATTCGATGCAAAGATACAAAAATAAAACCGAACATCTGTTCAAAATACGGGGGGGGGGTAATTTTTATACACTTTTAACACTCACCCTACCGATACTTGCTCTCGGTGCAGTCGCCGAGCATGGAGAGGTACGACTCGTAGCGGCTGGGGACGATACGCCCGTCGAGGGCGGCTTCATAGACGGCGCAGCCGGGTTCGCCGGTGTGGGTACAGTCGCTGTAGCGGCAGTCTTGCGCAATGTGGAAGATTTCGCGGAAGTAGTGCCCCACCTCTTCTTTCTGCATGTCGATAGTGCCGAATCCCTTGATGCCCGGGGTGTCGATAATCCAACCGCTGTGCTCAGGCAGGGGGTACATCTCCGAGAAGGTGGTCGTGTGGGTCCCTTTGTTGTGGGCGTTGGAGATGGCGCCTGTGCGCGCCAGCGGCTTGCCGAAGATGGCATTAAGCAGGGTGCTCTTCCCTACGCCCGAGTTGCCGCTCAGCAGCGTGATCTTATCGGTGAAGATAGCGGACACAGCCGACAAGTCCGAACTATCCAACGCGGAGATGGCATGGGTTGCGTAGCCGAGTGACTCATAGAGTGCGCGCAGGTCTTGCAGCGCCTGCTCTTCCTCGGGGCTGAGGAGGTCTATCTTGTTGAAGATGAGCGTAGCAGGAACGCGATACGCCTCGCAGGTGGCGAGGAAGCGGTCAATGAAAGTGGTGGAGGTGATGGGGTGGTTCACCGTAACGAGGAGCGCCACTTGGTCGAGGTTGGCGGCGATGATATGCGACTCCTTGCTCAAATTCGTGGAGCGGCGGATGATGTAGTTCTTGCGGTCGCAGACGGCGGTAATCCAGTTGGTTCCGTCAGCGAGCGTCTGTACCTCCACATGGTCACCCACAGCAACGGGGTTCGTCGAGCGGATACCCTTAATGCGGAAATTACCCTTGACATGACAATCAAGGGTATCTCCGTTCGGAAAATAAACAAGGTAACTGCTACCCGTGGATTTAATGACCAAACCAAACATAGATGACCGCTTCGCTGTTAGTCCCGACTTGTCGGGAAAGACCGCTTCGCTGTAAGACTGCTTCGCTGTAAGTCTAATTTAGTCTTTCAGCCAAAGGCGGTCTTTCAGTGCGCAGCACGGTCGTTCAGCGCGTAGCGCGGTCGCTTACACCGTCATTATCTCTTTCTCTTTCTTGGCGTAGAGTTCGTCAATCTGCTTGATGTACTTATCGTGCAGTTTCTGTACTTTTTCCTCTGCGTCTTTCTGCGCGTCCTCGGGCAGTCCCTCTTTCACTTGCTTCTTGAGGATCTCAATAGCGTCTCGGCGGGCGTTGCGCACCGACACTTTCGCGTTCTCTGCCTCTGCCTTGCACTGCTTTGCCAACTGCTGGCGACGCTCCTCGGTCAGCGGCGGGAGGATAAGACGGATGCACTCACCGTTGTTGTTCGGCGCGAGTCCGAGGCTGGAGTTGATGATGGCGCGCTCTATCTCGCCGAGCATCTTCTTCTCCCACGGCTGAATCTGAATGGTGCGTGCGTCGGGGGTAGTGATGGTGGAGACGTTTGCCAGCGGCGATGGGGCACCGTAGTAGTCCACGCGGATGGGGTCGAGTATGCGGGCACTGGCCTTGCCGGCACGGATATGTGCCAACGCGTCGTCGAGGAACAGGATAGCAGACTGCATCAACTCTTCCGCGTCTGCTTGGATTTTGCTAACTTCAATCATAATTAAAATGTTGTGTTTTTTATTTCATATTAGACCGTTTCACTATCCGAGCACTTCGTTGTCCGACCGCTTCGCTTTCCGACTGATTTAGTATCTGTATATCTGTCTGATAGCGAACGAAGTGAGCGGTCTTTTGTCGTTCAGCGCGAAGCGCGGTCTGTTAGTCGTCTTATGGTTTCACCAATGTCCCAATCTCTTCGCCTTGCACCACTTTCAGCAGGTTGCCTTCGGTGTCCATGTCGAAGACATAGATGGGCATTTGGTTCTCCATGCACATTGTGATGGCGGTCAGGTCCATGATACGCAGTCCTTTGGCGAGAATTTCTTGGTAGGTTATCTCGCTGAATTTCTGTGCGTTGGGGTCTTTCTCAGGGTCAGCGGTGTAGATACCGTCCACGCGCGTACCTTTGAACATGATGTCTGCTTCCAACTCGATGGCGCGTAGCGCGGATGCCGTGTCCGTGGTAAAATAGGGGTTGGAGGTGCCGCCGGCTACAATCACCACGTTGCCTTTCTCAAACAACCGCAGGGCTTTGGCTTTGTTGTAGTAGTCGCCGATAGGCTCCATGCGCACGGAGGTCAGCACGCGCACTTTCTGCCCGATGGCTTCCAGCGCCGACTGCAAGGCGAGCGAGTTGATAACCGTTGCGAGCATACCCATCTGGTCGCCTTTCACGCGGTCGAAGCCTTTCTGGCTCCCGCTCAAGCCGCGGAAGATGTTGCCGCCGCCTATCACGATACCTATCTGCACGCCGAGGTCGGCTATCTCTTTGATTTGGCGGGCGTAGGCGGCGAGGCGTTGCTCGTCAATGCCATAACCTTTGGCGCCCATGAGGCTCTCACCCGAGAGTTTCAAAAGAATGCGTTTGTACATAGTGCTATTCAATTTTTGCGCAAAGATACATATTTTTTTGCATATATCAAAAAAAAAAACGTACTTTTGCACAGAATTTTATGAAACTGCGTGAAAAAAGCGTTACGCGCTGTAAGAAAGTAAATGTACAAATCCCGACAAGTCGGGAGTAAAGAAGCCCCTTTGGGGCTGTACACGAAGCGAAGCGGAGTTAGATACACGCAGTTCCTTACACGCAGCGCAGCGAAGTTAATTACACGAAGTTTATGAGAAGCGAGTTTGAATCGATATACCGCTTGGTGGCCGAGGCAACCAAAGTAGTGATTACCACCCACATGTCTCCCGATGGCGATGCGATGGGCAGTGCGCTGGCGATGTACCATTGGCTACGCGCTCGCCGTCCGGACATGCAGTCGCTGACCGTGGTCTTGCCCACGGCGGCGCCCGATTTCCTCATGTGGCTACCCGATGCGGACAAGTGCTTGGTGCACGACCGGCAGCGCGAGGAGGCGGAGCAGCGTGTGGCGGAGGCAGACCTGATTATCTGCACCGACTTCAATGACCCGAAGCGCGTCGGCGCATTGGCACCTGCGCTCTTGAGTGCGACTTGCAAGAAGGTCCTCATTGACCACCACCTGCACCCCTCTGACTTCGCAGATGTCATCGTCTCTGTCCCCGAGGCGCCCGCCACCTGCCAGTTGGTATACGAACTCATCACCGCAGAGAATGCTGGGGACGTCCCGACTATGTCGCGGGCGGGGTCCATGCAAGTAGCGCGAAGCGGGGTGCTCTCTGCGGAAAATAAGTCCCCCTTCAAGGGGGATTTAGAGGGTCTCATCCCCACCTGCATCTACACTGGCTTGATGACCGATACCGGCAATTTCTCCTACAACTCCCGCAACCCCGAACTCTATCGTATCGTGGCGAGGCTGATTGAGTGGGGAGTGGACAAGGACGCGATTTACAACAATGTCTTCAACCAATACTCCGTGGACCGTATGCGGCTCGTAGGCTACTGCTTAAACCAGAAGATGCGCGTCTTCCCCGAACACCACATGGCACTTATCTACCTGAATCGCAAGGAGTTATACAAGTACAATTTCCAGTCGGGCGACGCTGAGGGAATCGTGAACATGCCGCTGCAGAGCAAGGATATCTACTATTCTTGCTTCATGCGTGAGGACAAAGCGACGCCCGAGGAGCAGGCTGCGCACAACGGCTGCAAGACCAAGATAAAGATTTCCCTACGCTCACAGGGAGACCGCCCGGTGAATATCCTTGCCGCCGAACTCTTCGGCGGCGGCGGACATGCCAACGCCAGCGGCGGCGAGTACTACGGACCCCTCGCCTCCGCCGTCCACAGATACCTCTCCGACTACACCCAGTTCTTCAAGAAAGACTAAATCTCCTCAACTTAGAAATACTGTTTTGGACATTGATTCCGGTATTAAAAGTCTGTCTGAAGAACAAGTTAAGGAACAATTCCATCCGTTTGTAGAATCGGTTGCTCGCCGACAAAAGCAGAACGGCAATCCGCTCCCTATGGAGGAACTTATCTCGCTCGGCGAGGACGGTCTGTTGGAAGCATGGCGTCAGTACTCTCCTGCCTCCGGTTGCAAGTTTGTTCCTTATGCTGTTTGGTTCGTTCGGAAGGCTATGGAGGAAAAATGTGCCAAATAATTGCACCTTTTCTTGCATATATAAAAAAATGTATATCTTTGCAGCTGAAATGCTGCAACAAAAGAAAATCAATATGATTTACAGAGGAGAAATTTATTATGGGCCAGTGCAGAAGTCTCTATTTGTGTTCTATGGCACCTACGAGAATGTAGGTAAGGTTTTAGGTATGGTTGATATGAGTCTTTCGGATGAAGAATATCCGTACAGAACCTGCTCGCAATTGTCTCTTTGGCAGTACTGGTTTGTAAGACCATATTACACTGTACAGGAATGGGTGCTACGCAAATTAGGTTAATGGAATGAATCTGGAGAAGCAGAATGACACCTATCTCACAATTCAAACGTTACATGTGGCTGGTAAATCTGCTCCACGCGCATGGTGCTCTCTCTAAATCAGAGATTGACTATTATTGGTCACGCTCCCATCTTAACGAACAAGGTGAGAGTCGCATTCCCAAGCGCACATTCATGCGCATGAAGAACGACATTGGTTCGCTCTTCGGCATCAACATTGAATGCTTGCGCTCGCGCGGCAACAAGTACGCACTGGAGGATGCGGATGACATGAGACTAGGCAATGTTCAACAATGGCTAATCAACGGCTTTTCTACTAATAATGTGCTCATAGATAGCCAACAGATAAAAGACCGTATTGTGCTGGAACCAATACCGTCGGGTAACCGGTTCCTCACATTGGCCATTGATGCTATTCAGCAGAACAAGACGCTGCTTGTTCGCTACCAGAGTTTCAAAATGCCTGAACCACGTGAGTTTGAAATAGCGCCATACTGCTTACGTTGCTTCAAACAGCGTTGGTATATCCTTGGCGCTCGCGATGGCGTTAAAGAACCGCATTTCTTCTCGCTAGATAGAGTTTTATCGCTTGAACTGTCAGAACATTCGTTCAAGTTACCGAAGAAATTTGATGCAGATAGTTTCTTTTATAATTACTATGGCATTATGCAAGGAGACACTAAAGCAGAATCTGTTCAACTTCGCGTGACACCTTTCCATGCAAACTATCTTCGTTCTTTACCACTCCATCATTCGCAGAAAGAAATAGAGCGTACCGACGAATATTCGATTTTTGAATATTGGATCGCCCTAACAGCGGACTTCATTCAGGAACTCCGTTCTTCCCTACCGGATGTTATAGTCCTCCGTCCGCAGTGGCTTCGCGATAAGTTTATTGAAGAGGCTAAACAAGTTTTAAAAAATTATCAGTAATTATGGCTAAAATTGAATCTGTCTCCGATTTTCCAAAGAACGATTTGTATCGAGGCTTCTTTGCTCAAAATCCGTTCGTACAAAAATGCCTCGGTAGGGGGCTTTTATCTCAAACCTATTGGCAAGGCAAGTACTCAAGTAATTCTTGCTCTTTCATAGATATGGGGAAACCCGGCAGAAAGGAAATGGTTTGTGATTTTCTTAAGTCATTATTTGAAATAGAGAACGATATTTTTGACAAAAAATATAAGATGGCTGTTGCCGGTGATGGTCAGGAATATCGAAGAATTTCCACCTTGCATTCCTCGTCGTTAGTTGCCCTGCTATGTTTCTACTCTTTATCAAAGGAACATGCGCTGAAGATGAATATTGACGGGCAGGAAATTGAGTTTTACGAGAGTCGCTTTGAACAGAAGAACTCAATTGGAAAAGGTAAAGGAGGTAAGGAACACAACTCCAATATGGACGTTGTGTTAATTGGATCCAATAAACAGGGTGAGTCTGTTATTTTATTCTTGGAATCAAAATTCTCTGAATACCTCTCGCATAGGAAGTACGACAAGATTAGTGACGTATATGATGAGGTGTACAATCAACTTACGGCAGACCAGCAGCCTATCAATGGCTTAGAGATTGTAAAAGGGAAAGATAGGTTGTGGTCTATATCCGCGTTACCTCATCGTCCGCAACAGTATTGCCAAGGTATCAAACAAATGATCTCTCACTATCAGGGAGTTCAGGAAGGTTTCATTGATAGTGCTAAAGATAAATATGACCACATCTATTTAGGTGAAATACTATTCAAGTTTTCGGAAAAGGTGGATGCAAAGCATAATTCCTATAATTCCTATGTAGGATTATACAAACAACTTGCACAGAAACTGAACAGCATAAACGCCTGCAAAAAGTTCAAAGTTATAGAAGATTCTTTATCGTACCAAGATGTGCTCAAAGGTTTTAAGTTAGATCAAAATGTCCATGAATTTTATGCTTTGTAACTAAAAAAATACAAAAAAGTGATTTTTCTTGCGGAGGGTGCCACACATTGGCACTCTCTTGTTGTAATTTTGCAGCAAATTTCAAAATTACAATATTATGAAACGTAACATTAACATCACCAACACGACCCAAAAGTCAACCAATCACTTCCAAAAAGTACCCCTCTTCATCGAAGAACGCCATGAAACGCACCTCGCTACCTACGCCGAGAATGTCTATGTCGGCGGACGCAAAGCCTTAACTGAGGGCAAGTTCCATGAAATGTTCCTCGCAGGAAACGGTCACGAACTTGAGGACTACACTGATGAGAACGGCAAACTGCACATCGCCCACGCGCGGTCGATTTACTCGTCCTCTATGCTTGCGTATAACTTCTTCCATTGGATCAGTCCCGAGCACCCGCTCACGCTCAACGGCACGACCTACGACAAGGTCTATTTCGAAGTGAAGTTCCCCGTTATGGCAAAGACTACTAAAGGTCGCCCCATAAACCACCCCTCCAACATGGATGTGGTGCTTATTAGTGATGATTGTCTGACAATGTTTTGCTTCGAGTGCAAGTACACGGAGCACAAACACAACCAAGCGGCTGAGTTTTCAGATGCCTACTTTAAGCATGCGTGTTATTATCAAGGCAATCCCTATATTCCGTCCTTCATCCAGTTGGCACTCCGCTACAACGAGCAGAAGAATGGGTACTTTGCCGGCATCAAACAGAATGTCAGCCACCTCATAGGTATCACCAACGTTACGCACGATACAGATGCGCTCGCGTGGTTCAAATCCAACAACCCGTTCATTGAGCCCGAAGTAATGGAGAAAATCGGTGCACACACTGAGTTCGTCTTCTCCAATCTGCTCTACAGCCGTCCGGAAGAAGTAGACGACCTCTTTGGCGATCTTCAAGCAGAGGAGAAAACCTACCCGTATCTGCTTGCAGAACTACTATTCAACCACCTGCAAAAGGATCTGGACGAGCCGCTTCTATTGTCTCGTTTCATCATTTCCTATCCGGAACTCTTCGCCGAGGTGCAACCCCAAATGGCAAAACCGCTCGCCGACTATCTCGACAACCGCTACGTACTCACTCCGCAACCACATTTTCCGCTGCCGGAAGGCTACGACACCGCTGACCATTACCTCATTGATATTGTCATGGAGGGTGCTCGCAAACGCTACCATAATAACTATACCGAAAAGGTTTCCGCTCGCATCAAACGCGAACTCAAGGCCATTCGTGTTCGTCAATGGGCAGACCGTTTCCTCATTACATGGGATCTGATGCGCGAACTACACAAAAACGGCTTCTGCACTACTCCTGGCGGTAATCGTACCACTGGAAGTGTCGTTGCCTACTGTCTTGGTATAACCGACATCGAGCCCATCAGCGCAAACCTCAGCGAAGCAGGTATGTTTTACCGTCCTACCTTCCCGGACTGGTTTATTGAACTATCCACTCCCGGTACGGCTTTTGCTGACCAGTACATACAAGAAAAATATGGCAATCTCGCATCCAATTCAGTTCTTTATGTCTGATGATGATTGGCTCCAATACACCTATTTCGGTCGGTGTGATATCTTTGGGAGGGGGGATATATGTCATCCTTTCGCGGAAATATTAGCGTCCTTTTTGCAAGTCTTTAGGTGTGGCCTTTAGAGATGTATTTTTTGGCGTATAGGTCATTTTGCAGTCTGAAATCTTTGTAATGTAATGAATTATAGTTTATTACAACGTTCAAGGTGCTTGAAACAAAAATCGTCCATCAACTT
>JAXDTJ010000072.1:0-6461 GCA_034090015.1 Paludibacteraceae bacterium | reverse complement strand
GAGGTTGCAGATATTTGATGTAAAAATTTTAGAACTTTTAGAGAGAGTCCGTCGCGAGATGTGCTCTCTCGTTTTTTGTTCCAAAGAGGTATTGTACTACAAGGGTGGAATTTGTACGGATTTTGTGGAAAAATGTATTTTTTGCTAAATAGATTTTGCAGTTTCAAAAAAAATCACTAATTTTGTGCGCTTTTTGGAATATACATTTTATGGACGAACCGATACGACATGAGGGCATAGTACTCGCCGTGAAAGACGGGAAAGCACTGGTGGAAATCGTGCAGACGAGTGCTTGCAGCGCCTGCAAGGCGCGCAGTATGTGCATGTCCGCCGAGAGCCAAGAGAAACGTATCGATGCCGTGATGGCGGAGCCGCTGAACGCCGGAGACCGCGTGGAGGTGATGGTTACAGAGCTGCTCGCGTGGAAAGCGGTGCTGCTGGCGTATATCCTGCCGTTCGTAGTGATGATGGCGGTGATTGGTTTGCTGAACCTGTGGATAGAGAGCGAGGCGGTAGTGGGGACGGTGGCGCTGTGTGCTATTGCGCTGTACTACATCGTGTTATCGTTCTTCAGAGGGCGGCTGCAGAAGGAATTTTCGTTTACGGCGAGGAAACTATAACCCATGACAAGACCCTCTAAATCTCCCTTAAAGGGAGACTTACAAAAGCAGGCGGGGACGCCTGCGCACCCGGACACATTAACCACTGACAACTAATTAACAAAAACATATATCATGAATTTAATCGTAATTTCTTTGATCGTTTTGGGTGCAACAGGACTGGTAGCAGCCGTGTCGCTGTACCTGATAGCCCAGAAGTTCAAGGTAGAAGAGGATCCTCGAATCGATGAGGTGCAAGAAGCATTGCCGGGTGCGAACTGCGGCGGTTGCGGATTTGCAGGATGCCGTGCGCTGGCTGAGGCTTGCGTCAAGGCGGACTCGCTCGATGGTCTCTTCTGCCCTGTTGGCGGTGCGCCCACGATGACGAAAGTGGGCGAAATCTTAGGAATGGCTGCCCCTGTGACGGAGCCGAAAGTGGCGGTAGTACGCTGCAATGGTACTTGCGCGGCGCGTCCTAAGACGAGTGAGTATAACGGCGAGCGCCATTGCGACATCATGCACAGCCTGTATGGTGGCGAGGCGGACTGCCGCTTCGGCTGCTTGGGCTGTGGCGACTGCACCCGCGCATGCCAGTTCGGCGCGCTCTCCATGGACCCCGAGACGGGGCTGCCCGTGGTGGACGAAGAGAAATGTACCGCCTGCGGCAAGTGCGTTCAAGCCTGCCCGCGCCGCCTGATTGAGTTGCGCAAGAAAGGTCCGAAGAACCGCCGCATGGTCGTGCTCTGCCGCAACGAAGACAAAGGCGCCATCACGCGCAAGGTCTGCAAAAACGGCTGCATCGGTTGCAGCAAGTGCCAGAAAGAATGTCCGTTCGATGCTATTGTTGTAGAGAACAACGTGGCATATATTGATTTCGAGAAGTGCCGTCTGTGCCGCAAGTGCGAGGCTGTATGTCCCACGGGTGCCATCCACGCCGTGAACTTCCCTCCGCGCCCGCAGAAGCCGGCAGAGCCTGCTGCCAAACCCGCCGCTGCACAAGCAGCGCCTAAGGCAGCGCAACCCGCTGCACCCGCGGCTGAGACTGTGAAAGCAGAGACACCGAAGACTGAGGCACCACAGGCAGAGCCCGTAGCACAAAATGTAGAAAAGGAGGTAAAAGCATGAGTACGTTTCGTATAGGTGGAGTTCGTCCACAGGAAAACAAGGAGTTTTCGGCGCACAAGCCCATCGTGGATTGCACGCTGCCGAAGAAAGCGACCATCCTGCTCGCACAGCACATCGGTGCGCCCGCCGTGCCCGTAGTGGAGAAAGGCGACAAAGTGCTGGTAGGACAGTTGATAGCCAAAGCAAACGGTTTCGTCAGTTCCAACGTATGCTCGCCCGTGAGCGGTACGGTGTCGAAGATTGACTCTATCGTGGACGCAACGGGCTTCCGCGCACCCGCCATCATGATTGACGTAGAGGGCGATGAGTGGCTGCCCGAGATAGACCGCACGCCCGACATCAAGCGCGAGTGCACGCTCGAGCCCAAAGAGATAGTGGACAAGATTGCCGCTGCGGGTATCGTAGGTCTCGGCGGCGCATGCTTCCCCACGCAGGTGAAGTTGCTTCCGCCCCCGGGAAAGAAAGCCGAAGTGCTGATTGTCAACGGCGTAGAGTGCGAACCCTACTTGACCAACGACCACCAACTGATGCTCGAGCACGGCGAGGAAATCATGATTGGTATTCAAATCGTGATGAAAGCCCTCGGTATCCACCGCGCCATCATCGGTATTGAGAAGAACAAGCCCGATGCCATCAAACACATGCAGGAACTGGCAAGCAAGACGCTGGGCGTAGAGGTGAAACCGCTGAAGGTGAAGTACCCGCAAGGCGGTGAGAAACAGTTGATTGATGCTTGTATCCGTCGCCAAGTGCCCAGCGGCGCGCTGCCTATTGAGGTAGGTGCCGTGGTGGACAACGTGGCTACGCTGTACGCCGTCTATGAGGCAGTGCAGAAGAACAAACCGCTGATTGACCGCGTGATGACCGTAACGGGCAAACACATGGAGAAGCCGGGTAACTACCGCGTGCGCTTCGGTACGCCTATTACGGAGATTATCGACTTCGCCGGCGGCATACCCGACCACTCGGGTCGTATCATCGCCGGAGGTCCGATGATGGGACGCGCCATCTCCAACCTGGAGGCAATGCCTGCCAACAAGCGGCTGTCCGCATTGCTCTTCATGCCGGAGAATGAGAGCCGTCGCCACGAGCCGACCAACTGCATCCGCTGCGCGAAGTGCATGGATGCCTGCCCGATGGGCTTGGAGCCATACCTGCTTGCGCAACTCAGTGCACGTCAGGATTGGGACACGATGGAGAAGCACGATGTGATGGATTGCATCGACTGCGGTTGCTGCCTCTTCACCTGCCCCAGCCATCGACCCTTGCTCGACTATATCCGTCTGGGCAAAGGCAAAGTAGGTGCCAACATCCGCGCTCGACAAGCGGCAAAGAAGTAAGAATAGATGTTAGACCGCGCTCCGCGCTGAACGACTAAAGACCGCTCACTTCGTTCGCTGTCAGACTAATATACTTGATTAGTGGTCAGCGGTCGGATAGCGAAAGCAATCGGACAGTGAAACGGTCAGACAGCGAAGCGGTCTTTCAGTGAAACGGTCTTTCAGTGAAACGGTCATTAAATCTTAATAATAAATATGCAAAAGTTAATTGTATCTCCGGCACCGCATGTACACAACAACGATAGTGTTCGGAAAAATATGCTCCTTGTGATACTGGCTCTGCTGCCGGCATACGTGATGTCGGTCATTGAGTTCGGTTGGGGCGCTTTGATTACTACGGCAATCAGCGTGGCAGCCTGCGTGCTGTTCGAGTGGCTGATTACGAAGTTCCTGCTCCGCGAGACTCCTATGATAGGAGACCTCTCGGCAGTATTGACAGGTCTGCTGCTGGCATTCAACCTGCCAAGCAACCTGCCTTGGTGGATAGTGCTGATTGGCGCATTGGTAGCCATCGGCGTAGGTAAGATGTCGTTCGGCGGACTGGGGCAGAACCCCTTCAACCCCGCGCTGGTCGGACGTGTCTTTCTGCTTATCTCTTTCCCGGTTCAGATGACCACTTGGCCTCGCCCGCTGGGCTTCGCAGGCAGTTATGTGGACGCAGAGACGGGTGCCACCCCGCTGGCATTGCTCAAGCAGGCTGTGAAAGCAGGCGATGCCTCTGTAGTGAGCCAATTGCCCGACCTCTGGGATGCCTTCCTCGGCGTGATGGGCGGCTCCCTCGGTGAGGTGAGCGCATTGCTCCTGCTCATCGGCGGACTCTTCCTTATTATCACGCGCGTGATAACATGGCATATCCCCGTCAGCATCTTGGCTACCGTAACGCTGTTCGCTGCCGTTACCGGCTGGTGCGGCGCACTGCCCGAAGGACTCACCACAAGCCAATACATTGCGATGACGCTCTGTACAGGTGGTATCATGCTCGGCGCATTCTTCATGGCGACAGACTATGTTACCTCGCCGATGACAGCATGGGGAAAAATCATCTTCGGTGTGGGCATCGGTGTGATAGTGATGGTGATTCGTACTTGGGGCGCTTACCCCGAAGGGATGTCGTTTGCCATTCTGATTATGAACGCTTGCGTTCCGTTGTTGAACCATATTCGCCCGAAACGCTTCGGCGAGAAAAAGAAATAAGGAGGATACAACTATGGCAAAGTTAAAGAGTACACTTCTGAATATGATACTGTCGCTGACTTGCATTGCGTTGGTGGCAGCAGCACTGTTGTCGGGTGTTTATCTGCTGACGCAGGAGAACATCGAGGCGCAGAAAACAGCAAAGCAGTTGGAAGCCATCAGTGCCGTTCTTCCTACGCATGAGCGTATAGCCGACCCTGAGACCGTACAGGGACTGACGGTACACAAAGCCTACACGGGCGACACCTTCGTGGGGGCAGCCGTAGAGACCGAGTCAAACGGCTTCGGCGGCAAAATCCGCCTGATGGTAGGCTTCGACAACGACAGCCACATCACGGGTTATGAGGTGCTGGAGCAGGCAGAGACCCCGGGCTTGGGTACGCATATCGTAGAGTGGTTCAAGAACGCTGACAAGGAGAAGCAGAACATCATCGGGCGCAAGGCAACGGGCGCGATGACTGTGAGCAAAGACGGCGGCGACGTGGACGCTATCACGGCAGCCACCATCTCCAGCCGCGCTTTCTTGGAGGCGGTAAACAAAGCATACGAGGCTTATACCGAGGGCGAAGTAGAAGCAGCGTCCGGCGCCAGCCAGCAGGCAGAACCGAAGGTGTCGGAAGACACTTCCATTACCATTACCGCAGGCGAGACGCCTGCGTCCCCAGAAACCTGCGAGTGCGGCAAGCCAATCGAAGAGTGCTGCAAGACCAAGGGCACACCCTGCGAAGGCAACTGCGGCAACTGCAAGCACGATGGTGAGCACCAATGCAAACACAACTGCAAAAAATAATGGTCAAATTGTTAAATGGTCAAATTGTCAAATAGACTATGAATAAGGCATTAAAAACACTAACCAATGGCATTCTGCACGAGAACCCTACTTTCGCTCTCGTGCTGGGTATGTGCCCTACGCTTGCCACTACCACCTCTGCCATCAACGGTATGTCGATGGGGCTTGCCACCACGGCGGTGCTCATCTGCTCGAATATCGTTATCTCTCTCCTGAAGAACCTGATTCCCGATAAGGTGCGTATCCCTGCTTTCATCGTGGTGATTGCATCGTTCGTAACCATGGTGCAACTGCTGGTGCAGGCATATCTGCCCGCTATCTACGACGCACTCGGCTTGTTCATCCCGCTGATTGTGGTGAACTGTATCGTGCTGGGACGCGCAGAGGCGTTTGCAGCGAAGAACAACGTTGGTCTCTCTGCATTAGATGGTATCGGCATGGGCCTCGGCTTCACGCTGGCGCTGACCATCCTCGGCGCTATCCGCGAACTGCTGGGAACGGGTAAGATTTTCGATTTCGCTATCTTCCCCGAAAACTACGGCATGCTCGTCTTCGTCCTCGCCCCCGGCGCCTTCATCGCACTGGCATACGTAATGGCATTAGTTAACAAACTGAAAAAATGACAACTATGGTTTACCTATTGATATTTATTAGCGCTATCCTTGTAAACAATGTAGTGCTGTCGCAGTTCTTAGGAATATGCCCGTTCTTGGGAGTTAGTAAGAAGATTGACACTGCGCTGGGTATGGGCGCTGCCGTTACCTTCGTGATGGCATTAGCTACCTTGCTGACCTACCTGCTGCAGATGTTGCTCAATCGTTTCGGTTTGGGCTTCCTGCAAACCATTGTCTTCATCCTTGTGATTGCCGCATTGGTGCAGATGATTGAGATTGTGCTCAAGAAAATCAGCCCCGCGCTGTATCAGGCGCTGGGTGTGTTCCTGCCCCTGATCACCACCAACTGCTGTATCCTCGGTGTGGCTATCATCGTGGCAACGCCCGAGATGTTGGCAAACAAACTCCCGGGTGGCGCCGACCCGAGCCTATGGACGGGTCTCTGGTATGCGGTATGCACCGCCCTCGGCTTCGCCCTCGCCTTGGTGCTGTTCGCAGGTATCCGCGAGCAGTTGTCTATGAACAAAGTGCCGAAAGCAATGGAAGGCACACCCATCGCGCTCCTCACCGCAGGCTTGCTCGCTATGGCATTCATGGGCTTCAGCGGAGTGGTCGGTTAGACTAACGAACCACGAACAAGGAACCATGAACAAGGACTTATTGGAAACACTTTTATCTAAGGTCTGTTAGTCTTTGTTCATGGCTATTGATTTGGCAATGATATACATGTTGACCCAGCGATTCAAAATTGAGTTATGTCGCCCCTTCAGGGCTTAAAATAGGGGGGGGGGGGAAACTT
>JAXDTJ010000069.1:0-22287 GCA_034090015.1 Paludibacteraceae bacterium | reverse complement strand
GTCTCCAGGCCGCACCATGATATCACTAATGCTCCTTCGGTGCGGCCTGGAGACCGCACCTCCTTGGGGGATATCAAAGCCTACTGCGAATCCTCCGGCAAAGGCTATTGGGAGTATGTCGAGGAATGTGAGGGGGCGGATATATGGGACTACCTGCGCCTCGTGTGGCAGACCATGGTCGAAGCCGTGGAGCGAGGCATAGACGCCGAGGGAGTGCTACCCGGACCCCTACACCTGCGGCGAAAAGCCAATTCCTATTTCGTTAAAGCCTCCGGCTACCGCGATAACATCCGCACCCGCGCGCTCGTCTTTGCATACGCGCTCGCTGTTGCCGAGGAGAATGCTGCCGGAGGTAAGATCGTTACTGCCCCCACCTGCGGCTCCTGCGGTGTCCTCCCCGCCGTGCTCTACCATCTCTGGAAAAGCAAGGACTTCAGCGAGACCCGTATCCTACACGCGCTGG
This sequence comes from Paludibacteraceae bacterium, assembly GCA_034090015.1. GTDB lineage: Bacteria > Bacteroidota > Bacteroidia > Bacteroidales > Paludibacteraceae > Colicola. The sequence continues at coordinate 21,824 of JAXDTJ010000069.1, read as the reverse complement.
CTACCGCCGGACTCATCGGTAACGTGGTCAAGCACAACGCCTCTATCTCCGGCGCGGAGGTCGGCTGCCAAGGGGAGGTCGGCGTGGCATGCGCTATGGCGGCTGCCGCGGCTACCCAACTCTTCGGCGGCTCCGTTGCACAGATAGAGTACGCCGCAGAGATGGGGCTTGAACACCACCTCGGCATGACCTGCGACCCCGTTTGCGGACTCGTGCAGATACCCTGCATAGAGCGCAACGCCTACGCCGCCGCACGAGCCCTCGATGCCAACCTATACGCCTCCTTCACCGACGGCAACCACCGCGTGTCCTTCGACAAAGTGGTGGAGGTCATGAAGCAGACAGGACACGACCTGCCCTCCCTCTACAAAGAAACCGGCGAAGGAGGACTGGCTTCGCAATTTGAAAATTTGTAAATTTGTAAATTTGCCCAATAACAGCCCCGAAGGGGCGAAATAAATCAGCGTAGGGGCTCGCCCCTACGAAAAGAGCCATCACCCCTAAAACGAAAGCCCCGAAGGGGCGACATAATTAAGTTACTTTTGTATAATCAATACTAATCTTCATAGTTCCCTCCCTTGTAGGGAGGGTTAGGGAGAGTCCCTCTTATGTTTTCCGAAAGAGATACCAAAGGACCTGCCATGCGCAGAGGTGGCGTGGAGGTCGTATGCGGAAGCATGTTCTCCGGCAAGACCGAAGAACTCATCCGCCGTATGAAAAGGGCACAGTTTGCCAAGCAGAAAGTGGAAATCTTCAAACCCGCCATTGATGTGCGCTACTCCGAGGAGGATGTGGTCAGCCATGACCACAACATCATCCCATCCACACCCGTCGATTCCAGCCAAAACATCCTCCTCCTTGCCGACGACTGCGATGTGGTTGGTATCGACGAGGCGCAGTTCTTCGACATGGGTATCGTGGAGGTGTGCAACCAATTGGCAAACCGTGGTATGCGCGTCATCGTCGCCGGACTCGACATGGACTTCAAAGGGCACCCCTTCGGACCCATGCCTGCCCTCATGGCGATAGCCGATGATGTCTATAAGACCCACGCCATCTGCGTCCGCTGCGGCGACTTGGCGTATGTCAGCCACCGACTCGTAGCCTCCGAGAAGCGAGTCCTCCTCGGCGAGACCGACTCCTATGAACCTCTTTGCCGCGCCTGCTACCGCGCACAAAGTGATAATTTGTAAATTTGAAAATTTGAAAATGACCTTGCGGAACTTAATAGCCCCGACCGATCGCGGGCGTACCCGGACATAATTTTCAAATTTTCGGAACTTGTCCCGACATGTCGGGATTGTTAATTTTCAAATTGAGACTACTTGACATCATATTGCCCTTGGCTATCAGTGATGCATACACCTATGCGCTCCCCGATAGCATGCCTCTGCCCGCGGTAGGGGCGCGAGTGCTGGTGCCATTGGGCAAGAAGACTATCACGGGCATCGTCCTCCGCGGGCATACCGACCCTATCGTCGGGGGTATCGCTCTGCGTGAGATTATCGAAGTACTGGATACTCCTTCCCCCACATGGGTCAGCGAGCAACAACTGGAACTCTGGCAATGGATTGCGGATTACTACATGTGCACCCTTGGCGAGGTGCTTGCTGCCGCACTACCTGCCGGCATACTCGATGATAACTACAAAGCCCGCACCACCACCTTTATTCGCCTCCACGAAGGCATAGACCCGCAGCAAGCCCTCCGCGACCTCGCCCGCGCCCCCAAACAGCAGCGTGTCTTAGAGACACTCTTAAAGGGCTCAGGTTTCAAGTTTCAGGTTCCAATAGTTCAAGGAGGTGCCCTGAACTCTCCACCCTCATGCGAGAAGCGCCTCCTCATAGAGCAGTCGGGGGAGTCCACGGCTATCGTGCGGGCGTTGGTGGAGCGCGGTATCCTTGATGAGTACGAAGAGAATACCACCCGCCTGCAACCCTATTCGGGCAGCATAGAGCCCGCCCATCCGCTCACCGAAGCGCAACAAAAAGCCAAAGACGAGATAGAGCAAATCTTCGGGAACTCTCAACTCTCAATTCTCAACTCTCAACCTGCTAAGGATGTTGTCCTCCTCCACGGTGTTACCTCCTCCGGCAAGACGGAGGTCTATATCCGCCTTATCCAAGAGCAGTTGCAGCAGGGCAAGCAGGTGCTCTATCTCGTGCCCGAGATAGCGCTCACCACCCAACTCACCACCCGTCTGCAAGCCGTCTTCGGCAGCCGACTGCTTGTGTATCACTCCCGTTTCAGCGATGCCGAGCGCGTGGAGATTTACTGCGCTGTGCGCGATGCGCAGACCCCCATCGTGGTCTTGGGTGCCCGCTCCGCAGTCTTCCTGCCGCTGCATGACCTCGGGCTGGTGATTGTGGACGAAGAGCATGAGGCGAGTTACAAGCAGCAGGAGCCTGCGCCCCGCTACCATGCCCGCAGCGTGGCGATGATGATCGCCCGATGGCAAGGGGCGAAAGTGCTGCTCGGCTCTGCCACGCCATCGGTGGAGACCTACCATAACGCTATGTCAGAAAAGTACGGGCTGGTGCGCCTCTCGGAGCGCTATGCAGGGCTGCAACTGCCCCGAATCAGTATCATCGACCTCAAACGGCAGTACCACCGCAAGGAGATGTACGACCATTTCAGCGACCCGCTGGTGGCGCGGATGCAAGAGGTGCTGGCAAACGGCAAGCAGGTGATACTCTTCCAAAATCGCCGTGGCTATGCGCCGCTGCTCCAATGCACCGCCTGCGGGCAGACACCCCGCTGCGTCAACTGCGATGTGCCGCTCACGCTCCACATGCGGCTGCAAGAGATGACCTGCCACTACTGCGGCTACCATACCCCCATCCCCGCGCAATGTCCTGCCTGCGGCGGCAAGATGCGCGTGCAGGGCTTCGGCACCGAGCGGCTGGAGGAGGAAGTGCAGAAACTCTTCCCCGATGCCCGCGTCTTGCGCATGGACCTCGACACCACGCGCAATAAGAACGCCTATCAGCAGATTATCAACGCCATGGCAAACCATGAGGTGGACATCCTCATTGGTACGCAGATGGTTACCAAGGGCTTACATTTCGACGATGTGTCGCTGGTGGCGGTGCTCAGTGCCGATGCTATGCTCAATCAGCCCGACTTCCGCAGTTACGAACGCGCCTACCAGATGCTGGAGCAGGTGGCAGGCAGAGCAGGCAGGAAAGGGCAGCAAGGGGAGGTGTTTATCCAGACTTTCGAGCCGCAGAACCCCGTACTGGACTATGTGCAGCGGCATGACTACGAGGGCTTATTTCGGACGCAGATAGCCGAGCGCGAACTATTCCATTACCCGCCTTTCTATCGGATGACGGTGCTGGTTTTGAAGCACCATAACCTGAGCCGCTTGGAGTGCGCGGCAAGGGTGTTGCTGGAGCGGTTGCGGCAGATCTTCGGCGAGCGGGTGTCGCCCGTGGTAGTGCCGCAGGTGAGCCGCGTAAGAAACGAGTATATCCGCGAGATTCGACTGCGCGTGGAGGCAACGGCGAACATCCGCCGAGCCAAACAACTCCTGCGCGAGCAGATAACCTACGTACAGTCGCTTCCCGACTGCAAAGGCACGGCGATTTTGGCGGATGTGGACCCGCTGTAAATTTATGAATTATGAATTATGAATTATGAGGGCGTTGCTATCCTCAAATTCCCCAACGAAATATCCTCAAATTCCCCAACAAAAAATCCTCAAATTCCCCAACGAAAAATCCTCAAATTCCCCAACAAAAAATCCTCAAGTTCCACAATGAAATGAAAAAAATATCGAAAAATATTTGCGTAACTCATTTATTTTTAGTAATTTTGCGGCGGATTTGAAAAAGAATGGAAAGGAGATAGAAAATGGAAGAAAAAATGGAGGAAAAATTGGAAGAGAAATTGGAAGAAAAGTATGAGGAAAATGAGGTGTATAGACCTCGTTTGGCAGATGTGGTTTTGAAGGAGCAACTGGCGGCAGCCGGAATGATACTAGTGCAGGGTGCAAAGTGGTGCGGAAAGACTACAACTGCGCGGCAGCAGGCGAAGAGCGTGTTGTATATGAACGACCCGAGTATACAAGAGAATATCATGCACTTGGCAGCCTCTTCCGTTGGTCTGTTGCTGGAGGGGGCAACGCCGCGGCTGATAGATGAATGGCAACTGGTGCCGCAGTTGTGGGATGCAGCGCGTTTCATGGTGGATAGACGCGGTAAAGACGGGCAGTTTATCTTTACGGGCTCTGCAGTGCCCCCTCGGCGCGACAAGATTACCCATACCGGAACGGGTAGGGCAGCGTGGATCACGATGCGACCGATGTCGCTTTGGGAATCGGGAGATAGCAACGGCAAGGTGAGTTTAGAGGATGTGTTCGAGGGACGCTTTCTGCAGGCGTTGGCTGACGGCAACGATTTGCAGCGTATGGCTTTCCTGCTCTGCCGCGGCGGATGGCCCAAAGCGGTAGGCAGGTCGGAGAAAGCGGCATTGCGGCAGGCGTACAACTATGTGGATGCCGTGGCTACGCAGGAGATTATGGAGGTGGATGATGTGCGGCGCGATGAGCAGAGCACGCGTAAGTTGCTGCGCAGTTATGCGCGGCATCAAGCCTCGCAAGCCTCGGTGGCAACGATAGTGGCGGATATGCGAGCGAATGAAGCCACGATGCTGAGCGAGAACACGGTGGCATCCTATCTGAAGGCATTGCGTATGATATTCGTGGTGGAGGATATGGAGGCGTGGAATCCTAATCTGCGTAGTAAGTCGGCGATACGAACCAGCGATACCCGCTATTTTGTTGACCCCAGCATCGCTACCGCAGCGTTGCGTATCGGTCCGAAGGATTTGCTGCGCGATATGCAGACTTTCGGGTTGCTGTTTGAGACGATGGCGGTGCGCGATTTGCGGGTGTATGCGGAGGTGCTGGACGGAAGGGTATATCATTTTAGAGACAGCAACGGCTTGGAGTGCGATGCCGTGCTTCATCGCAATGACGGCTCTTACGGCTTGATAGAGGTGAAGATAGGCGGCGAGAAGTATATTGAGGAAGGGGCGCGCAATCTGAAGTTGTTGGCTTCGAAGATAGACACCGACCGAATGCCTGCGCCAGCGTTTATGATGGTGCTCACGGCGGTGGGAGCGTTTGCTTACAGGCGCGAGGACGGGGTCTTGGTAGTGCCTATCAGTTGCTTGAAGAATTGATGTTTCATACTTAATGTATAAGGCTTATGTTGAAGGGTAAATTATCGAATGCGTCTATTTTGGTGCGGGTGCTGGTGTGGCTGGGCATCATGGGCGTGCTGACGATAGTGGCGGTAGGTATATGGTACTTCTTGCCGAACAGGGATACGATGGCAGGGACGAAGTGGTTGCAGTTTTTGCAGACGCTGGCGACCTTCCTGCTGCCGGCATTGGCGGGTGCTTATCTATGGAGCGAGCGTCCTACGCAGTGGCTGCATTTGGATAAAGGGCTATCGTGGCAGGAGGCTTTAGGGGGTGTGGTGGTGATGCTGTTAGCCATTCCCGGGATTAACCTGCTGAGCGCATGGAATCAGCAGATGGCTTTGCCGGAGTGGATGAGTGGGATAGAGCGGTGGATGAGGATGCAAGAGGATGCTGCGGCGCAATTGACGGAGCAGTTTCTGCAAGTGGATTCGATAGGCGGGCTGCTGGTGAATATCGGTTTGATGGCGTTGCTGCCCGCATTGGCAGAGGAATTGACCTTCCGCGGGGTGGTGCAAGGGATGTTCACGCGCAATAAGCATGTAGCGATATGGGCAGCGGCGGCGATATTCAGTTTTGTGCATTTCCAGTTCTATGGTTTCTTGCCGCGCATGCTGCTGGGGGCGATGTTCGGGTATATGCTATGGTGGACAGGTAGCTTGTGGATGCCGATGCTGATGCACTTCGTGAATAACTGTGCGGCAGTAGTGGTGGCGTTTTGGGCATACAACTATATGGAAGAGGGGGATGTTGCTATATTGGAGACGATAGGCACGGAAGATACCATCCTGCTGGGGGTGTTTAGTATATGTATTGTGGTAATCATGATGGTGATGTACGGGTATTTCTATTCGCATGGAAAGATAACTGTAAGAGAAAAGGAGGAGGGGAATGAGAAGGACTTTTAGAGCCATATTTTGCCTACTTTGTATAGTGGCAGCGATGTGCGGCTGCGGGCGGAAACCATCGAAAGCAGAGAAGATGAAAGCGGAGAAGCGGCAGCAGGACAGTCTTGCGCTGGTGGCGCAAGAGCGGACTCTGGCGTATTATGACTCGCTGCAGCAGGCGTTGGCGCCGGAGTTGGATGCGCTGCTGCCTCGCTTTAAGTATGAGAAGGCTGAACGATATGAGGATAAGGGGCATTATGTGCATCGGCTGCTGCGCACTACGAGCAATACATCGCGCAACTACATACAAACATACGTGCGCGATGATGGGCAGACGATAGTGCGCTTCTACTACTTCGGTGAGCGGGCGCTGGGGTTTGAGCGAGTGGCGCTGAGTGCTGATAATCTGGAAGATACCTTCACGGGCGATGTGCATGCTTTTGAGGCGGAAGGCTGGCATGAGACGCTGACGATAGAGGGGGATGAGGCGCAGCGTTGCCTGCATTTTGTGGATGCGTATAGGGAGGCGCGTGTGCGAGTGGCACTATGCGGAAGCCGGTCGAGGGCGGTGTATTACCTCTCGCAGAATGATAAAGATGCGCTGATGGAGACCTACCGATTAGGCATGGCTATGCGGGATATGGTGGAGGTGGAGCGGCGTATCAAACTGACTTCCATACAAGTGGAAAAATACCAAAAACGCTTGGAAAAATAGCAAACTCTTGCGTATATCAAAAAAAAATCGTAATTTTGCCGCGATTTTAACCTGTAAGAAACAAGACCTCCGCTGAGGGAGGAAGACGACTATGAATGATTTGGAACTATTGGTAGCAAAGAAGTTGCTGCAACTGAAATGCTTCAGTGTACAATCGAAAAGCCCTTTCGTGTGGGCAAACGGCTGGAAATCTCCTATTTATTTTGACGATAGGAAGGTGTTTTCTTATCCTTACATGCGCAGTTTCATTAAGTTGGAGCTGGCGCGTATGGTGGCTGAACTATTTCCGGATGCAGATGTGATAGCGGGCGTGGCAGTGAATGCGATAGGGCATGGTGCACTGGTGGCAGACCAATTGGCTTTGCCGTATGTGTATGTGCATCCTACGCCGAAAGACCACGGTTTGGAGAATCAGATAGAAGGCGATTTGCGCCCTCGGCAGAAAGTGGTAGTGATTGAGAATCAGGTGAGTATGGGACACTATGCGATGAGCGTGGTGGAGGCGTTGCGCAACAGCGGCTGCTCGGTGGCAGGCGTGGTAACGATATTTGACTACCAGTTGCCGAATGCGACGAAGTTGTTCAAGGAAGCCGATGTTCCCTTGGTGTCGCTGACCAACTATGAGGCGCTTGTGCAACAAGCGAAGAACGATGGATTAGGGAAAGAGGAGGATTGGAAGGCGTTGAGCGACTGGCGCAAGAACCCCGCGCGATGGAAGAAACACACAAAATCTTAATAATCGTACATTTTTCTGCCTGCTTTAGGTCTCGGTTAGGTCTCGGGAAAATGTCGTGAAATATAGAAGTAGGAAATCTTAAAAATAGTACATTTTATGTCTGAATGCAAATACGAAAGTGCGGTAACCAAAGTGGTGGCATCGGCAGCTCAAGTTTATGGCGTATTCAGCAACCTGAAGAACCTTGAGCGGGTGAAAGACTTGATACCGAAAGACAAAGTGCAGGAGTTGGAGATAGGGGAGGAGAGCGTACGCATGAAGGTGGACGGCTTGGGGCAAAAGATTACTATCTTGATTGTGGATAAGACAGAGAATGAGGTGATTAAGTACGGCGCGGAGGGTATTCCGATGCAGATGAATTTTTGGATACAGATGAAAGAGGTGGCGCCGATGGATACGCGCATCAAACTAACGCTGAAAGCCGATATCCCAATGATGTTCAAGATGATGCTGGACAAGAAGATACAGCAGGGCATCGACCAAGCGGCATCGATGATTGCACAGTTTCCGTTCGCGGCGTGGAGTTAGAGGGAATTAACAATAAAAAATTAACAATTAACAATTAACAATTAACATGCCACTGCTTTGGGAAATCGGAATAATCTGAGAGGCTGAGCAATTATACTGAAATATGAAGAAAATCAAACGAGTAAAGATACATCGTGAAGGGCGAAACACCATTATTGGCTTGACGCTGGTGCTGTTTGTGGTGAATATCATTGCGTTCGTGTACACTGCGCATTGGCTGTTCGCGATACTGCTGTTGCTGTCGGCAACGCTGCTGGTGTTCGTTACCTATTTCTTCCGCAATCCCGTGCGTGTATTGGAGTTGGATGACCCGAACTTCCTCGTGGCGCCTGCTGATGGGCGCGTGGTGGTGGTGGAGCCGACGATGGAAAACGAGTATTTCCACGAGGAGCGCTTGCAGGTGAGTATCTTCATGTCGCCGTTTAATGTGCATGCGAACTGGTATCCGATAGAAGGAAAGATCTTGGTGTCGGAGCATCAGAAAGGACGGCATCAGGGCGCGTGGCTGCCGAAGTCGAGCACGGAGAACGAGCGCTCGCTGGTGGTGATAGAGACACCGTCGAAAGTGCAGATTGCCGTGCGGCAGATAGCCGGTGCAATGGCACGACGGATAGTAACTTACGCCAAACAGGGGAAACATTCGCATAGAAACACCCACTTGGGTTTCATCAAGTTAGGCTCGCGCGTGGATATGTATTTGCCGCTGAACACGGAGATGTTTGTGGCGGTGGGCGACCTTGTGCGCGGCAATGAGACGATTATCGGACGATTGGCGGAAGAGGAGTTTTAATTAACAATTAACAATTGACAATTAAAATGCCACTGCTCTGAGGAGTTGATATACAATAACTTATGATTAAAATGACTAAACACTATGAATAAGTTTGAAGAATTATTTGCGCAGTACCCGTTTGCGCTGAGCGATGAAGAAGTGAAGACCGCAACGGCGGAGATTCTAAGTAAGCACTTCGATGAGAATAACCATGCAGAGGTGTGGAAGCAGTGCCTGCATTCGATAGACCTGACGACCCTTAACGGCGATGACACCACGGCGAAAGTGGCGGGCATGGCAGAGAAAGTGAACGGATTCAGCAAGGCGTTTCCCGACATCCCCAATGTGGCGGCGATGTGCGTGTATCCCGCGCTGGTGGAGACCGCCAAGCAGACGCTGACGGAGCCGATAGGTATCGCGGCGGTGGCAGCAGGCTTCCCAGCCTCCCAGACCTTCATAGAAGTGAAGGTGGCTGAGGCGGCGATGGCTGTGGCTGCGGGGGCAACGGAGATAGACATCGTGATTTCTATCGGGAAGTTCCTTGAAGGTAACTACCAAGAGGTGTACGATGAGATAAGCGAGATAAAAGCGGCGATTCGCGGTGCGCACCTGAAAGTGATTTTGGAGACCGGTGCGCTGAAGATAGCAGAGAATATCTACCGCGCAAGCATACTCGCGATGGCGGCAGGGGCGGACTTTATCAAGACCTCCACGGGAAAGATTGCCGTGAACGCTACGCCGGAAGCAACCTTCGTGATGTGCCATGCCATCAAAGACTGGCAGGCGAAGACCGGCGCGAAAGTATGCTACAAGCCCGCGGGCGGCGTGAGCACGACGGCAGAGGCAGTGCAACACTACACGCTGGTGAAGGAGATACTGGGTGAGGATTGGCTCAATAACCAAAGTTTCCGCTTCGGCGCAAGCCGCTTGGCAAACAACCTGCTCAGTTCGATAGTAGGTGAGGAAGTGAAGTATTTCTAATTATGAATTATGAATTAAGAATTATGAGTGCCTATGCTCTGAAACTCATTTCCGATGCACTCATAATTCTTAATACCTAATTGATTTTCAATCGTGTATAGGATAGTAAGTAAACGATTCTTTTCGGAGAATGTAGCGGAGTTGGAAGTAGAGGCACCGCTTATTGCCCGCAGCCGCAAGGCGGGGCATTTTGTTATTGTGCGTGTGGATAAGCAGGGCGAGCGTATGCCGCTGACCATCTCGAATGCGGATGTGGAGCGGGGTACGATAACGCTGGTGGTGCAACGGATTGGCGTTTCGTCTGCGAAGTTGGCAGCCATGGAGGTTGGTGAGGAGTTGGCGGACGTGGTAGGACCGTTGGGGCGCGCGACGCGGATAGAGAAGTACGGCACCGTGGTGTGTGCCTGCGGCGGCGTGGGTGCGGCACCGATGTTGCCCATTGCGCAGGCGATGAAGGCGGCGGGCAACCGTGTGGTTACCGTGCTGGCAGCGCGTACGGCGGAGTTGATAATCCTGCGCGAGCAGTTGGAGGCGGTGTCGGATGAGGTGATTGTGATGACGGATGACGGGTCAATGGGCACGAAAGGGCTGATTACGCAGGGGGTGGAGCAGGTGATTCAACGTGAGACGGTGAACAAGTGCATCACGATAGGTCCTGCCATCATGATGAAGTTCGTGGCGCTGACGACCAAGAAGTACGATATCCCCACGGAGGCGAGCCTTAACACCATCATGGTGGACGGGACGGGAATGTGCGGTGCATGCCGTGTTACCGTGGGCGGCAAGACGAAGTTCGTGTGCGTGGACGGACCTGAGTTCGATGCACATGAGGTGGACTTCGATGAGATGCTCTCGCGCTTGAAGTCGTACAAGGCAGAGGAAGCGGAGGCGTATGAGAAGTATAGGTCGGAGAATTTGGACCCCCTCCAACTCCCCCTACAAAGGGGGAGAGAGATGACCCTCCCCGTCCTTCCCTACGAAGGGAGGGAGAGAGAAAAGTCTCTACAGACGAAGGTAATTCACCAACTCTCCCCCTCTGTAGGGGGAGTCGGAGGGGGTCTTGAGCAGGGTGGGTCGTCTCCCCTTTCCAACAAGGAGCGGGTGTCGATACCGCGTGTGCAGATGAATGAGTTGGCGCCAGAGGTGCGTATTCACTCGCTGCGCGAAGAGGTGAACCAAGGGCTGACGTTTGAGCAGGCGGTTACCGAGGCGCACCGTTGCCTGAACTGCAAGAACCCTACCTGCGTAGAAGGCTGCCCCGTGAATATCCATATCCCCGCGTTCATCAAACAATTGGAGCAGGGCGATGTGATGGGCGCTGCGGCTATCATCAAGGAGAGCAGTACCCTACCGGCAGTATGCGGACGCGTCTGCCCACAGGAGAAACAGTGTGAGGCGCATTGTATCCACCTGAAGATGGGCAAGCCCGCTGTCGCTATCGGCTATCTCGAACGCTTTGTGGCGGACTATGCGAGAGAGGAAGAAGGAACAAGGAGCCAAGAACAAAGACTCAATAGTTCCGACTCTGAAAACTCGGAGACGAAGGTAGCCAGTCCTGGTTCTTTGTTCTTGGCTCGTGGTTCCGCCAAGAAGATTGCCGTTGTTGGTTCCGGTCCGGCGGGATTGGCGTTTGCCGGCGATATGGCGAAGTATGGCTACAAGGTTACGGTGTTTGAGGCGCTGCATGAGATTGGCGGCGTGCTCAAGTACGGTATTCCTGAGTTCCGTCTGCCGAACCGTATTGTGGATGCGGAGATAGACGGGCTGCGCGCGTTGGGCGTGGAGTTCAAGACCGATACTATCGTGGGCAAGACGATTACCGTGGAGCAGTTGCAGGCAGAAGGCTATGCCGGTATCTTCGTGGGCTCCGGCGCAGGGCTGCCGCGATTCATGAATATCCCGGGCGAGAACTTGAACGGTGTGCTGTCGTGCAACGAGTACCTGACTCGTGTGAACCTGATGGATGCCAGCAGCGAGGCAACGGACACGCCGTTGCTGCGGGGTAAGAATGTGGTGGTAGTAGGCGGTGGCAATACGGCGATGGATGCCGTGCGTACTGCCAAACGCCTCGGTGCAGAGCATGCTATCATCGTCTATCGCCGTTCGGAGGAGGAGATGCCCGCGCGTATTGAGGAGGTACACCACGCGAAGGCAGAGGGCATTGAGTTCATGACGCTGCATAACCCGCTGGAGTACCATGCCGATGAGAACGGGCGTGTGAAGGAGGCGGTGCTACAGGTGATGACGCTGGGTGAGCCCGATGAGTCGGGGCGCAGGAGTCCTGTGCCCGTAGAGGGAGAGACGGTAACCATACCCGCGGACTTGGTGATAGTGAGCGTGGGCGTATCGCCTAACCCTTTGATTCCTTCCACGGTCAAGGGGCTGGAAATCAGCAAGAAAGGCACTATTGTGGTGAATGAGAAGATGCAGTCGGCTATCCCGACGCTGTTCGCGGGGGGCGATATCGTTCGCGGCGGTGCGACAGTTATCCTCGCGATGGCAGACGGCAGACACGCCGCCAAAGAGATGCACGCGATGCTGTCGGAAAAGGAATAATCACGAAAATTGGCTTTTTGTAACGATACATAAGACACAGCCCAACCATCATGGTTGGGCTGTGTCTTATCTTATGTTGTATATTATCATTAGAACAACGGCACGAGGAAGCGTGCCATCAGGTAGCCGCCTACGATAAGCCAGAGCCAGAGCAGTGCTGCGAGGGCGAAGGGCTTGGCACCCGCTTGCTTAAACTTCTTGAAGGAAGTGTCGGCACCTAATGCCGTCATCGCCATGGTCAGCAGGAAGGTGGAGATGATGTTCATCGTTTTGGCAAATGGTGCCATGAACGAGGCGGGCAGGTAGGCAACCATCAGACTATTCACGCCTATCATCAGCAGGAAGAGGAAGGCGAACCACGGGATGGTGATTTTTGTCCCGACTTGTCGGGACTGACCGCTTTGCTGTCCGACCGCTACTGTGTTCGACTTATGGTGCGGTCTGGAGACCGCACCTCCTTGATGCTGTGCTGTCTGTTTGCTTCTGCCCAGCGCCCACGACATGATGAGGAGGACAAAGACGAGGAGGATGACGCGCACCATCTTGACGATGAGGGCGGTAGCGGCGATGGTGTCGGACGCCATGGCGTTGCCTGCGCCTACCACATGTGCCACCTCGTGCAGCGTTGCACCGGTGTAGATACCCACCTGCTGCTCATCCAGCCCGACCATCCAGCCTGCGCGGTAGGCGATGGGGTAGAGGAACATCGCGATAGTGCCGAAGATGACCACGGTGGAGACTGCCACCGCCGTCTTGTGGCTCTCGGGCTTGACCACCGCCTCTGCGCCCAGCACGGCTGCCGCGCCGCAGATGGCACTACCCGTAGCGGTCAGCAGGGTGGTCTCGCTGTCCATCTTCAGCAGTTTGCCCAGCCAGATACCCAAGAAGATAGTTACCGCTACCACGATTATATCTATCACCACCGCGGGCAGACCCACTGCTACGATGTCTTGGAAGGTCAGGCGGAAGCCGTAGAGCACGATACCCGTGCGCAGTAGCGTCTTCGAGCATATTTTCATGCCTGCACCCCACGAAGCGGGCACATGGGCTTTCTCCGGCAGGTTGGCATAGACCATACCGAGCAGGATACCCACGATGAGGGACGAGAAAGACAAGGATTTCACGGCAGGAATCTCCGCAATGAACCATGCGGCGATGGACAGAACGGCGATGAAAAGTACGCCGAGGAGGGTGTTGATAGTTTCTTTTTTCATAATTTATTTGACTATTTACTATTTGACCATTTGACTATTTACTAATTTACTATTATGTCCGCATGGCAATAGTCAAATAGTAAATTGTCAAATTGTCCAATCAAACATCCGAGTTATCTGTGTGGCGAATGATGTAGTAGGGTACATCGAGGGCTTGGATTTCCTGCTCGTAGCGGTGGAAGAGTTGCAGGCGCATCTCGTCACTTCCGTTCTCGCGGGTGGGGTCGGGTATCCACGGGATGTCGGGGTAGGTGAGCAGGTAGGTGTCCATCTTGTACTGCTGCATGGCACTTAGTAGCCAGTCGGGTGCTGCCCCATAAACATAGTCGAACCACACGCGGGTTACGATGAGTTCCGTGTCGAAGAAAACCACATTGCTGTTAGACCACTTCGTTGTCCGAGCACTTCGTTGTCCGACCGCTTCGCTGTCTGACCGCTTCGCTGTCCGACTACTGACCACTGACCACTGACCACTGACCTCTGCTTTTATCTGCTCTATCTGCTTGCGGGCGATGTGGCATACATCGTCGTAGGTGTAGGGGCGATGCAGGGAGGCAACATAGTCGCGAGCGTATTCGGGAACATAAGTTGCTCCATAACGCTTGGCAAGATACTGTCCAAGGCTACTCTTGCCCGTACTCTCCGGTCCTATGATACCTACTTTGAACATTTTTACTCTGTGTAAGAAACTCCGAGTACCTAACTCCGCTTCGCTTCGTGTTCAGCCTGCTGCTCTTCCTTACATGTTTACTTTCTTACAGCCTCGGAGAGGCTTTCTTACACGAAGTTCTTTACAGCGCATAGCGCTTTTTTGCTTTCCCACACGCAGTTTCCGCTATCTCGTGAGCATGAGTTTGATGTTGATACCGATATTGTCCGCCTTGATGGGGTAGGAGGTGGAGATAAGGGGGATGGTGGACTGGTGGTCGTAGAAGAGTTGGAGGTTGATTTTCTGCGAGAGCACATAGTCGGCACTGATTTTCAGGGCGAACACCTTATTGCCGCTGGACGCCTGCGTCAGCCCTTCCTCTACCTTGCGCAGCAGGGTCTTGATGTCTTTGTACGACACATCCACGTTCAGTTTGAGGTCGTTGCTCACCTTCTTCTGCCCGCCGTCTTTCTTCTTCGTGATGAAGTTGAGGTTCTTCACGGTGTAGCCTGCGCCGATGACGAACTCGTCGGAGTGTCCCTCGGTGAGTTGCACGCTGGTTACGTTCAGCGCGAGGTTGCGCTGCTTGCGGTATTCGAACTTGCACGAGAGCGAGTTCTTCATCGTCATGTTCAGTCCGATGAGTGGTGAGAACGACTCGGTGATAGACACGTTGCTGATGTCGTAAGCCGAGGAGGGGATGGGCATGTCGGTGGTTACGTCGCGCACGAAACCTATCTGTTTGTTGTAGCTCTGCCCGTCGAGCGGCACCCACGTGGAGTACGAACCAAAGGAGCCGATGGCGTACTTACAGGTGTAGGCGTGGGTGAGCGTGATGGAGCGGAAGTTATCGCGCATCCATGGCAGTTTGCCCAGTCCGTCGTAGGTAACCGACCAGTTGGGCAGCACGGAGAGTATGGACAGGATGGGGTTGAGGCTCACGCGGTTGGCATCCCTGCCCGTGTAGGCGGCGAGGAACGCGGGCACGAGCACATCGGCGGAGTTTTTTGCCACCGCGCCCTTGCTCTTGTCATACACTTGCCCGCCCGGGAGCATGCCTTTCATAAAGCCCGTGGTGGGGTAGCGCACGCCCTCGTACTGTGCCTGCACACGCTGTTGCAGCACGTCGATGTTCTCGATAAACTGACTATAAGCGGCGTTGGCGAAGTTCTCTTCCTGCGTGCCAATCTTGCTGAACGCCGTCCCGATAGCCACTTGCGTGATGTTGAACGAGCCCGTCATGTGCTCTTGCAGTTGGTCGTAGGAGTAGATGATAGAGGTGGATTGCGCTTGGTAGCGCTTGCCGTTCAGTTGCACTTTCAGTCCGGGCAGGGGCTCGAGGGTAACCTTCACATCAAAGTCGGAGGTGTGTGCGCGGGTGGCGGGTTGCACGACGGTGGTGTCGCCCGAGAGCCAGCCGCGGGTCTTTGCACGCTCTACAAAATCATTCGGGAAGAAACCGAAGGAGAAGTCGAATCCCGGTGCATAGAAATCGTTCACGCGCTCGTTGCCCATGAAGTTCGCCATCGGTGCGAAGCCGGGCACGGTCATGTTGTCCGTCTCGCGGTAGGTAACCTGCACGCGGCGAATCATTGTGCCCACATACGCAAACATGTCGCCTGTAACCTGCGCGGGGGTGCGTTGGTTCGGGTCTTTGGTGGTGATGGTGAGCGTAAGTGCCTCGCAGTCAGCCTTCGGCGTAACGCTGATTTTCGTGTTCCCTGCGGGTTTGAATGAGACGGGCACGCGCTTCCCGAGCGAGTCGGCGGCGGTAACAATCAGCGTCTCGGAGTTGAGGCGGTGGGTAATCTCCACGGTCTTGCCTTTCTCCGCACGGATGGTCTCGGTGTAGGTCTTCGCCTTGAACTTCTTGGGCGAGGTGCGGCGGCTGTAGCGCTGCGTCATCTGCTTCCAGTATTTCGACTTGCCGTAGAGGGTCTCGAAGTTGATGCCGCCGTCTATCTGCCACGAGCGCAGCGAAGAGATGGTGTTGCCTAACGAGGTCTCTTGCGATGCGGACTGCGCCGTGCGCGCCCAGTTGTAGGTGCCGTTGTACGATGCGTTGGCGCTCAGTGCCTCAAGGTACGGAATACGGTTGAACGGCACATTCCACGACATGGTGAACACCTGCTGATAGGTATAAGGCGTGCCCCACTTGCCTAATGAGCGTTGGATAGTGTCTTTCCACGCCTCGTAATAATCGTTGGTGAAGGCGTAGTCGCGCAGGATCTCCGGCGCGTAGTAGCCCTCGTCGATGGTCGCGTTGTAGGCGGACTGGAAGGAGAACTTCATGTTCTTCGTCAGGTCGTACTTGAAGTCGAAATTCCTGTCCCACGTGAAGTCCTTGGAGAAGGTCAAGTCCATGTCTGCGCCGGCGGTTGCCGTCAGGTCGCGCATCTTCATGTGGCTGAAGGTACGGTGCATATTCGTGTTGAATGCCCACGACTGAGGCAGGTAGTAGAAATTCATCTCTTTGAGGAACTTCACTTTCTGCACTTTCTTCGCGTTCTTAAAGGGCTCCCAAGGCTGCGGGTTGAAGTTGTAGGCGTAGTTGAACGAACCTTTGTGGTCGGTGGTGATATTGTTCTCCATTTCGGGCGTGCGCTCCTCCTGCTTGTTGTACGACGCGGAGATGGAGAAGTTGGCGGGGTCGTAGAACATGTCGCGCTTCTTCGACTTGATGTTCACCTTCATGTTCGTTACCGAGAACGAGGTGCTCTCCTGCACGGTGTTCGACATGCGTTTCACGGAGTCGCGCTCCTCCTTGGTCTCGTAGGATTCGAGCGTCTCTTGCAGTTTGATATCCGTGTCCAGCGGGTCATAATCGGGCGAGAGCGTCTCGTTGCTGTACGACACGTAGAGCGGCATCTGTATCTTGGCTTGCTCGGGGAAGAGGCGTCCTGCCTCAAGGGCAGCAGATACCGACAACTGATAGACATTATCCATGTTGCGGTCGAGCACATTGCTCTCAATGGACCCGTAGCCTGCGGTCTCCAAGCGTCCTGCCACGTTCACTTGTGCTATGTCGCTCACCGTGAGCGAAGCATTCGCCATGGCTGCCACGCCGCCCTGCTCGTTGAACTCGCTCAGGCGCAACTCGTTCACCCACACCTCGCCCGTCGCCTCGTGCGAGCCTGTGTTGCGGATACCTATCAAGATACACTCCACGTCCTCCAGCGTGGGGTTACCCAGCACGGTGATTTTGTTCTGCGGCTTGCCGTTCTCGTCGTCATACACCACGTAGGGGATGCTTATTCCCACGTCTGTGTTGCCTGCGCGACGCGCTTTGTTGCGCGCCGTCTTGGCGTTGGTGAACACGGTGAAGGGGAAGTCGAACATGTTCTCATCGGGCCATACTTTGCGTCGGTCTGCCGCGTTCTCGTCGTTGCTGTACAGCCCCGGAGGAGTTAAGGAGAGCGGTATCTCGTACTCGTAGTAGTTGTTCTTCAGGTCGGTACCCATACGGATGAAGCACGACAGGTCGCCGTCTTTCAACTCGGGGTCGAGTGCCGCTATCTGCTCGGCGTGGACGAACATCTGCAGTTTCTTGTAGTTGCGCATGTCGTAGCCGGTGTTCTTATATACGGCGCGGGCATCTTTTGGACTGAGGTTCTGCACGCGCAGCACCATCGCCTGCTCGTTCTGTGCGATGAGTTGGGCTTGCCCGGGGTCGGTCTGGCGGCTCACGCCCGGCGGTAGCACGTAGTTCACTGGCGTGCGGCTGGAGTTCTCCTCAATGTTTATCGCCTGCACATCCAGTTGTGCACCGGTATTCACCACTGCCCCAAGCGGGTAGAGGTCTTTGTTGTAGTTGCGCCACTCGCCGCGCACTAAGTCCAGCGTCGCTAAACGCAGGTGGGTCTCGTGGCTGAAGCCGGTCAGGTAGAGGCGCATGAAGCGGATGGACTTGAAGTTGCGTATCGAGCCTACGGTCTGCACGGTGGCACTGTCGCCGCGAAGAGGTATCTTAAACTGATACCATGTTACCTCTTGCGTCTCGCCGTTGCGCAGCGTTACTTTTGCCACTTTCTTCTCGGTGATATGCTGCCGTCCTACCTCCATCATGTCGGGGCGCAGGATGACCTTGTATTGGAAGTACTTCTCGTACTCGTTCAGCGTGTTGTCTTTGTTGATGTCCTCTATGTCGGGCGATAGGGTGGACGCTGTGCCGTAGGTCTCCGTCTGGTCCTCCGTGGCGGGCGAGTTGCCCTCGGTGCCGTTGTAGTGTTTGTAGCGCGCCAGCACAGGCATCTCTTGCTCGTCGAAGTCGGTGCCGCGATAGTAGTGGAAGTTATCGCCCGCGGGGTCGTTCAGCGGCGAGAACGGGTCTGCCATCCACTCTGCCAGCACGGCTTGGCTCACCGTGTTGCGCAGGGCATCCACATAGTCTTGGTACGGACGCTTGCCGTTGTAGGTGAAGCGGAACTCGTCTTCGGTGCTCAGTCCGTTCAAGCCCACATCTTGCTTCTTGCGCGCCCCCGTCTCGTTGGAGAAGGCGGTTACCGTGGAGGTGGTCTTCGGCACGCGCCCCCACATCGTGGAGTCCGTGCGCCCCACATCTTCGTTGGAGATAGGCAACCCGTGCTCAAACGATTTCTTGCCGTCGCGCAGGATGTCCTCGGAGATATCGCCAAGGTTGATGTACATCTCGCCCTCGTAGCCGTCGGGGTTGGTCAGCGCGGGGTCCATCAGCCAGAACTCGATATACTCAATGTTGGCTTTCTCAAAGTCGGTGTTGTCCAGTTTGCGCATCATACCGCCCCAGCGTTGCTTCGGGTTGGTCAGTTTGCCGTCAGCGCCTATCTCGCTCGCTACGATGTTGTACGGACCGCGCTCCTCGGGGTAGTAACTCAGGTTCAGCACGCTCAGTTTCGGGTCGGCGTTTGCCACCTGCTCCTTGCTCGGGTATAGTTCTTCCTCTTTGACAATGCGCGTCCTATGGTCGGACATTACCTGCACATCGTTCTTGATATGCGCGGGGGTGTTCGTCTGCGGGTGGCCGAAGATGGGGTCCACCGTGTACCACGCCAGCAACGCACGGTTTTTGCCATACTCCGCGTTGTTCGACAGTTTCGACTCCTCGAACACCGCAGGGGTGGAAGCCAAGAACCAATACGACGGATAATGCACATCAATGTTCGTCGTAGTAGCCTCAAAATCATCGATATATGCTGTTCCCACCGAGCCTACATCTTTTGTATGCCCGGGTATCAAGTGCGCAAACTCTGCGTTGATTTGGAAAGAAGAAGGTGCGGTCGCGCTTATCCAAGGAATCTTGTCAATGGCGTTCGTCAGCCATTGCATGTCGGTCTTCCAACTGCCGTTCACACCCCAGATGGTGTTCGCCAGCGGCTCGCTGCCGGTGTTCACCTTCGTGGTCAGCGGACGCTCCCGCAGGTGCATAATCGTTCCGCCTATCACCAACTCAGGCGTGAACTCATATTCCAGATGCGCCCCGAAGAGTGACTTCCGTTGCAGCGAGAAGGTCGATTGGTTCTCCAACTTCACATCCACGTTCGTCCCCGACTCCAAGATAGACTGATTGAGGATGGTTACCGTTCCCATCATGTAGTCCACCGTGTAGTCCACGTTCTCTATCAGCGTCGCGCCGCCGGCGGTTACCGTTACGCTCCCTCGCGGGATGTTCATCGCGTTGAGCCGTATCTCGCTGCCGCTGGTGCCTTTGTACTTTCCCGTCAGGTAGAACTTGTTCTTCTCCGTCATCTCTTGCGCCACCACCAGCGTGGAATCGTACAACTCTTGGAAGATATATTTCTCTGCTATCGCGGGGTCGCCTATCGCCTGCTTGAGGTGGCTGCCGAAGGGCTCCAACACAGGGAAGATAATGCGCCCGTTGCTTGCATATACCGTCAGTCCCTCCACAAAGTCGAACTTCCCGTCGGGGTAGGGGTTGTTCTTGCTGTCCAAGCGGTCAAGGTTCATCACGCGAAGCAACTGCTTACCTTTTATCGCGCCCTCCGTCAGGTACTGCATCTCCGTCCCCACCGAGTCGTTGCGGTATTGGATATAGAGCTCGAACTTCTCTTGTGAAATGCTGCTCGCACCCAGCGAGTAGATGTTCTTCATCATCAGGTCCCACGTGCCCGCACCCTTCTTGATAGGTGCGTTGTTGGTGCTCTTCAATAGTTTCAGTATCAGTGTGTTAGGTGCCCGCAGTTCCTCGCTGCCGTCCGTGGAGAACTCACCCACCTGATACACTTGCCCGCCGTAGGTGTACTCGTATGCCACCGCCAGCACCTCGTCTTGGTTCAGCGCCTGCTTCAGCGAGATAAAGCCCAATGCGCTGTTCAGCGTGTACTCACTGCTCGACAGCAACCGCGCGGACTCCACTTTCTCGTAGTCCTCGCCGCCGTCCATCCCTTTGTACCCTTGCAGCACGCTGCTCGTCTGCTGAATATCGCGAATACCCGCCAGCCCGCGCACCTCGTTGTACAAGCCGTTGGTCTTGTTGTCCGGCACCTGCTGCGTTGTGCCCGACCAACCGCTGTTCAGCGTATGCACGGCAGGCTCGCCTAAATCGCTGAATGCCACGATGTTACGCGCCTCGTCGTAGTTACCTTTCTTGTTCGTTACCCATACCTCTATCTTGTTGATCGTTACCCCGCTCGCGATGTAAGGCACCGATGCCATCGCCTGCTCGTATTGGTCGCGGAAGAAATAACCGAGGAAGAAATGTCGGTTCTCGTCGTAACTATCGCCTGACACCTCGAAGTTGGTCATCTGCGCGCCGCCCTTGCTGCTCACCGACTGACTCTCCGAGTTCTGCTGACTTATCAACGCCTGCACTTTCAGTTTCCCGAACTGCAAATTGGTCTTCACGCCGAATAGTGCCTGACTGCCTCGAATAAGGCTCGAGTTCAAGTCCATCGTTACGTTACCTGCCTCAATACTTTGGATAATGTCATCCTCTTTGCCCTTGTACGCCAGTTTCAGGTTCTGTTGGTCAAACGAGAACGATGCCTCCGTGTTGTACGACAGGTTGAAATTCAACTTATCGCCCACTTTGCCGTTCACGCTCACCTGTATCTTCTCATCGAAATCGAAGATGTTGTTATTACGAGCACGCTCCGTAAGGCTCGGATTTTCAATGTATTGGTGCTTAAAGCCGAAGAGCAACTCCGCCGACCCTTGCATCTTCAGCTGCACCCCGCCAGGTCCGAACACCTTGTCCGCAGGACCGATGTTGAACTTCATGTCCGTGATGTCGAACTTCTTCTCGTTGTTGTGCTCCACCTCGCCTATTTTCTGCTGCCAGTATTGGTGCATCGCCTGCTGCTCGCTGTACGACGCATACTCCTGCGGCGTCATCAGGTACGGCGTCGTGATATCCACATCGCCTATCTTCGTGTGAATCACATAGTACCCCGTGTTCGGCTGATACTCCACCTCTGTTTGCACATTCGCGGGGTCGCGCAGGTCCAGACTGCTCTGCGGCAACGACAGCGTCTCATAATCCTCTGCCCCCAACTGCTTCACCTGCGTAGGTGCCCAATACGCCGAATCATTCGGATTAAACACCAGCGAGTCCCTCACTGGGGACGCGGGCGTCTCGCCCGC
>JAXDTJ010000019.1:0-2866 GCA_034090015.1 Paludibacteraceae bacterium | reverse complement strand
ACTTGTGCAAGTCTTTGGGCAAAAAAAATCACTTAAAGAACACTTTTTTGAGCTGGTAGGTGAACTTCTACGAGCTGTTGAAATTTGTAATATAATGTAACATAATTATAAAAATTTAGTTAAAAAATAACGAAGTATTGTGGTAATAAATTAATGAATAATTAACGACAATTAACGGAGAATAAATATTTGAACAATTTTTGGAAATTTTTGTTGAATAGAAGTATTATTGTTCGTTTTTATATATAAATCTTATCCCGATATGAAACAGACAAAGATTGTAGCAAGCATTAGCGATCGCCGGTGCGACATCCCCTTCCTGCAAGGGCTGTACGACGCCGGCATGAACATCGTCCGTATCAACACGGCGCATGCCGACGAAGCAGGCATGCGTGAAATCATCGAGAACACCCGTGCGGTAAGTCGGCAGATAGGTATCCTCTTGGATACCAAGGGACCGGAGATTCGCACCACCTCCTGCGCCGCCCCCGTCGCCTACCGCGCAGGCGACTGCGTGCAGATAGTCGGCAACCCCGACAAACTCTGCACGCAGGGGGAAATCTACGTCTCTTATCCCGCGTTCGCACGCGATGTGCAGACGGGCTGCCACATCCTGTTCGATGACGGGGTGCTGGATATGCAGGTGTATGATATTCAGGGAGATAAGGTGCTCGCTACCGTGCAGAACGACGGCGTGCTGGGCGCGCGCAAGAGTGTGAATGTGCCGGGGTTGCACATCGAGTTGCCCGCCCTCACAGAGAAAGACATCCGCAACATCCGCTTTGCCGCCACGATGGATGTGGATTTCATCGCACACAGTTTCGTGCGCTCCGCAGCGGACGTACAAGCCGTACAAGCCGTCATCAACGAGACGGGAAAACCCATGCACATCATCTCCAAAATCGAGAACCAGGAAGGTGTGGACAACATCGACGAGATTATCGCTGCTTCCTACGGCATTATGATTGCCCGCGGCGACCTCGGCATCGAGGTGCCCATCGAGCGTATCCCGGGCATACAGCACGACATCATCCGCAAGTGTCGGCGGGCGCGCAAGCCTGTCATCGTGGCGACCCAGATGCTCCATTCCATGATTACCAGCCCGCGTCCTACCCGCGCCGAGGTAACGGACATCGCCAACGCCATCTACAGCCGCACCGACGCCGTCATGCTCAGCGGAGAAACCGCCACGGGCAAGTATCCAGTCCAAGCGGTCAGCACGATGGCAAACATCGCGGAGCAGGCGGAGAAAGACCGCGACTATGCGCCGGGATTCACCTTGGGTAAGGGCGCAGACCACCCCGAGCGGGAGTTCTTCGCACAAGCGGCTATCCGAGCAGCGGAACAACTGAATATCAAGGCGATAGTGATAGATAGCGGCACGGGACAGATGGCACGCAACCTCGCTGCCTACCGCTGCAACACGCCTATCGTGGCGATTTGCTACAAAGAGCACTTGGTGCGCACGCTCAACCTCAGTTTTGGAGTGAATGCCACCTTCGCACAGGAGGGAAAGACCAAGAAAGAACTCTTCCGCGAGACCGTCTCGCGCATGGTCCAAACGGGCGACTTGGCACCTGCCGACACCATCGCCTACCTCACGGGCTCCTATCGCGACGCCAACCTCCGCACCACCTTGGAAATAAGCACCGTGCAAGAAGAACTGCTGCCGTAGATATCTTGATATAAAGAAGGGGAGACTGTCTAACAAGTCTCTTATGCGCAGCCACCGGGTACGCAGGCGTCCCCGCCTGCTAAAAAAGAACCACTATGTACCCCGAGAATTGGCGATTTGGAACAAAACGAAAGGTTTTGAGTTGATTTTTACCCCTTGTAAGCCATTCTTATACGCAAAGAGGCTTTCTAACAAGCCTCTTACTGGGGACGCAGGCGTCTCGCCTGCGGGCGTTTTGGAACAAAACGAAGGTTTTTGCGGTGATTTTAGCCCCTTATAAGCTATTCACAAACAAAAAGGGACTGCCTACTTGACTTGTTAGACAGTCCCTCTTTGTATGTAAATGGTTTAGGGGGGGAATCAACGTGCGGTGCTGCTCTTGGTCTCGGTCTTCTCCGTGCGGGCTGTGGGGAGACAGAGGTATTCAAGACAGCCGTAAGCGTTACGGAACACGAACTGACGGACTACCGTCTGTTCGGTAACGAAGAAACGCGCTATACGGTCGCCCTGTTGGAGGGTATAGGCGAGGATTTCCGAACCGTTGGGGATAGAAGGAATGCACATGATACGGACGTTCTCGGGCGAGGTGTTGAGGTAGGAAACGCCGTACTGCGCACGACCATAGTGGTCGAAAGTGTATGTGCCTGTCGTGCCGCTCGGGGTACGATAGAGCACCGTGTAATGGAGCGAATAGGAGGTGTAACCTCCGGGCAAGCCGAAACCTGCGAAATACGGCAGGCGGTCGTGCGCTCCTCGATAGACGAGGCGAGTGAAGTAGTTGGTGATGAAGTTGGAGTTGGCGAGGTCTTCGGCTGCCATGGTGGGTTGCTGCTTGCAGTAGATGACGGCGAAAGTGCGGTTGATGATTTCGGACTCGGTGGAGAACTTGAAAACAAACCGCTGCAAGCCGTCTTTCTCTGCCATGAACGCTTCGAGGAACGAACCGAGGTCGTAGATGGTGAGGAAGCCGTTGTAGGTGGCGTATTCGGATTGGAAAATCTGCGTCTGACCATTGCCATCGTCGGAAACGGCTTGCGACGACAAACGGACTGTCTTACACGTAATAAGGTTTACACATAGGATGAATAAAAAGTGTCAAATTTTAAGATTTTTGTTCTATGAAGCAAGCCAAAAAACGTTATTCACAGTCATTCAAACAGCAAGTTTTGGAAGATTATTTTGCCTCCGGTA
>JAXDTJ010000018.1:0-151482 GCA_034090015.1 Paludibacteraceae bacterium | reverse complement strand
ACTTGTGCAAGTCTTTGGGCAAAAAAAATCACTTAAAGAACACTTTTTTGAGCTGGTAGGTGAACTTCTACGAGCTGTTGAAATTTGTAATATAATGTAACATAATTATAAAAATTTAGTTAAAAAATAACGAAGTATTGTTATATGGATTTAGGATGAAGGACACAGGATGAAAGACTAAATAGTTCCGATTCTAAGGGTGCTACCCGAAGACTGCACCTCCTTGATACCTCAGAGACGAAGGTAACAAGTCTTTTATCCTTTTATCTTTCAGCGAGCAAAGCGAGCGGTCCTTTATCCTCAAAACTGCACCTTCGGTGCTTTCTCTGCGCCTTGCTCTGCTTCGAAGTAAGGTTTCTTCTCGAAGCCGAACATGGAAGCGATGATATTATTCGGGAACTTGCGAATCATCGTGTTGTACTGCTTCGCCGTCTCGTTGAAGTTCTGTCGTGCCACGGTGATTCTATTCTCCGTCCCTTCCAACTGTGCTTGCAGGTCGCGGAAGTTGGTGTTTGCTTTCAGGTCAGGATACGCTTCTGCCACCGCCATCAGTCGTCCGAGGGCTTGACTCAGTTGCCCCTGCGCCTCTTGGTAAGCCGCCAGTTGCTCGGGCGTAGCATTGGCAGGGTCAATGGTCATCTGCGTGGCTCTTGCGCGGGCAGCAATCACACCTTCCAATGTCTCACTCTCGTGTGATGCGTAGCCTTTCACCGTCTCCACGAGGTTGGGTATCAAGTCCGCACGCCGCTGATACTGGTTCTCTACCTGCGACCAAGCCGTCTCTACGCTCTCTTCTGCGCCCACCATGCCATTGTAGCGCCCTACACCCCAAAATACAAAGATTGCCAATACCAATAGCACCGCAATCCAAGGTAATGCTTTTTTCATTTGCTTACGATATATCGTTTGTTAATAATTATTTCCTTACCATTTTCCTCCTGCGCCGCCGCCGGATGTGGAGCCGCCTCCCCACGAGCCTCCGCCGCTGAAGCCTCCACCGAAGCCACCGCCTCTATTCGTGCCGCCCACATACACCGTCCGCTGCAAGCGAGGTATCACAAAGGGCATTGTGTGCGTATGCCCGCAGTTTTTGCAGACGTAGGTGCGCACACCCGTCCCAAAATGAGTATATGTAGCGGGGGAGACAACCTGCTCGCGCACCACCCTACTCTTGCGTTTGCCGCACTTTGGGCAACGGCGATACTGCGACCAATAGAGCACAAAGACGAATAATGCCAGTCCAAAACAGGACAACGCTACCAATGCCACTATGTCGCTCATGCCTATCTCGTCCTCTTCGTTGGCTTTCCGATAGCCGGCGCGGTCGGTTACCGACTGCATATTGCGCAACTCCTCCGGCGCCTCGCCGTGGGTACACTCCTCATAAATTCGCATCGCACCATAGCACAAGCCTTTGCCGTACTCCCCCTGCCGGAAGAGCGGAATCATCTCGTCTTGGATAATACGATTGCAGAGGGCATCGGGCAACACACCTTCGATACCCGTGCCGGTCATGATACGGATGTCGTGCGAATCGAGCACGAAGCAGATGAGCACGCCCGTGTTGCGCCCCTTGCCGCCAATGCCCCATGTCTGGAAGAGTTGGTAGCAGAAGTCGAACATATCCATATCGCCGATGTTGCCGAGTGCCGCCACGCAGAGTTCCACCATCGTGGAGTCTTGCAGCGACTTGGCGCAGGCGTTCAGGAAACGCACATCCTCGCCCGACAATATGTTATCGGGGTTTGCGACGTACTCCCATTGCCCGCGGTCTTTTGGGTCGGGAACGGTTTGGGGCGTATAGACCGCCCCCATCATGTATAAGGGGAAAAAGCAGAGAAATATCCAAAGACGCTTTCGCATAATGCAAATAAAAATTTGCGTGCAAAATTACAACTATTTTTTCACATATACAATACTTTTCCAAAATTTTGTTCGTAAAAATCACACCACGCCGCATTTCTGTAACAACAAGCCCCAACGGAGCGACAGAACTCCACATTACCACCTTAGAGGTCATTGCCGCACAGAGCAAAATAGCATTTTGCAACCAAAACAACTCCATTCCTATCAAAGTAACACTTCACGCACCACGCTCCAAAAGTAGGGATTATACCGAGACCTAACCGAGACCTAAAGCCGTCCTTACCGGTAGCAATCCGACACCGCTTTGCGCTATTTGCTAACGTTTTGTCATCCCAACCTCCACCCCTCTATGCGTTTTTTTCGCACTTTTTTGCCCGAAAATTTGTGTATATCAAAAAAAAGTAGTACCTTTGCACGCTTTTTCGGGTTTAGGCTCCAACAAAGTCGCCTTAGGCAGCGTATGAGAACGATGTTCAGCAGCGCGAAGACCTAACCAGCCGCCTGACACGATGTAATTAAAAATCAATTAGATACAATGTACGCAATTGTAGACATGCAGGGCCAGCAGTTCAAAGTAGAGGCCGGCAAGAAACTCTTCATCCACCGCATGGACACCGAGAAAGGTGCTGAGGTGGTGTTCGACAAGGTGCTGCTCGTGGACAACGACGGCAACGTAACGGTAGGTGCTCCCTACGTAGCAGGCGCAAAGGTAGTTTGCGAAGTGCTCGACAACGAGTGCCGCGGCGAGAAAATCTTGGTATTCCACAAGAAACGTCGCAAAGGTTACAAGAAACTGAACGGTCATCGTCAGGACTTGACCAATGTAGTGGTAAAAGACATTGTTTTGGCTTAATCCACAGATTGTTTAACCCATTAAAAAGAAAGAGATTAGATTATGGCACATAAGAAAGGTGTCGGTAGTTCTAAGAACGGCCGTGAATCAGAAAGCAAACGACTTGGTGTGAAGATTTGGGGTGGTCAATTCGCCAAAGCAGGTAATATCATCGTGCGTCAGCGCGGAACAGTGCACAACCCGGGTGAGAACATGGGTATGGGTAGCGACCACACTTTGTATGCACTCGTGGACGGTATCGTAACTTTCCGCAAGAAACGCAACAATAAGTCGTACGTTTCCATCGAGCCCCTCGCAGAAGCGTAAGCGGGTCGTAGAGACCGCTGCGCTGAAAGACCGCGCTTTGCGCTAAAAGACCGCTAACGGCGTTCGCTGAAAGACCGCGCTTCGCGCTGTCGGACTTCGAGCGACATAGCGGTCTTTTGCATTGTTTCGTCTTTTATCTTTTATCCCAAGAAACTATGTTAACCCTCAAACAAATTTACGACAACCAAGACCGTGTGATAGCCGGCTTGGAGAAGAAGCACTTCGCCGGTGCGCGCGAGGCTATCGCCGAGGTCATCGCCCTCGACGCCACCCGCAAAGCCGCACAACAGAAGAAAGATGCCGCCGCTGCCGAGATGAACAAGATTTCCAAGTCCATCGGCATGCTCATGGCGCAAGGCAAACGCGAGGAAGCCAACGCCGCCAAGGCGCAGACAGGCTCGCTCAAAGAGCAGATTGCCCTCTTCGATAAAGAGATGGCGCAGGCGGAGGAGGCGCAGCGCAACCTGCTGCTGACCATCCCCAACGTGCCCTACGACATCGTGCCCGAAGGCACCGGCGCAGAGGATAACCTCGCCGTACGCATGGGTAACTGGCCCAACCAAGCCGTGCTTGATAGCCTTGCCGCAGGCAAACCCGTGGCACTGAGAGACTGGCCTACCCATGCCGACGAAGCCATCGCAGCAGAGCGTATCGCTCAAAGCGAGAAACTGCCCCACTGGGAACTCGCGAAGAAATACAACCTCATCGACTTCGACCTCGGCGTGAAGATTTCAGGCGCCGGTTTCCCCGTCTATATCGGGCAAGGCGCACGCCTGCAACGCGCGCTCATCAACTTCTTCCTCGCCGAAGCCAACAAAGCAGGCTACACGGAGATTATGCCGCCGACGGTGGTCAACCAAGCCAGCGGCTACGGCACGGGGCAACTGCCCGACAAAGAGGGGCAGATGTACCACTGCGAGGTGGACGACCTCTACCTCATCCCCACCGCCGAAGTGCCCGTAACGAACCTCTACCGCGATGAGATTATCGACGAGGCGCAACTGCCCATCAAGAACTGCGCCTACACCGAGTGCTTCCGCCGCGAGGCAGGCTCCTACGGCAAGGATGTGCGCGGACTCAACCGTCTGCACGAGTTCAGCAAGATAGAGATAGTGCGTATCGACACGCCCGAGCACTCCGACGCGAGCCACCACGAGATGCTCGACCACGTGGAAGGGCTGCTAAAGAAACTGGAACTGCCCTACCGCGTGCTGCGTCTCTGCGGCGGTGATATGTCGTTCACGGCTGCCCTCTGCTACGACTTCGAAGTCTATTCCGAAGCGCAGCACCGCTGGCTGGAAGTGTCTTCCACCTCTAACTTCGATACCTATCAGGCGAACCGCTTGCACTGCCGCTACCGCCGCGCAGAGGACAAGAAAGTAACGCTCTGCCACACGCTCAACGGCTCTGCTCTCGCCCTGCCGCGTATCGTTGCCGCGCTCTTGGAGAACAACCAGACGGAGGATGGTATCCGAATCCCCGCCGCGCTCCAACCCTACTTCGGCGCGGACATGATTAAATAACTATGCATTAACCCGAAGAAAAGACTGACTATCCGACCAAGATAGTCGGTCTTTGCTTTTCATAAGAAAAGTAAGGAGAAAATATGGTTTTGCTTGCATATTTGACAAAAAAGCAGTATCTTTGCACACGATTACTTGAAACCAGAAACTTGAAACTATGTTACAGATCATCGGATATACCATTCCGGCGTTGGTAGTGCTGGCAGCGACATGGCTCGTGATGCACAAGTTCTACAAAGCCGAGGAGCAGAAACGCCTGTGGGAACTGAAACGGCAGTCGCAGAAGGAGATTTCGCCGATTCGTATGCGGGCATACGAGCGGCTGTCGCTGTTGCTGGAGCGCACCACGCCTGCGCACATGCTAATGGATATGCCTTTGCAGGAGTTAACCGTATTGGCATTGCAGCAACGGCTCTTGCGCACGATTCGACAGGAGTACGACCACAACCTCAGTCAGCAAATCTACGTGAGCGACGAGGTGTGGGACAAGATTATCCACGCCCGCGATGAGATGGGCGCCTTCGTTACCACGATGGCGGCGAACCTGCCCAAGGAGGCGACCGCGCTGGACTATGCCAAGACCCTTATCACCGCCTACAACACCAACGGCGAGACACCCAACGGCGTTGCGTTGAACGCGCTCAAAGAGGAGGCGAGGAGGCTGTTGTAATTATGAATTATGAATTATGAGGGCATATGCTCTGAGCACTGACCGCTATGGTGCGGCCTGGAGACCGCACCTCCTTTGAGCACTGCAAATGAAACTTAAAACTTTCTCATATCGTCTTGCGTTTGTACTTATGATAGGCTTGTTGGCATGGAGTTGCCGACCGGACACAGTATGCAGGCAGGATTTGGAGGCGGCGATGGGGATGACGGTGCAGTGGATAAGCATGGACACCGCCCGTGTAGAAACCATTATGAACCAATGGGATAGCGTGTTGATATGGGGTGCTGATTGCGACACCGTACCCTATTTGGAGGTGAAGAGCCAGAGCAAGTTGTGGCTGCCGTTGCGGGTGGACACCTCGGTAACGACCTACCAAATTCTTTGGCATGAGCAAATGGATTTCATTGAAATACACCATACTAACGACCGCCAATTCATCTCCAACGCCTGCGGGTGCATGGTCTATCACACCATAGACACCGTGCTTTTCGGCGGGGCGTTCATTGACTCGGTGGAGGTACTGAACACCATCGTCAGCGGAACCACGGAAGAGAATATCAAACTATACCTTAATGGAAATTAAGAATTTAGAGGGCGCATGCTCTGAGCACTTACTTAATTATGAGTTAAGAGTACCGCGGGCGAGACGCCCGCGTCCCCAGTATACAACCACTGACCACTAATAGCAGGCGGGGATGCCTGCGCACTCGGACACTAACCCCTAAACACTTGCCACTTGAAACCTGAAACTTTCATATACGTTGGTTTGGTGCTTCTGCTTTGGGTAGCAGGGGCAGGAGAGGTGTATGGGCAGGAGAACAAGGCGGCGAGGAGACTGAAATCATCGGCAGTGGTAGCGCAGACAGACACCACCATGCAGCAGGCTACCGCCCCCAAAGATACCATCTATAACGGCATGAGCCTGAAGGTGGACCTATTCAACTCCGTCTTGGAGCCCGCGCGATCGAAAGGCGCGATTCAGAACTATGAGATAGCCATGAACTGGCGGCTGAAACAACGCTTCTTCCCCACGCTGGAGTTAGGCTATGCGCAGGCTGAGACGGCGGCGGACGGCGGGAAACACAAAGGATTGGGCGGTTTCGCCCGCGTGGGGCTGGACATGAATGTGAGCAAGAAGCATGTGCGGAGCGAGAATGTGATGTTGGTGGGCTTGCGCGTGGGAACGGCGCTGCAACGGTACGACCTTACTGAGGTGCCGCTCAACAACAACTATTGGGGCACGCAGACGATGGATTTTCGGCAGCAGTTCGGTGCCGATTGTTGGGGCGAAGTGGTGGCAGGTTGCCAAGTACAGGTGTGGAAAGGATTGCAGATGGGATGGTACTTGCGCTTCAAGATTCTCTTCACGCGGAAAGCCCAAGAGGGCGGCGTGCTGCCTTACTACCTGCCGGGCTTCGGCTACCGAGACGACACCAACTGGGGGATAAGTTACTATATCGGAGGGCTGTTTTAATTATGCGGGCGCATGCGCAAACCACTACCTCTAAACACTCAACTCTAAACTAATTACAAACCACAATACTTATGCATACAACAGAACTAATGAATCGTGCAGCGGATAACATTCGTATCCTGTCTGCGGCAATGGTAGAGAAAGCGAAAAGCGGACACCCGGGCGGTGCTATGGGCGGTGCAGACTTCGTGAATGTGCTGTACTCCGAGTTTCTGGAATACGACCCTGAGAACCCCTCTTGGGAGGCACGCGACCGTTTCTTCCTCGACCCGGGGCACATGTCACCGATGCTCTATTCGCAACTCTGCTTAGCAGGGTTCTTCTCGTTGGACGACTTGCAGCAGTTGCGCCAATGGGGCAGTGTTACCCCCGGACACCCGGAGCGTAATATCGCCCGCGGGATAGAGAATACCAGCGGCCCGCTGGGGCAAGGACATACTTTTGCCGTGGGTGCAGCGATTGCTGCGAAATGGTTCAACGCTCGTTTCGGCGAAGTGCACAATCCCACCATCTATGCCTTCATCTCCGATGGCGGTATCCAAGAGGAGATTTCGCAAGGCGCAGGGCGCATAGCAGGGCACTTGGGGCTGGATAATCTCATTATGTTCTACGACTCAAACAATGTGCAACTCTCCACTGACTGCGATGCTGTCTCGTCGGAGGACGTGGCTGCCAAGTACCGCGCATGGAACTGGTACGTGCAGGAGATAGCAGGCAACGACCCCGATGCCATCCGTGAGGCATTGCGCAATGCCAAAGCCGAGGCCGAGCGCCCGTCGCTTATCATCGGACACACCACGATGGGCAAAGGCTGCCTGACGGCAGAAGGAGCGAACTTCGAAGGCAAATGCTCCACGCACGGGCAACCGTTGAGCAAGTCGGGCGCAGACTTCGCTGCCACAGTAGCGCACTTGGGAGGCGACGCAGCCAATCCGTTCGTTATCTTCCCCGAGGTAGAGGCAATGTACAAGGCGCGTGCAGAGGAGTTGAAGGCGATGGCGAACGCACGCTATGCGGCTTACTACGAATGGAAACAGACGCACCCCACGCTCGCCAACGAGTACGAAGCCTATATGTCAGGCGAAACGCCCTGTATCGACTGGAGCAAGATTCAGCAGAAGCCGAATGCCGCTACGCGCAACGCGTCGGCTACCGTGCTGGGGTATTTCGCAGAGAATGTAGGCAATATGGTTGTCTCCTCTGCCGACCTAAGCAACTCCGATAAGACGGACGGCTTCCTGAAGAAGAGCAAAGCCCTTGCCAAAGGTGATTTCTCCGGCGCTTTCCTGCAAGCCGGCGTGAGCGAGTTGACGATGGCTTGTGTATGCATGGGTATGGCATTGCACGGCGGTATCATCCCCGCATGCGGTACTTTCTTTGTGTTCAGCGACTATATGAAACCCGCCGTGCGTATGGCAGCACTCATGGAGATTCCTATCAAGTTCATTTGGAGCCACGATGCTTTCCGCGTAGGCGAGGATGGTCCTACCCACGAACCTGTGGAGCAAGAGGCTCAGATACGCCTCATGGAGAAACTGCACAACCACAGCGGCAAGCCCTCTATGCTGGTGCTCCGCCCCGCCGATGCGGAGGAGACCACATGGGCATGGCGGCTGGCGATGGAGAACACCGATACCCCGACCGCGCTCATCCTCTCGCGGCAGGATATTCCCAATGTGGCAGGGGCTAATGAAGAGGGATTCCGCAAGGGGGCGTATATCGTCAGCAAGGACGAGAATCCGCAAGTGGTGCTGCTAGCTTCGGGTAGCGAGGTCAGCACGCTGATGGCAGGCGCGGAACTGCTGCGCGCAGAGGGTATCCGCTTACAGATTGTGAGCGTACCGTCGGAAGGACTCTTCCGTCAACAGACAAAAGAATACCAAGCAGAGGTGTTACCCACAGGCGTGAAGCGCTTCGGACTGACCGCAGGACTGAGTTGCACCCTCGAGAGCCTTGTAGGCGAGAACGGCAGTATCTGGGGGCTCAACTCCTTCGGGTTCTCTGCACCGTACAAAGTGCTGGACGAGAAACTCGGCTTCACCGCACAGAACGTGTATGAACAGGTGAAGTCCCTCCTCCACTAATATCCGTGTATACGGGCTTTGGATGCTCTTTTTGAATAGATTCACGATAATGCAAGTAAAAAAGTGGCTATAAAATAATGGCAAATGAAGTAGAACCATACACACAGAAAGAGGAGAGCGTAGTAATCTATCGCACTGCGGATAACATGCTACAGTTGGATGTGCAATTAGCCGACAATACAGTGTGGCTTACGCAGCAACAGATGACCAGCCTGTTTGATACAAGCAAGCAGAATGTCAGTTTGCATATCAACAATATCTTCAAAGAGGGTGAATTGGATAAGGACTCAGTTGTCAAGGATTACTTGACTACTGCCACAGACGGAAAGAAATATCACACCTTATTCTATAACTTAGATGTCATTATATCTGTTGGTTATCGTGTAAAATCCAAGCGCGGAACTCAGTTTAGGCAATGGGCGACTAGGGTACTCAATGAGTACATGCTACGCGGTTATGCTGTTGACCGGCGTATTGCTGCAGTAGAGGAACGATTGGACAACCGTTTGATGGCGCACGAACGTCGGTTAGAAGCAGTAGAAGAAAAGATTGATTTCTTCGTTCGCACAAATGTGCCGCCTGCCGAGCAAGTATTCTTTGACGGAGAGTTCTTTGAAGCACGCGTGTTGCTTGAGCGACTCATTAAGACGGCAACCAAACGCGTCATCATTATTGATGCCTACATTGATGCTGCCACTTTTGATATGCTTGATGTGCGCGCAAAAGGTGTTACAGCAGATATCTATTCCGTGAGCGAGCATCAAACCTTACGCGATACGCATAACGCCTCCAAAGGTATTCAGCCCATCTACACGCACAAGTGGACTACAGCATCACACGACCGTTGGTTAATTATCGATGATAGTTTGTATCATTGCGGTCACTCGCTAAAAGACTTGGGTAAAAGGCTGTCGGCAATTATGCGAATGGACTTAAAACCGGACGTAATACTACAACAAATAATGTGAATGATGGCACATTAACTCAAAGAACGATATAAGGGAGGGCATTACCATCGGAAGCGAGGATTGTATGTCCAATTTTTGCAGGGTAGAGGCACAATATAAAACGAAATACATTGAGCGAAAAATAATCTATACAACAATGGAATATAACTTTACGGAAATTGAGAAGAAGTGGCAGCGGGAGTGGGCTGAGAAAGGAATCTACCGAGTGTCAAACCATAGCAACAAGCCGCACTACTATGTGCTGGATATGTTCCCTTATCCGAGCGGGGCGGGCTTGCACGTGGGGCACCCGCTGGGGTATATCGCGAGCGACATCTACAGCCGCTACAAGCGTCTGCAAGGCTTCAATGTGTTGCACCCCATGGGCTTCGACTCCTACGGTCTGCCCGCGGAGCAGTATGCCATCCAGACGGGGCAACACCCCGAGAAGACCACGATGGCGAACATTAGTCGATATATCGACCAACTGAAGAAGATAGGCTTCTGCTACGACTGGGACCGCGAAATCAAGACTTGCGATCCGAGTTTCTATAAATGGACGCAGTGGGCGTTCGTGAAGATGTTTCATTCTTACTACGACACGGTGCAGCAGAAGGCACGCCCTATCAGCGAGTTGGTGGCGCAGTGGGAGCAGAACGACCCCACGTGGAAGACGCTGACGGAAGCGGAGCAGCAAGCGCGCCTGATGGAGCACCGTATCGCCTATCTGGCAGACACGAAGGTCAACTGGTGTCCGGCATTGGGTTGCGTGCTGGCAAACGATGAGGTGAGCGAAGGCTTGTCGGTGCGCGGCGGGCACCCTGTGGAGCAACGGGTAATGCGCCAATGGTGCTTGCGCGTGAGCGCGTACGCGCCTCGTCTATTGGAAGGGCTGGACAGGATAGACTGGTCGGATAGTTTGAAAGAGACCCAGCGTAACTGGATTGGTCGCTCCGAAGGGGCAGAGATGCAGTTTGCCATCAAGGGGCAGGACGAACCGTTCACTATCTTCACCACCCGTGCGGACACCATCTTCGGCGTTACGTTCATGGTGCTTGCGCCTGAGAGCGAGTACGTGCAGCGTGTGGTTACCGCCGAGCAACGCGAGGAGGTGGAGGCGTATTTGGATATGGTGAAGCACCGCACCGAGCGCGAGCGTATCGCCGACCGCAAGGTAACGGGTGTGTTCACCGGCTCGTATGCCATCAACCCGCTGACGCACGCCGAGATACCCATCTATATCAGCGACTATGTGCTGAGCGGCTACGGCACGGGCGCTATCATGGCGGTGCCGGCACACGACAGCCGCGACTATGCATTCGCCAAGCATTTCAACCTGCCGATTATCCCACTGATAGAGGGCGCAGACGTGAGCGAGCAGAGTTTCGATGCCAAAGAGGGCGTGATGATGAACTCGGGCTTCCTGAACGGTCTGCAAGTGAAGGAGGCGATTGCCAAGATGAAGGAGTATATCACCAACACGGGTATCGGTCGCGTGAAGGTGAACTACCGCCTGCGCGACGCCGTCTTCAGCCGCCAGCGCTACTGGGGCGAGCCGTTCCCCATCTACTACAAGCACGGTATGCCGTACACCTTGCCGGAGGAGTGCTTGCCGCTGTTGCTGCCGGAGGTGAGCGATTTCAAGCCTACGGAGACCGGTGAACCGCCGCTCGGACATGCACAGCAATGGGCGTGGGACGAAGCAAAACAACAGGTAGTGGACAAAGCGTTGATAGACAACCAAACCGTTTTCCCGCTCGAACTGTGCACCATGCCGGGCTTTGCTGGCTCATCCGCCTACTACCTACGCTATATGGACAACCACAACAATACGGCACTGGTAGCCCCCGAAGTGAACCAATACTGGCGGCAGGTGGACCTCTACCTCGGTGGCAGCGAGCACGCTACGGGACACCTCATCTATAGCCGCTTCTGGAACAAGTTCCTCTACGACCTCGGCTATGTGTGCGAGGACGAGCCCTTCAAGAAACTCATCAACCAAGGTATGATTCAAGGGCGCTCGAACTTCGTCTATCGCTTGATTGGCAGTGCGAACACGTATGTGTCCTACGGGCTGATTGACACGCCCGAGTACCAAGGGCGCGTGCAACCTATCCACGTGAACGTGAATATCGTAAGCAACGATGTGCTGGATATAGAGGCGTTCCGCGCGTGGATGCCTGAGTACAAAGACGCGGAGTTTGTGTTGGAAGACGGCGTGTATAAGTGCGGTTGGGCGATAGAGAAGATGTCGAAATCGATGTTCAATGTGGTGAACCCCGATGATATCGTGGCTAAGTTCGGAGCCGATACGCTGCGTCTCTACGAGATGTTCCTTGGTCCGCTGGAGATGTCCAAGCCGTGGGACACCAACGGCATTGACGGCGTGCACCGTTTCCTCAAACGCCTGTGGAACCTCTACGAGACTATCGAAGACGGCGAGCCGACGGCGGAAGAACTGCGGAGCCTGCACAAGTTGATAAAGAAAATCACGTGGGACATAGAGAACTTCTCGTTCAACACGTCTATTCCCGCTTTCATGATTGCGCAGAACGAACTGACCGTGCTCAAATGCCACAAGCGTGCTATTCTTGAGCCGCTGGCTATCCTGCTCGCACCCTATGCACCGCACTTGGCAGAGGAGATGTGGCACCGTTGTCAATTGTCAGATGGTCAATTGTCAAATTGTCAAATTGATTCAGTCTGCGATGCTCAGTGGCCCCTGTGCAACGAAGCCTACCTCGTGGAGGATAAGCAGAAATATCCCGTGCAGTTCAACGGCAAGGTGCGTTTCACGCTGGAGGTGGCGAAAGACACGCCGCGCGAGGAAGTGGAGCGTATTGTGATGGCAGATGAGCAGACGGCGAAGTACCAGAACGGCGGCACGCCGAAGAAAGTGATTGTCGTCCCCGGAAGGATTGTGAATATCGTGGTGTAAGTAACGTGATTATCTATACCCTATGGCGAAAATACTGATTATAGACGATGAGCGGGCGATACGCAACACGCTGAAAGAGATACTGGAGTTTGAGGGCTACACGATAGACCTCGCGGAGAACGGCAAACAGGGCGTGGAGAAAGCCAAGACGGGCGGCTACGACCTGATTTACAGCGATGTGAAGATGCCGGAGATGGACGGTCTGGAGGTGCTGGAGACGCTGCAGAAAGAGGAGGCATGCGAGTGTCCGATAGTGATGATTTCGGGGCATGCGGACGTGGAGACGGCAGTAACGGCGCTCAAGAAAGGTGCCTACGACTTTATCGAGAAGCCGCTGGACCTGAACCGTCTGCTGGTAACGACGAAGAACGCGCTGGAGCAGAAAAGCCTGAAAGCCGAGAACAGCCGCAGCAAGCAGGAGATAAGCGTGCTGCGCAAGAAAGTGGGGAAACGCAATCAGATGATAGGCGAGAGCGAGGCTATTCAGCGCGTGCGGGAGATAATAGAGAAAGTGGCTCCGACCGAGGCGCGCGTGATGATTACCGGCGACAACGGCACGGGCAAGGAGGTGGTGGCGCGGTTGCTGCACGAAGGGAGCCTGAGGGCAGACAAGCCGATGGTGGAAGTGAACTGCGCCGCGATACCGTCGGAGCTGATAGAGAGCGAGTTGTTCGGGCACATGAAAGGGGCGTTCACGGGGGCAGTGAAAGACCGCGCGGGGAAGTTCGAGCAAGCCGACGGGGGGACACTCTTCCTCGACGAGATAGGCGATATGTCGCTCGCTGCGCAGACGAAGGTGCTGCGTGCGTTGCAAGAGAACGAGATAACGCGCGTGGGCAGCGACAAGCCGATAAAAGTGAACGTGCGCGTGATAGCCGCGACGAACAAAGACCTGCAAGCAGAGATAGCCGCCCATCGCTTCCGCGAGGACTTGTTCCACCGACTGAACGTGATACCCATCCACGTGCCGAAACTGGATGAGCGCAAGGAAGATATCCCGCTGCTGGTCAATCACTTCGACGAACTGATATGCGGGGAGATGGGTATCGCCCGCAAGACCTTTGCAGCGGATGCCATCGCGGCACTGCAAGCCCGCTCGTGGACAGGGAACATCCGCGAACTGCGCAACGTGGTGGAGCGGTTGCTCATCCTCGGCGGGAGCAGTATCAGCAAGAACGATGTAGAAATGTTTGTGTAAAGAAAGGACCCTCCCCTACCCTCCCTACAAGAGCACCCCAAAAATCTGAGATTTTTCGGGGACCCCGCGAGGGAGGGAGTAAGTAAACAGAGTATATTTTGGATAGGGTGTTAGCCACCTTGCATTAGATGTATTTGGACGAACTGCATATCCTTAATTATAAGAATATCCGCGAGGCGCAATTGCACTTCGCGGATAAGTTGAACTGCTTTGTCGGACTGAACGGACAAGGCAAGACGAATATCCTTGATGCCATCTATCTGCTCAGTTTCACCAAGTCCGCCTACAACGCCGTTGACTCGATGAACATCACCCACGGCGAGGAGAT
This sequence comes from Paludibacteraceae bacterium, assembly GCA_034090015.1. Taxonomy (GTDB): domain Bacteria; phylum Bacteroidota; class Bacteroidia; order Bacteroidales; family Paludibacteraceae; genus Colicola. The sequence continues at coordinate 137,295 of JAXDTJ010000018.1, read as the reverse complement.
GGCGATGGTGCAGGGAGTGTATAGGGGGGAAAGAGATCCCCAGCAGGCGGAAACGCTTGCGTACTCGGACGAACAGACAAAGGTGCGGCCTGGAGACCGCACCTCCTTGAAAGCAGGCGGGGACGCCTGCGTACCCGGGCAGGCTGCGCCAATAGGTGGCGAGCCGATTACGATTACTTGCGGGATGAAGCGCGGGCAGAAGAAGCAGTTTCGCAACGGGAAGAAAGACTACAAACGGATGGTTGACCATATCGGGTTGCTGCCGCTGGTGATGGTCAGTCCGCAAGACGGACGACTGATAGAAGACGGCAGCGAGGAGCGAAGACGCTTTCTCGATGTGGTCATCTCGCAGCACAACAAAGAGTACCTCAACCGCCTGAACACCTACAACGCCCTGCTCAAACAGCGCAACGCATTGCTCAAAGAAGAAGAGGAGAAAGAGGCGGTTTGCCAATGCCGAGATATAAGTTCACTGCTGGAAGTATATGAGTTGCAGATGGTGCCGCAGGCGGAGTACATCTATCGCGAGCGGAGCCGATTTGTAGAGCATTTCATCCCGCTCTTTCAGGAGATTTACAGCGAGTTGTCGGGCGATGCAGAGAAGGTTAGCCTGCGGTATATCAGTCAATTGCAAGACCGCGACCTTGCCGAGGCGTATGTACGGACACGGGAGCGCGACCGTATCTTGGGATGGACGTCGCAGGGTATTCATAAAGACGAGATAGAGATGCTCTTGGGCGATTATCCGCTGAAGCGCGTGGGCTCGCAGGGGCAGCAGAAGACCTATCTGCTGGCAATGAAACTGGCGCAGGCACTCTATTTAGGCAAGCCTATTCTGCTTTTAGACGACATCTTCGACAAATTGGATTCGGAGCGCGTGGCGAGGATTGTGCGGCTCGTCAACAGCGACCGCTTCGGGCAGATATTCATCACCGACACCGACCGCCAACACCTGACCGACCTGCTCCGCCCCACGCCGGAAGCAAAGATATTTCATGTAGAGCAGGGAATGATAAAAGAATAACTATTTCCGCAGGCAGAATGGTCAAATTGTAAATTGCAAAATGGTCAAATATCGTTCATTTTTCCACCCCTATTACTGATTATCAATAAGATAGCCCCTGCATTTTTCCACCCCTAACGCTTGCACAGTTCCGCTTTTTGCAGTAATTTTGCAGTCGCAATCCTGCAACAAAACGAACACCACAACGTATGAAAAAAGTCTGTTTAGGTATTTTCTTTCTTTTTCTCTCGCTTGCGGCGATGGCGCAGACGACCTCTGCCGGTCGGGAGCGCGCCACTATCTGCGGCTATATCACCGATGCGGAATCGGGGGAGCGCCTTATCGGCGCCACCGTGTTCGACACGGTCAGCCATCTGGGTACCGTCTCCAACCACGCGGGTTTCTACTCGCTGACGCTCCCTAAGGGCGAGCATGTGCTCCGCGCCAACTATGTAGGTTTCCGCACATCCGACTCCCACACGCTTACACTCACGGCAGACACGCTTTGCAACTTCCCGCTGCGTTCCGCCACCGTCATTGAGGAGGTTACCGTGGTGGGGCAGAAGTCGGTGAGCAGCCCTGAGGCGGTGCAGATGTCGGCTATCGAGGTGCCTGTCAGCCAGATAAAAGCCATCCCGATGATAGCCGGAGAGGTGGATATCCTCAAAGCCCTGCAACTCCTGCCCGGCGTGCAGAGCGGGTCGGAGGGCAGCGCGGGCTTGTATGTACGCGGCGGCGGACCGGACGAGAACCTGATTCTCTTGGACGGCGTGCCGCTCTACAACGTGAACCACCTGATGGGATTCTTCTCCGTCTTCAACGCTGATGCCATCAAGAACGTAACGCTCTACAAAGGTAATTTCCCCGCGCAGTACGGCGGACGGCTGTCGTCAATCATCGATGTGCGGCAGAACGACGGCAATACCGAGGGCTACCACGGGAACTTCACCGTGGGCTTGCTGGCGGCGAAATTCAACCTCGAAGGTCCTATCCCGCACGTGAAAGACTCCACCGGCACCACGACTTTCAACATCTCCGCACGGCGCACCTACTTCGACCTCTTTACCACGCCCATCATGGAACTCATCAGTTTGTCAATGGGCAACGGAGCGATGGGTGCCGGAGCCTATTTCTACGATGTGAATGCCAAGTTGTCGCATACCTTTGCGAACACGACCGATAAACTCTCCGCATCGTTCTATATGGGCAACGATGCCGTGTACCTAAATATGCTGCACAACGAGCAAGAGGACGTAGATAAAATGCGCTTGAAGATGAATATGCGTATGGGATGGGGAAACATCGTGGCAGCACTCAACTGGGAACACTGCTACACCTCCCGGCTTTTCTCCAACACACAACTAAGTTTCACACAATATAAATATAGTATCGCAGAGTCGATGACGCAGGTGTTGAAAAGAAACGGCATCACCACAGCCACGTTTGAGCAGCAGATGAGTTACAACTCATCGCTCCGAGATGTTACTCTCCAGACCCACTACGAGTGGACACCGCTGCCGAACAACAGCCTGCGTTTCGGTGCAGAGTACGCATACCACCAGTTCCGCCCCGAGGTAGGGAACCTCTTCCTCTTTGAGCAAGACGCAGACAACGAGACCCGCTTAGATACCACCCTCAGCGATGGCACATTGCACGGGCATGAAGCGGCTGTCTATATCGAGGATCAGTGGTCGCCATGGCGTTGGCTGAAACTAAACATCGGCGTGCGCGGGTCGCTCTATGGCATCAACGGCAAGGTCTATCCCTCCATCGAGCCGCGCGTGGGCTTGCGGGCATTGCTCTACAAGGACTTGGCATTCAAAGCCAGTTACTCCTACACCACGCAGTATGTCCACCTCTTGTCAAACTCCGATGTGTCGCTGCCCACTGACCTGTGGGTGCCCGTAACGGAAGAGATAGCCCCCATGCACTCGATGATAGCCGCCGCGGGCTTGTCGTACAACATCTTAGACCAAGTGGAAGCCAGCGTGGAGGGCTACTATAAACGCTCCGTCAACCTGCTGGAATACAAGGACGGTGCTTCGTTCTTCGGCTCATCCACCACGTGGCAAGACAAAGTGGTGATGGGCGACGGATGGAGTTACGGCGTGGAAGTGCTACTGCAGCGCAAGACGGGACCCGTAACGGGCTGGATAGGCTACACATGGAGCCGCTCCATGCGGCAGTTCAACCGCGAAGGGCAAGAGATAAACTTCGGGCGACCCTTCCACGCCAAGTACGACCGCGAGCATGACCTGAGCATCACGCTGCAATATCAAATAAACAAGCATATCGACATCGCGGGCACTTTTGTCTATGGTACCGGCACCCGCGCCACGCTCGCTACGCAACATTACTACGACCCGACCTTAGGTGAAGAAGTGGAATACTTCGAGGAGCGCAACAACTACCGAATGCCCGACTACCACCGTCTGGACCTCGGTATCAACTTCCATTTCCCGCACAAGTACTCCGCGTGGGGGCAGCAGGAACCCACCCGCAAGCAACAACGCAAGATATGGCGCAATCCCGATAAACTCGCCAAGCACCAAGCCATCTACGAGTCGGGCAAGTACGCATGGTGCAAGAACGCCGAGCACCTGCTCAACATCTCTATCTATAATGTGTATTGCCACGCAAATCCGTACATGATGATTGCCGATGCCAGAGAGAGCACCTTGTATCAGGTTTCCATCTTCCCTATTCTACCCAGTATCAGTTATACATTCAAATTCTAAACCTATGAAACGCTACATACATATCCTCTGTTTATTGGGAATTTGTCTCATTCTCACGGCTTGCGATTCCGATAACAATTTCTTCTACCATCCCGTAACATTTCGCGGTGAAGCAACAGAAGAGCAATTGGTCTTGACAGGTATCCTCCGTGCTGACGAGCAACCACGATTATATGTGAATAGTTCACGCTTTTTCCAAGATACCGTTCCCATGGATTCGATGTTTCATGAAGGAGGGTGGAACGGCTACTACCTCTACTACCATAATCCGCGTTTCCTTCCCGATGCGCAGGTGGAAATGCAGATAGACAACGGCGATTGGCAGACAATGTATGCCGACACTTTCTCCATCGCGCAATACGGCGGAGCGATAGGCTATTATTTCACGGCAGACAGACTATTGAAAGAGGGCGAGCAGGCAGTCTTTCGAGTATCTCATCCTCGTTTTCTGCAAGTCGCAAGCGTTTCTCAACAGATACCGTTTGCGCCGAAGGCAAATATCACGGCATTGCCCAATGCGTATCAAGAGGGAGAGGTGAGTTTTATCAATTTTCAAGTGGAATTACCCGCTTATCGCGGCGACACCTCGCATTTCTACCGTTTCCAGGCAACTACCTACATCACCAACCACGAGGAATATCAAGACCCTGATACTTGTTTTCATTACATTTGGCAAGATTCCTATTCCTACCTTTATTCCCGCGACATACAATTCCTGACCTGTAAGGAAATCAACAAAAGCCTATCGAAAGGCTATTACGGTTCTTCTCTCGGACTATACGCACCCGTTTCGCACGAGCCGACGCAATACCAATTGCTGGCTCTGCAATGCAATCCCAAATACCCCGCTCCTCAACGTATAGGGTACGATTCCATCTGGGCGGAGATAGATTCAATCGTGCTCAGCGTGGAAACGATAACGCGCGACGAGTACCTGCATTGGGCAAAGATGGTGCAAGGGAAATATGTGTCCCGATATGCACCCGATTACTTTGCCGAAGAGTCCAACAGTAACAACGGAATGGAAAACATTGTGGAGGATATCCAAGATATGTTCGACGAGATGGGCAACATGGAGGGCGTGCAACTGTACGACAACGTGGAAGGCGGTATCGGGCATGTCTCTGCCGTTAACTCCAATACCTATATCTTCTACCCTGATTCCAATCAATGACCACTAAAACTATGCGCAAAATCACCCTTTTCTTCATCCTTACTCTAACCATTCTCCTTCCCTTAGAAGAGAGGGACGGGGTGGGTCATCTTTTTGCCGAGCCGTGTAACCGGCGTTTTCGCGGGGCTTGGATAGCCACTGTGGCGAACATCGACTGGCCCTCTGCGGAAGCCGTAGGCAACACCATGCAACAGCAGTCAGAGATGCTTTTCCTGCTCGACTCACTGCAATCGTTGGGGATAAATGCCATCATCTTCCAAGTTCGCCCCACCGCCGACGCACTCTATTACTCGGAGTTGGAGCCGGTGAGCTTGTGGCTGACCGGTAAGACCGGCAGTTGGGGTACACAAATGCCCTACGACCCGCTGGAGTTTGTGCTCCACGAGGCACATGCACGCAACATGGAGGTGCATGTATGGCTCAACCCCTATCGCCTCACGCTCAAAGACTACCCGCTACCCGAAGCCACCGCGCATATACTGAAAGCCGCTGCTTTTCAGTACAACAACCAATGGTACCTCGACCCGGGGAAAGAGGACACGCAGGCATGGATCTGCATGGTGGTGAGCGATATCGTCTCGCGCTACGACATCGATGCCATCCACATGGACGACTATTTCTACCCCTATCCCGTCAAGGGGCAGACCATCCCAGACCGCGCGACTTATGAGGCCAATCCCCGCGGATTCAGCAATATCGACGATTGGCGACGCGACAACGTGAATACCATCATCCGCGAACTGCATACCGTCATCCACAGCCTGAAACCCGAGGTGCAGTTTGGCATTTCGCCCTTCGGCGTCTATCGCAACGACAGCACGCTCGGCATTCAGGCAGGCATGACCAACTACGATGACCTGTATGCCGACATCGTACTTTGGATGCAGGAAGGTTGGATAGACTACGTGGTGCCGCAACTCTATTGGGAGATAGGTCGCAAAGGCGTGGACTATGCCATGCTCGCCCATTGGTGGGCAGACAACAGCCACGGCTGCCGGCTGTACATAGGCATGGCGCCCTATCGTCTGATAGACAGTCCCTCCGCCAAGCAGAAGGGCACTGCGTGGGCGACAGGCAACGAGATAATGCGCCAACTGCGCCTCAACGACAGCATTCCCGAGATACAGGGTGAGTGCTTCTACTCCACCCGCCCGCTACTACTAAACCCCCGCCACCTCTGCGACAGCCTAAGAGTGCCGTAATGAATTAAGAATTATGAGGGGTGCTCCTCTAATTCTGTGTGTGTAGAGCCATAACTTATTATGGCTCATGGTTTTATTGATAATAGGGCGATGGAGAATTGTACTTTTTCGAGAAAAAACGTAGCGTTGGGTTGCATATATCAAAAAAAAGCAGTACCTTTGCAGGCACAATTTGAAAACTCGGTAACGAAGATTTGAAAACTCAGCAACAGAGATTTGAAAACTCGGTAAAAGAGATTTGAAAACCTGGTAATAGAGATTTGAAAACTCAGTAGCAACAGATTGCGTTTCATTTCTTTTCGGAGACTATACCTAACTAACACATACAGGATATGATTATTCGGCAGAAAATCAGCGAATTAAGAGAGCGTATCTCGGAGCCCCGCAGGTTTATCAGGTATTAGCCGGCGCACGGCAGATTGGCAAGACAACCCTAATAAAACAGTTGGTTGCCCATTTAGATTTACCCTATACGTTTGTTTCTGCGGATGCTGTGGATGAAGAAGACCCGCTATGGATACCCCAACAGTGGCAAGCGGCTCGCACGGAGATGCGTCTGCGTCAAGCCGACGACTATCTGCTGATTATTGACGAAGTGCAGAAAATCAGGAACTGGAGCGAGCAGGTGAAGCGCGAATGGGACGCAGACACCTTCAACGACCTCTCCATGAAAGTTATTCTCTTGGGCAGCAGCCGTTTACTTCTGAAAGACGGTCTCACAGAGAGCCTTATGGGGCGCTACGAGTTGATTCGTATGACCCATTGGGATTATCCTGAGATGCGCGAGGCATTCGGTTTTAGCCTTGAGCAATATATTTATTTCGGTGGTTATCCGGGGGCAGCCCCCTACATAGGGCAACCCACTCGTTGGCGCAACTATTTGCGAGACTCTATTATTGAACCTTCTATCTCGCGCGATGTGTTGATGACCAAGCGAATCTATAAGCCCGCTTTATTACGCCAAGCCTTTGATATAGGGTGTGCTTACAGCAGCGAGTTGCTCTCATACAACAAGATGTTAGGTCAGTTGCAAGATGCAGGCAACAGTTCGACATTGGCTTCTTATCTGCAGACGTTGGAAGAAGCCAACTTGTTAGGCGCGCTGCAACGGTATGCCAACGACTATGCACGACGTAATCAGTCGGTACCGAAGTTGCAGGTGTTCAACAATGCTTTCTTGTCTTATTACCAAGGGCGCGGTTTCGAGAAAGAGTTGCGCGACCCGCAACGTTGGGGGCGATGGGTGGAGAGTGCTGTAGGTTGCTATCTCCTCAACCACGCAGCAGAAATAGGTTACCAAGTATATTATTGGCGTGAGCGCGATAAGGAAGTGGATTTCATCCTCAAGCAGGATAATGGTATCTGCGTCGCCATAGAGGTGAAGAGCGGCAGGCGACAGGACAACCAAGGTCTGCATACGTTCAACGAACATTTTCATCCTACGGCAAGTCTTGTGGTGGGGAGTGGTGCATTCTCATTGGAGCAGTTCTTCAGTACACCGATAGAGCGACTGCTGGAGGTGCTCGTGGGATAGTTGTTTGACAAGTAAATTTTGCAAAATTTTGGAAAAACTTGCGTATATCGGAAAATTGTTGTAATTTTGCGGGCAAATCCATAATAAATCGGAATGCAAGCAAAAGAAAGATAGGGATTATGGAAAACAAAGAAACTAAAACACAAGAGACAAAGAGGATGTCCAAGTTTTGGGAAGCATGCCAAAAGTATAAAGGGGCATTTGTTATTAACGACCCCAAATATGCTCTTTAATGCGCTATTTTAGATAGACTGTAAAAGCTAAATTTGACAATTTACAATTTGACTAACCGCGGGCGAGACGCCCACGTCCCCAGTGGTTGCCTGCATACCCAGACAAAAGCAAAGCAAAGCAAAATAAATCAACATAACATTTACAAGAACTATGATTTACTCGAAAGAGGTACAGAACATGTGCCAGGTAGCCAAGGGTCCTCACCACGGACCGGCTCCCATCCCTGAAGAGGGCAAGTGGGTGAAAGCCAAAGAGATTTCTGACATCTCGGGCATGACTCACGGTATTGGTTGGTGCGCACCGCAACAGGGTGCGTGCAAACTGAGTTTGAACGTTAAGAACGGTATCATCGAAGAGGCGTTGGTAGAGACCATCGGTTGCTCGGGTATGACGCACTCAGCGGCTATGGCAGCAGAGATTCTGCCCGGCAAGACGCTGCTGGAGGCGCTGAATACCGACCTCGTATGCGACGCTATCAACACGGCGATGCGTGAGTTGTTCTTGCAGATTGTGTATGGTCGTACTCAGTCGGCGTTCTCCGAGGGCGGTTTGGCTATCGGCGCCGGATTGGAAGACTTGGGTAAGGGCTTGGTAAGCCAGTGCGGTACGCTGTTCTCCACGAAGGAGAAGGGTGTTCGCTACCTGCAACTGACCGAGGGCTACATCACCAAGGAGTTCCTCGACGAGGACAACGAGGTATGCGGCTACGAGTACGTGCACATGGGCAAGTTCATGGACGCTATCAAGAAAGGTGTGCCCGCAGAGGAGGCACTGAAGCAAGTAACCGGCACCTACGGTCGCACGACCGCAGAGCAGGGCGCAGTTAAATCTATTGACCCGAGAAAGGAGTAAGACTATGTTACGCGAAGTTAAATTTGAGTCCCAAGACCGCCGCGAGAAACAGATTCTCGCCGCGCTGAACGCAAATGGTATTGCTTCTATCGAAGAGGCTAATCAGATTTGCGAGCAATATGGTTTAGACCCGTACATGACCTGCGAGGAGACGCAGCGTATCTGCTTCGAGAACGCGAAGTGGGCTTACGTGGTAGGTAGCGCTATTGCGCTGAAGAAAGGTTGCACGAACGCTGCTGACGCTGCCGAGGCTATCGGTATCGGTCTGCAAGCCTTCTGCATCCCCGGCTCGGTGGCAGACGACCGCAAGGTAGGTATCGGGCATGGTAACTTGGCAGCGCGTCTGCTGCGCGAGGAGACGGAGTGCTTTGCTTTCTTGGCAGGCCACGAGAGTTTCGCCGCTGCAGAGGGTGCCATCAAGATTGCCGAGATGGCGAACAAAGTGCGTCAGAAACCGCTCCGTATCATCCTGAACGGTTTAGGCAAAGACGCAGCGATGATTATCAGCCGTATCAACGGTTTCACCTACGTGCAGACCGAGTTCGACTACTACACGGGTGAGTTGAAAGAGGTACGCCGCAAAGCGTACAGCAACGGTCCTCGTGCGAAAGTGAACTGCTACGGTGCAGACGATGTACGCGAGGGCGTGGCTATCATGTGGCACGAGAACGTGGACGTAAGTATCACGGGTAACTCGACCAACCCCACTCGCTTCCAGCACCCCGTAGCAGGCACGTACAAGAAAGAGCGCGTGCTGGCAGGCAAGCCCTACTTCTCCGTAGCGTCGGGCGGCGGCACGGGTCGTACCCTGCACCCCGATAACATGGCAGCAGGTCCCGCATCGTACGGTATGACCGACACGATGGGTCGTATGCACAGCGATGCACAGTTCGCAGGTTCGTCGAGCGTACCCGCCCACGTAGAGATGATGGGCTTTCTCGGCATCGGCAACAACCCGATGGTAGGTTGCACGGTGGCTTGCGCGGTGAACGTAGCGCTGGCGCTGAAGAAGTAAACAGACCTTGCATACAACAGAACAGGCTGCTCCGCAACGGGCAGCCTGTTTTTATTATCGGCATATAGAGCGTATTGAAGAGAAGAGAAGAGAAGAGAAGAGAAGAGAAGACAAGACAAGAGAAGACAAAAAAGAGCAATATGAAACCAATAAGCAGAATCTTGATGCCTTTCTCGTAAACAATACATCCTTCCCCATTGCCTTTTTGGGGCAGGATATTAGGGTCTATAAGTCAAAATGCAGTCTAAAAAAAAGTAGTATCTCTCTATAGGTCATTTTGCAGTCTGGCATTTGGTAGGTGTTATAAAACTATTACGCGGCTCCCCAAGCCGCATACTACGCAATCCCCAATTTAGGGATTATTAGTGTGCCCTTCGGGCTTTGATGAAAGGTACATTGCCATATATTGCTCACGATAGCAATAAGAACATTTTTTAGGTACTTAGACACCATTATTTTATACTTTGAGCCCCGAAAGTTACTGAATAATAACAACTTATGCTATTTTTAGACTGTAAATGACCTATAGAAGCAAGTTGATGGACGATTTTGTTTCAAGCACCTTGAACCTTGTAACTTACTATGATTCATTACCTTACAAAGATTTCAGACTACAAAATGACCTATACGCCGAAAATAATTGACCGTCCGCCAATCCGAGGCATTCATACCCGACAACCACATGAAATGGATGTTCTCCATGGTGGCTTGCGCTATCTTGCGAGAGGAATACAAAAAAACTGCCTAACATAAATTTGTTAGACAGTTCTTCTATTTAGGAAATGCAATTCCTTACTTCTTGAAGTAGCGGTTGAAGAGACCCTCAAAGCCCTTGCCGTGGCGAGCCTCATCCTTTGCCATCTCGTGAACGGTGTCGTGGATAGCGTCGAGGTTCAACTCTTTCGCACGCTTAGCGATACGCAGTTTGTCCTCGCATGCACCAGCCTCTGCCATCATGCGCTTCTCAAGGTTGGTCTTGGTGTCCCATACTACATCGCCCAAGAGTTCTGCAAACTTAGCGCAGTGCTCAGCCTCCTCAAACGCATAGCGCTTGAATGCCTCTGCAACCTCTGGATAGCCCTCGCGATCAGCCTGACGCGACATAGCCAAGTACATACCTACCTCGGTAGCCTCGCCCATGAAATGTGCATTGAGGTCTTCTTTCATCTGTGCATCGGTATCTTTGGCAACGCCGATTACGTGCTCGCAAGCGAATGCCAAGCCTGCGTTCTCGTCAACGGTCTTCCATGTTACTACTTGTTTGCACTGCGGGCAACGCTCAGGTGCCTCTGCGCCCTCAAATACGAATCCGCAAATCGGGCAAATAAATTTCTTGTTCATTGTTGTAAAGTTTTGTTTAATGTTGGTTCATATGCTTAACTTTGCTTATGCAAAAATTGTACCAAATTGAGTGATCAGTGGTTAGTAGTCATAGCATGCGCCCTCATAATTCATAATTCATAATTCATAATTCATAATTAAAAATAGTCTCCACCGCCTTTTTCGTTATTTCATCGTCTCGTTCAAAGAGCGGGAAGAAGCCGTCATCGCCAAGGATGTTACGCACGATATAGGCGTTCACCAGCCTGAGAATCAGCGGCTTAGACTTCGCTATCTGCTGTTGGTTAGGCTCCACGCCCTTGTCTTTGCAGTACTGCACGAACTCTGGCAACCAGTTGGCTTCCAGCAGGTGCTTCTCCAGCGACTGCCAATCTTTGTAGCGGCTCAGTTCCTTGCGGTGCGCGTCGGTGTATTGGTAAGCAAACTGGTAAGTGTAAGCGCGGTTCGCCACTTGGTTGAAATAGGCGGTGTAGAGCGTCGTATCGCGTCCCACAAACACGTCCGGCATGATTCCGCCGCCCCCGTGCACCACGCGCCCTTTCTTCGTACGATAGACCGTTGTGTCTTGATAGTGCACACTGTCGGCGTTGTAGAACTCGCCGTGCTCAAAGCGGTCAAGCAACTCCATTTGGTAATCCGCTTGGTCGCCGAGGGTGTAGGGTTTCTGTATGCACCTGCCCGAGGGCGTGTAGTAGCGCGCCACCGTCAGGCGTATCGCGCTGCCATCGGAGAAGGGCATCTGCTGCTGCACCAACCCCTTGCCGAAGGAGCGGCGACCGATGATAACGGCGCGGTCGTTGTCTTGCATAGCACCGGAGAAAATCTCGCTCGCCGAAGCCGAGAAGTCGTCTATCAGCACCGCCAGAGGCACGTCTTGGAAGCGCCCCGTGCCGTTGGCGCGCGCCTCATAACGGGGGTAAGCACGCCCCTCGGAATAGACGATCATATCGCCGTTGGCAAGAAACTCATTCGCCATGCGGATGGCTTGGTCCATATAGCCGCCGCTGTTCTCGCGCAAATCCACGATATATGCCTCTGCTCCCTGTGAACGCAGCGTAGCAAGCGCAGAGATAAACTCGGCATAGGTCTTCTCGCCGAACTTATTCACGCGGATAAAACCAATCTTCTTCTGCCCCTCAATGATGAACTTCGCGTCCACCGAGTTGACGGGAATGTCGCCGCGCGTGATGGTGAAATGCAGCAGTTCAGGCTCGCCGCTGCGCATCACGCCAATCTTCACCTTCGTGCCTTTCTCACCGCGCAGGGTATGCATCACCTTCTCATTGTTGATATGCTTGCCCACAAAGAGCGAGTCGTCCACGGTGATGAGTTTGTCGCCTGCCACCACGCCCACGCCCTCGCTCGGACCGCCCGCGATGACTGCCACGATACGCACCGTGTCGTTCTGTATGTTAAACTGCACCCCGATGCCGGAGAACGAAGCCGACAACTCGGAATTGACCATCTCAAGGTCTTTCTTTGGGATATACGCAGAGTGCGGGTCGAGTTTCTGCACCAACTCCACCATCACCTCGTCGGTGATGCTGTCCATATTCAGTTCGTCCACGTATGCGGACTCCATGAGTTGCAGCAACTGGTCCACCTTGCTGGCGGGTGCCTGATAAATCTGCCCGTTCTGTATGAAGAAACGCTGGGCATTCACCTTGTTGCTCACCGCGTTACCGATGAGAAACCCCACCAGCAACGCCACTACGGCAATCGTGGGAAACAAATACTTTTTTACGTTCGGTTTCATAGGTTTGATTTTTTAGACTATTTGACTTTAAGACCGCTTCGCTGTCCGATGTCCGACCGTTTCACTGTCTGACATATTCGCTATCCGCGACTATATCAGTCTTTCAGCGCGAAGCGCGGTCGGACAGCCGATAGGCGGTCTCTCAGTCGTAAGACGGTCTTTCAGCACGTAGCGCGGTCATCGAGATACACCACTTCAATCCCTGCCTTTTTCAGCAGTTCAATGCCGTCCATGATACGGTACTCTTCGCCATAGACTACGCGCTTGATACCGGCTTGGATAATCAGTTTCGAGCACTCCATGCACGGGCTGGCGGTAACATACAGCGTGGCACCCTCGCTGCTGTTGTTGCTCCGTGCCACCTTCGTGATGGCGTTTGCCTCCGCATGCAACACATAGGGCAGCGACACATTGTTCGCGTCTTCGCAGCAGTTCTCGAAACCGCTCGGCGTGCCGTTGTAGCCGTCGGAGATAATCATCTGGTCTTTCACAAGCAATGCCCCCACCTTGCGGCGTTGGCAGTAACTATTCTCCGCCCATGTGCGAGCCATGCGCATGTAGAGATAATCGCGTTTTGTTTGTTTCTCTGTATTCATAAGACCGGGTACGCAGGCGTCCTCGCCTGCTTATTTGTAATTCAACTATGCGTCTTGGGTACCTCCGCATAACAACTCTTTGGCAAAAGCAGGAATGTCAATACCGTCGAAGGTCCCGCTGGTCATCATCAGGAGCGCGATATTGGCGGGTTGCGTCTCCGCAGGCGAGACGCCTGCGTCCCCAGTGATGTCGCTTCTGCCTGCCACCTCCTTGCGCACGGCTTCGGCGAGCGATTGGCTGTCCGTAAAGACTACTACATTTTTCGTGCCAAACGCACGTTGCACCTCCTCGGCACTAATCGGTTGCAGCCGTTTGTGCGCAATGACTTTCGGATTGAAATAGACAAACGCCGCGTCTGCCTCCGCCATACACCCCTCGTACTGCGGCAGGAAGTCCGCCATCAGCGAGGAGAAGGTATGCAACTCCATGCAGGCTACCAGCCGTTTCTCGGGGTAGCGCTCGCGCACGGCATTCACCGTCGCGCGGAGTTTGCTGGGCGAGTGGGCGAAGTCTTTGTATGCGACCGAGGTGTCGGTCTCGCAAATCTTCTCCAAGCGGTTGCTGGCACCCGTAAACGTGCTGATGGTGCGGTAGAAATCGTCTGCCGCAATACCAATCTGCTGACAAGCGAGGCAGGCGGCTTGCAGGTTCTGCATGTTGTGCTTGCCGAAGACCTGCATAGGCACACTGCCATCGTATGCATCGTAGGGAATAGTGGTGATGTCGGGACGCGCATGCGCGGCTATGTCGCGCAGGTTCTCGTCGCCGGCAAAATAGATGAACTTTCCGTTAAGCTCAAACGAATCCACAAACTTGCGGAACGTGCCCACATACTGCGGGAAGGTGGGGAACACGTTGATATGATCCCACGCAATACCCGTGAGTATCGCCACATGCGGATGATACCACAGGAATTTCGACCGAAGGTCCAGCGGCGAGGTCAAGTACTCATCGCCCTCGAAGACGGCATACTTCGCCGTGTCGGAAAGCCGCACCATGCGTTCAAAGCCCTCTATCTGCGCCCCCACCATATAGTCCGCCTCAATGCCCAAGTGCTGCAAGACATAGAGTATCATCGAGGTGGTCGTGGTCTTGCCATGGCTGCCACCCACCACAATCCGCACCTTGTCGCGCGTCTGCTCGTACAGGTACTCGGGGAAGGAATAAATCCGCAGTCCCAACTCGCGTGCCCGCACCAACTCGGGGTTGTCCTCGCGCGCGTGCATACCTAATATAATGGCATCTATATCAGGGGTGATACGCTCGGGGTGCCACCCCATCTGAGCGGGAAGCAAACCTGCCTCCTGCAAATGTGTGCGAGCGGGGTCGAAGATTTCATCGTCCGACCCCGTTACTACATATCCTTTCTTTGCAGCAACCGCCATCGCCAAATTGTGCATGGCAGCGCCGCCGATGGCAATAAAATGGATTCGCATGGCTATTAGGATAAAGGATGAAGGATAAAGGATGAAAGACGAATTACCTTCGACTATTCTAAACTAATAAGTCTTTTATCCTTCATCCTTTATCTTTTATCTTATGCAAACAATTTCCCGAACTCCTCGTGGCTGATGGCTTTCTCTTCCACCTTGGCTACGCCGCGCAGTGCCTCGTAAATCTTGTTCTCTGCCACGCGCTCCACGATACCGCGCAGTTGGTCTTCTTTCTTGAGCATCTCCTGTGCGAAGTTGTCCAAGTAAGCGTCCTCCACGTGCATCAGACCGTACTGCATGAACTGCATGCGAGCCACCTCGCGGGCATAAGCCTCCACGTCTTCTTTCTCCACTTTCACCTCAAATGCTTTCATCAGTTGGTCTTTTGCAAGGTGCCACTTCAACTCTTCGAGCATTGCGGGGAAGTCCTTGTCGAGTTCCTCTTGGGTCATCTTCTCGTTCGTCGCGAGCACCCAACGCTTGAGGAATGCCTCGGGGAACTGCAAGCCCTCCATCTTCTTCATAATGGCTGCCTTCGCGTCCAGTCCGAACTTATACTTTGCGTCCTCTGCCATGTTCGCCTCTATCTCGGCTTTCACGCGAGCGCGGAAGTCTGCCTCGTCTTTCACGTTGTTCTCGCCATACACTTTGGCAAACAACTCGCCGTCGATAGCCGCAGGCTGGTGGCGCGTAATGGTCTGAATCTCAAAGGTAAAGTCCGAAGTCAGGTCTTTGGCTTCCTCCTTGCTGATACCTACCAGCGACGACACCTCTACCTCGCTGCCGTAAGCCGCTGCGGGATTGAACGTAACCACATCGCCTTTCTTCGCACCTTGGAAGAGGGCTTTCTGCGCGTCGTCTTTCATGTAAGCAGGCATCAGCACTGCACCTTCCTTCACGATACCGCCCTCTTTCTGCTCGGTGAGGAGTCCTTTGAGCATATCGCCATCTTTGACTTCGTCGGCATCGACATAGTCGCCAAAGCGCTCTGCGTAGGAGTTCACCTGCTTATCCACCATCTCGTCGGTAACGGTAATCACGTACTGCGTCAGTTTGTTGTGTCCGTTCAGTTTCGCATCGAACTCGGGTGCAACAGCGATGTCGAAAGCGAAGGTGAATGTGTCTTGGTTGTCCAAGTCCATCTCGGGGGTCAACTCGTTGTTAGGCAGCGGGTCGCCCAGCACTTTCAGGTTGTTGTCGTCGATGTACTTGCTCAGTTGCTCGCCGACCACTTTGTTCAGCACGTCTGCCAGCACGCCCTTGCCGTACATCTTCTTCACCATACCCATGGGCACCATACCCGGGCGGAAACCCGGCACGTTCGCCTTCTGGCGAATCTGCTTCAGGTCTTTCTGTACTTTCTCTTGATAATCTGCAGGCTCAATAGTCAGCGTCAACACTGCCTGCAAGTCTTTCATTTCACTTTGATTAATTTGCATATCGTTTAATTTTTAATGATAGTTTCGTTTCTATTGTTTGCCTCGCCGAGTTCAGTCTGTCAGCGAACGAAGTGAGCGGTCTGTCAGCGTGAAGCGCGGTCAATCAGTCGTCCTAACCACAGCCCACTACTATATCAGTCTGTCAGCGAACGCAGTGAGCGGTCTGTCAGCGAAGCGGTCAGTCAGCGCGAAGCGCGGTCAATCAGTCGTCTTACCCCCTCCCCGCTCTCTTCCGCTCCAACTCGTCAAGGATAATCTTTCGGATACGCATGTGCGTAGGCGTAACCTCCACATACTCATCCTCTTTGATGTACTCCAGCGCCTCTTCCAGTGAGAAAATCACCGGCGGCGGCAGCACTGCCTTGTCGTCTGCCGACTTCGACCGCATGTTCGTCAGTTTCTTCGATTTCGTAACATTTATCACGATATCGCCTTCCTTGCTGTTCTCGCCTACCACCTGCCCCGCGTACACTTCCTCGCCCGGGTAGATGAAGAACCGCCCGCGGTCTTGCAGTTTGTCCAGCGCGTAGGCGTATGCCGTGCCGCCTTCCATCGCTATCAGCGAACCGTTGTTGCGCTTCACTATCTCGCCCTTGTACGGCTGATACTCATAGAAACGGTGCGCCATAATCGCCTCGCCCGCGCTCACATTCATCACATAGGTGCGCATACCCATGATACCGCGCGACGGAATTAGGAACTCCAACTGCACGCGGTCGTTCACCATCTCCATCTTCGTCATCTCGCCCTTGTGCGTGGACACGAACTCAATAATCTTTCCGCTGCACTCGTCGGGCGTGTTCACCGTCAGCATCTCCACCGGCTCGCACTTCACGCCGTCTATATCCTTGAATATCACCTGCGGCTGACCCACTTGCAACTCATAGCCCTCGCGGCGCATGGTCTCTATCAGCACGCTCAGGTGCAGCACGCCGCGCCCGAACACATGCCACGAGTTCTCATCCGTACCGCGCTCCACACGCAGCGCGAGGTTTTTCTCCAACTCCTTGTTCAGTCGCTCCTGTATATGTCGGCTCGTTACGAACTTTCCTTCCTTGCCAAAGAACGGCGAGTCGTTGATGGTGAACACCATCGACATCGTCGGCTCGTCTATTGCAATCGGCTTCAGCGGCTCGGGTTGCTCGTAGTCGCATATCGTGTCGCCTATCTCGAAGCCGTCAATGCCTATCAGCGCGCAGATATCGCCGCTCTTCACCACGTCCGTCTTCACATGCCCCATGCCTTGGAAGGTGTGCAACTCCTTGATTTTCGTCTTCACCATCGTCCCGTCTTTCTTCGCAAGGCACACATTCATGCCGTCTCTCAGCGCTCCTCTGTGCACGCGACCCACGGCGATACGACCCACGTAGGCGTTGTAGTCCAGCGACGTGATGAGCATCTGCGGCGTACCTTCCAACTCCTCCGGAGCGGGGATGTACTCAATGATGGCGTCCATCAGCGCCGTCAGGTCCGACGTCGGCTTGCGCCAATCCGTACTCATCCAGCCGTTCTTCGCAGAACCGTAAATAGTCTGAAAATCAAGTTGTTCCTCCGTCGCGTTCAGGTTCACCATCAGGTCGAACACCTCTTCCTGCACCTCGTCGGGACGGCAGTTCAGTTTGTCCACCTTGTTAATCACCACTATCGGTTTCAGGTTCAGTTCCAACGCCTTTTGCAGCACGAAGCGCGTCTGCGGCATCGGACCCTCGAAGGCATCCACCAGCAGCAACACGCCGTCTGCCATGTTCAGCACGCGCTCCACTTCGCCGCCGAAATCCGCGTGCCCCGGAGTGTCTATGATGTTGATTTTGTAGCCTTTATAGTCTATCGACACGTTCTTCGCCAAGATGGTGATTCCTCGCTCGCGCTCAAGGTCGTTGTTATCCAGAATCAACTCGCCTTTCTGCTCGTTCTCGCGAAACAGATGAGCCGTGTACAGCATCTTGTCCACGAGCGTCGTCTTCCCGTGGTCCACATGCGCGATAATCGCTATGTTTCTAATCTTTTGCATTGTAATATGTAGATTTTTGTACCTAAAAAATAACGCAAGCCCTCAAAACGTATCGGAAACTCCCAAAAAGCGGGCAAAGTTACCACTTTTTTTTGACATACACAAGAAAATGCAAAAAAATATATCACCCGACTCGTGTGGTGCTTTTCTATACAAAATTACGTTTTGTACACAAAATAAACAAAACACATAGCAGAATGATATATTAGGATTCCTATCTCTCTTTCTAAAAAACAAGAAAGGGTTTAGTCGAGTTCGTACCGAGGTCATAACTTGTAGAAAACGTACCGAAAACTAAACAATCAAAAATGACATATTGCTATTTATACAATCTATCTTATATCATTTTGATTTTCCGATAATCCTACTATAGAATCCCCTCATAAAAAAGTATCTTCTCTCTTGCACATCTCAAAAAAAAGCAGTACCTTTGCACCCGCGATTAAAACAACCGTAACATTTATGAATAAAAAAATAGTCATTCCAGTCATCGTTGTGCTCGTTTTGGGCATTGCAGCGCTCCTTTTTCTCTTCCTCCAACAGCGGAAGGAGATGAACGAAGTGGTCGAACTTATGGAATACGAAAAATCCGAACTGCAAGAGGAGTACGAAGACCTTGCTATCCAATTCGATGGTTACCAGAACGTTAGCATCCAAAACGACTCTCTCCAAGACCTGCTCTCCCGCGAGCAACAGCGCGTCCAAGACCTCTTGGAAGAGTTGCGCATCACCAAAGCCACCAATGCAAGACGTATTGCCGAACTCAAAAAAGAACTCGCCACCGTCCGCGCCGTCATGGTCGAATACGTGCGCCAGATCGACTCGCTCAATGCCACGAACCAACGACTCACCGCGGAAAATCAACAGTATAAGCAAAACAATCGACAATTGGAGCAGCACAACCAACAACTCGCTCAGACCAACACCCAACTGACAGAAACCGTCTGGCGCGCCTCGCTGCTTGAGCTGACGGCGTGCAACCTTACCACGCTCAACAAAGACGACCGCAAAACGCGCATCGTCAGTCAGATACGCAAACTGCAATTCAATTATACCATCGGCAAAAACATCACCTGCGACCCGGGTATGAAAACCCTCTACGTCCGACTCATCGACCCCGATGGCAATCTCCTCGGAGAAGACTCCACCAAACTCTTTCCTTTCGAAAATAGCGACATTCCCTACACCATGGCGCAAACTTTCGAGTACGCCGGCGAAGAGTTCTTCGGAACCATCTATTGGACGGTCGGCGAAGCACCGGAAACCGGCTACTACAATGCCGATTTCTTCGCCGACGGCAACCTGATCGGCTCTTTTCCCTTCCAAATAAAAAAATAATACGGAATTATTTGCATAATTCAAATAATTTGCGTACCTTTGCACCCGCTTTTCGCGTGAAAGCATAAATGCAACGAAGTTTCTACCAAAAAAAATTGTCAAATGGTCAATTGTCCAATTGTCAAATAGAGTGTTGCTTTGTTGTGATTGTTTAACTTATCAACTTTATTTATTGTCATGTACTTGACTTCTGAGAAGAAAGCTGAGTTGTTCGCACAGTACGGCAACGATGCAAAGAACACCGGTTCTGCTGAGAGCCAAATCGCACTCTTCACCTATCGTATCAACCACCTCACCGAACACCTGAAGACCAACCGCAAGGACTTCGGTACAGAGCGTGCGCTGACCACCTTGGTAGGTAAGCGTCGTCGCTTGCTTGACTACCTCAAGGAGAAGGACATTGAGCGCTACCGTGCTATTATTAAGCAACTCGGTATTCGTAAGTAACAAAAAAGACAGCCCATGCGGCTGTCTTTTTTGCTAAATAAATAGGTTATATGGCATAAACATGTTTTGTGGTACGATATTTGTACGTTTCTCGGTACAATACAAATAACCATAGTATTAACCTTTTAATGATTACAGCAACCATGAAAGATTTTGGTAAATTGTTGGCTACCTTTGTTGGTGGTGCATTGGTGGGCGCAGCCGTTGCTTTGCTGACTGCCCCGAAGAGTGGCGCAGAAACCCGCGCACAAATTATTGCCCTTGCCAAAGAAAAGGGCTTGTACCTTGACCATAATGAGTGGGATGCTTTTGTCGCCAAGGTGAAAGCACGTTTGCACGACTACTTCACCGATGAAGAATTGGAAGCCGCTGTGGACGAAGCCCTTGCTGACAAAGAGTAAAAATTTGACTCCACAGAGTAATTCGTAAATCGTAATTCGTAAATTGTAATTACCCTATGGTTCTTTCCGATGAACAATATCAGAAACTGCTTTCTGATACCCGCGCGTATCTCAACACACAGTATGACCTCTTGCGTCTCGGGCTTCTGGAGAAACTGAGTAAGGTGATAGGTTTGATACTCTTCGCCTTGGTCGTTATCCTTTTGCTTTTTGCCGTGTTGGGCTTTGGGGCGGTAACGTTGGCTTTCGTCTTGGCGCAGTGGATTCCGCTGTGGGCTGCATTCCTTATTATCGGAGGTGTATTCTTTGTGCTTTTGCTGCTTGCCGTTATATTCCGCAAGCAATGGTTTATCAACCCGATGGTAGCTGCATTGTGTGCTATCTTGTTTAGCAACGATTCTGCTTCGGCAGACTCAATGGGAAAGGAGGTTAGGCATGCCTGATTTGACGCACATACGTTCGTTGGAAGACATAGCTGCTGCACGGCAAACCTTGCAGCAACGAGCCGAACGCCAGCAGGCAGACCTGCAAAAGGATGTGGCAGGAATACAAAGGGACATTAACCATGTCTTGAACCGTTTCCGCAGAGTGGGACATACATTCTCATCCCTGGCATCATTTTTCACGCCGGTGTCTGTCTTCACTCCGAAACTGAGCAAAGGAGCGTTGCTTCTCTCGCTGTTCAAACGTCTCTTGCGCCGCTTCCGAAAACACTAATTAACTATTCACTGACCACTAACCTCTAAAAAAAATACCTCCGCATCTATCGGATGTGGAGGTATTTGTGTGTTTGGAGTGATAGTCGCCAGTGGGGGTGACGGAGGATATAATCAATCACCTGTTCGGTGTTTTGGCAGGAGCAGGGCTGCAAGAAGAGGTGGTCTGCTTGAATCTGCGTCAGCCATTGCTCAGGGGCAGTGCCCTCCGTCAGCACTACTTTCAGTTCGTCTGCACGAGTGAGCGCGAGGCGGGTGCCCTGCTTGGGTGAGCAGGTAACCCAGTCGATACCGTCAGGGAGCGCGTGGGTGCCGTTGGTCTCGATGCAGACAGACATGCCCGTGGCATGCAGTACCGTCAAAAGGGGCTCATCCACTTGCAATGCCGGTTCGCCGCCCGTAAGGATGATGAGCGGGGAATGGTTAGAGTTTAGTGTTGAGGGTTTAGTATTTGAAGTTGAGAGTTGAGTGTTGAGAGTTGAGTACTTATGGATGAGCGTATGTATCTCTTCCCCAATCTCCTCGGCGATCATCTCCGTGTAATCCGCAAAATCGGTATCGCAGAAAGGACAGCACAGGTTGCAGCCACTGAAGCGCACAAAAACCGCCGGCGTCCCCGTGTTGTACCCCTCGCCTTGCAAAGAATAAAATATCTCGTTAATTCGATACATAATAGATTAAAGACCGCTGCGCTGTCCGACCGTTTCACTGTCTGACCGCTTTGCTGTCCGACTGATTATCAGTCTGACAGTGCGTAGCACGGTCATTCAGCGTCAGCGGTCTTTCAGCGTGTAACGCGGTCTGACAGTCGTAAGACGGTCGTTCAGCGCTTTAGCGCGGTCGTTCATCCTTCTCATATATCGCTACATTGCCTTCCGACTCTTGCACGGACACTTTGTAGCAGTTCTCCACATGGTCGCATATCCAGCGGGCGATGTTCTCCGCCGATGGATTGACCTCCAGCACTTCGTTGATATACTTGTGGTCGAAGGTGTTTTTGACAATTCGTTTGATATGGGTGAAGTCGGTTACCATGCCGTCTTGATTTAGGGTCTCCGCCTTGCAGAAGACGGTGATGACCCAGTTGTGCCCGTGCAAGGCTTCGCACTTGCTTTCGTAACTGAGGTTGAGATTATGTGCTGCCGATATGGTCAGCGTCTTTTGAACATAGTACATAGTTGATTAAGTTGTCTGTGGTTAAACTAAATCAGTCGGACAGCATAGCGGTCGGACAGTGAAAACGGTCTAACAGCGTAGCGGTCTGATTTCTTAATTCTCATACACCGTCTTATCCTCCACCCCTGCTTCTTGGAGGGCTTCTATGCGCTCGGTGCAGGTACCGCACTTGCCGCAGTGGTGCTCGCCGCCTTTGTAGCAACTCCACGTCTCGCTATAGTCAATACCGAGCGCCTTGCCGCGGCGGGCAATGTCGGCTTTGGTAAGGTTGGTGTAGGGAGTGAAGAGCCGCACACCGTTGTAGGTGCCGGCTTGCACGGCGCTATCCATCGCCTGCACGAACGAGGGACGACAGTCGGGGTAGATAGCATGGTCGCCCGCATGGTTCGCCATCATAATCTGCTGCAAACCATTGTCCTCCGCCAATCCTGCTGCCACCGCCAGCATGATACCGTTGCGGAACGGCACCACCGTGGAGCGCATGTTCTCATCATCGTAGTTGCCTTCGGGCACGGCTTCCGCACCCGAGAGAAGAGAACTGTGGAAGTATTGGTGAATGAAGTCCAGCGGAATAATCAGGTGTTTAATCCCCAAGCGCTCGCAATGCAATGCGGCAAAGGCTAACTCGCGTTGGTTGTGGTTGCTGCCGTAGTCGAAACTGACTGCCAATGCAATACGCGACTGATATTCATAGAGTAGGGTGGTGCTATCCAACCCGCCCGAGAGAACGATAATGGAATCTTTCATAACTTGCGTTTCAATTTGAAAATTTGTAAATTTGAAAATTTGAAAATGACCATACGGAACTAATAATTTTCAAATTTTCAAATTGTCAAATTGTCTCAGTAGTCGTTGCTGCTTCATACCCTCATGCTCCGCATCGGCATAGTTGGCGAAGGGGTAGATACTGATGCCGCCGCGCGGAGTGAAGATACCCGTTACCTCAAGGTATTTCGGGTCCATCAACTTCACAAGGTCTTTCATGATGATGTTGACACAGTCTTCGTGGAAGTCGCCGTGGTTGCGGAAAGAGAACAAATAGAGCTTGAGCGACTTCGACTCCACCATCTTCTCCCGTGGAATATACGAGATGTAAATCGTGGCAAAGTCGGGTTGCCCCGTCTTCGGACACAACGAAGTGAACTCCGGACAATGGAAGGTAACCAGATACTCATTGTCAGGATGTTTGTTTACGAAAGTCTCAAGCACTTCGGGAGCGTAGTCGGTAGGATACGCGGTGTGGCTGTTCCCCAACAGGGATACGCCACTCAATTCAGAATCAGTACGCATTGTTTTCAGTGTTAAGAGCGGGGGAAAAACAATAGCCCCGTTGAATAATGGCGCAAAGGTACTGCTTTTTTCTGACATACGCAAACTTTTGCCCAATTATATACAAATAAAAGAACTGCTTGACGATCACTCATCAAGCAGTTCCGCAGGTAAATCCTTTGTAACACAGAACGGTTTCTTACTTGCTGATTGCGCCGCTCGGGCAAACATCTGCGCAAGTGCCGCACTCCGTGCAAACCTCAGGATCAATAGAATAGTGCTCGCCCTCGGAGATAGCACCCATCGGGCATTCATCAATGCAAGTACCGCATGCGATACATTCGTCAGAAATTACGTAAGCCATAGTTGTTGAATTTTTATAAAGTTAGTTAATGAATTTCATGTTTTTAACTCCGCTACGCTTCGTGTTGAGAGCTACGTGTTATGAACTCCGCTTCGCTCCGTGTTTTTAACTTCGTGTAGGAAAGTGGTGCAAAGGTACAACTATTTTTTGACAATACCAAGAATTAGGTATCATTTTTTGCAAATTGTACGATTTTTGTCATTTTTTCGCCCCTTTGAGGGCAGCGAGTAGCTTTTCGTTGGGAGTGGTAGCCGCTGTGGGAGCCAGTCCTTTGCGCTTGGCGAAGGTAGTCCAGTCTTTCGCACCATGCTCGTCCGTGAGCGGCAGCCCGCGTTGCAGGAAATGGCAATAGGCGATGGCGAGCGCATCGGTAGCATCCAACTTCTTGGGCATCAGCTCGGCGGGGATATGCAGGAAGCGTTGGAGCATATCAGCGACCTGCTCTTTGGTGGCATGTCCGTTACCGGTAATCGCCATCTTGATTTTCATTGGCGAGTACTCGTTGATAGGCAGATCGCGACTCAGGGCAGCGGCTATCGCTACTCCCTGCGCATGCACAATCTTAATCATCGTCTGGGGGTTCTTATCCACGAACTGCGTCTCGATGGCGAGCGTAGTCGGATGCTGTCGGTCTATTAGGTCTTGCAGGAAGAAGAACTCTTTTTGCAGTCGCGCGTATTGTCCGTCCAACTTATGCACATCTAATACGCCGAAATCCACTATCGATGCCTGCTTGCCCTGCACATCCAGCAGCGCGTAGCCCATAAACAGCGTGCCCGGGTCAATACCTAATATGCGACAAGTGTCCATTGGGTGGTTTGAAGTTTCAAGTTTCAAGTTTCAAGTTTCAAGTTTACCGCGGGCGAGACGCCCACGTCCCCAATAGTTTCAGTTTTCAGGTTTGTCGTCTTTCTCGCGGACGCGGACGGCTCCGCGAATAATGATAATCGCCGCTCCGGCTATGAGCACATAGTTTGCCCACGGCTCCACACCGCAAACACTCAGCACAGCACCTGCCAACAGCACCACGCCACCTGCAATCAAAAGTATTCTACTCCACTTCATGGTATAATTTTTATAATTTGTAAATTTGTAAATTTGAAAATTGCCATGCGGTGGAAATTATTTTCAAATTTTCAAATTTACAAATTTTCAAATTGATTATTTATTCTTCCACCAGATAGACATCTTCGTTCTCGGCGTGCATGTAGTATTGCTCGCGCGCGAAACGCTCAAGACTATCGGTATTTTGCAGCACATTGAGGTCGTGGCGCGCCTTTTGGGTGCCCTCGCGGTAGGTATCGCGCTGTTCCTCCAAGTGGTGTATCTCACGCGCACGCTTCACGTAGTTAATCAGGCTCTGGTCGCCAAAGAAAATCATCACCACCGCAAAAATGGCAATCGTAACCACATACTTGCCGTACTTCTTCCATCGTTGTAACCATTCTTCTTTCATGCCTGCAAAGGTACGCTTTTTTTTTCGTTTGTGCAAGTTCGTGTGCGATTTTGTGCAAAAAGGTGCGTTTTTCTTGCGTATATCGTATTTTTTGCGTATCTTTGCAGCCGTTTTATTTCTATGGATAAGTTATCGCTCATACGCAAACCTGTTGAACAGGAGTTCTTTCTGTACGACCAACTCTACGAGACCACTCTTCGTAGCGACAATTCGCTGCTAAATGAGGTGCTGACGCACACTGCCCTTCATCGTGGCAAGCAGTTGCGTCCGTTGCTCACCCTCCTTGCTGCCAAGATATGCAATCCCGTTACGCAAAAGACGCTACAGACGGCTGTGGCGCTGGAGTTGCTACATTCCGCCACGCTCATGCACGATGATGTGGTGGATAACTCGCCCATGCGCCGTGGTGCCCCTTCTATACAAGCACAATGGACTAACAAAGTGGCGGTGCTGGTAGGGGACTACCTGCTCGCCAAAGTCATCGGTATCACCGCCGACATACGAAATGGCAAGATACTCTCCATCGTTGCCCATTTAGGGCAGATGCTCTCCTCCGGCGAATTACTACAACTGCATGCGGGAGGTAGCATGTGGATCAGCGAGGAGCAGTATTTCAAGATTATTGACCAAAAAACGGCTCAACTCTTCCAAGCCTGTATGGAGGCGGGCGCGGAGTCGGCAGGTTGCACCCAGCGGCAGCGCACCGCCCTGCGCGAGTTCGGGCGACTCTTCGGACTCTGCTTCCAGATGAAAGATGACATCTTCGACTATTCCGACTCGGAGGAGATAGGCAAGCCCACGATGAACGACATCCGCGATGGCAAAGCCACACTGCCGCTGATTATCTCGCTACAGCGTGCGCCGCAGCAGGAAGCAGAGCATATCCGTACCTTGGCGGAGGCGTTGGCAAGCCACGATGAGCATATCAACGCCCACAACGCGGAAGAAGAAATCAAGTCGTTTGTTATGCGCTACCAAGGTATTCCCTATACCCAACAAAAGATGGAGCAACTGCGCACGCAAGCCGTTGCCCTGCTCGACATCTTCCACGACTCCTATCCCGCAGACTGCACGAATGCCCGTCCGAGCCCCAAGAACTCGCTCATTCAGTTGCTCAACTACGCTATCAATAGGCTGTACTAAATACCATTTGACCATTTAACAATTTACTATTTTACAATTGACCATGCGGTGTAAAATTGTCAGATTGTAAATTGTAAAATGGTCAAATTAAGATGTTTTCAAATTGACACATTTACCAATTTTCAAATTGACATGTTGTCCCTTCGCCGTCTCATAGTACCCCTTTTCATGCTCTGCGCCATTGCGGTGCAGGCGGATGTGGTAGTTCTCCGGTCGGGCAAGGAGATACAGGGCACTATCCTCGTTCAAAACGAGGAAGTAGTAATCATCAAGACCGCTTCGGGCAGCCGTTTTCAATACCCTACTAATGAAGTCAAGACCATCCGCAAAGATGGCTCCACCAATCAAGGAGATGCGGACGGAAGTGTTATCCCGGTTTATCCCGACAAGTCGGGAACCCATCGGGAGCTACACCAAAACGAGAACGAGAATACCACTGGGGACGCAGGCGTCTCGCCTGCGGGAAAAACTATTTCCGTAGCCATAGAGTTGGCAGGCGGCGCAGCCTATAAACCCGCAGACGACAAGACCTACGGCAATATGTCTGCCAACCTGCTGGTCGGCAGCCATGACCTGCTGAACCGCGGCATCTTCCTCGGCGGCAGCGTAGGCTACCTCGGCGCACTCTACACCACCACTCAAACCATAGTTACCACCACTACCCCCATCGTCAAAACGACCACCACGGCATATAGTTTTCTTCCCATCGCCATTGCCGCGCGTATCCCCTTGCTCCAACATAAGCACACCCCGATGATAGGAATACAGTTGGGCTATGGCATCGCGCTGAGCAAGGACTACCAAGGCGGGCTAAACGCCGGACTGAACATCGGCTACTGCTACCGTATCTCCGAGCGCCAGCGGCTGTATGTCGCCGCTGACTGCCAATTCCAGCAAGCCTTTATCAACACCACCGAGCACATCACCGACAGCGAGGGACAGGAACACGACTACACCCACCCCGCCGGACAATGCTTCATCCACTACGGCATACGATTGGGTATCTACCTGTAATTGGAAACAAATATTTGGAAAATTTTTGGGAATATTTGTTGAGATATAAAACTTCTTGTTGATTTCCGTGAGTATTCTTGTTTGTTTTTGTAATAGGAAAAACCATGAAAGAGCGTCGGACACATAGAGTTACCATTTCGCTGAACGACAGCGAGATGCGGGCGTTGCAACGCTACTGCGACAAATACACGGTGAAGAACCGCAGCAAACTCATCCGCGAGACGCTCATGCACAATATCCTCAAGCGTTTCGACCAAGACTCCCCCACCCTCTTCGACTAATCCGCATAAACCGAGCCCCAACGGGGCGAAATAAATTAGCGTAGGTGAAAGCCCCGAAGGGGCGATATAGATTAGCGTAGGTGAAAGCCCCAAAGGGGCGATATAGATTAGCGTAGGGGCTCGCCCCTACGGGAAAAGTCCCCCCCAAAAAAAAGAAAGCCCCAACGGGGCGACATAACTAAAAAACTTGCTACAATTAATGAATAATTACACGGCAATTATACGTTAGAATAGTAAGACTTCCCATACCATGTACTCCCTGAAAGCCAACGAAGAGACCATCAAGAACCAGATTCGGCAGGATTTCTTTGCCGACTACGATGGCACGCAGTGTTTCGACAACATCGATTTCTCGGTGGCTGTCCGCCACGAGGGCTTGCTGCCAAACGATGAGAAGGAGTACCTGCTTTGGGCGGAGGCGAAGGCGGGCAACAAGCACAAACTGTTCGACTCGCTGGTGCAACTGATTCTGACCATCGGCAAGGCACGTACCATCGAGTCTGCCCTGCCGCCGAAGTTCCTCGGGGCGTTCGACGCGGAGAAGATTGCCTTTATCCCGTACAGCAGCGTGATGCAGGTGTTCTCGCTGAATGACTTTAACTGGAACGTAGCCCCGTCCGACCACAGCACCAAGGAGTTTAAGATGCTCTATCAGTTGGTGTCCGACCAAATCAAGCAGCATGCCGCACAAGACGGCGAGATTTATATCTATCAGTTCGCCGAGGATGCGCAGGAACTGCGCCGTTTCATCAAACGCAATTTCGTTTCGGGACGCGACAAGATACAACGTATCCGCGTGAACCACAATAACTTCGTAGCCATCTTCCAGAAATGGCGCAAGGAGGTGATGCCCACTATCAATGTCAACTGGGAGAACGCCAAGCAGCACAACCTGCTGGAAGCGGATTTCTACCTTGCCGACCTGATAGCGGAGAACAACCGCACGCTGCTGGATAACCTGCATGTGCTCTTGCAGGACACCCACTACGAACTCGACCGCCATATCGATACCGATGGGCTCTTCACCAGCAAGCAAGTGCAGTTCCGCGACAAGATGATTGCCCACACGCGTTTCTGGACGCACTATGCGCGCCCGCCCAAACAGGAGTATTGGGAGCGCATCGTGGAGCGGCGCGACCTGCTGGTGCCGCAGGATGTGCGCGAACGCAAAGGGTCGTACTTCACGCCCGCGATCTGGGTGGAGAAGAGCCAAGAGTACTTGGCGGATGTGTTCGGCGAGAACTGGCAGGACGAGTATTATATTTGGGACTGCTGCGCGGGTACGGGTAACCTGCTGGCAAACCTGACGAACAAGTATCGTATATGGGCATCCACCTTGGATATGGCGGATGTGAAAGTGATGTGGGAGCGGATAGAGACCATGGGTGAGGGCGCGAACCTGCTCCGCCAACATGTCTTCCAATTTGATTTCCTGAACGACAGTTTCGATGACCCCAAACTGCCACAGTCGCTTCGCGAGGTGCTGCAAGACGAAGAGAAACGCAAACACCTGATTATCTATATCAACCCGCCATATGCGGAGGCAACTAGTGCCACTACGGTTACGGGAACAGGCTCAAACAAAGCCGGCGTAGCCAATCAGAATGCGACCTATCTCAAATATAAACATTTAATAGGTAAAGCCGCTAACGAACTGTTTGCGCAGTTCTTTATCCGTGTGTACCTCGAAATCCCCTCCTCGGCGCTTGCAGAATTTTCAAAGTTGAAAATTCTGCAAGCGCCGAATTTCGCGGATTTCCGCGAAGTTTTTCGCGCAAAATTGGAAAAATTATTTTTAGTACCGGCAGACACATTCGATAATGTAAAAGGGCAATTTCCTATCGGCTTTTTTGTATGGAATAGTAACGAGCAAGTGGAATTCACCAAGATTTTGGCAGATGTCTATGATAGGAAAGGAGAAATTAGAAGTCCTAAACTGATAACAGTACCCATAAATGTGCAAAGCATGAACAAGTGGGTAAAAAGATTTGATAATAAAGATTTCCATTGTATAGGTCTTTTAGATACAGCACCTCCCGATTTTCAAAATAGTAAATTTGTAAATATTGCATTGGATATGGGTGCACGTAATGCACGTAATCCATTAAATATAAGTCAACAAAATCTAATCACTGCCTCAGTTTATCTCTCTGTCCGTCAGTGCATTGAGGCGACATGGTTGAATGACCGCGACCAGTTTTTGTATCCCAATGAGGGATGGAAAGCCGACCGTGTTTTTCAGTTGGACTGTCTCGCCTACACCCTCTTCCACGGACAAAACCGCATCTCCGCCACCCAAGGCATCAACCATTGGATTCCCTTCACCGAGCAGGAACTCAACGCCCCCGATAACTTCCAATCGCATTTCATGTCCGACTTCCTGCGCGACTTCCGCGCGGGCAAGATTCGCGTAGAGGATATGACCGCCTCTTCCTCCGACCCGCAAAGGGATATCGCATGGGAAGAACAGCCTTCCCTCACCCATACCGCAGGCGGGGCGGGGAAGCGCGATGCAACACAAGCAGTTTGTTCCAAACTGTCCGCAGAGAACACCCCACTTCGCGTTGCTTGCGGGGACCCCGCAGGCGAGACGCCTGCGTCCCCAGTACAAGTGGATTTCTCGGCGGAGGCGCAGGAGGTGATGGAGGCAGGGCGTGCTATATGGCACTATTATCTCCACCACCACGATGGCGAACTATATGCCACGCCGCCGGATGTGAACGCCTCGTTCTACGACATACGCCGCTATTTCCAAGGCACCAACGACAAGGGGAAGATGAACAACGACAGCCCCGACACCACCTACATGCAACTCCTGCGCAACCTGCGCACCAAGCAGAAACGCCTCGCCGCCAAGATAGCAGAGAAAGTGTATGCCTACGAGTTCTTGAAATAGTATTCCCCCTTTACATACAAAAAAGGCTGCCCGACCGATTGGTCAAGCAGCCTTTATTGTTATAATGCGTAAGCAGGTCGTAATGGTTATTGTTCTTTGTTGTCAAATGTATTCTTTGTTATTCTTTTTCACGTGAATACTAAATTTCGACTCCACGTTGATTAATGAATAATTACACGGCAATTATACGTTGAACATTTGAGCACTCACACGATGCCCCGCGCCTTTTTGATGGTCTCGTAGGCTTGGTTGATGATGCGGAACTTCTCTGTGGCGCTGCGTTGCACCTCCTCGCCGGCTGTGGAGACCTTGTCGGGATGGTACTTCATCGCCATGCGGCGATAAGCGCGCTTCACCTCCTCATCGGTCGCTTGCGGGGTGATTTCCAGTGCGGTGTATGCCCAGTTGGGGTCGGCATCGCGGCGGTACATGGATAGCAACGAGCGGTAGTCCATCTGCTGTATGCCAATATGCTCCGCAATAATGTCTATCACTCGAATCTCGCTGTCTGCCATCTCACCGTCCGCCATCGCTACGTCGAGCAACAAGTGGAGAATCTCCAAGCGCGTGGAGTAGTTGACATGCTGCGCAATCTGCCTCGACACCCCCACGGGGTTGATGTCTTTTTGCAGGAGTTCTTTGAGCAGTTGCAGCGCATCGCGGGCACCCTCCTCGCCGTAGTTCTTCAAGAGGAAAGGCTTGATATGGTTCACCTCGGATTTCTTCACCTGCCCGTCTGCTTTCATCACGCAGGCGATGAGCACGATGAGCGACACGCGGATGTCGCCCACGGTGGCGCGACGGTAGTTCGTGGACTCCCCGCCTACAAAACGACGGTCGTTTTCCGCCTTTTCATCCTCCGCAGGGCGTTCTTTGTCTAAACTGTCAAGTTTCTCCTCCAATAGTATGGCAATGGTAACCCCAATCAGGGCACCCATAGGACCGCGCAACGCAAAGCCCAATCCACCGAAAATCCATCTGTTTAAGTGCATAAGAGTTGAGAGTTGAGAGTTGAGAGTTGAGGGTTTAGAGTTGAGAGTTGAGAGTTGAGAGTTGAGAGTTTAGAGTTGAGAGTTTAGAGAGCAGTGGCACTCATAATTCATAATTCATAATGAACCCCGCATGGCGGTGGCGAGAGCATACATGACGATGCCTGCTGTTACGCTGACGTTCAGCGAGTGTTTGGTGCCATACTGCGGAATCTCTATGCAGCCGTCGCAAGCATCCACCACTTCCTGCGCCACACCGAAGACCTCATGCCCGAGAACGATGGCGATGCCGTTAGTGCAGACGGGGAGGGACAGCCCCACCGCGGGCGAGACGCCCGCGTCCCCAGTGATTTCTTGCGCAGCCTGCTCGAGGGTGATGGAGTGGTGCGCCTGCTCTACAGCATAGACCTTATAGCCTCTCGCTTGCAGTGTCTTCACCGCCTCCATCGTCTCTGCAAACGCCTGCCACGCCACTGTCAGCTCTGCGCCGAGCGCCGTCTTGTGCAGGTCGTTGTTGGTACTCAGCGTGTCGGGCTTCGGCGTGATGCCGCAGAGGTACAAGCCCTCCAACAAGAACGCATCGGCTGTACGGAACACAGCACCTACATTATGTTGGCTGCGGACATTATCCAGCACCACCACCAGCGGCAATTTCTCCGCCTCGCGGAAGGCCTCCGCAGATAGGCGATTCATCTCTTGTATGGTCAGTTTCTGCATGTAGTTTAGAGTTGAGGGTTGAGAGTTGAGTGTTGAGATAGTCCGCGCCCTTTTCTCCGATGGTGCGGCCTGGAGACCGCACCTCCATGATGGCGGGGGAATTGAGTTTACAGTCCTTCTGGCAGGTCGAGGATAATGCGTTTCTGCGGTTCGTCTATCTCTATTATCAAATCTTCGTGCACCGGCAAGAGGCGTCCGTCTTCCAATTCTAATAAGGTGTTGATAGTGGATTCATCCACGGCTGCTACCCTACCCTGCACCACACGATTGCCATTCAGCACCTCATAACCTGTCAAGTCCTGCCAAGTCATCATCTCCTCCGCCTCCTCGGCAAGGTCGCGGCGGAGCATGTACGCCTCCGCGTTCACTAACCGCAGCGCTTTGATTTCCGAATCTACCCCTTTCAACCGAAAGATAAGGCTATCTGCTCCCTTCCCTCGCCAGTCTTCCACGCGGAAAGGCACGAAGATGCCGTCCAAGAGCAGGATAAGGAAGTCGGCATCGGCTTCGTCCCAGTAGTCGTTGTCCATTTGGCATTGCAGTTCCCCGCTTTTGCCGTGCGGGCGTCGCATCGTGCCGATTCGTATGAGTTCGTTGGCTTGAATCATAATCAGTTGCGTATGGTGATTACTCCGTTGGAAACTATCAAATCGTAGCGCCTCAGTGCCTCGTTGCTAATCCCTTTTTGCGGCGTGGCATAGCCGGTGCCGAGGTCGTACTCTTCGCCGCAAATAGGGCAGGTAGCAAGCATGCCGTCCACCTCCACAGGCTTGTCCTGCTTCACGCAATGCGGACACGCCATGTCGTAAGCGCTGTAACTGCCGAAAATATCTATATATACCACTACTCCGGCATAGCCAAATCGGTCAGTCTCCTTGCGGGGCATGGTCTGCCCGTTAAAATGGTAGCCGTCCTTGTCCACTATCATATACAAAGTGGTGTTCTCTGGCACGAAATGCACATAAACACCCTCATTGGTGTTGATGCGAATGTTCACGGGATACGACGGCACCGAACTGCGGTACGTGGTATGCGTATCGCAGGCGCAAAGTGCAAGGAGAAAGAGAAGAAAGGTCAGTCCCTTGAAAGCGGGGAGTTGTAGAATACTAATACACCGCATCTAAGTTCACTTTGAAAATCAGTACCGAGTAAGGCGGAATGTAACTGCTTGTCCCCTCCGTGCCGTTACCTTCGGCTTCGTAAATATCATCGCTGGTGTATTTTTCCTCGTCGTAACCCAAGTAATACGGCACATAAATCTCTATCACGCCTTTGTTGTTAATCTTGCGCAGTCCCTCCGCAAAACCGCTCACTACGCTTGACAATGCGAAGGACGCCGTGCCGCCATCGAATCGGCAACCGTTAATCAGGTAACCTTCGTAGGTTACCAATACGGTCTTGCTGTTATCCGGTCGGGCATCGGTGGGGTTCCCCTGATAGATAATCTTATACTGCAGGCCTGTGGAGGTGGTTACCACGCTGTCCCGTTTGGCGTTCTGCGCCAGCCAAAGGTCGTTCTGTGCCTTCCAGTCCATCCAGTTATTCTCTTTGCAGCCCGACAGCATCACCGCCGCCAAAGCGAGAAATATAAAAAGATAGTGTTTCATGAAACATTAATTGTCGTATAATTATCCATTAATGAAAGTATCTTGTTCAGCAGTCAAATAGTAATTGAGTTTTTGATAATGAAGAAATGAGAAATATATGCTAAAGATACGAATATTTGGACAATATTTGAAAAATATTTGTTCAAAAAAAGTTCTTGGTTATTCTTGTAAAGTATTATTGATAGTTTTTGTGCATAAAAGTAAATTACAAAAATCGTGCCTTTCGCCGCTATTGACATATCCACGAGGCGGGGTTTAGGATATTGCGGTCTTGGTATATCTGGAAATAGAGTTCCGTCTTATTGTCTTGCTCGGGGTCGGAATAGATGGTGCCGAGTGTCTGCTTGGTCTCTATCTTGTCGCCCTGCTTCACATTGAGTTTGCTCAGATTGGAATAGACCGAGCGGTAGTTACCATGCTGCACGATAACGGCGTAGGTGTTGCCCACGAGGAAGCAACTCGTTACCTCGCCCTTGTATATCGCCCGCGCCTGCATGCCCGCGGTGGTCTGGATATAGATACCTTTGTTGTCGGTTACCACATGCTCATAGACGGGGTGTTGCTGCTTGCCGAACTTGCCGCTGATATACCCTTTCTCCACGGGCCACGGTAGTTTGCCTTTGTTCTGCTCGAAGCCTCCTGCCACGAGTTGCTGCTCTTTGGTGAGCGTGGTCTTGGTAGCCGTCTGCTTGCGGATGGCATCGTCTATCTTTTTGTTGAGTTCTGCGGCTTTCTTCTGCTGTTTCTTGAGTTGCGCAGTGAGGTCTTTCTCTTTCTTCTTGAGGTTATTGAGCATACTCTTGTGCTTCTTCTCGTCGCGGGCAAGGCTCTCTTGCTGCCGTTTGCGCGACTGCAACGCCTGCTCCTTGTCCTTGCGGTTGGTCTGCAAGGCATCGTTGCGTGCATCTATCTCCGCCTGTAGCTGCTCGATACGCGCTGCCTGCTCCTGCCGATAACGGGCGAATTCCTGCATGTAGCGCACACGGCGCACCATCTGCTGGAAGTCGTCCGCCGAGAGGATGAAGAGTAGCGGCGACTGCTGCATACTCGTGTGGTGCGTCTCGCGGACCAACCGCGCATAGTCGGCTTTGCAACGCTCCAACTCCCCTTGCAGCGAGTCGCGCTGTAAACCGAGCAGCAACATTTCATCATCGAGGGCTGTTATCTCGCTACCAAGGGTGCGAATCAACTGCTTTTGTGTGCTGATGTTCTTGCTCAGTAGTTGCAGTTTATTCAGCGTGGAGGTCTCGTCTTTCTTCGTCTGCTGCAGCATCTTGTTGGTCTGCTCTATCTCCTGCTGCAGCTGCTTCTGCTTCTGCTGCAGTTGCTTGACAGTATCTGCCGACGCGGCGAGGCTCAGCAGGCAAAGCAATATGTATATTCCGATGCGTTTCATTGTCTATAAGTTCTCTACTACCACTTGCTTGTAGCGCGATAGGTCGATATGCAGCATGCGCACAGCGACATCCGTCTGTTTCTCGGGATACGTTATCTTGAGTGCAATGGTTTTCTCTCCGATGGCATAACCTATGAACGGTCCCCCTTGCACCTCGTTGCTCGCTATCTGCTGCAGGTCTTCCCACGTCAGCGAGGGGGTTACATATCGGTTTATCCGCGCGTAGTCCGTTTTCAAGTATTGGTGGTTGAGTTTATCAATCGCAATCAGTTCTTCGGGCGTGGCTTCAAGTCGATAGACCTCTATGCCGAGCATGGGCATGACGCTAATCACCAGCATGGAGTCGCGCACAACCTGCATCGTACAGTTGGCAGTGATAGTCTGCCCATCCATGGTGAGTGTAGCTTTCGCCCCCTGCATCAAGCAGGTATGCCACGGTTTTTCTTCTTCAGTCGCCGTTTCAGTCGGCTGTGGTTGTACGGCTACTTGCTGTGTGTGGCAACCCGTCAGCCCTATCGCAAAACCCGTACCAAGCGCCAACATAGTGATGATTTCAATGCCACAATATGCCATAGTGCGCACAGCCAACCTCGCAATGCCCCGCATTCCGCGGGCTATACTGTTTTGCAACATCCGTATGATAAACCGCAACATTCTCATTCCTTCATAATTATCTTATAGTGTTTCACTATCTCTGCTTTCTCCTCTTCGGCAGCATTGCGGAGGGCTTTTTGGATATAGAACGCCGCGAGGTAGTCTTGTCCTTGCAGGTGGAGTATCCACGCATAGGTATCGAGGAAAGTGGCGTTGTCAGGCTGCGCCTGAATGGTGCGTTGGCTCATGCTCTCCGCCAGCCGTAGGTCGCCGCCATGGATAGCGAGCAGGTAGGCGTAGTTGTTCAGTGCGGAAAGGTGGTTCGGGTCAAGGCGCAGTATCTGCCGATAGGTTGCCTCGCAGTCGCGGAAAGGCGCGTGCATCGCCTCTTGTATCTGCACCTTGAAGAGCCAAAACTGCAGGTTCAGCGAGTCTTGCGCGAGGTATCGCTCTATCTCCGCCAGCGCTTTCTTCGGCTTGCCTGCCATCACATACACGCGGTAACGGTTGAGCGCACTCAGCCCGTCGTAGCCGCGCAGTTGGTCCAATTCGTCTTGCGCTTTGAGCGCCTGTTTATAGTCATCGTTCGCCAATGCCGCCTGCCGCAGGTTATTCCACGCATCCTCGTCTTTGGGTTGCAGTTTCACCACCCGTTTCGCCACTTGCAGCAGGGTCTTATGCTGCTTCTTGTCGCCCGATTTATATAGGGCAGCCGAGTAGAGATACCACCGCTTGGCGGGGTCTAATCGGTAGGCTTGCTGCAGGTAATCAAAGGCTTTCTCTTTTTGGTTGATAGCGTTGTAGAGCACCCCTAAATACTCCTTGGTAAGGGCATCTTGCGGGTTCAGTTGCTCGCAGAAGAGCAGTTGTGCAAGCGCGGCATCGTATTGGCTATGGTCAAGTGCATCGCGCGCCGCTACCCAATGGTACATAAACTGCTGCTCACGCTCCGTCGAGAGCCCGTACTCCACCGCCCACGCCCCCTGCCCAACAAACAGAAGAACCGCCAAAAGCCATTTTGGATGAAGGATTAAAGACACAGGATTAAAGACTAAATAGTTTATTGGATAAAGGATTAAGGACTCTATTTGGATAAAGGATTAGAGACACTATTTGGATAAAAGATTAAGGATACAGGATGAAAGACGAAATAGTTTCAACTATGAATATTCAGAGACAAAGGTAATAAGTCTTTTATCCTTAATCCTTTATCCTTCATCTAACATATTCACTTCACCCCCGAGTGCCCGAAACCTCCTGCTCCCCGTTCGGTGTCGCTCAGCACCTCTACTTCCACCACCTCGGGCTGCTCATGTCGCGCGATGACCATCTGACAGATACGCTCCCCGGGGGCGATGGTCTGCGGCTCATTGCTCAGGTTGATAAGGATAATCCCCACCTCGCCGCGGTAGTCGGCATCAATAGTCCCCGGGCTGTTCAGTACGGTGAGTCCGCGTTTGAGTGCCAAACCGCTACGCGGACGAATCTGCGCCTCGTAGCCCTGCGGCAGTTCGATGAACAAACCCGTAGGAAGCAGTCGCCGCTCCATAGGCTGCAACGTTACCTCCTCGCTGAGGTTGCACCGTATATCCATACCCGCCGCCTGCTCACTCTCATACCGCGGCAAAGGGTTATTGCTTTTGTTAATGATTTTCAGTTCCATAGAAATACTATTTATTCCGATTATTCCAATGTCTGTCAGCGTAGCGGTCAGACAGCAAAGCGGTCTGTCAGCGTAGCGGTCTGTCAGCGAACGCAGTGAGCGGTCCTCTCAAAACCTTTTCTCCACCAGCACCTTCAGCCCGTCGGGTACTATCTTTATCCGTATATCTTTGGGCATCTCCACGGGGTCGCCGTCCACATGGAAGGGTGCCGCCTCTTCGCGCTCTAATAGTACTTCCTTCGCCCGCACAGTGTCCATAAACAGGCTGTTGTCTATGCTCTTCGTGAAGAGCCTGAGCGCCAGCCCTGCTGCCCCTATCAGCGCCGAAGATGACATCATGCAGATATCCATCTTCCCGTCCTGGATACTCGCTTTGGGCGCGATATAAGCGTCGTTACCCCACTGCCCCGCGTTGGCAAAAGTGATGAGGAATGCTTTGTGGGTGATATCCAGCCCGTCGCCCGTGATATGATAGGTCTGCGACTTGTAGGTGAACGCGTCTCTCAGGATGTTCTCAATGTAGGTCTTCATCCCGCGCTTGCCTGCCACGGCAAAGTGGTCGGCTATCAGCGCGTCAAAACCCGTGCCGCAAGTGCTGACGAAGAAACGGTCGTTTGCCAAACCGTAGTCCACCGTGATAGGCTCACAGCGGTTCAGCATCTCTATCGCCCGATTCACATGCACCGGCACGCCTATATGCCTTGCGAAGCCGTTGCCGCTGCCCATCGGCAGAATCCCCATTGCCGTCTGAGTGTGCCGCAAGCCGCTTGCCACCTCGTTCACCGTACCGTC
This sequence comes from Paludibacteraceae bacterium, assembly GCA_034090015.1. Lineage (GTDB taxonomy): Bacteria > Bacteroidota > Bacteroidia > Bacteroidales > Paludibacteraceae > Colicola. The sequence continues at coordinate 98,707 of JAXDTJ010000018.1, read as the reverse complement.
GCCGCCCACAGCAACCACCGCATCAAAACCCATGCGGGCGAACTGCTGCGCCAACTCCGTGGCGTGCCCCTGACGCTCCGTATAGACGATGTTCGGCAACCATTGCTCACTGTCCAGCGTCTGCTGAATCAACTTCGGCAGTTTCCGCTTATTCTGCGTACCCGATATAGGGTTGATGATAAAGGCGATGTTTTTCATTTTCTAAGGGTTGTTTCTCGTACTATTATAAACATTAATTGCCATATAATTGCCCGTATAATTCCGCAATGAAAGAATTAATGGTTAATTATACGATAATTATATGTTAAAGAAGGTCAGCACAAAAAGAAGTGCCCAAAAATTCCGTTGCAAATTTACTACTTTTTTTTGACATATGCAAGACTCACCCCTATTTTATCAGAAAATAGGGCAAATAAGCCGTCAAAACAGAAATTTATTTGTCCAAATAAAGAAAAAGTGTTACCTTTGCGTGCAGGTATCGGGTATGCTCCATTATCCAAAGCGGTCTGCAAGCCGTCAATCGTAGGTGATTCGTGGGTGATTCACGAGAGAATAGTGAGACGATGACGAGACGATACCGAACCGATAACGACCCAAAAATGCACTCTTAATTCATAATTCTTAATTCTTAATCAACATCATGAACACAGTCTTCACTCCCCAAGACCTTGAGCAGTTAGAAGCCCGAGGCATCAGTGTGGCGAAAGCCGAAGAACAACTGGAGCATTTTCGCACAGGCTTCCCCGCATTAGACATCGTAGCCGCCGCCTCCACCAAAGACGGTATCCTCGCCCCCACCAAGAAAGAGCAGGACGAGTACATCCGCATCTGGGAGGACTACCTCGCCGAGGGACACAAAATCTTGAAGTTCGTCCCCGCCAGCGGCGCTGCCAGCCGTATGTTCAAGAACCTCTTCCAGTACCTCGAAGACGGCGAAGAGACGGCATTCATACAGGAGTTCCTCACCCATATCGATGATTTTGCTTTCGGCGACCAACTCGCAGGCAAGAGCGGGCAAGACGCCGTGCGCTTCCTCCTCGAAGACATGCACTATGGCGACCTGCCCAAGGGATTGCTCCTCTTTCATAAATACAAAGACGGTCCCCGCACCCCCGCCTTGGAGCACATGGTAGAAGGCGCACTCTACGCAGCCAGCAACGGACAGGTGCACCTCCATTTCACCGTCTCCCACCAGCACCTGCCCCTCTTCCGTCAGCACATTGCCGACCACCTGCAAGCCTTCGAGACCAAGTACGGCGTGCGTTTCGACATCTCCTTCTCCGAGCAACTGCCCAGCACCGATACGCTCGCTGCTAACCCCGACGGCACCCCCTTCCGCGACAAAGAGGGCAAACTCCTCTTCCGCCCGGGAGGACACGGAGCACTCATTGAAAACCTCAACGCACAGGATGCTGACATTATCTTCGTGAAGAACATTGACAATGTAGTGCCCGACCGACTGAAGAAAGACACCGTGCGCTACAAGCAGATTCTCGCCGGCGTACTCGTGGCAGAGCAGAAGCGTGTGTTCGCGCGCCTGCAAGACCCCACTATCACGGACGAAGAGCGCGAGCGCCTCAACCGTCCTATCCGCGTCTGCGGCGTAGTGAAGAACACGGGCGAGCCCGGCGGCGGACCCTTCCTCGTGCGCGACGCTGACGGCACTATCAGCCGACAAATCCTCGAGTCCTCGCAGATAGCCGACCCCGCTCTCATGGCGCAGGCTACCCACTTCAACCCCGTGGACCTCGTATGCGCTACCCGCGATGTCAACGGCAAGCCCTTCCATCTCCCCGACTATGTGGACCCGCAGACGGGCTTCATCTCCCAGAAATCGAAGGATGGCAAAGAACTGCTCGCACTTGAGTTACCGGGCTTGTGGAACGGCGCGATGGCGAAGTGGAACACCCTCTTCGTAGAAGTGCCCGTCAGCACCTTCAACCCCGTCAAGATGGTCAACGACCTCCTCCGCCCCCAACACCAAGGCTAAACAACACATCTGCCTGAAACAACAAATAAAAGGGACTGCCTACTTGACTTGTTAGACAGTCCCTTTCCGCCATGTATAACTTAACAATTGCTCTCGGAATCGGCGGTTATTCCACGATATTTCCTAACATATCGTACCATTTGCCATTGCTATAGACAAGCACTTTCCCGTCTCGAACAATACGCGTGGGTGTAGCGGCATCGGTGAGTACGTTCTCCGTATCGGACGGGGCATCGCTACCGATGATATTAAACTCGCGCCAGTAGGTATCGGCTTTGTACTGCGCTACGGCATCCATAGGAACATATACGGGTATAGTGCGGAGCACGTTGTAGAAGGTCTTGCTTGCGATAGTGGGCGGGATGTTGGCACGCACATTCATCTGCTGCAATTTCGAGCAGAGCGCGAAACTGTTGTCCCCCATAGCGAGCATAGTGCTCGGCAGCGTGATGTTGGTCAGGTAGGTGCATCCGTAGAAAGCACCATCGCCCACGTATGTTACGCCCTCGGGTATGCTGATGGTCTGCAAAGCATGGCAGTTGTAGAATGCCCAGTTGCCGATGCGTTGCAGTGCATTGTTCGCTGCAAAGTTTACCGTTTGCAGGCTACGGCAGTTCTCAAAAGCATTGTTGTCGATTTCGGTTACCGTAGCAGGGATGGTGATAGACTGCAGCATGTAGCAGTCGGCTATCATCTTGTAAGGAATGGCCTCCAACTGTGCGGGCAGGCTGAGTTGCGTCAGGTTGTAGCACTCGTAGAACGTCCTGTCTGCCATGCCGGTGTTGCTTGCTCCGGCAAGGTCTATGGTGCCCAGAGTCTTGTAACTGCCCAGCAATGCAGCAAAACCCCGTTCAGTAATCTCTCCGCTATGTATCTTGATATAACGGACATGTGTAGAAGGTGACATATAATAAGTGTTTAGTACTGTTGCAGGTGCTATCAGTGTGTCTAAGTCTGCTTTGTAAGAAATCACATCCAAAGGTGCTGCAAGCGGGCTCTCATAAACGAATTTCTTCAGTGCGCTGCAATCATAGAATGCATACTCATCTATTGTTTCTACGCCATTACCGACCATTACGGTTTCTACATTGTAGCAACCATCGAAAGCATCCTTTCCTATATAAGTTACACTATTGGGAATTGTGATGGAAACCAAACAGGTGTCTCCATTAAAAGCATCATCATGAATGGTTGTAACACCATCCGGTATATCTGCGTGGGTGAGTAAGACATCGTTGAGGTACAAATTGTGAGAATACTCTACCGGCGTACTTCCGGTATTTATTTGGCACCATTCGCTAAGCGTACCTATAAAATTGGTCTTTTTGATACCATAGCAACCACTAAATGCCCACCCTCCAATACTTTTCACACTATTGGGTATGGTGATAGAGGTTAGCCCTCTACAAGAAGAAAAGGCACTCTCTCCTATACTTTGCACGCTTTCAGGGATTGTGATGGCAGACAAGGCATAGCAATCATAGAACATTCTCTCTCCGATAGCAGTGATACCATCGGGTAGCAAGATAGAACTAAGATTTTTCATACCTTCACATAACCTATCCGGCAAACTCTCCACTTGATCGCCAAAGGTGAAAGAAGTAATTTGCTCTGCGGCTCCGTAGAAGGGACTTTGACTATCATAGTAGTATTTGTATTCGCCTATTTCATAGTCATACGTCCTATTTAGTACTTTGACTGTTTTGCAATGCTTCGCATTCCATACTACTGAGTTCAAACTGCTGCAACCACTAAACGCATCACATCCGCCAATGGAATCTACATGAAGGGGAATGGTGATGGCGGAGATATTTGACATCCCCATCATCAGTCCATCAGGGATGCACTCTACCGAATCGCCGAAAGTGAACGAAGTCATCTGCGACACAATAGCATAGAAAGGCGTGCTAAGAGCCCCTTGGTAGTAGTTTGGGCGGCAGTTCTTGGCGTTCCATGTTACGGAAGTCAGTTGGCTGCAATTCTTGAACGCATCCAGTCCAATCGTATCCACATTGGTTGGGATGCTGATGGATGTAAGCCCCGTGCAACCGTAGAAAACACTGCCCTTGATTATTTTCGTGCTCTCGGGTAAGGTTACGTTGGTGAGAGCCGTCATATCGTCACAGATGGCGTAGGGGATGAGTTCTACTCCCTCGCCGAAAGTGAACGAAGTTATCTGTGCGGCAATGCTATGAAACGGAGCCGTTTTGTAGGAACCCCAACTTTGGCAGTTCTTGGCGTTCCATACCACGCTTGTAAGGTTCGTGCAACCGCTGAACGCGTTGGTTTCGATACCCGTTACGCTGTAGGTTACATCATTGTTGGTTACCGTCTCGGGGATGGTTACGGTGGTCAGCGAGGCATAACTGCCGCCTGCATCGGCTGCCACGCTGACAGTTAATGGGTCCGTACTACTCGTGATTGTGTAGTACAAGTCGCCCGATTGGAAGTCGTAGGCGAGAAGACTCAATGTGGTACCCAGTGCCACAAAAAGTGAAAAAACTCTTTTTCTCATACTTTTTTGATGAAAAGGTTAATAAATTTGTTGATACATTATTTCTTTTGGTGCGGCTCCCGACCAGTTCCCGACTTGTCGGGAACCGCGCCTCTATGAGTTATCGCTTGGCTTACCTAACTTCATTTCCCAATAGATTATAGGTTCTATTTCCCTTCCGGATATACAGCACTCCATTGCGGACGTACTTTGTGATGCATTGGTAAAATTCTGTTTGTTCCAACTCTGTCTCCGGCATTTTCTCCATTTCGCTGATATGGAAGAAGTACCTCCAACCTTCCGCGGCTTTGTACGCTTCCAATGAGCCATTCGGTACGAATACCTGTGCCTCCTGCGGCACAAGATAGAAACAGGAATCCCCACATATCGGCGGTACAAGCGCATAACTGAAGATGGTATCCACCTTGTTGCTGCCATAGAATGCGGCTTCTCCAATCGTTGTTGCCTCCCTGCTGATGGATATAGTGGTGATACTGTCGCGCAGAAGCAGCCATGGCATGGTGGTGGCGGTGAAATGATACATCTCGCCTGCGCCGGTAACCATCACTACCGAGTCGCTGTACTCCCAATAGAGTGCATCGCCGCACAAACCGAAACGTGTCAAGTCAAAAGAGGCAACCAGCGTGCTGTCGCCCGCCAGTTTGATAGTACGTGGATTATCGGTATTGCCATCGTTCCAGTGTGTGAAATGGTAACCGAACAGCGGTGTAGCAGAGATGACGGCAATGCTATCCTCATTCACCTTTTGGTCGATATGCACCGTACCCCGCAGCGTATCGGCAGAAACCACAGTGATGGTAGGAATCAATTGTGCAACGGGAACGACATTGACCATCGTCTGCGCCGTTTTATCCGTACCCTCAATGTCGAATAAGATAGCGGCAGTACCGGGTAGATTGCCGGAGAGAGTAAACACCGCCCGACCGTTGTTGTCGATAGTCGCTTCCGTCGTTTGCAAGCTGACCATCATGTCTGACGAGGATTGCGCCCTCAGCACTTTTCTTGCCGCCGCTGTTGCGGGCAATACCTGAACGCTAAGCGTAGTGGATTTGCAGTACCCCACTTTCTTAACAGAGTCGCAGAGGATTTGTTTGATTTCCTGCTCTACAGCGAATGTTTGTGAGTAGTTGTCTTGCATGCGAACCCCCGCGTAACTCTTTACCCGATTGCTCACAATAAGCGTAACGATCGGCTCTGAGAAAGGAGCGGCGGCTTGAAAACGCACTTTGGATGCATACGAGATATCGCTTTGCGCATAACTTACTTCCTCGTCCAGCAATTGAATGGTACCCGCCACCATGCTGTCGCCTTGCATCACGATGATATTGTCGGTGTTCAACTGTTCCGGCAGCATATACTTGTCAAACTCCACCTCTACAGCATCCTCATAAGCTCCGGCTTTTCTCACCATAGGTTGCACGTTCTGCTTCATAGCGACATTCACGTCTAATTGCGGTGGAGGTACAGGAAGCCAATCGGAGTGGGTGGTCTCATATCCTTGTTTCTCAAACTTCACTTGCCATAGTCCCTGTGGTACATCCCAAGCATACAAACCGTTCTCATCCGTAAAGAGCGGATTTTCCTGTGCATACGCTTCTGCATCCCATTTCACAATGTTCTCGTGCAAATCACCATACATATCTTCCACCATCTCTTTGTAGTAAATAGTGGCAGTTACGCCTTCCAACCGATTGGACGACACCCCTTCATATACATAGCCGGAGGGGTCAATTTGTACTTCATCGTCAGGATTGTAAGGCGTATAATCTCCGCCATCATTACCTTCAAAAGGAGGCGGACAGGCATTCTCAAATACTGCGATAAAGTTTGATATTTGTCTTCTTCGGGTTGCAAATCCTATTTCAGCTGCAAATTCCAGCCAACCACCTGCAAAATTTATAGCATATAGCGGAGAAGTAAACTCATTATCCATATCCTGCATTAAGTTGGAAGTTTCTTTAATATCAAAGTATTGTTCAAATAATCTATTAATATTATCTCGTATGTCGTCCTTTATGCTTTCGTCCATACAATCCAACTTATCCAATCTATTTGACAAATCTGCTAACTGTTCAAGACGTTCCCTAACCTCTCTCTCCATTAGGTACGAATCATATGCTCCTAGAATCTGTTCTGTAAAGTAGAGTGAGCGTCTCAAATAGTTTTGAAGGGGAGCACGGAATCTAATGTTGTTTGTAGATGTACTTCGGTTTTCTACTTTGATTGCGAAGCGCAAAAAGTTGGAGGTACAAATCTCATCTGCCCATTCAAGATATTGTATTAAAATCGTGTCTGTTATGTCTGAAAGATATGTCAATGATAGTTTTGGAATATATACGTTTAGTGTATTTGAAACATAATCAATGTCTGAATAAATGCTAAAATTGTCGAATACCGTATCTACCATTGGCGTAATGCTACATGGTAATGTATCAATTGTAGAAAAGTTGCTAATTAATCCCACGTTGGAACCATTATGTATATAGTCTGTATAGTAATAATCTTCATCGGCGGAAACATTTGTGATTTCTATATTATAATCGTCTTGTTTTTTTATAGTTTCCTCAAAAATTGAAAGAGTAGCCATAGAGTCTAATTCTGTAATAGCTGTATAACTGACAGACACATTAATCGGGTAGTGCTGATCCGATTTATTCCCTAAATTGCAATTAACATACCAAAAATCTTTCTCTGAGTTGTATGTGGCTGCAAATGGTAATTTTTCATTATCGGCAGTATGAACATATAAAACCACATTTGAAACTTTGGTCGGCGAATTGTTGGTGAACTCTATTGTATATGTAAATGCTTTATTTGGGTAATATACTGTCCACTTATTGGGGGTGACAGAAGGATTTTGAAAATTATACACAGCTGTCTGCATATTCTTTTCAGGATTCATATGATACATAGTAACTTTTATCAACTCAATGGCGTTCATATCATAAACGCAATTTTTACTTTCGGAGATCAATTGAACTCCTGTCTGAGTTGTCACCTTAGCATGAATAGCATGTACGGACAAATTTGAAGCATCAGACAGTTCATAGGTGGTTGCCCATGTACCATTGGCTAATGACTTGGTTTGCCCTATTAACACATTGCCATCGAATATCTCGATATCGCAAACGCCTACCGCCGTTCCGCTTACCGGAATGCTGGGATTGGCAACCGTAGAAGGAACGGAAACAGACAAATCTTGCACCGATACGTGTGCCGAACCAATGGGTTGCATAATAGATGTTCCCTGTAGATCAAACTGTACAAAAGCCGTCGGCGCACAGTCGCCTCCCTCGGTGGGGATAACGCAGAAACGCACCCGATCCGTATAGTGCATCAGCGGAATGGTGAGTTGACTTCCATTAAGTGTATAGTTGCCGATACTCGTACCGATCATCACAGAGTTGCTGACAAACTCACAGGATTCGGGCAGGTCTATTATCATCTGTACATTGCTGACACTTTGGGAATAGGTCGGCTTGAAATCAATCGTACCCGAGAGGGTGAGATAGTTGCCCACCACAATGCTGGGTTTGTTCACAGAGAACTGGGTTTTGTCCCCTGTGTAGTATAGTTTGCTTTCGTCCAATGTCGGCACTTCGCTAATTGCAATCGTGGTTATCTCCCCGCTACGTACCACAGCTGTGTCCTCCACGTAATCCACTCCCTTTACCAGCCCTGTTTGTGGCAGTTTCGCCAAATCATAAATCGTATTGAAGAATCGGCTACTGCCCATGCTTACCAAGATATAACGCCCATCGGGAAGATTGCTGACCGACAACTTGCCGGAGGTATATTCGTATGTATTCATCCATTTCCCGTTGCTGTCGTACAGAATGCCCGCTACGGTAGAGTTTTTGGAAGAAGCAAAGGACGATTCGATGCGTCCCAACGCCACTATATCAAACGTGGCAGTTGCTTTTTGGTCGGCAAGAGTATCCACCACACTAACCGGCATGAAAGAGCCGGTTCTGCTCGTGACAGTCAGGCGCAACAGGTCTCCATCGGCAACCTCTTCCGTAATCACTATCTGGGGATACTGCAGCGTGTAGCGGTCAATTGCTTTTCCGGTAGTGAGATTGAAGATAGAGTAGTCTATATTGTTGTAGTCGCGATACCAGTTTTGGCTGTTGCCATCTAAATCGGTGTAGGTAAATCCGAGTGCGATAGTAGCACCCGAGATTGTTCGTAGCGCAAAAACGGGTATAGCAACGGTATCCTGCCCCGACAGCAGTGAGTCGCATCGGCACGATTGGCTGACATAGTTGGATGCGGAAACCGATAACGACGTGGGGACATTGGCTATATCCAGCGTGTAAACACCCTTAGCATCCGTTTGCGTCCCTAACGTCTTGCTATACTTGCCCGCGAAAGTTTGCGATGCACTCACCGTGGCATTGCACATAGGCAGCCCCGTTGAAGCATCGGTAACCGTTCCCGAGATATGCACATTTGGAATGGCGCATAGCCGACAAAATACCTCATTGCTCTCATCAGTCAAGACGCAGGTAGCCGAAGGCGGCGTAGCATACACCATGGCAAGACGTTGCGGCAGAGAAACCGTGTAGGTAGCACTATATCCCGTCGGCAAACCTACCAGCGAACGGGCTTGTGCCAGATAATTGCCCTTGCTATCCGTCCATACCACTTGGACTTGCTCCGTAATATCCACGCTGTCGGGAGTAAGCACCCGCAACGACAGGTTTTGCGGCTTCAATAATGAGGTAAACGAAACACTGATATCCTCATCTTGTGCCTGCACATTGAGTATTTGTCCGAAGACATCCCCCCTTTCGTTTCGAAGGGTAACATTCCATGTGGTATTTCGGATGATGTTGGCAAAGGTGTAGGAGCGTCGATCTGTCATCACGTAATGTATCCGCTGACCGTTCTTCGTATTGGTGAGTTCCAACCACATATTGGTGAAATCGGCAATGTCGGCATCTTCCGGTAACGAAACCTCCAGATTGAGAATATCTTCTTGTATAGGCAATAGGGTGAAGCCGCTCCATGCTGTTTCATTTTGATACTGCGGGATCGCCGCTGCCGGCACATATACAAGCAACCCATCGGAGACACCGCTGAATACGTCTGTGTTGAGCGTAGGCGGAGTCATAGCATACAGCACAATGCTTGTGAGGTTGGCGCAATTGGCAAAAGAGCGGTAACCCAACGACTCAATGGTAGCCGGCAGTACCACACGGTTGAAGTTAGAAGCTGAGAACGCGTTTGAAGGTACCGTCGTGATGCCCGACACACGACTTAAGTCCAAGTTCGCGCAGTTGCTATAGCGGCTAAAGGCTTCAAAATCATAACTATTCATGATACCCACCACCATAATGGATAGCACCGCACTGCTGTTGTTGCCAGTAGCGGAAGAGATGGCGTTGCGTAGATAGCCCGGGACAAAATCATCTATAATCACTTCCCCCGTTGCTGCATTCCACGGATTGGTATTGGGATCTCCCGGGTTACCGGGATTGTATTCAAATACCCCCGCCAACCGTACATCATGCTTCGGCATCACGAAATCGAGACTTTGGGCTGTGGATAGTACGGAATCACCCATTATCCAATGTTTGAACACAAAGTCTGTATTGGAATACGCCTGCAATTGGTTATGACTGCCTTCTGCCACTTTGGCGTTGCTGATATTGAAACTACCGCCATTCGCGGGACTGGCGCTTATGAATAACTGATATTTTCGTGTGGTATCGGGCTGTTGCGGGTCTGAGGGTGAGACAGGATGATACTCAAACACGCCGGTAATTCTTACATCGTGCGCCGGCATAGTGTAGGTGTAGCCTGTTGATTTCGACAGCGTATCCCCCTCGCACAACCATGCTATGAACCTATAGTCAGTGTTGGGATATGCTCGTATCGTGTATGTTTCTCCGCTTTCCAGACGGACTGCAGTAGTGTTGAAACTACCGCCGTTGGAGGGAGTGGCATTGAGCGTCAGCGCGTATGTCTTCACCGGTGTGCCGGGGTCGGAAGGACTCTCGGGATCGTAGTCGCCACCAATCTGTCCCCATGCAACTACATAAAGGCATAGAAGACATAGTGCAATAAATACCTTTTTCATTATTTCACAATTATTTTGCGTTTAACATCCTGTCCGATAATGAGGTAAATACCTGCATTCAAGTTGTTGATGCAGCCATCATAATAATTCCCTATCCATCGACCATCCACTGAATAGATTTGAGCCGATTGATGCAACAGACTTCCATCGCTGCCGATAACCGCGCGATTGAGTTCGGTGGGTGTTTCGAATACAAGGGTTAAACGGGTATTGTGGTAACCTGCTACGGAATGGAAACGGTAACTGCCGGTCAGAGTAGTCATAGTATTGGTGAGACTATCCATCAAGATAACATTGCCACTTTCTGTTGTGTTGAGAGAGAGTTCGAAATCTCCTTCCTCAGGTGCAAAGAAACCTAAACTTACCTTTCCGTTGTCCATAGGACGCTCGTTGATGGCATAGCGTACACCATCGTGAACACTATAGAGCAACATAGCAGCATTATTATCAGCCATCAATTTGGAAGCATCTTTATCCAACTCGTATGCGAGCAAAGCATCATCGTTGAGCACTATACGCGTATGATCCTCTATCGAATCTCTTGTCATAACGATATTGAATACTTTTCGGTTTGCGTTTGCTGCCACACGCATGGGAGCCTTATCCGATTTTACGCGCGTGTACCAACAATCTTGACGACCTTCTTGGTCGAAAGTAATAGAAGATTGGTCAACGGGGCATTGTACAAAGAATGCCTGCGAGGGTTGCAAGATAAAGGAATCGTCAACGGGAGAGAATGCATCGTAACGATCATAGTACCTATTCCATACACTGATAGGTGCCGAGAAGTCCATATAGCGCGAGTCGTACCAGCATGGATATGGGTTACCTATCAAGTTCCATGAGCGGTTATGCTCAAACTCGCTCAGATATTCATTCAACGGCACTACGGCATCGCCCTTTTGGAACATATTGTTTTTATGGGCATTGTTGATGGCAGGGAAAGTAAACGAAGCATCTTGCAAATTACATTTCAAGATATACCCCTCGTATGCATGCATCACGCTATCGGTCGTCAGATTCTGCCACGTAGCTCCTGCCTGTTGCGCACGGTTGTAGCCGGAGTATTTGCGAATAACAAACTGCGCACCCTCGGAATAAGTAATATCCGCCACCTGCACATCGTAAGGCAAGGAAATGAAGTACCAATCGTATGTTGATTTTGTGATAAGCGTTGTTTGTACACTATCTGCACGCATCGGGCCATTCGCCACGAGCGAAGTAAATATAGGATTAACGGCATAAGGATAAGAAGACGAAGAACTTCCTAAATCTTGATATTGCCGATAGTTGTGCATAGAGAAGGTAGCGGTATCGTTGTACGTTAATGCACCATAGAACATACTCGAATAACCGTTGCGCGACAAGTATTCCCAGCCCAACGTTACATTGCAATCTGTCGAAAACTCAGAGACATCTGCAATAGTCGCAAAATCATAGATATACAAGTTGTTTATTTGTTCCTCCAAAGGAAGTACGGTATAGAAATCACTCCATCCGGCTGCTGCACGATAAGCAGCAATAGACATGGCAGGGACATATAGGGTTACTCCCGTATAATCACATCCGTCCAATAGAGAATAGGTAGAATTACCGGAAGGCGGAATTACAGCGTAGCTTTTGACAGACTTGATATTATAACATCCGCCAAAAGTTCCGGAATTTATGTTACGAAGGGAACCGGCTAATTCTATCTCTTTCAAGGCATAACATCCGTTAAACGCATAACTCTCAATGCTCTTTAGGTTGATTAGTTCTTGAAGATTGATTGCAGTCAAATTTTCACAATTGCTGAATGCATACGACTTGATTTGTTGTGTGGATATCGGTAACGATACAGAAACCAGGCTATCGCACTCATAAAAACAATATGCACTAACATCTGTAATTGGTGATGGAATTTCTATGCTTTTTAATTCACTATATGCGAAAGCATAATCCCCAATCGAAGTAAGCGTAGAGGGTAGGTCGATTCCGGTGATGTTGCTGTAGTAAAAAGCATTGGTCCCTATTGATGTTGTTCCTTCCGGCAAAGAAATATGCGGTGCGCCAAGGTAAGAGAAAGCATATTGACCTATGCTATTCACCGATGTAAGACTGATGCTTTTTAGTTTTTTACATCCGGAGAATGCATAATTGCCTATGTTATTTATGCTCGGTAAAGACAATTCCTCCAATAGGTTCATATCGGAACTATTACCTCTATAACCGGTTGCACCATTAAAATTATTCGGTATGTCTGCAATCACCGCATTAGACAAATCCAACTTCTGTAGTTGCTTCATCCGTTTGAATACATTCAGGTCATTAGCATTGAGCGGTCCGGTTACGGTTAATTCATGCACATGATACCAGTTATTGTCGGTCTGTTGCAAGAGCAGTTGTGCAAATTCGCCGGCAGTGGTCATATTGATGGTGATGCGGATAGGCTCTTGCCCTTCTTCGAGGATAATGACATAGTTTCTCATATTCGCATTCCCCATAATGGGATTGTACAAGTCTGCAGGCACATAGAGTTTGGATAGGTTTTGTAGTGTTTTTGTTCCATTATACCAACTTACATCACTATTTATATGGAGGTCTTCAACTGTGGAAGGCAAATCATATATATAAGCTATCGTAGAGGGTAATATAACAGATTTTACACTTGTAGCATTGCTCAAATCACATTGATAAGCACGATTACCGTTATTATAGCATCCTATCTTCGTCACCGGATAAGAAATAGAGTTAAAAATAACACTATCCGGAATGGTTAGTTCTGTTCGTTGTGAAATAGCACCACAGAAAACAAAATCATCGTCATAACCTAAATCAGGGAAATAGGAATAAAATCCTAAAATAGTTCCGTCCTCAAGAGTGGCGGTGAAACATGCATTCGAAATGCCGGAGGACGAATTGGAGGTTACAACGATTGGTCCATGCTTCACCTCTCCCTTTTTGGTGATATATGCTTTTCCTCCGTGAGCTTCTATTATCCCATTATAGTTCTTTACTTTCCCTACAACAATGACGGAATCACCTACAAAAACAGGCTCTGTAACGGCAACATTATACGCTTGAAAAATTTTGTTATTATCGTCACAAGTCATTTCAAAAGTCTGTTGTCTTTCGCTTGTACTGGATACCGCACTCACCAAACCACTTACTATTATCACCTCATCTAAATACTCGTCGGCATTCAGCGCTTCTGCCGCTGCAATGACTTCACAAGTGGTCATATCAAGCGTGTCAATCTCTACTTCGTTACGTTCCAGCATTTTTACATTGCCGTTCACCAATTCCGGAATAGAAACACCGCTTTTTACATAATGGCATAATAGCCCCGTAACAGAGACTTTATCTCCAACGTTGAGGGAGGTTAATGACTCACGAAACTCTTCGGGAATGTTCGCCCAATAAATTAGCAATGTTTCTGCATTTGAGCCTTTAGTGTCATCCATGCAAAATTGCTGTTGAGGGGTTTCATACTTGGTAGAGACATCTCCTTTAAGCACAGAGACATAGCCTGTAACCGTAACAGAGTCAGTAGCTGTTACTCCCCCGCCCAAAGCAAGTGCTGCTGTAGCAGCATCCGAGCAAGTCATGTTTTCTGCCGTCATGGTCATGGCAACCACCAAGGCAACGCATACTGTAAATAGCTTTTTCATAATTTTAATTTGATTTATTATGGTTAAAAAAAATGATTATACTCAATAGTGTCTCTATCGTTTTTTTTGATGACTAAATAGTTTTATGTATTAGGATGAAAACAAAGAGGTTAAACAAAAAAGTGAGATAGTTTAGAGGAACGTCTAAACTTACACACTAAAAGACCGAAAAATAGAATGAAAAAGGCATAAAAAAGTGTATCAGTTTAGACGAACGTCTAAACTGATACACTACGGAAATAGCGAAGTGCTACTAAATTATAATGCAAAGATACTGCTTATTTTTTATATTTGCAAATAAATATACACTTTTTCACAAAAAATGTAATAAATCAAGAAAAAAGAGACTGCCTAATTTGGAGTTGTTAGACCGCCTCTTTATTGATTTGTCTTTTTACGACCGCAGCAATTGGTCTTCCATCAGGTAGATTTGCTCTACGGGTATGCCTTTCTCTAATAGGAAATGTCTGTCGGGGCGGAAGAGGGCGAAGAACTCTTTGGCGGATTTGCAGCGGCTGCGCGCCTCGCGGTAGTTCTCATACGCCATCATGCGGTCGCCTCGTACGAAGCAGCAATGCCCGTAGTTGATATAGTCGATAGGCGCGGCTTGCTCGGAGCAGAGACGCTGAGTGAGCCAGCCTTCCGCCGGTTCGAGGTTGTCCCACAGCATATCCATCTTTCCGACTGTCAAGTAGGTGAGTGCTACTTTCTCTTCGCGCTCCGCGTTGTCCCCTACGATGACGGCATACACCCATGTGTCGGGCAGGATGGAGGTAATCCCTGCCATATACTCGTTCTCCGATGCAGGCATCCACGACTCGATGGACTCTATGTCGGGAGTGTCGCCGGTGCTGCCAAGCAAGTCTTTGAGTGCGTCGGGCAGGTCGTCGAAAGAGAGTTGTCCTGACGCCAGCACATCGCGGAGATTCATCTTGGTGGAGCGTATGATGGCGCACATCGTTTCAAAAGCGCGTGTGCCATCGCCCAACGGCTCCATAAAAGCGTCTTGTATATTGGGGAAAAAGTCAATACGCACATCGTAGTGTGCAAGCAGCAGGATGAGGTTAGCGAGCGCTTGGTCAGCCACCAGCCCGTTGTCGGCGTTTGCCACATCGATGAGTGCCAGCATCGCCGCTTCGTTGAAGCACTCGCGCAGGTTCTGTGCCAACGCCGCAGAGGCGGCAATAGCGATGGCGGCAGAGTGCTCATACTGCGCTGCTTGCTGCAACCATTGCAGGTCCTCCGGCTTCAGTTGCACGCAGGAACTGAAATAGTGCATCACGCTCTGGGGGTTGCGGGGGTTGAAGCCGTGCATATCGGGCGACATGCCGCGCTTCACGCGCAGGGCGGCATAGACCTCATCGGTGATGCGATAAGCCTCGCCGGTCATCTTGTCGAGCAAAGCGTCTCTATCGGGGTCTTCGGTAGAGAGGTAATAATCGAAGACATAGCGATAGTTCTGCTCCAGTTGGTCAATCCGCCCTGTACACAGTTCATCGCCCAACTCATTTGCCCATTGGCGCACAATCACCATCGCATGGGTAATCATGCGTTCACCCAATGCCCTCTCTACGGTATTTACTTGCTCGGAAAGCTTCATTATTTGACAATTTACTATTTGACTATTTGACAATTTACAATTTGACAACTATGCGCCGCATGGTTAATTGTAAAATAGTAAATTGTCAAATTGTCAAATGTTATATTCTTTTCCCAATCAGGTAGTTGTTGCGTTCGCCGGAGTTGCGGATGATGAGTTCGCCTAAGAAACCTGCGAGGAAGAGCATGCAGCCGAGAATCATCATCAGGATGGCGATGTGGAAGTAGGGATTGACGCCTATCAGCATGGCGGGAATACCGTTTGCCAGCGCATGCACTTTCATTCCCGCTACCACTATCACCGCCACCAGTCCGATGAAGAACATCAGGCTGCCAATTAGCCCGAAGAAGTGCATGGGCTGCTTGCCGAACTTATTGAGGAACCACAGCGTGAGTAGGTCGAGGTAGCCGTTCACGAAGCGGCTCAACCCGAACTTCGATACCCCGAACTCACGCTTGCGATGTTGCACCACTTTCTCGCCAATCTTGGTGAATCCCGCATTCTTAGCGAGGTACGGGATATAGCGGTGCATCTCCGAGAAGACCTCGATGTTCTTCACTACCTCCTGCCGATAGGCTTTCAGCCCGCAGTTCATGTCGTGGAGCGCAATACCGGTAACCCGCCGAGCCGTCGCGTTGAAGAGTTTGCTCGGCAAGTTCTTGGTCAGTTTGTTATCATAGCGTTTTTGTTTCCAGCCGCTCACGAGGTCGAAACCGTCCTCGGTAATCATGCGATAGAGTTCGGGTATCTCGTCGGGCGAGTCTTGCAGGTCGGCATCCATCGTGATGACGACCTCGCCTTGTGCGGCTTGGAAGCCGCAGTAGAGAGCAGCCGACTTGCCGTAATTGCGGCGGAAAGAGATACCGTGCACAGTGCCTTCCGCTGCTGATTTGGCGAGGTCTTCTATCACTTGCCACGACGCATCCGTACTGCCATCGTTCACAAACAGTATCTCATAGGTGTACCCGTGCTCTTTCATCACGCGCACTATCCATTCATAGAGTTTCGGCAGCGACTCTGCCTCGTTGTACAAGGGAACAATAATTGATATATCCATAAAGTCTTAATTTGAAAATTTGTAAATTTGTAAATTTGAAAATTTGAAAATGATTAATTCTGCATCGTCATTTTCAAATTTTCAAATTGTTAACTTTCAAATTGTTTTTACAGTTCCAAATCTCCGTCGTGCTCCTCGTGCCAGGGCAGTCCGTGGACGTTGAGCATCTCCATGAAGGGATCGGGGTCGAACTCTTCCACGTTGTGCACACCCGCGCGGAGCCACTTGCCCGTGAGCATCATCATCGCGCCAATCATCGCCGGCACGCCCGTGGTGTAACTGACGCCCTGCATGCCCGTCTCCTCGTAAGCAGCACGGTGGGAGCAGTTGTTCCAGACATAGTAGGTGTGCTCCTGCCCGTCGTTGCCGATGCCGCGGATACGGCAACCGATAGAGGTCTCGCCGTCGTAGTTCTCGCCCAACTCCTTGGGGTTCGGCAGCACGGCTTTCAGGAACTGCAAGGGCACTATCTTCACCACTTCATCGCCCGTGCCATCGGCTTTCGGCGCTTTGTACTCTATCTCATCGATACGCGCCATGCCGATGTTCTGAATCACGTCGAGGTAGTTCAGATACTGCTGTCCGAAGGTCATCCAGAAGCGCGCACGCTTGATGGTCGGGTAGTTGATGACGAGCGACTCTATCTCCTCGTGGTGGAGCAGGTAACTCTCCTTCGGACCGATATTCGGATAGTGGAGCGTCTTGTGAATCTCCATCGGCTCCGTCTCGTGGTAAGCGCCGTTCTCCCAGTAGAGTCCCTTTTGGGTAATCTCGCGGATGTTGATTTCGGGGTTGAAGTTGGTGGCGAATGCTTTGTGATGGTTGCCCGCGTTGCAGTCCACGATGTCGAGGTAGTGAATCTCCTTGAAGTAGTGCTTCGCCGCATAGGCAGTGAAGATGGAGGTTACGCCCGGGTCGAAGCCGCAGCCGAGCAGCGCGCAGAGCCCTGCTTTCTCAAAACGCTCGCGATAAGCCCACTGCCATGAATACTCAAAGTGCGCCTCATCTTTCGGCTCGTAGTTGGCGGTGTCCATGTAGTGCACCCCTGCTTCCAGACAAGCGTCCATGATGGTCAGGTCTTGGTAGGGAAGTGCAAGGTTGATACACAGTGCGGGCTTGTACTCCTTCATCAGCGCCACCAGCGCTGCCACATCGTCGGCATCCACTTGCGCGGTGGTGATGACAGACTGCAAGCCGTTCTTCGTGTAGTGCTTCGCGCGGATAGCCTCCGCCGTCGCATCACATTTCGACTTGGTGCGGCTCGCGATACAAATCTCACCGAACACATCGGGATTCTGAGCCAACTTGTGGGCTGCCACGGTGCCTACACCTCCACAGCCAATCAATAATACTCGATTCATAGGACTCTCCCCAACCCTCCCTACAAGGGAGGGAGTTGGGAAATTAGTTTTAGTTATACAATAGTTATTTTATACTCTCCCCCTCGCGGGGTCCCCGCAAGCAACGCGCAGTGGGGTGCTCTTGTAGGGGGAGTAGGAGGGGGTCCTGGGCCTCGCAGGGGCTTTTATTCCCTTTCCAAATAGGTATATCCGTACAATCCGGAGCGGTAGTTGGAGAGGAACTCTTTGCCCTCGGCGAGGGTGATTTTCCCTGCTTTCACCGACTTCGTTACCCAAGTCTCCAGCGTGCGCACCATCTTCTTCACATCGTACTCCGTCCAGCGCAGCACATCCTGCACGCTCTCGCCATCGATGGTCTGCTCGATGGAGTAGCCCTCGTCTTTCATCGCGATATGCACGGCGGTAACATCGCCGAAGAGGTTGTGGATAGTTCCCAAGATTTCCTGGTACGCCCCCACGAGGAAGACACCAATGTAGTAGGGCTCGCCTTTGCGCAACGAATGCACGGGCAGCGATTTCGTCAGCGTCCCCTCCGAGACATATTTCTGCACCTTGCCATCGGAGTCGCAGGTGATGTCTTGTATCGTCGCATGGCGGTCGGGCATCTCATCGAGCCGTTGGATAGGCATGATGGGGAACACTTGGTCGATAGCCCATGTGTCGGGCATGGATTGGAAGAGCGAGAAATTGCAGAAGTACTTGTCTGCCAATAGTTTATTCACTTTCTCCAACTCCTCGGGCACGCGCCGCATCTGGTTGGCGAGCGAGGCTATCTCGCGCGTTACCGACCAATAGAGTTTCTCTATCTGTGCGCGGGTGCGCAGGTCAATGAGCCCGTGGCTGAACAGTTCCACCACCTCGTCGCGTATCTGCTCCGCATCGTGCCAACTCTCCAACGCAGACCGTTGCGTGAGGTTGTCCCAAATCTCGTACAGGTCTTTCACCAACTGGTGGTCGCCTTCGCCTACCTCCCATTCTTCGGGCATCTCGGGTAGGTGCGCCGTCTCCAGCACCTCCATGATGAGCACCGTGTGGTGGGCACTGAGCGAGCGCCCCGACTCGGTGATGATATTCGGGTGCGGCAGGTTGTTCTTGTCCGCCGCCTCTATCAGCCCGTACATGATATCGTTGACGTACTCTTGGATAGAGTAGTTGACCGACGACTCTGAGTTGCTCGACCGCGTGCCGTCGTAGTCCACGCCCAGCCCGCCGCCGGCATCCACAAACTCCACGGGGAAACCTAATTTGTGCAGTTGCACGTAGTACTGCGCCGCCTCGCGGATAGCCGTCTTCACGTTGCGGATGTTGGTGATTTGGCTGCCGATATGGAAGTGTATCAGTTTCAGACAGTCGTGCATCCGGTGCGCGTCCAGCGTCTCGAGGGCTTCCAGCAACTCGCTGCTGGTCAGTCCGAACTTCGACGCATCGCCGCCCGACTCTTCCCACTTGCCCGAGCCTACCGACGCTAACTTGATGCGGATGCCGATGTTCGGGCGCACACCCAGCCGCTCCGACACTTTTGCAATGAGTTCCAACTCGTTCAGTTTCTCAGCAACGATATAGATATGCTTGCCCATCTTCTGCGCGAGCAAAGCCAACTCAATATACGCCTCGTCTTTGTAGCCGTTGCAGATGATGATGGAGTCGGGCTCCTGATTGACGGCTATCACGGCGTGCAACTCCGGCTTACTGCCTGCCTCCAGCCCGATATTGAACTTCTTGCCGTGGCTCACTATCTCGTGCACCACGGGCTGCATCTGGTTGACCTTGATAGGATACACCAAGAAGCATTCGCCCTTGTAGCCGTACTCTTTCGCGGCATGCTCGTAGCATTCGTTCATGCGCTCGATACGGTTCTCGATGATATCCGAGAAACGCAGCAGCACGGGCGGCTGAATGTCGCGCAATGCCAACTCGTCAATCAGTTCGCGGATATCTATCTGATTGTCATCTTTCTTGGGGGTAACCACCATGTGCCCTTTCTCGTTGATATCGAAATAGTTCACGCCCCAACCCTGCAGGTTGTACAGTTCTGCACTATCTTTTATATGCCAGCGTTTCATGCAATTTTTAATGTTTAATTTTTAATTTGTAATTATTTTCGCCGAATGGCAATTAAAAATTACAAATTAAAAATTACAAATTACAAGTTTAATATCAGTCCATCCTATTCAAGTAATCTTCGTAATCAAATGTGCGGAGCACTTCCTCCGTGCCGTCTTCGCGGCGTATTCCCAGCGAGGGATGAGCAATGCCGTTGAACATGTGCGTCTTCACCGTGGTGTAGTGAATCATATCCTCAAAGATTATCTCCTCCCCAATCTGCAACTCGTGGTCAAACACCCAATCGCCTATCCAGTCCCCCGACAGACAACTATTGCCCCCAAGGCGATACCGATACCCCTCTTCACTCCCTACCTCGCGGGGGTCTTCACTCCCTCCCTTTCCGGGGTCCCCACAAGCAACGCGTAGTGGGGTGGCTTCAGGGAGGGGAGGGGTGGGTCTTGCTCCCCTCACTGCCGGTTGATAGGGCATCTCCAGCGTGTCGGGCATGTGGCAGGCAAACGACACGTTCAGTATTGCCGTCCGTATACCGTGGTTCTCCACGATATCCACCACCTTGCTCGTCAGCACACCCGTCTGCCAAGCAAACGCGCTGCCGGGCTCAAGCAGTATCTTCAGGTGCGGATAGCGGCTGCGCAGTCCTTTGAGCAACCCTATCAGATGCTCCACATCGTAGTCCTTGCGGGTCATCAGGTGCCCGCCGCCGAGGTTGAGCCATTGCAACTGCGGGAACCACTTGCCGAACTTCGCCTCTATGTGTTGCAGCGTCCGCTCGAAAGTGTAGGAATCATCCTCGCAATGGCAGTGGCAATGAAAGCCCTCCAATCCTTCGGGCAGCCTCCCGCCACGCGCCTCGCAATAGGTCTCCAACTGCTCCGCCAGCACGCCAAACCGCGACCCGGGCGCCGTAGGATTGTAGAGCAAGGTCTCTATCTCCGAATACTCAGGGTTAATACGTATGCCGAAAGAGACTCTCCCCTCTTGGTTCTCGGTTCTTGGTTCTTGGATCCTTCCAAATCTCTCCCACTGACTCAAACTATTGAACGTGATATGGCTCGAATACCGCAGAAACTCGGGGAAGTTCTCCTCCGTGTAGGCGGGGCTATAGGTGTGCGCGGGGGCACCGAATTGCTCGTATGCCAGCCGCGCCTCATAGACACTCGAAGCCGTGGTATGCTGAATATACTCACGGAAGATAGGGAAAGTCTTCCAAAGCGCAAACGCCTTGAATGCCAAGATTATCTCCACGCCCGTCTCATCCGCCACGCGCTTTATCAGCGCGAGGTTACGGTGCAGAAGCCGCTCTTCCACTATGTAGCAAGGATTGGGAAACATGGTATCATTTTACAATTTTACAATTGACAATTTTACAATTAGCCATGCGGCGCATAATTGTCAAATTGTAAATTGTCCAATTGTCAAATAAATTTGTATGTCATCAACTGATATGCCAGCCGTGCGGCGAGGTACTGCGACGCATGCGCTTGGCGGGTCGGGCTCGGACAGAGTTCCACGATATCAAACCCCACCACGTTGTATCGCTCGAACACAGGTCGCAGCAGGTGCAGCACCTGATAGTAGCCCATGCCCCCGGGCTCCGGCGTACCCGTAGAGGGCAGATAAGCAGGGTCGAACACATCGAGGTCGATGGTCAGATACACATTCTCCGTCAGCGCATCATATACCCGCTTCTCCCACGCCCAACTCTCGCTCGCCGAGGCAGGTCGCTGCCCGAAGGTCTCGTCTTCCCATATCTCGCGCGCCCATATAATCGTGCTCTTCGCAGCGTTCTCCGCCTCTTCTACGCACTGGCTGCGGATCCCCACCTGCACCGTCTTCGCCACTTTCTGCGCCTCTTTCATGATGCAGGCGTGGTTCAACTCCGACCCCTCGTATTCGGGTCGCAGGTCGCTGTGTGCGTCTAATTGCAGCACCGTCAGCCCCTCAAAACGCTTCGCCGCCGCGCGGCAAGCACCGATAGACACCGTGTGGTTGCCGCCTATCATGCAGGGGAACTTCCCCGCGTCCCATAGTGCCCCCATGCGTTCTTCCACCGCCTCGCATAGCAACGCCGGCGTGCGGTCTTCCGTTACGGGCGCGGCGGTATGGATACCCTGACGATAGACCTCCGTCCGCGTCTCCGTGTCCAGCCACTCCAACTGCACGCTCGCCTCCAAGAAGGCTTCCGGTCCCTTCTCCGCACCGTGTACCCACGAACTCGTCTTGTCATAAGGCACAGGCAACACCACTATCCGCGCGGTCTTTTCGTCCGCCCAACGCCCGCTTAATCCGGCAAAATTCTCCATAATCTCGTTTTCCGTTAATGCCCGTTAATTATTTTCGTTCTCCGTTAATGACCGTTAATTATTCATTAATTTCTTTTTGTTTTCTCCGTTAAAGCCCATTAAAGAACCATTAAAACTTTGCCTTTAATGAACCTTTAATGGTCTTTAATGGAGGCAAAAAAATTAACGAATAATTAACGGCAATTAACGGAGTATAACTTAAACTTTTAATGGTCTTTTAATGGTCTTTAACGGAAAATCGTAATTCGTAAATCGTAATTCGTAAATTTATTGGGGCGACAAAGTTACCACTTTTTTCCCATATATGCAAACAAAACGACATTTTCGCGTATTTTTCTACCTAAAAATAGATCGCTTCGCTGTTGGTCCCGACTTGTCGGGATAGATTGCTTCGCTGTGAATCACCTATGAATCACCTAAGAATCACCTAAGAATCACCTATGAATCACCTAAGCTTATCGGCTTGACGAAAATCTACGATAAAGACATGTTTTTATAAGGTCGCCTATAACAAAGAAAGAGGGTGTGTCATGCTTTCTGACACACCCTCTTTTTTCATCTCGGCTCCCCGAAGGCTATCTCGTAGGGGTCGGAGATGTTGCCTATGATGGCATCCGATTGGAAGGGAATGGTGCTTTCCGCTTGGTAGAGGTAGCGTGTGCGGGTGGCGTAGTAGCGAAAGAAAATGCGGCAGTCTTCCTTCACCCCCGTTGGCAGGGTAATATAGAGGAAGGCGCGGAGGTAAGTGGCGTTGTTGTTTTCGTTGCTGCCGAGGATAGGTGTGAGATGGGTGAGCCCACAGCAGAGGGTGTCGGAGTTCTCGGAGTTGGCTACTACGAAGGCAGCGATGATGTCTGCGGTGTCCGCATCGGCGAGTAGGTGCTCAGGTAGAGCACCTACTAATGTCATGCTATAACGCATATCTACATCGCTCACCACCTGCCAGTCCGGCTGCGGGTGGGTAGGAAAAATCGTCTCGCGCTTACACGAACTCAGAAGAAGAAGGCTAATGAACGCCAAGGATATTATATTTGTTTTCATTGCGAATAATGTATATTTGTTGATTTTCCAATATCTTATACGGCTTGTCTTGCATATCGTCTATGGTATGGAATGTGATACGATAGGGTTTGCGTAGGGTACCCACCACCGTATCTTGTTGATAAGGCAAGGTCTGGGTGCCGTGTGCCACCGGCTCGCCGTTGCAGAGAAGGACAAAGCGTATCTGACCACTAACCTCCTGACCACTGGCCACTGGCCACTGCCCACTTGCCACCTCTGCGCCATCGGCGATAGATAGGAAGAAGATAGCGTCTTCTGTCGTTGTCCCTACCTGCTGCGGATAACCGACCCCCACAAGCCTGTTGCCGATATAAGCAGCGAGGGTAAGGCTTTCATTGGATGAAGGACAAAGGACACAGGATGAAAGACTTATTACCTTCGTTTCTGCAATCTCATCGTTGGAACCATTTAGTCTTTGTTCTTGGTTCTTGACTCCCGGCTCCAATTCCACCGTGGCAATGAGCGACATGGTAGTGGCAGAGGTGTAAGGCTGCGCGTTGTTTGCGTTGTTTGCGTTGTTTACGTTGTTTGCGTTGCCCTCATAATTCTTATCTCCGCTACGCTCGAACGATTTTTTCTTAATTCTTAATTCATAATTAATTCTTGACTCCTGGCTTCCTGTCCCTTGTTCCAACGGGTTATAAGTATAGTAAGTGAAGGTACAGGGGTCGGGTGCGAGGCGGCGGAGCATGTACCCCAGCCCGGGTTGCATATATGTGAGGTTGCCTTCCCACTTGCCTGCGTGGGAGAAGACAGCAAAGGCATCGCGACTCTTGATGAGGTCGCCCTCGGAGGCATCGTCGTAGTAGTCAGCCAAGGCGTCGGTGAGCGACTGCTTCTCTGTCAGGAGATAGGGCATTACGTTCCACCCCTGCTCAAGCGTGAGCGTGCGTCCCTCATCGTCCAAACGGTCGCCCTCAATCTGCAGTAGAATAGGATTCGACACATGCGCCAAGAAAATGCTGCGGTACCGTATCGTGGATAGGGTACCATACCATCGAATTGGCGAGGTATTCATCTGATATTCTGCGAAGTATTGCTCTTCGGGGTTCTTGATGATGTCGCCGTTCGTCCATGCGTCGGATGAACAGAAGAGGCGCGTGAGGTCCGAGCGATAGGTGGGCTTGAGATACAGGCTGAACCAATTCCACCCGGGCTGCAGCGTGAGCAGTTGCACCTGTCGGTCGGTCACGGTGAGCGTGATGGGTGTACCCTCGCAGCCATAACATTCGTTGGCGCGGAAGGGGATGTCTTCGCTCGGGGCAAGGATATAGACCTTGCCGTTCTTGGCATGCCAGAGTTGGAAGCGTAGCGCCTTGCCTGCATGGCTATCGTTACCGTAGATGGTCATGTAGGTAACCGGCTTTGTCTGCTGATTCAGCCGCACGGGAGCCAAAGCCACGCACTGCTCGCCAACGAAGGCTGCCACCATATCCTGTGAGTCGGTATCTATTTGTATTGTACCGTTCTCGACGGGTATTTGTACCTGCCCGATTAGCGACATGGAGCGGTTGAGTTCCGTCTGGTCGAGTGTCCAAGGGCAGGTGGCTTTTATGTGCAGGTTGAGCAACAAGCGGTCGTCCAACTGTTGGTCGTCGGTCAGGTAGATATACTCGGTATATTCGCCGATGTTCAGCCCTTCGTCCACAGTGAAGGTGATGGTCTGCGTCTCCAGCGGCGCAAGGAATCCGGAAGCCGGCTGCGCCGTGAGCCACGAGGGAAGGGAGTTAAGATGATACTCCCGCGTAGTACCACCGTGGTTGCGGATGGTGGCGGTGAAGGTGTAAGGCTGCGCACTTGAAACCTGAGACTCGGAACCAGGAACCTGTTGCTCATAGTTAATCTGCGGGTTGTCCCAACGCAGTTGCTGCCGGTGCACATAAGCCGCCCATGTGTGGGGGCTGAGCATGGCGTTGCCATGTTGGTCCTCCACGCGCTGCACCGTCAGGAGCAGGTTGCGATGGTTAATCTCATGGTCGGGCATGTTGATGTTTATCATCAGTTCATCGCCATTGCTTGCCCACGAGAAGTTAAGTTTCTTTCGGGCATTCCCATTACGCAAGGGTGCAAAATCCTTTTTATCGGTGTAGCGTGTGAGGTTGTTCATCACCAGCTTTTGGTGCTTCTCTACCGTATTCCCGTCGGCATCGCGGAAGATACGGGCGTTCTCCGGCGAATAGACTAACTCGTAGCGTCCGTTGGGTTGGAGGATATACTGCCCGAAAGGCATATATGCGATAAGTCCCATCTCGTCTCCTTGCGGTGCGAGATTGTTGTAGCGTTCTATCACATAGGTAGGCAATGCCTGTTCGAAGAGCGTGAAAGCATCGATATGTCCTCGGAAAGACTGCCCCAGTGTCCAGACACTGTCTGCGAAGGCGGGTATGTCGTCAGCCGCTGTGGCAAGCAGTGTGTTGCCATCCACAAGCAGAGAGGCTATATTCCTCGTGCGGTCAATAGCCACCACCAACTGGTGCCACTGAGCATCTGCAAAAGCCCCCGGTGCACGGCGTTCGGTGCTGTCGGTTCTCCATAGCAAGGCATCCGAGGTAAGGTGCATGGTATGCTTGCCTGCATGCAGGAGTTCAGATGTATCAGCGAGGTTTTCGTCTGCCTTGAAGGAGAAGAGCAGGGTCAGGTCTTCGATGTCGGAGCGGCTGAGCAGGTCGCCGTTGAGACAGATAGGCTCTGCGCCGTTCAAGTGGATAGACATACCTTCGGGCAGTACCCACGAGGTGCCGTTAAGGGTGAGGGTGGCACCATTGGCTTTGTCCTCGCAAGTAGTGCCTTTCCCTTCGTTCATCGGGTAATATGCCACCAGTTCGCGCTCGTAGCCCGTCAGATGGCAGTCTTTATACCGCGCCAACTCGGCTTGCGTGAGTGCTTTCGTCCATAGTCGTGCTTCCAACATATCCCCTTGGAAGGGAGCATCATAAGTAGCATTGTTACCCCAAATCAGTTGAGCAGCACTATGGTACGACGGCTTCGCGTTGGTTGCTGAGTAATCGGAGTGTTCGGAGTTATCGGAGTGCTCGGAATGCTCATAATTCTTAATTCTTAATTCATAATTAATCTCTTGTGTTCCAACAAAGAATCGGGCAATAGAGTCCTCCAGGTTGTAGGTAAGTGCTACTCGTGTGAAGTCGAGGATAGGCTCTACGGTGGCGGATTGCAGTCGCACTTTTCCTATCTGTGCTTCGAGATGGTCTCCCGCCCATGCGAACCACAGAGGCTCTTTCTCGTTGTCCAGCGCGAAGATGGTTTGCAAGGCTGCATTTCCGGTAGGTTTAATCATTGCCTCAATGGTGAAGGGTCGGGCGTTCATGTTGCGGGTAACCTTTGTGCGGGCGTAGCAAGAGAATTCGCCTGTGAAATGGAGGGAGGTGGTGAGTGAGAGAACATCATCCGTACCAATCACCTCGAAATTAACATCCTCGTCCAATAGGTTTCCTGCAATGGGTTCGCTGAAACGCAGCGAGAGCACATCGCCTACGGAAAGTATGCCGTCGGCAGGCGTTGGGGTGCCGAAGAGTTCGGGTCGGCGTGTGTCTTTCACGCCGTGGAGCACCTCCGAGGCGCGAGTAACGAAGCCGTTGCCGTAGCGTGCGAACGCCATAGCACGGAGGTCGTACTCCTGCTCCATGGGGTCGCGCCCGCCGTAGAAACGGATGTTGTCTATCTTGCTGCCCGCGATACGCTGCTTGGTGCCCGATGCCTGCTCGTAGAGGCTGTCGGAGACGTAGTAGGAGCAGATGTTCACCCAATCAGCATCGGAGGCGGTGTGGGGCTTGTACTGCAACTCGATATGGTCGAAGCCGTCGGAGTGGATGTCGAAGCCGTCGATGGAGACGGGTAGGTAGTAGCCTGCGGAGTCGCGTGCGGACTGCGTGTTAAGCACCCATTGGTCATGCGGGGTAGGCATGGAGACAGGGGTGGCGGCAGGTACGAAATGGACGGAGAAGGCGGCGAGGGCATACTCCATGATATCGCAGGTAGAGCGCAGGAGGAGCGTGATGTCCTCGAAGTCGTAACCCTGTCCGCGCTCCACCTCTATGGTCTTGTGGATCGTAGTGCCGTGCGGGAGAGTGATGGATAAAGGATCCGAGGTGAGGGGTTGGCCGTCTATGGTTATCTTGAGTCCGTTGGGGTTGCTACCCGGCATAACCGACAGTTCAAAGGGCAGGGTGGCTGCACCTATGCCCGTGTAGTAGGTCTGCTCGTTGTTGAGGGCGATTTGGAAGATGGCGCGTTGGTCGGCAGGCACATTACTTATCTCGCGTTGGGCGATGGTTATCTGCGGGTTTTCCAAGCGCGCGGTGGCAATGCTCAGCGGCGTGCCGGGCTGGTAGAAGAGTGTGGAGTCGGCATCCTCCCACGGGCAGCGGCTGGCACCTGCCAACTGGCGGAAGATGAAACTGCTGTAACTTTGCAGTTTACCATTGGCTTTCTCTCCTGTTAACGCAAGGGTATCCTCCGCGTTTTGGTAGAAATCGCTTATCGTGTCTTTCATGCGCATTACTTGCACATCCATATATCCGAACCGGTCTGGGGATAGCGTATAACCATAGGTGCGCGACTTCTGTTCGGAGGCGGCGTAAGTTGGTTGGGTGCTTATATTGGCAATGGGTTTCAAACTGAAGGAGAACTTGCTGCCCGGCGCTTCGCTCTCAATGGTGATAGAATCAGCCTTTCCACCTACCTGTAGAAGCGTCTGTATGGTTTTGTTGATGGCGTTTCCCCATAGATTGCTCAGATTGCTTGCTCCGGCAGAACCGCCCAAGTTGAAGGGTATTTCGTTATATTTGCTGCCGTAAGTTACCGTTTCGGAATAGGTAAGCGTAGAGCCACCTGCCACGGAATATGTTTTTTTGTCGGTGGTATATTGTGCATTGACCTTCTCCTTCTCGTTTTGTTTTATCAGGTTGGTCCAAGCGAGGATGGCACGGTTGATACCGGCTACTTTATCCGCCTCGGGTGTATTATCGGTATTATTTACGGGGTCAACAAAGTCGTACCCTTTCCCGCGTGTTATTGCGAAGTCGGCACTATCAGGGCTCATCGTAGTGTAGTAGATACGCTTTTTCTCTTGATTGGCTTTTGCTCTTGCCGCCGCTGAGTCCACGCAAAGCACCAAGGCATTGCGTTGGGCTACCAGTTTGGGAATCACGGTGGTGAGGATGTGCTCTTGGGTGTAGCAGAAAGTGGCATCCTGCACCATGTCTAAGGTGAGTTTAGGCGCTACCACGAGGTGGCGTAGTTCACCTTGTAGATTTCGTGCGGTAGCGATATGCCGCATGGTGCCGTTCTCCTTCTGCGCAGCCATCGATAGATAGGTCAGCGAGTCCAGCACAGCCATACCGTGGCAAGTAGATATATAGAGATTCTCCACTGCCCCCATGAATATGTCCGCTTTTGCACCTACATGGTAGGCATCACTACCCGTTCGTATGGTCTCGGTGGTGGAATAGGAATAACTATAATCTTTGTTGATGGAATAATTATACACCAGCGGAATGCTGAATGGTGTGGTTGTGTTTATGTTATAGTTTTGCGCTGATAGCAGTCCCGGGACGGCAGTAACCGCTCCCACAAATCCGGCATATTTTACTCCTTTTTCGAACTCGAGTGTGACACCCGCTTTGACGGATAACGCCCATGTTTTCGATGCGGAGTATGATGCTCCTGCGCTGAGTGTAGCGAAACTGCCGGAGCCGGGCGGGTCGCGCAGGATATCGTAGAGTGTGATGTCTGCCGTGGTGGAGGATATTGCCTCTGTTCCCTCTCGTCGGTCGGCGAATACCAGCACCCGCAAAGGCTCGGTAGTATGGGATTCACGCTCGTAGGTTACAGTAACCTGTATGTTTCGCGCAGCGTCTTCGTCCACGCGCGTGTAGGTGGGATAATCCGCGCGGAGGACCATGTTGCGGCAGACACCGTCTTTATCGAGCGTCCCGGTCAGCACTTCTGTGTTGGAGTGCATGCCGTTATAGATTTTCACCTCGCCTTCGTGGAGCATCACGCGGTCGTGCTTGCCGAGGTTGCGGTCGCCATTATAGTAATAGTCCTCGTGCGCGTAGATATTGAAGGTGTATTTGCCTTCGGTGAAGATGGGTTTTCCGAAGAGGTATTCATAGGTGCCGTCTTCTTTGGCAAGTGCTACCGACTGGGATTCCGACTCTCCGTCCCATCGTTGCACAGCGATACGCTCGACGCCGAAATAGCCCACCTCCATGCCGTAAAGGCTCTGTACGGGCGTTACGGTGATGGGGCTATGGTAGATATGTCGGAAGGTGTCGTGGAAGGCCAAGGAGGTGCGGTCTCCTAACCGCACCATGGTTTCGTCATAGTTCTCTTGGTGCGGCCTGGAGACCGCACCTCCTTGAATGGTGTCAGTATAATAGGTGTATTGGCTGTCGAGTTTGTTGGTGAGGTCTATGACCTGCATGGCGGTCTTCTCGTTGGTGAGCGTGCTATAGCCTTGTGCGGTCAGTTGGGTTACTTTGTACTTCACGGGGAAGAGGTCGGCAAAGAACTCTCCGGAAGCCGGGTCGGGGTAAATCATTATCCGCTTGCTCTGCAAGGAAATGTCGGTATGTTGGGTGGTGTCTATGGCATGGACGATAGTGGTGTCAAGGCGGTTGAGGGTCTTGTCCAAGGGGTCGAAGACTATCTGCGCGGCGTTGTCGCCCTCTAACTCCAGCACCATGCAGATATGGTCGCCGAGGTTGTTACGGCTGAGTCCGAAGCCTAAGGGGAGTAGTCCTTGGTCGTTACCGCCGGCAATACGCCCGATGAGGCGTACCTTCGTTCGGTCGTAGAAGCGAATGGCATCGATGTTGTCGGTAGGTTGGAAGAGGGTGTCTCCGTTGAGAATCAGGTATCCATCGTTGGCAAAGCAGTGTCCGTCTTTCACAGCCTGCACCCGTATCGGTGCTTTGGGCAATTCAAACTGGAAGTTACCGCTCTCGTTGGTCTCGACGGGGTTGCCTGTGGCATCGGTGGCGAGTATGCCGTTCACCAAGAAATGCACGCCCTTCACCGGTATGGTGGAGCGTTCGTAGAGTATCCTGCCGCTGAAGCGCACGGCATCGGTGTTCATGAAGTCCACAGCGGTTGCTTCCGGGCGCGTGTTGCCAATCGTGATGGTGGCTGAAGCAGAGGATGTGCCGTTATAGCGGAAGGTGCCGTGTTGGGCTGTGGGGGTAAGGCTGTAAGTAATGCCGTTGGCAAAGGGTATGCCCGCTAAGACATAGTTGCCGCTCTCGTCGGTGAGTGCCTCGAAGCGCGTGATGAGGTCTCCCGGGAGGTGGATATATCGGTAATCATCATCATTTTTTGCCTTGTCCCAAATGAGTGCGTTGTTCGCTGCCATCATTCCGTTGCCGTCCGTGGCTTGCATCTTTGCTATATTGGGGATAGCGATATCAGATAAAGATAGCATGTCGAACTTGTAGTAGAGTATCAGTCCGTTTTCGTCTCCCGCCAAGGCATGTCGCGAGTATGTGCGGACGTTGTCTTGTGAGAGCACGCGGTGGAAGATACGCACTTCATCAATGCCCACGCCGTAGGAAGAGACGGGGGCGAGCGAGTAGGGGCAGCAGAAGCGCAAGCGGCTATGGATGTTGTGCAGGGGGATAGTGGCGGTAGCGGTCTGTTGCTCATCGCGGTAGAGGGTTACCGTTTGGGTGTGGGCACAGTAGGTGAGGGTGAGGGAGAAAATGTTGTTATCGTTGTTTTGGCTGTGTTCGTTACGTAGGCTGAGTAGTCTGGTCTGGTTGCCCATGGTGAAGCGGATAGTTTCGCCGGATAGTTCGAGGCGGAAAGTACTATCGGTGCTATATAGCAATGGGTGTCCGGTACCGCTAACGATAGTGAGGTCGGAGTCTTTGACCATCATCTGGATAGAGAAATCGCCGCTCAGGGAAACGGGGTCTTGCGTACTATTATATACTACGCGTGTGGAGTCGGCATAGAGGTAGTTGGGGGTGATAGAAGCAACATCTCCACTTATACCCTCAGCCCGTACTGTTACGCCGACGTTGCCGGTGCCATTGGGGTATGTGATACGCCCGCGGATGCATCCGTAGGGCGACAGACTGCCTCTCTTTTGCTCGGTAAACTGCGTCTGATGCGTACCGCCGCAAAGATAAGACGCCATTAGGGTATAGTAGTAAACCGTGCCCGGGACGACATCCGTGTCTATATAATAGTGCTGTCCTGCGATGCGGGCAATCTCCTCGCCTCCTTGCCTCTGGTCTGTGCTCCGATATACATAGAAGGAGTCTACGCTGCCTGATGTTGGGTTCCATTGCAGGAAGATACGGTCGGGATAGACTCCGTCCGACACGCGGAAGGTAGCAATAGAAGCCGCATCGGTGTAGTAAAGGTCTAAGGAGGTTAACTTCAGCGGTTCTTGATAGCGGTGGTACAAGTCATCTAACTTCAGCAGACTTTGGCTGTCGTCTATATATACCTCATACTCATAGTGGCAACAAGGGATGTCTGCTACATCTTCGAAGTCAAACCGGTAGAGGGTACTGAAATAAGGGTTGCCTCGTTTGGGGTCTGGGGGCAAGGGCCGCACCATAGAGCCGGGGAATACTCTCTCCGTGATGATAGTATCCACGGCAGAGATAGCCAGTCGGCGTACGCGTATGGAGGCTCTCTCATCCCAACAGTATGACATGTTTAGATCAGTCAATGTTTCTAATGTAAACAACACGCGCCTTGTTTCTTGAAAATCGTCTGCTTTGCGGTAGTTACTATAATCGGAGTCAAAATGCGTTAAGCTGGTGTTTTTCCGGATGGCGGTAGTACGCACCCACTCGTGCCCTTCATAGCCCCAGTTGGTGGTAGAGACGCGGTTTACACGATAGTAGATATTCATGTCAATAGTATCCGTTCTCAGGTTTTTCATCGCCCCTTCTGTGTCGTCCACCCACTGGTAGGTGCCCTTGCCTGTCTCGTAAGGGATGAGTGCGAGGGTCTCGGCATCGGAGAAGTCGGGATGGTAGGCGCGCTGAATCTGGAACATATCCATAGGCATGATATCGGTTGCCCAGGGTGTCCGCACCTTCCAACTGAGGGTGGTCTTGGTTTTTATATACCACATACTATCCATACCTTCCGGTACATAATGTTCTGCTTTAAAATCATAGATACGGTGGAACGCAGGGATGTCCACCTTGCTGGAAGTTACTACCGTGGTGGTCTTGTCTTCGCGCACGACAGTGAAGTTGGCAGAAAAACCATACTGCACCGTGTCGGTGGTCTTTGCCAGCAGTTGACCTGTCCGCTCTTTGCAGATGAAGGTAGTATTGCCGGTGGTGGAGGTGGTGTAACTCTTCGGCTCTTGGTACACCACATACGGAATAGCCACTTGTCCGTGCCCCGGCTGACCATCTTCTCCAACGCTATAGAACACGGGTTGATAGAGCATAGGCGCTTGTAAAGAGAGGCCGGAGAAAGAGCCTAAGTACCACGTGTGCGTCCATGTATCCCCATACTTTCGTGTATCGGTGATGGTCGCTTTCAAGTCGAAGGACCTGTTATCCAAGACTGTGGGCGGATACCAGTCGAACTCCAAATAAGTAGGGGTGTTGCTCTCTCCTGTACGCGATAGGTATAGATTTACCCAACCGTTGCTCGGAGTGTATGTGGTGCTGTTGTTGCCTCCGTAGGAATTGGTAATAATCACCGTACCGCTCTTCACTTGAAACTTCACCCAACCTTTGTAGTCGTTCTCACAGTTGTAATTATTATCGCCTTCGTACTGCAACGCATAAACTGTATTTCCGGAGGAATAGGCATAGACGAAGCTTCCGCCGTTTCCCGTCGTTGCCCAGTGGTTATTCGTACCTCCTCTCGCAAAGACCAGCACCTTCACATGCACTTTGCCTTGACCCAAAGAATAGGCAGAGAAGTTACGACCCTCCTCAAACCAAGTGTTGTCAGCCATCGTTACGCCGCATGCCACCAGCATGGCAACGCATAAAAAGAATAAACGGTTTTTCATATCAAACTTCGTGTTTTAACTTCGTGTTATAACTTCGTGTAGGAAACTTCGCTTCGCTTCGTGTATGCAACTTCGTGTTTTTAACTCCGCTTCGCTTCGTGTACAGCCTCGAAGAGGCTTCCCTACACGCAGTTTTATATGCTTTGCGCCATGTGCTCCAAGTTGTTGGGGAAGATGCGGTCGCGCAGGTGGTAGAACAAGTGCAAGCCTAAGTCTATGAGCAGCGCCACCAGCAGGGTGATAGCCGCACGGAGCAGTGCAAGCCATGCGCTGTCCAGCGTAGCCAACCACGGAGAGAGAGCCGTTGCCCAAGTCATGATAAATGCAAACTTATTGGTTACCAAGTCAAAACTATGCACGCAGAGGATGAGCATGGAGTTTCTGCCACACCATGTCCAGAAAGGGGCAGGGGCGAACTTCCATCCACGATGTTCGCACCATGTCTGCAGTTCCTCGAGCGCCGAAAGAAGATAGCGGCAGAAGCCGTAGAGCAATAGCGAGCCGCCGCAAGCACCGAGCACCTCCAGCGCATTGGCATGGCAGGTGCGCATGTCTAAATGGGCAGCGGCACCGCCCCACAAATACCAATAGATGACAGCGAGCCACGCGATGATACTCAGCACCTTAGCAATGGCGGGGATATGTCTTTGGTGGGCAAACCAGCCGATGGCATAGAAGATAAGCATGCCTATTCCCGGCAGGGGATTCCATGCCATAGGTGCCAGCAAAGGATAAAGCACACTCGCCGTGAAAGAGAGTGCGGTGCATACCAGCAAGACGACATAGGGGTTCCGAATGCCGCAGCGTAGCAAGAAGAAGAGTTCGCGCGTGATGAAGAGCGCGAAGAGGAACCACAGCGGTCCGCACCATGCCTCTCCGTAGGGCGTGGCATAGAAATCGCCCGTGCTAATGACAAGACGCACCAACGGCAAGCGATTGAGTGTCTCTTCTCCTGTATAGGCATCCCATATCCATGAGATTAGGCACATATAGATGAGTGTGCCGAAATAGGGTACCAGCAACCGCCACGCGTTCTGCCGCGTGCGCTTGCCAAAGTCCTTGATATGCGCTTCGCCCTTATCGAACAAGCCTGCCACCAAGATGAATAGCGGCATGTGAAAAGAAAAAAAGATGTTCTCTATCTGCCAACGGTTAGAGAAATGAGCAAAGATAACCAACAGAATACCAAGACCTTTGACTACATCGTATGTGAGATTACGGGAGTGCATATTGATTATTATGACCGCTGTGCTGTTAGACCGCTTTCGCTGAACGACCGCTTCGCTGTCTGACCGTTTCACTGTACGACCGCTTCGCTGAAAGACTGATTCAGCATTTGAGACTATATCAGTCTGACAGCGAACGAAGTGAGCGATCTTTTGTCTTTCAGCGCGAAGCGCGGTCTGACAGTCGTCAGACGGTCTTGCTGCGGTCTTACATATTCTTATCCATGCAGGATTGTTCGTCTTTGGTGCCGTCTGCCCGGTAGGTGATGTCCTTGGGCTCGTTGGCAACGGTGTGTTCCGCGTTCTTGATGACTGTTTGCAACTTGAGCACGATTTCCTGCTCTGTACCCCACAAATAGGCTTCTGTGGTCTTTCCATCGGAATAAACGATGGTATATGCCCAACATTTGGGGGTGGTGTTGTCTAACTTGGTAGCGTCCATGTCCTTCACACTGACACCATTGGGTTTGCAGGCAAAAAGCACTGCCACTACTGCGCACATAAGTGCTAACTGAATCTTTTTCATTGTTTTGTTTTTTAATTAGTTTTATAATAGCAAGAACTTGCGTTATTCTCCGCTTCGTCTCGGCTCCTTTTGCCGTCTTTTTGCCGTCCTTTTGCCGTCTTTTTACCGTAATTGTCGGCTTATCGTCGGCTCATTATCCCCTATTAGTTGATATTAGTTCGTTCCGAACTATCCGCCCGCGACACTGTCGGGGCGTCCCCAGTGAGGCGTCCCCAGTGGGTATTAGGTGGGGTCGGAGGTGCGGGGGAGTTGGTGCTTGGGCATGCGTTGCGCCGCGCCGATGGCGCCCGTGGGGCAGACGAGGCGACAGAGGTGGCAGCCCACGCACTTGATACCCACGATATGGGGGCGGCGGTCGGCATCGAAGGTGATGGCTTGGTGTCCGCCATCGGCGCAAGAGATGAAACAACGCCCGCAGCCGACACAGCGCGTGCGGTCAATCTTGGGGAAGACCATCGTCTCGCGGTCGAGGTCTGTGGGGGTTACGAACGAGGGCAGTTCCTCGCCAACGAGTTGCTCCACGCGCGTGAGCCCGCGGGCGGACATATATAATTGTAAGCCTAAGGTAAGGTCATCGATGATACGGTAGCCGTACTGCATAACGGCGGTGCACACCTGCACGTTGCGGCAGCCTAACTGTATGAATTCCAGCGCGTCGCGCCACGTCTCTATGCCTCCGATACCGCTGAACTGGATGTTCTTCATCAGGGGGTTCTTCGCCATCTCGACGATGAAGCGCAGGGCGATGGGCTTGACGGCGCGTCCAGACAAACCTGAGACGGTGCGGCGGTCGGCGACCTCCGCGCGGGGACTCATGGTTACGGACTTGATGGTGTTGATAGCCGAGATAGCGTCTGCGCCGGCGAAGAAGGCTCCCATCGCGGGTTCGGTGATATGGGTGATGTTGGGCGTCATCTTGGGTATGACGGGGATGGAGACGTTGCGCTTGACGTAGGCGGTGTAGAACGTAACCAGTTCGGGGTTCTGCCCCACGTCGCTACCCATCCCCGCGAGGCGCATCTGCGGGCAAGAGAAATTGAGTTCCACGGCATCGGCTCCCGCCTTCTCCGCCATCTTCGCGAGGGTAATCCACTCCTCCTCGGTCTGCCCCATGATACTCGCTACGATGACTTTCGAGGGGTAGTTCTGCTTGAGTCGGGCGAGGATGTCAAAGTCCACCTCGGCGGGGTTCTCGCTGAGTTGCTCCATGTTGCGCAGGGTGTAGAAATCGCCCTTGGCGGCGTTGGTGTGCATGGCGTCGAAGCGGGGCGAGACCTCGCGGATGTCTTGGAGGCTGATTGTCTTGTAGAAGACCCCTGCCCAGCCGGCGTCGAAGGCGCGGGCGACCATCTCGTAGTTGGTGCAGATGGCGGACGAGGCGAGGAAGAAGGGGTTCTCGCAGGGGATACCGCAGAAGTCGATGGCGAGGGAGGGGAGGGAGGCTAACAAGGTATTTTCTCCCCGCCCCCTATTCTCCTCCCCGTCCCGACTGGTTCCCGACAAGTCGGGATAAACTGGGATAAACGAAGCGGGGCGGGGGAGATGGTTATCTAACCTTTGTTTACATTCCTGCTTGTAGGCATCGCGGAGTTCGCGCAGGCGGATGGAGCGGTCGTAGTGGATACACGCCTGCTCAGCGGCTTGGAGGTCGCGGTCGGTGCATGGCAGCAACCACTGCCCTGCCGCGTGGAGGTTATCAAAACGGATGGCGCGCACTGCCCGCGCAG
Source organism: Paludibacteraceae bacterium (assembly GCA_034090015.1). Lineage (GTDB taxonomy): Bacteria > Bacteroidota > Bacteroidia > Bacteroidales > Paludibacteraceae > Colicola. The sequence continues at coordinate 61,523 of JAXDTJ010000018.1, read as the reverse complement.
GGTCGCCGTGGGCACACGCTTGACTGCAAGGGGCGTTCTCGCACAACAAGCAGCGTTGGGATTCTTCGTGGATGTTCATGGTTGATTTTGGTTTACGACCGCTATCGCTGAACGACCGTTGCACTATCCGACCGCTATCGCTGAACGACAGTGCACTGTCCGACTTATTCAGTATTTAATTGTATATCAGTCTTACAGTGCAAAGCGCGGTCTTGCAGTCGATAGAAGGTCTTTTAGCGTCTGCGGTCGCAATTAAGCGGTTATTCTGTTTCTTCTTTGTAGATATAGGTTACCACTTTTACTTCGGGGTTATCGGCGAAGTCGTAATAGACCGACATTTTGAGGCTTTTGTAGTTCTCCTTTACGGTAACGGGGTTGCCGTACTTCTCTTTCACCTCGGCATCGGCTTCCTGCGCCGCTTCGAGGATGGCTTGCTTCACATTCTTCTCGTTGTTTTGGCGGCGGATAATGATACCATCATCACCAAAAGGCTCACCCAAAGTCAGCATGTGTTTTTTGAAAATGCTTTTCAACTCACTGTCGTCGAGTCCCGGCGTTACAGGCTTGGTAGTGCTGGAGGACGCATTGGAACTCACTCGGCAATAGATGTTTACATCAGATACTTCCGTTGTGAAACAGCCAGTCATTCCCAGCACCATGGCTACTACGGTAGCCGCAATGAAACATAGTTTTTTCATAATTGTTTTAGTTTATTAGTGGATTGTATTTTGTCAATAATTAAGGCGATAGCGCCGTCGCCCGTTACGTTGCAGGCGGTGCCGAAGGAGTCGATGGCGATGTAGATGGCTATCATGAGTGCCTGTTGCTCGCCCGTGAAGCCCAGCATGCTGCCGAGCAAGCCCAGCGACGCCATCACGCAGCCGCCCGGCACGCCCGGGGCTGCCACCATGGTGATGGCGAGCATGAGGACGAAGCCGACTATCTGCCATGCGTCAAAGGGTACGCCCTGCATAAGCATGATGGCGATGGCGGTACCCGTGATTTTCGCGATAGAGCCGCTCATGTGGATGGTGGCGCAGAGGGGCACCACAAAGCCCGCCACATCGGCGTTCACACCGTTCTGGAGCGTCTGCCTGAGCGTTACGGGGATGGTCGCCGCCGAACTGCAACAGCCCAACGCCGTGAAATAGGCGGGGGACATCGTCCAGAGCAGTTTGAACGGATTACGCTTGACCACCGCGCCCGCAACCAGATACTGCAAGAGCAGGATGACCAGCGTGAGCCCGATGAGGACGGCTATCACCTCGGCAAAGTTCACCAAGATAGTGCCCGCCTCGCCCGAAGCGGTCATGCTCATGAAGACACCGAAGATATAGAGCGGCAGCAAGGGGATGATGACTTTTTGGATAGCCAGCACCACGATACTCTGGAACTCGCGGGCGGCACGTTTCAGCCCGCCTTCCGCCTCCGTGCCCGACTCTTTGCCCGCAAGGAAGGCAATGCCCAAGCCGAGCAGAAACGCCGTGGCAAGCGCCGTCATCACATCGAAGAGCGGCGGAATGCTCACCTCGAAATAGGGCGGGAAAGCGGGCACCGCGCCCGCAGCCGTTGTCTCGCCTTCGCAAGCGTGGATGATATGCGGGAAGATAAGCATGCTGCAGCCGTATCCGAACAAACCCGAGAGGACAGTCGCCACGTAAGCAATGCCCACCGTGAGCAGGAGCAGACGCGATGCGCCCTTGCCCAAATCGGCGATGGCGGGTGTTACCAAGCCCAAAATAATCAGCGGGATAAGGAACCGCAGCAGTTGGTCGAACAGAGCGTTGAAGGTGGTGAAGATACGCACACCCCAAGCGGGCATGAACAAGCCGAAAGCGATACCCAAGGCAATGGCAATCAGCACACGGACTAAAAGAGGAATACGAGGGATTCTCATGGGATTAACAGATGTTTCTGACCGCTTCGCTGTCAGATGCTTGCATCCCGATTTATCGGGACCATTTCATTGTCCGACCGCTGCGCTGAACGACTGATTTACTGGGGACGCGGGCGTCTCGCCCCCGGGCAAGGCGCAAGCCGTGGAGGATATCACATGGCCCACACCCGCTGTTCGGGCCCGACGGGCCCGCGGGCGAGCCGCCCGCGTCCCCAGTAAATCAGTCGGACAGCGGTCTGACAGTCGCAAGACGGTCTAATTTTCTCAAAAAGTCTGCAAAGATACTACTTTTTTTGGTAAATATCGCACAGAAATCATCAAAAAAAACATGGGAATCATCAAAAAAAACATGGAAAACGTCAATTGACGATTTCCATGTTTTTATTACAAAACGCTGATTATCAGAATCTAATACTGCCGTTTTGCTTTTTGTCTCCACTTAGCGGGCGTGATATGCTCTATCTCCTTGAAGCGGGCGGTCATAGTGCCCGCGTCGCCGAATCCGCTTTTATCTGCCACCTCGGTGATGGTCATGTCGGTGGTGCTCAAGAGGCGGCGTGCCTCGTCCATGCGACGCTTCAAGACCAAGTCTCCGAAGCGGCAGCCGAACTCCGTCATCATCATGCGGGCGAAATACGTGCGGTTGGTGCCCAGTGCGGCGATAGCGTCTTTGGAACTGTAGCCGGGGTGGAGCCATACCTGCTCCTGCTCCATCAGCACGCGCACCTGCTCCGCCAAGCATTGGGTCTGGATAATCATCTTTTCGGCATCCACGGGCTGCCCTATTTGCACCGTGTATTCCTTCACATTTTCTTCCTCCGCCACCATCTGTTGCAGGTAGGGGCGCAGGTCGAAATTCAGTGCCAGCAAGCCGTAGATAGAGGTGAGGAGCAGGGAATAGAGCACGAAGAACAACCACTCGCGACCGCCTGCATAGAGGATATCGCTCAGTGCGCAGGAAAAGATGAACAACATCATTGCGGTACACCACACCATGAAATAGCGCAACTTCCCCGAGGCACGCATGCCGTACTTGCGCAGGATTCGCGCGATGTCAATATAACTGATTACCACGAGCCAAGTCTGCAAACACAGCACGATATCCGCCGTCTCGCAGCGGAAGAGGATACGCCCATGGTAGGCGCAATAGTACACCCAGCGGCAGACCACGCCGGTGTTCAAGGGCGTTTCGTCCAAGAAGATGACCCCTCCCGGGAGGATGAAAAGCAGCAGCGACGACCACAGGAGCGTGGTGATGACGGTGTCCCACTTGCCCATAGAGAGTTGGCGGGCAAAAAAGATATAGGCAACCGGCAGGATAACCGCCGAGAGCAGTTGCCTAATCACCAGTCCGCAGGGCGGCAGGCTGCTCGGTGAGAAAGCGTAGCAAACAAAAAATGCGTTGACCAGCGTCGCCACGGCGCAGATAAGCATATCCACCACGTCGCGCCACGCTCTCGCACGCACTTTCACTACCACTGCCCATATGATGGCGACCACCGCTGGAAATAATATAAAAAGATACCACCCCATTTTGATTACAGATTAGGCTGAAGGTTATTTCTTCGTAGCAGTGGCGTCTTTGCGGAGTTCGCGGGGCTTGGCTTCCAGTTGGGGACGGGCGAGGTAGTCGAAACGCTCCTCGAAGTCCCAGTTGGCGCGCAGGCTGAGTTTAGCAGGGAAATAATAGACCGGCTCGGGTTGTCGCTTAGTCGCCCAGTCGCCCGTCGTCCACCTGCCGTCGCCGTTCAAGTCGAAATAGAGGCGCAGGTAATAGGTCTTGGGAGCGAGGTACTCGAACTTCGTCCCCTCCTCGCGGGCAGGCAACTCGCGCACAGGCTGGTCTTTCTCGCTGAGCAACTGCAAGCGGATACGCGGGTCGTAGTCCGGCAGGCGGATGAGCAAAGTGGAGTAGTCTTCGGCGGTCTTCAGTTTGAGCGTGAACTTCTTCTTGTCGCTCGCCACGCCATAGATGTCGCGCACAGCAGCAGAGTCGAGGTGCAACTCATACTGCTTACCTTGCTGCAAGGGGGCGATGATTTGGAAACTCATCACATCCTTTTGGCAGAGCGTGAAGGGCTTGTCTATGAGCAGGGTGTCTTGCTTCTCGTAGAGGCGAATGCTGTCGGTGTAGATAGAGTCGATTGGGAAAGCAGAGACGACGCATAGCGTGTCGTACACTTCGAACTTGTCTTTCGCATTGCTCTTGAGATCGAGTTTGCGCTCGCGGGCTTTCTTCTCCTGCGCCTCTTTGGCTTTCTGGGTCATGCGCGGTGCACGGTAGATGGCGGAGACGGTATCGATCTGCGGCACGAGGTTATATAGGGAGTCGGACTTGAGGTAAGTCATCTCCAGATAGATGGTGTCTTGGCGGATGGCGATGGAGTCGGTGAGCCAATAGACGAGGGTGTCGCGCGTGGGGTTGGCTTGGAGGAGGGTGTATGCCCACGGGTCCGTCCACAGGCTGTCGGCGCGCGTGGAGTCCATGGCAGAGGGCGGCAAGGCGCGCAGAGCGGGGAGGCTGTCTTGCGGCGCGGAGAACTGCAACTTGATGATATGCGGCTCATCGCGGTACACACGCTGGAAATAGTGGCGTTGCTTGTCTTCCTTGAAGAACCAGAGCAGCAAGTCCGCGGGGCCTACATAGGTGTTTTGGATAGTCAGGATGGTGTCGATTTGTGGCACCGACGCGAGGGAATCGATGGTATCGGCGAGTTCTTTCCATATTGTGTCGAAGACGATTTCTGTCTCGTATTCGGGTATGACGAGTGAGTCGGCGAACGCCAGTCCCTCGCCGGGCTGGTATAGGAAGTCTCGGCTCTGGTCTTGGAGGGCATAAAGACGGTAAACGCCGTTGCGCAGGTTCTGAATACCGAACTCGCCCAAGGAGTCGGAGCGCGCTACGCGGGTGAAAGGCAGGGTGGAGAAAGCGCTATCATGGAGGTTGGCTTGCAGTCCGACCATCAGTCCCGAGACGGGGTTGAGGTCCTCGGCATTGGCAACACGCCCATAGACCTCCATAGAGTCAATGCGGTCGCCTGTGGAAAAGGCAAACACATAGCCGCGCAAGGGGTTCTTCTCTGTATAGTCGCAGATAGCGTTGCCGAAGTCAAGGGTGTAGGTAGTGGAGTCGATGAGGTCTTCCTGCATCTCCACGGTTACTTTCTTGCCGACGGCTTTCACGATAGGAGACACTTGCTGCGGCGGAGAGACAAGCAGATTCTGCTGGATGTTATCGAGTTGCAGATACTCGTTGAAGGTGATTTCTATCTTCTTTCCGTGGAAGTTGACGGACTGGTTCAGCGGTTGCTCTTTCACCATCCGCGGGGGGATAGTGTCTTTGGGTCCTCCCTGCGGTCCAATCCCTCGGTTGGCACACGAAGAGAAAAACAGCAACAGCAGGGAGAATGCGATGAGCCGCATTGGAGATCGGTGCAAATCAACTTCTAACATATAATCAAGGTGTGATACATTTCACGTTTAATTGACGTGTATGATAGGTAATGTAGTACATTTAACGTGTAATTGCCAATTTACATTTTAACATATAATTAACGTGTAATTATTCATTAATTATTTTCATTGAGGACATTTCTACGTGTATGTATTCCTAATAATTCAGCAAAGAAAAATTAATGGTTAATTATACGGTAATTATATGTTGAAAGGAAAGCAAGTGAGAATGATACGTTAAAAAGTTACTTACCGTCTTTTGGAGTTATCGGCAGTATGTCGTAGCCTTCGGCTTGGAGCCATTCGATGGCTTGAGGAAGGACTTGGAGCATGCGCTCGTTGGATTTCAAAGAGTCGTGAAAGTTGATGATACTGCCGTTGCGGGTGAGAGTTTTGATGATAGAAAGCATGCGCTCGGGCGAGTATTTCTTGTGGTAATCGTGCGTGAGCACGTCCCACAGGTAAATCTTGTATCCGCGTTGCAGCAGGGCTTTGCGTTGCCAGACCCATGTCCTGCCATAAGGCGGTCGAAAGAGGCGGGTGTTGCCCAAGAGGGCGGCTGCTTTATCCACCTCGCGCAGGTAAGCAGAGGTGGGGAGACGCATGCCTTTCACATGATGGAAAGTATGGTTGCCGACGGAGTGCCCTTCTGCTACCACTTGCCGATAGACCTCCGGGTGTTTGCGCACGTTGTCCGCCACCATGAAGAAGGTGGCTTTGACATGGTACTTGCGTAAAACGTCCAATACCCGAGGGGTTACCTCAGGTATTGGTCCGTCGTCGAAGGTCAGATAGACGGCTTTGCGCTCAGGCTGTATGCGCCATGTTGCGGTTCTGTACATCTTCTGCCACCACATAGGGAATTGATAAAGCAGTCTCACCATGGTCTTATTCCCCCCATGCCAATGCCGAAGCACCGAGCACGGCAGCGTCTGCCTCTTTCAAGTCAGAGAACATCACTTTCACTTTGTTTTGCCAGATGGGGAGCACATCTTCGTTCATCGTCTTCACGATGGGGTCGAGGATATAGTGTCCGCACTTGGTCATGCCTCCGAAGAGGATAATCGCCTCAGGTGCGGAGAATGCCACGAAGTCAGCGAACTTCTGTCCGAGCATCTTGCCCGTCTCGTCGAAGATACGCTTAGCCACCTCGTCGCCTTGCTCAGCGGCGTCGAAGACATCCTTCGAGGTGATACTCTCGGGCTCTAAGTTGCGCAGGAGTGTAGGCTCGTTGGTGTTCATCACTATTTCGCGTGCGGTGCGTGCTACGCCCGTAGCCGAAGCATACGCCTCCAAGCAGCCTTTGTGTCCGCAGCCGCAGAGACGTGCGTTCTCGCCGCGAACGATCTTGGTATGCCCTAACTCACCGGCAAAACCATCGTGTCCATAGACCAACTTTCCGTCAATCACAATACCGGAGCCTACGCCGGTGCCGAGAGTAATCATGATGAAGTTCTTCATGCCGCGTGCAGCACCGTACGCCATCTCTCCCATCGCAGCCGCGTTGGCATCGTTGGTAATACGGCAGGGGATACCGAACTTTGCTGTCATCAGTTCAGCGAAAGGAACGATACCTTTCCATGGCAGGTTGGCTGCATACTCAATATTTCCCGAGTAGTAGTTAGCATTCGGCGCGCCGGCACCAATGCCGCGGAACATCTCAATACCGCCAACGGGCTCAATGATTTTCAACGCCTCTTCATACAAAGCGTTCACATAATCTTCAATCTTTGCATACGCTTGTGTTTTGATGGATGTACGTGCCAGCACATGTCCCCTGGCATCCACGATGCCCAATACGGAGTTCGTACCTCCCATATCAAGCCCTAAGACATAAGGTTTTTCCATAAATGATAATGTATTAAGTGTTAGAATGATTTACGATTTACGAATTACGATTTTTTGCCCAAAAAATGCTTAAAACGCCCGCAAAGGTACACAAAAAAAACGAACTATGCAAATATCCGTGCGTTTTTTTTTGCGGAAAAGTTTGTGAGTTTCAAAAAAAAGTAGTAATTTTGCAGCCGATTTCGCGTTATGCCTATACAAAAGCCACATATTATCGAGCTCTCTAAATTGGAAATAGGTAACTATTCCTTTGATTATGAGTTAGATAGCGCGTACTTTCAAAGTGTAGAGAAAAGTGAAGTGCTCGGCGGAAATGTGCAGGCAAAAGCGGAGTTGGCTCTCCGAGAGCAGGACTTTGACCTTCGTATCAAAGTCTGTGGTGTGGTGCAAGTTACATGCGACCGTTGTCTTGACCCGATGGACGTGGCAGTGGATGCCGAGGACGATATGGAGATGGACGAAGGCACAGAGATGCTCGACTTGGAGTGGCTGGCGTATGAACTTGTAATTGTGAATCTTCCGCTGGTGCATAGTCACCAAGCCGGTGGTTGTAATCCGCAAATGGATGCTCTTCTCCAAGACCACCTTTGTACCATGCCGGAGGATGAAGATATAGACGAACCGAAGGACAAGGAATAGGGCTATTCTGCGTGGCTACTAACTTGAAGGCGGCAAGTCAAAACGTATAACATTATTCTGTAAAATTATAACACAACTATGGCACATCCTAAAAGAAGACAATCGCACACCAGACAAGCGAAACGTCGTACGCATGACAAACTGATTGTACCTGCATTGGCTATTTGCCCGAACTGTGGTGCACACTACATCTACCACACCGTATGCCCCTCTTGCGGCTACTATCGTGGCAAACTGGCTATCGAGCAGGCAGCAGAAGCGTAAGTGAATGTTGAGAATTAAGAATTAAGAATTATGAATTAAGAGGCAGTGGTTATCCCGTTGGCGTAAGCCGCTCTTAATTCTTAATTCATAATTCTTAATTATTTTATTCCCGTGCGCGTGAGCGTACCCGTAGCCCGCGAGGGTTACTCGTAACCTAAATCAAAAGAGAAAGGACAAAAAGATTATGTACAACGATCATCAAGATTTCAATGCAGAAGGCGCACGTCGCCCGCGTTTCAATGCAGACAATTCCCATCGTGAAGGGGGCTACAATGCCCGCCGTGAGAACAACGGCTACTCGGGTACTCCTGACGGATTCAACAACCGCCGCGAAGGAGGTCGCCCTCGTCAGCGTTTCAGCCGTCCTGCTGACGGACAGCAACGCGCCGAGCGCGTAACGCCGCGCCCGCGCTACAATGCCGAGGGGGGCGAGTATCAACCCCGCCCGAGGTTCAACAACGGGAACCAATCCGACTATCAGCAACGTCCGCGCTACAACAATCGCGGCTACAACGGTAGCAACGAGAACTACGAAAACAACAGAAACAACGGTTATAACAATGGTAACGGCGAGGGACAGCAACGTGCCTTCCGTCCGCGTCCGCAGCGTAATGCCGGCGTTTATAGCCAGCGCAAACGCCAGACCTATCAGAAGCAATACGAAGACCCCACGAAGCCTATTCGTTTGAACAAGTACCTCGCCAATGCGGGCATCTGCTCGCGCCGTGAGGCAGACGACTTCATACAGGCAGGCGTAATCTCGGTGAACGGCGTGGTGGTTGATTCGCTGGGCGCAAAGGTGCTGCCGACCGATAAAGTGCAGTTCCACGACCAGCCTGTGCGCCGCGAGCGCAAGGTGTATATCCTGCTCAACAAGCCGAAGAACACCGTAACGACCACCGATGACCCTCAAGAGCGCAACACGGTGATTGACATCGTGCGCAACGCCTGCTCCGAACGTATCTACCCCGTAGGCAGACTTGATCGCAACACCACGGGCGTGCTCCTGCTGACCAACGATGGCGACTTGGCTGCCAAACTGACGCATCCGAAGTTCGGCAAGAAGAAGATTTACGCCGTAACGCTCGACCGCGATTTAGACGAGACGGACGAAGCCACTGTACGCGAAGGTATCTTGCTGGACGATGAGAAGATCGTGCCCGATGCCTTGGAGTTCCCGAAAGAGGATCGCCGCCATATCGGCTTGGAGATTCACTCCGGGCAGAACCGCGTGGTGCGCCGTATCTTCGAGAAAGTGGGCTATAAGGTGATGCAACTTGACCGCGTGTCGTTCGCCGGTCTCACCAAGAAGAACGTTGCTCGCGGCAAGTACCGTTTCCTCACGCCCAAGGAGGTCTCGATGCTCCAGATGGGTGCATTTGAGTAGGAATAGATTATCAGATTGATAGAAAAACGCCATCCTGAGATTTCGGGATGGCGTTTTGTTTTATGGGTCTTTTTTTTATTGGCAGGCATCTCGCAGTCGCTCTAAAGCTTGCTGCAATACAGCCCGCGGGCAGCCAACGTTCATGCGCATGAAGCCTTCGCCGCCGTGTCCGAACATCTCGCCGTCGTTGAGGGCGAGTCGGGCGCGGTTGACGAAGAGGTCTATCAGTGCGTCATGCGACAGCCCTAATGCTCGGCAGTCGAGCCACACAAGGAACGACGCCTCGGGGCGAACGACCTTCACCTGTGGCAGGTGTTGAGCCAAATACTGCTCGGCGAAGAGGATGTTCTGCTCGATATAGGCTATCAGTTCCTGCCGCCATGGTTCGCCATTGCGATAGGCGGCGATGGTGGCGATAGGGGCAAAGATGTTCGGTTCGCTCAGTTCGTTGGTGTCAAGCCAAGAGTAGTAGCGTTCGCGGATGTCGGGGTTGGGGATAATGCTGTACGCGCTGATGATACCTGCCATGTTGAAGGTCTTGGTGGGTGCCATGAAGGTGATGCTGTTCATCGCCGCCTCTTCCGAGACGCTGGCAAAGGGGATATGTTTATGCCCGAAGAGGGCGAGGTCGGCGTGTATTTCGTCGCTGATGACGAGGATATGGTGCTCGTAGCAGTAGTGCGCCAACGCCTGCAACCACTCCCGCGACCAACATATCCCAATCGGATTGTGCGGGTTGGAGAGGAGAAAGACGGCAGGCGAGCCTTCTTTTCCTCCTACCACTTTTCTCCCGTTGCCTTCTATCACCTGCCGGAAGATATGATAGACGGGCTCCATGATTGCCACGCTGTCGCCGGGCTTGGTGAAGAGGTTAAGGGCGGTGCCGATACCTTTGACCACGCCCGGGATATACGAAATCCACTCGGGCTGAATCTCCCATCCATGGTGCGATTGAACCCAGTCGATGATAGCGGGGCGATAGTCCTCTGGCTCAATGGTGTACCCCAAGATGGGGTGTTCCAGCCGTTGGCGGATGGCGTCGAGGATGAAGTCGGGCGTCGCGAAGTCCATGTCGGCGACCCACATCGGCAGCAGGTCGTCCCTGCCGTCTTCGTTCCGATACATCGGAAATCGTTCCCGAAGGGCGTCGGTCTTCAGCGCACCACTACCGCGGCGGTCTATGAGGGTTTCAAAGGTGGAGGGCATAGGGGGGATTTTTTTTTCTAGTTTTTCTAGATTTTCTAGGGATTCTATATTTTCTAGGGATTTTAGGGGGAACTATCTTTTTGCCGCTTGGAGGATGTCGGCGAGGAGGTCGGCGGGGTCTTCGAGTCCGATGGAGAGGCGAATCACGGTATCGCGCACGTCCATCTCGCGCCTGCGTTCGGGCGTGAAAGGTCCGAAGATGGTGCTGGCGGGGTGGATGGCGAGCGAGCGGTTGTCAAAGAGGTTGGTTGCACGTTTGATGAGTTGCAGCCGGTTGATGAAGCGGAAGCATGCCTCTTGGCTCTCCAGTTCAAGGGTCATCATCGCCCCCGCCGTCTGCCCGAACAGCGCCGCGGCTAGGTCGTGGTAGGGGTTGTCAGCAAGTCCAATGTAGTTCACCTTCACGCCCTCCGCCTCGTCGTGTAGTCGTTGCGCTACGGTCAGTGCCGATGCCGCCTGCCGTTGGTAGCGCACGGCGAGCGTCTCTAACCCCAGCGTCTGCATATACGCCGCGTGGGGCGTCATGTACGCCCCGAGGCAATATAGCATGTCCGTCTTCAGGCGCTTGCCGAAGTCCCCCACCGTTCCGTAGTCTATCACCAGCCCGCCGAGCGACGTCGCCCCGCCGGAGAGGTACTTGGTGGACGATACCACCTCGATGTCCACGCCGAGCGCGTGGGCGGAGAACTGCGTGAAGGGAATCATCGTCGTGTCCGCTACAAGGCAGGTGCCCTTTCGGTGGCATACCTCTGCCAACATCCGCAGGTCAGCGACCTCCAACTGGGGGTTAGTGATGATTTCCACGAATAGACAAGCCGTCTGCTCATCCACCGCCTGCTCCACATCCTCGGGCTTGGTCAGGTCGCAGATATGTGCCTCCACGCCGAAGCGGGGCAGCATGTCGGCGATGAGTTGGTAGGTGTTGCCGAAGAGGTGCCGCGAGCACACGATGTTCTTCCCCTGCCCTGCGAGGGCAAAGAGCGTAGCGGAAATCGCCGCCATGCCCGAGTTGAGGGCAATGACGTTGGCGGCACCCGTTAGGGCTTTCACCTTGTCTTCAAGGCAGGTAACGGTCGGGTTAATCACGCGCGAGTAGTCGGGGGCGATGACCCGCCCGCAGAAGACGTCGCTCATGGTGGCAGCATCGTCGAACTCAAAGGCGACACTATGATACACAGGCATGGAGAGGGCTCCCCATGCGTCTTGCCGTTGGTACGGCGTCTGAATAGCGAGAGTGGAAGAAGACAACATGATATTTACGATTTACGATTTACGAATTTACGAATTACGATTTGTGTTGGGTAAAAAACGGTTGCAAAAGTACTGTTTTTTGGCGAGATATGCAAGGTTTTGGCGATTTTTGTAGAAAATAAGTCTTTTATTTGCCTATATAAAAAAAGAAATGTACCTTTGCCATGTCTTAAAAACTCTACATCATGAAGATTCGTACACTCTTTCTTGCTGCTTTTGCAGCCCTCACGGTAAGCTCACAGGCTGCCGTAGAAATCACTAAGTCTGCCGGATGGCTGGAGACCGCTTATGCGGAATGGGCACCGGGGTCATACACTAACTACCATGCGTATGTCCGCCCTGCGGGTGGCACCTATACGCAGTTGGACGCTATGCTGCTGCGTAACTACGGTTCGTATATGCGCGTAGATGCCCTCGGACTGAAGGCGGGCAACTACCAATTGAAGATTGTGCCCGTGGACAACAGCGGTAATGAGGTTACAACGGAAGCCACAGAAACCGGCACGCTGACCGTAGCAGCCCACGACCGCAACGGGTTTGCACACTTCAACTATTCAAAGGGCGTGGGCGCGTACAACAACGACGGTACGCTGAAAGCCGGCGCGAAAGTGTTCTACGTAACGAAGAACACCGCGAAGACTATTTCGACAGATGTTGTTACGGGTTCTAACGGCACCAAGACGACCTGCACGGGTATGCAAGCCATCATCAACGCCTATCAAAAAGGGCAGGACAAGACGCCTATCGTCTTCCGCATCATCGGCACGATTCAAGCAAGAGACATGGATGCACTGAGCAGTTCCTCGGAAGGTTTGCAGATAAAAGGTAAAGCCGCCGACTCGGAGTTGAACATCACTATTGAGGGTGTGGGCAAAGATGCGACCATCAAAGGCTTCGGTTTCTTGGTTCGCAACTCCGCTTCGGTAGAGTTGCGCAACCTCGGCGTGATGACGGGGTTGGACGATGGTATCTCGCTGGATACCGACAACGACCATATCTGGATTCACCACATTGATGTGTTCTACGGTCCGAATAAAGGCGGCGACCAAAAGAAAGGCGACGGAGCGATAGATGTGAAAAGTGATTCGAAACATGTTACTATCTCATACTGCCATTTCTGGGACACAGGCAAGTCCACGATGTGCGGTATGACGAGCGAGAGCGGACCGAACTATATTACCTACCACCACAACTGGTTCGACCACTCCGACTCGCGCCATCCGCGTATCCGCACGATGAGCGTACATATCTACAACAATTATTTCGATGGCGTAGCCAAATACGGTGTAGGGTCCACTACGGGCTCCGATGTATTCGTGGAGTGTAACTACTTCCGCAACTGCAAGTACCCGATGCTGACCTCGAAGCAAGGCTCGGATGTGAACTGCGGCGTAGGCAGCAGCGACCAGACGAAAGGGACATTCTCCGGCGAGGCAGGAGGCAGCATCAAGGCATACAACAATGTCATGACAGGTTCGTGTAAGTTCATCCCCTACAGCAGCACGAATAATCAGCATTTTGATGCCTACGTGGTGAGTAGCCGCAGCGAGCAAGTGCCCTCGAGTGTGAAATCTTTGCTCGGCGGGAACACGTATAGTAACTTCGACACCAACTCTTCGCTCATGCCCTCCCTCACGCCCGACGACCCCAACCAAGTGCCCGCCATCGTAACGGGCGACAAAGGGGCAGGACGCTGCGAGCACGGCGACTTCCAATATACGTTCAACGATGCTACGGAGGACACCAACTACGAAGTGATTGACGCGCTGCGGAATAAGATAGATAACTACACCACCACACTGATAGGTATTGTTGGCGGCGAAGAAACCGGCAGCGGCACCGGTGGCGGCGATGAGCCGACCGACCCGACGGAGCCCACAGAACCGACTGACCCCACTGATCCCACAGACCCGACAGACCCCGTTATACCCGGGACTTCCACGGGCGAGTATGAGTGCCATTTCACGGGTCTCACGCCAAGCAATAGTTTCTATACCATTTCAGGAAATTATAGCAATTCCAAGGGGTCGTTTACAGCTCCAAACGGCACTACTTATACAGAGTGTTTGAAAATAGAATCCTCTACGTCTGTCAAGTTCACGACAACGAAAGATATGACGCTCTACCTCGGCTTTGCATCTACAGAAACGAGCGCAAATATCAAAGTGGACGGCGTGGTAGTAACCGCTGCAAACAGCGTGATTATGTACGATATCGCCACCGGCAGCCATGAACTGACCAAGAAAGGCTCTTATAACCTCTTCTATATCAATCTATACTCGGAGGAAGAGGAAGATGAACCGGAAACAGCTGTCAAAGACGCTACTGCCACCACTATCTCCTTCAACGGCTCGGCAATACTCAACCCCGAAGGCAAATTGCTGCATTTGTACACCGTGAGCGGCGTTTCGATAGGCGATGGCAACGCTACGGAGATGAGCACTATGAACCTACCGCAAGGCATGTATATAGTAGTAGCAGAAGGAGAGACGATGCGTTTTGTGGTGAGATAAAAGAACGAGATAGAAATAGATATAATTGTTTGATTGTTTGTTAGGCGTTCGCCTGTCATCGGGAGATGATAGGCGGATGCTGTTTTTTGTGGCTCTTTTACGGAAATTCTGTCTTTTTCTTGCATGTATCGTAAAAAAAGTGTACCTTTGCGGAAAATTGTTGCATTATGAGTTTGGAAGAACTGAAAAACGATGAGCGTTACCTGCGCCTGCTGAGCGAGAAGTTTCCCACGCGCAAGGCGGTTGTAACCGAACTAATCAACCTGAAAGCCATCATCTCGCTGCCCAAAGGCACGGAGCATATCGTGAGCGACCTGCACGGCGAGAGCGGTGCGTTTGTGCATATCATCAAGAACGCTTCGGGCGTTATCCGCCGCAAGGTGGACGACATCTACGGGCTTACCCTCTCGGAGACGGAGAAACGCGCCCTCTGCGCCCTCACCTACTACCCCGAGGAGCGTATTGAACTGGTACGCCGGAGTTTGGAGGAGGACGCTCCCCTACCCTCCCTACAAGGGAGAGAGTTGGACGAAGGCATGGGCACGTTCACGATGGACGAGTGGTATCGCAGGCGGTTGCACCAAGTGGTGCTCGTAGCGCGAGCGGTTACCATCAAATACAGCCGCTCGAAAGTGCGCAAACTGCTGCCGCAGGACTACGCCTACGTCATCGACGAGTTGCTTCACGAGTCGAGCATAGAGCACGACCGCACCGCCTACTACAACGCTATCATCGACGCCATTGTGGAGGTGGGCTGCGCCGAGCAACTCATAATCGCCATCTCCTATCTCATCCACAGCCTGACCATCGACACGCTGCATATCGTGGGCGACATCTTCGACCGCGGACCGGGAGCGAGCCAAATTATGGACACACTCTCGTGGGTGCGCGACTACGACATCCAGTGGGGCAACCACGACATCGAGTGGATGGGCGCTATGGCGGGCAACCTCGCCCTCATCGCCACCGTGCTCCGCGTGTCTATCCGTTACGCGAACATCGAGACACTGGAGGAAGGCTACGGTATCAACCTCCTGCCGCTGGCGAACTTCGCTATGGAGACCTACGGCAACGACCCTTGCACCGTCTTCCAGACGAAAGACTTCGAGAACAACCCGCGCCTGACGCGCTCCGCACAACTCATGGCGAAGATGCACAAGGCGATGGCTATCATACAGTTTAAGTTGGAGGGACAGACCATCCTCCGCCATCCCGAGTGGGAGATGGACGACCGTTTGCTGCTGGATAAGATTGACCTCGCCGCGGGCACCATCCGCATACAGGGTGCCACCTACCCGCTCACCGACCGCAACCTGCCTACCATCAATGCGAAGCACCCCTACGCGCTCTCCGCGGAGGAGGAGGAACTGATGGTGCAACTGGCGCGCTCGTTCCGCAAGTCGGAGAAGATGCAGCGCGACCTGAAGCGACTCTACCAGCATGGCTCGCTTTTCCTTGTCCGCAACGGCTTCCTGCTCTACCATGCCGCCATCCCACTGAACGCCGACGGGTCGTTCACCACGGTGGATGTCTGCGGCGAACAGGTGCGCGGACGGGCGCTGATGGAGCGCATAGACGAAGTGGTGCGCACCGCCTACTACGGTACGGGCTCCGAGAAAGACAACGCGCTGGACTATATGCTCTACCTCTGGCAGGGAGCACACTCGCCGCTCTACAACAAAGACAAGATGACCACTTTCGAACGCTATTTCATTGACGATGAAGCGCTGTGGAAAGAGCAGAAAGGAGCCTACTACGAACTGGCAAACCGCCGCGATATATGCGAGCAGATACTGCGCGAGTTCGGGCTCGACCCCGAGACGGGGCGTATCATCAATGGGCATATCCCCGTGCGCACCATCAAGGGCGAGACCCCTATCCGCGCCGAGGGCAAGCGGTTTGTGATAGACGGCGGATTCAGCAAGCCCTACCAAGAGAAGACGGGCATAGCGGGCTACACGCTTATCTACAACAGCCACGGAATCCAACTCGTGGAGCATGAGTCGTTTGAGAGCCGCGAGCAGGCTATCCTATCCGGCAGCGACATCCACAACCGCACCCTGCTCGAGGACTTCAGCCGCCACCGTATCCGTGTGCGCGACACCGACCGCGGAAAAGAACTCCAACAGCAGATAACTAACCTCCAACACCTCCTCGCCGCCTACCAAGCCGGCATCATCAAAGAAAAGAGTTAAGCCCATAGGCCTAACTCTTTTTTATTCATTCGACTTTGAGTATTATTGTGAAAAATACTAAATGCCAATTGCCAGCAGTTCTTCATGGATTTCCTGTTGGAGGAGGGGGGTGCAGGGGACTAAGGGGAGGCGGAGGATGTTGCTGACTAAACCCTGCTCCGACAGGACACATTTAATGCCTGCGGGGCTACCTTCGGCAAACAATAGGTGAACCAGTTGCTTGTATCGCGCAGCCAATGCCGCGTCTTTCTCATATACGATGGTGCGGAAGTCCTCGGGGAAGGCGTTGCTTGCCACGGAGATAAGTCCTTTGGCACCCGCCTCCATCAGTTCGCAAGCGTACTTATCATCGCCCGAAATCACCATAAACTCTTCGGGCATAATCTCCAGCAGGCTTTTTATCTGGTCAAGTTTCCCGCTTGCCTCCTTGATGCCTACTATCTTCTCCGGCATGGCTTTGTAGAGCCTTGCCACCGTCTCCGGCAGCAGGTTCACGCCCGTGCGCCCGGGCACATTATATAAGATGATAGGCAGCGGCGAGGCTTCTGCGATGGCGCAGAAATGTTGGAACATGCCCTGCTGGTTGGGTTTGTTGTAGTAAGGGCAGACGGAGAGGATGGCGCGGAAATGTTGCGTGAGGATGGGTGCCTGCTGCTTTATCTCGCAGATGACATGCTCTGTGCAGTTACCGCCAATGCCGAGCACCAACGGCACGCGCCCCGCCACACGGCGAACAATAAAATCGCGCACGGTGATACGCTCCAACTCGTTGAGCGTAACCATCTCGGAGGTAGTGCCGAAGACCACAATATAATCCACTCCCGCTGCAATCTGGTGCTCTATCAGGGTGCCAAGGGCTTTGAAATCTACCGTTTTATCGGGTAGGAAAGGCGTGATAAGGGCGGTACCTAAACCACACAAAGAGGGTAGCAAAGGTTGAGCGTTGAGCGTTGAATGTTGAGAGGGGTTAGTCATTGCTTTGTATATTGATTAAATAGTGAAGTATCTGTTGGAAAAGGAACTCGGGTGTCTCCTGCGGCTGCGTGTTGATTAGCAGGTCGCGCGGTGAGGGTATGCCATCTTCAAACGCCATGCCGCTTTTGAAGCCGGCATCCGCCAGCAGGCATAGGTAGCGCAAGGGCAGGGCATTGCTTTGGTTGAGGTCTATCACTATGTCATATTCTTGTTGCTGCAAATCCTGTACCAATTCCTTGCACGGGAAACCAAGAATAGTAAAATCCTTCATCCCCACGATACGGCTTTGTGGTAACACTGCCGACTGCACCTCTTTCTTCGGCACATAACCCCAAAAGACGGCATCGATATGATGTTTTTGTAACTCGGTGCGAATCGTGCGAATGGCAGGATTCTTCTCCACAAAGTCGCTTTCATACAACACCAGCACATGCTTCACGCTCTCCCAGTGCGGCCACTTGGCTTCCCGCTGAGGCTGCCTGCGAGCGATAAAAGAGTATATCTTTTCTTTGATGGACATAGGTTAGTGGTCAGTGGTTATTTCTAAAAATTCTTCTTCGGTCATGAGGCGAATGCCTAATGCTTCCGCCTTTTTCAGTTTCTCGGGTCCCATGTTTTCGCCCGCAAGGATAAACGAGGTCTTCTTGCTGACGGAGCCCACATTCTTTCCTCCGTGTGCCTCTATCATCGCCTTGTACTCGTCGCGGCTATGCTGTGTAAAAGTACCTGAGATAACGATACTTTGCCCTGCCAATGTTTGAGAAACTACCTCCGGTGCTTCTCCTTGCATCTGCAAGCCTGCGTCCTGCAAGCGGCGGATAATCTCTCTGTTGCGCTCGTCAGCAAAGTAAGCGATGATATTATCTGCAATCTGTTCGCCCACATCCTCCACCGCTATCAGTTGCTCTCTGTCGGCAACTTGCAGTTGCTCCAAAGATGTGAAGCGGCGTGCCAGTTTCTTCGCTGTGGTCTCGCCCACCATGCGTATGCCGATGGCGAAGAGCACACGCTCCCATGGCACGAGCAGGCTGTTGGCGATACCATTGAGGATATTCTGCGCCGACTTCTCGCCGAAGCGCTCTTGCGATGCAAGGTCGTTGAAAGTGAGGGTGTAGATGTCGGCGATGTTATGGAGCAGTCCCTGCTCATAGAGCAGTTCGATAGTCTCTTCGCCCAGCCCCTCGATGTTCATGGCGCGGCGGCTGACGAAGTGTATCATCTTCCCTTTTATCTGCGGCGGACATCCTTGCTCGTTCGGGCACCTCCATGCCGCCTCTCCCTCCACGCGCACCAATTTTGCGCCGCACTCCGGACACTCCGTAGGGAAATGGTAGTCGTAGTCCAAGGACGCGATGCCCTCTGCCTTCCCCGTTATCTTCGGGATAATCTCCCCGCCTTTCTCTACAAAGACCATATCCCCCGGGCGGATGTGCAGCGAGCGGATGAAGTCCTCGTTGTGGAGGGTGGCGCGTTGGACGATGGTGCCGGACAGATGCACCGGCTCGAGGTTCGCCACCGGCGTTACCACGCCCGTGCGCCCCACCTGATAAGTTATCTCCCGTAGGAGCGTCTTCTGTTTCTCGGCGGGGAACTTATAAGCGATAGCCCAGCGCGGGGTCTTGGCGGTGAAGCCCAACTCCTCCTGTTGTGCCAAACTATTCACCTTCAGCACAATGCCGTCCGTAGCGATAGGCAGGTCTTTGCGGGCGTTATCCCAATAGGCGATATATGCCATCACTTCGTCCAGCGTCCGACATACGCGGATATGCTCGCTTATCTGAAAACCCCAGCGGCGCGCCGTCTGCAGGCGGTCGAAATGGGTCTTGGCGGGCAGGTCTTCGCCCAACATATAATATAGGTAAGCATCCAATCCGCGGCGCGCCACTTCTCGTGCGTCTTGCAGTTTCAGTGTACCTGAGGCGGCATTGCGCGGGTTGGCGAAAAGCGCCTCTTCTTGCTCTGCACGTTCTGCGTTCAACCGCTCGAAGTTTGCCCACGGCAGCAACACCTCGCCGCGCATCTCAAAGCGTTCGGGGACATCCTCGCCCTCGATATGCCAAGGGATGGAAGGGATGGTCTTGATGTTCTCCACCACGTTGTCGCCTTTCTGCCCATCGCCGCGGGTAACGGCTTTGGTGAGCGTCCCGTGCTCATACCATAGCGATATACTCAGTCCGTCGAACTTCAACTCGCACACTATCTCCACCCCCTCGGGCAGCTTGCGCAGCCAGTCCGCGACCTCTTCTCGCGAGTAGGTGTTCGCCAGCGAGAGCATCGGATAGCGGTGCGCCACCTGCTCCCATCTGCCGCTTTGCTTCGGGCTGAGGTCGGAACCTACCTGCTGCGTGGGCGACTTAGGGTCGAACATATCGGGATAGCGCGCCTCCAAATCCTGCAAGCGACGCATCTTGCGGTCGAACTCCACATCGGAAATCGTAGGACGACTGAGCACATAATAACGATAGTTATGCTCCGTCAGCTCCTTGCGCAGCTGCCGAATCTCTTCCCGCTCAGGGGCTTCTATGTCATCGAAGAGTGTCATCATATCCCTACTTTCAATGTGGTTACTTTGCCGTTGTAAAAGACCTGTATGATATACACGCCCGTGCTCGCCGGTGCGCGCACTTCGTATTGACTATTGCGTATCTCTGCCTCTTCCAATAGCAGTCCTTGCAGGGTATAGATACGATAGAACGATTTACCCTCCGTAGAACCTGCATTATTGATAATCAGTGTGCTACCGTTGCGCGTGATGTTCATTTCGGGGTTGTACTGCAAGGTCTTATCGAGCGCCAATCCAACCAATATCGGGTCGTGGTCGGAATAGCGGAACATCGTTTGGTCGTCCGACTTGTCGTAGGTGTATTCGTCCGACTCGTCGGAGTTGAGGTGGTATGCCGCCATGCCTGTTATCTGCGGGAAGAGGGTGCTGTTGCTGAGCGCATGGTCAAGGTAACCCGCCTTGCCACCGAAGACATAACTATAACTTGAGTCGGCATGGAAAGCGCGATGCAGGTCAATCATCCCCGCCGAGGTCAGCGTCGTGATAGGGTCTTCCATCGCGTAGGCATTCAGGTCGCCCATGATGAGGATGTCGGGCTCCTGCGTAGTCGAACTCACGCTGCCGTACTGATTGATAACCGAAAGTGCCTCCTGTGTGCGGGAGTAGTTGAAGATACCCTGCCCATCGCCTTGGTCGGCATCCAATCCCGTGCCCGTACCCGACTTGGCTTTGAAATGGTTGAGCGAGAAGAGGAAATACTCATCGTTCGCATCGTCCGTATCGCCGTCCAACTCGCGGAAGCACTGTATCTTCTTGCGATTCTGCACCACGGAGTTATTCTCAAAAAGTTTGAACTCAGGCTGCACCTTGTCGGCGCGATATACATAGCCCGACTTGGTATAGGTGCCGCTTGCGGAGCCGCCATCGTCCACATAATCATATGGATGCCCTGTGTTGGCAGTCAGGTCAGCGGCTATCTCCGCCACGGCGTTCTGCCCCTGCTGCACCTCCACCAGCCCGTAGATATCCGCGCCAATCTTCGCCAGCGCCTTGCTCACTTTTGCCCGCTGCTTCTGATGCGCTGCTTCGTCCCGCGGACCCATGGAGCCGCCCAACTGCTCCACAAGGTAATACTCCAAGTTGGCAGCGCATACTATCAGCCTCGGCTCGCCTTTCTGATTCAGCGGCGGCAGCGCGCGCTCCATATCGGTGCGGGTGTTACCGCGGAAGATGCCGCTCACGTAGGTAACCGAAGAATACGACTCTACACTGACGGTCAGCCTGTCTATCATCTCCCCGCAGCGGTGGTAACCGGGCAGGTTGCTGATGCTCATCTGTCCGTAGGCGTTGAGGGTGCTAATTGCTTTGTACTCCTCGCTCTTCGGCAACGCTTGGTTAGTGGGACTATACAGCCGCCGCGGAGACACAGAGTAACGGTCATAAGCGTTGTAGGTGATATACATCGGGCAGTCGAAGACAACCGTCTGCCCCACATAGGCTTTCAGTTCCGTGTTCTTCCACTCCTGCGGGTTAGCGATATGCACCGTGGTTTGGGCGTAGCCAAACGCCACCCCAAACCATAGTACCAAGACCCATATTGACCGCTTTGCTGTCAAATGTTTAGTGGTGAGAGTTGAGAGTTGAGAATTCCCTCCCCCGACTGACCGCTTCGATGTGAGATATATCATACGCAGTGTTTCTTCTGATAAACGCAAGAAAGAAGACCTTCTTTTCTTCCTATCCTATTCTAATCAGTCTTTCATCCTTCATCCTTTATCCTTCATCCTATGAACTTACCACGCGAACAGCGGATGTTGCGTCATCTCGCGGTTCACCTCGGCGCGTACCGTGGCAATCACGCTCTCCGACTCCGGTGCTTGCAGCACGCGATCGATGAGTTCCACTATCCACGGCATCTTGTCCTCTTTCAGTCCGCGCGTGGTGATAGCGGGTGTACCGAAGCGCAAGCCCGAGGTCTGGAATGCCGAGCGCGTGTCGAACGGCACCATGTTCTTGTTGGTGGTGATGTCCGCTGCTACGAGTGCTTTCTCTGCCACTTTGCCCGTCAGGTCGGGATATTTCGTCCGCAGGTCCACCAGCATGCTATGGTTGTCCGTACCGCCGGAGATAATCTTATATCCTTTGTCGATGAAAGCCTGTGCCATCACAGCCGCGTTGGTCTTCACCTGCTTCTGATATGCCACAAACTCCGGCGTGAGTGCCTCTCCGAACGCCACTGCCTTTGCTGCTATCACGTGCTCCAGCGGACCGCCTTGCGTGCCGGGGAACACCGCAGAATCCAGCAATGCCGACATCATCTTCACCTCCCCTTTCGGCGTGGTCTTGCCCCACGGGTTGGGGAAGTCTTTCCCCATCAGGATGATGCCGCCGCGAGGTCCGCGCAGCGTCTTGTGCGTGGTCGAGGTAACGATATGTGCATGCTTCACGGGGTTCTCCAGCAAGCCTGCGGCAATCAGTCCGGCAGGGTGCGCCATGTCCACCATGAAGATAGCCCCTATCTCGTCCGCCACCTTGCGGATACGCGCGTAGTCCCACTCGCGGCTGTACGCACTCGCGCCGGCGATAATCAGTTTCGGACGCTCCGCACGCGCTTTCTGCTCCAGCTCGTCGTAGTCCACACGCCCTGTCTCCTCGCGCAGGCTGTAGTCAATGGCATGGAACATCAGTCCCGAGAAGTTCACCGCCGAGCCGTGGCTCAGGTGCCCGCCGTGCGACAGGTTAAGCCCCATGAAGGTGTCGCCAGCCTTAAGGCACGCCATGAAGACCGCCATGTTCGCTTGCGCCCCCGAGTGCGGCTGCACATTCACATATTCTGCATCGTATAGCTGTTTCAGTCGGGTGCGTGCCAACTCCTCGCTCATGTCCACCACCTCGCAGCCGCCGTAGTAGCGGTGCCCGGGGTAGCCCTCGGCGTACTTGTTCGTCATCACGCTACCCATTGCCTCCAGCACTTGGTCGCTAACGAAGTTCTCACTCGCAATCAGTTCGATGCCTTTCACTTGACGCTCACGCTCCTTGGCGATAAGGTCAAAAATAGCCGTGTCTCGTGTCATATATTGTAACTTTTTGTTTATAACTCCGTGTATTTCACTCCGTCCGGGTGCGCGGGCGTCCCCGCCCGCTGGATAACTTCGTGTTCGGCGAAAAGCCCCGAAGGGGCGAAATAGATTAGCGCAGGGGCTCGCCCCTGCGTAGAGGGGTATCATCTACAATGCAAGCCCTGTAAGGGCGACATAACTATTGCATATCCTCCTGCCATAAAATGGATTGGATTGTAACATTCAGAGTCGAAACTATTGAGTCTTTCATCCTTCATCTTTCATCCTTCATCCTTTCTCCGCCGGCTTAAAATCAATCTGCCGCTTCTCCGCATCCGCCCGAATAATCTTCACCCGCATCGGGTCGCCCAGCGTGAAGGTCTTGCCCGACTCCTCCGCTATCAGTCGATAGTTCTTCTCGTCGTACACCATGTAGTCCCCCGGCACTAACCTATTGATGCGCACCAGCCCCTCGCAGCGGCTCTCATCCAACTGCACGAACACCCCGAAGTCCGTAACGCCCGAGATATGTCCGTCCGCCTCCTCGCCGATATGCTGCTTCATCCATTTGGCTTGATACATCTTGTTCGAGTCGCGCTCCGCCTGCTGTGCGTCTATCTCCCGCTCCGAGCAGTGGATACACATCTCTTCCAGCACATTCCGCGGCAGGCTGTCTCCTTTCCCTTTCAGGATATATTTCTCCAGCAGACGGTGCACCATCAGGTCGGGGTAGCGACGGATGGGCGAGGTGAAGTGGGTGTAGTGCTTGAAGGCAAGCCCGTAGTGCCCGATGTTATGG
This sequence comes from Paludibacteraceae bacterium, assembly GCA_034090015.1. Classification (GTDB taxonomy): domain Bacteria; phylum Bacteroidota; class Bacteroidia; order Bacteroidales; family Paludibacteraceae; genus Colicola. The sequence continues at coordinate 37,534 of JAXDTJ010000018.1, read as the reverse complement.
GTCGAGTACTTGGCTTTTGCCATCGCCCGAACGGTCAGCATATCAATCACTTGCGCGGGCACACGCTTCCCCATACGCTTCTGGAAGGCTTTCAACTCGCGCAGTTTCTCCTTGTCGGGTTTGTCGTGAATACGATACACAAACGGCTTCTTCCCCACGGCTTCCGCCACCGTCCTGTTCGCCAGCAGCATGAACTCCTCTATCAGGTGGTGCGCCTCGTTCGGTCGCTCGAAGTATATCTCCACCGGCTCACCCTGCTCATCCAGCCGAAAGCGCATCTCGTCCTGCTCCAGTACCAACGCCCCAGCCTCAAACCGCTTCCCCCGCAGTATCCTCGCCAGCCTATCCAACCCCTGTATCGCCTCCATCAAACAATCATTATCAGCCCTCATGGAGGTGCGGTCTCCAGGAACTCCCCCGCCCCGCTTGCGGGGAGGGGGGCAGGGGGCGGGGCTACTTGAAAGAACACCATCCACACCCAGACCACTACCCGATACTATATCAGTCTGATAGCGAACGCAGTGAACGGTCTTTTGTCTTTCAGCGCGAAGCGCGGTCTGACAGTCGTAAGACGGTCGTTCTATCATCTCCTGCGCCTCGTCGTAGTCCAGCCGCGCATCCGACCGTATCACCGTCCGGCAGATCTTATGCTTCACCACCTCCGCCTCTTGCGTCATCGTGAACACCACCGACATACACAACTTGTCCTCATGCGGTCGCAGCGAACACAGGTCATTACACAGCTCCTCCGGCAGCATCGGCAGCACCCTGTCCACCAGATATGTGCTCGTCCCGCGCTTGTACGCCTCCTCGTCCACAGCATCCCCGGGCTGCACATAATGGCTCACATCCGCAATATGCACTCCCACCTGCACCAAGCCGTCCTCCAGCACCTGATACGACAACGCGTCGTCAAAATCCTTCGCATCCGCAGGGTCTATCGTGAAGGTGAACACCTCCCGCATATCCCGTCTTCGTAATATCTCTTGTTCGTCTATCGGTAGCATATTTATCGTCTCTATCTAATTCCGCTGCAAAGGTACAACTTTTTTCCGACATCTGCAAAGAATTATCAGCAAAAAAAAGCAGCCCCTACACTCAGACATACAAGAATAAAACGAGTTGTCCAAAACACGCATAAGCGAAGTACCACTATATTTTTTTTGACTGCTCATGCTTGTCTATTCCAATTATTTTTTGTACCTTTGCAGCCTAAATCGTAATTCGTAATTTGTAAATCCTAAATAATATGTTGTATATTCCGGCTCCTGAGGGCAAGCGCCTTGTTTGGTATTTATCGATGGAAGAGTATCTGGCGCAACATGCGACAGAGGATGTGTTCTTCTCGTGGGTGGTGGCTCCGACGGTGATTTTCGGGCGGCACCAAGTGATGGAGGCAGAGGTGAACATGCCTTACTGCCAAGCGCACGGCGTGCAGATGTATCGTCGCAAGAGCGGCGGTGGCTGCGTCTATTCGGACGCGGGCAACTTGATGCTCTCGTACATCACGCCGAACACGCACTCAGAGCAGGTTTTTCAATGGTATTTAGACACGGTGGCAGACGCGCTGAGAGGGCTGGGTTTCCCAGCGGCGAAGACGGAGCACAACGATGTGCTGATTGGTGACAAGAAAGTGTCTGGCAACGCGTGCTATGCGCTACCAACGGGAACGATAGTGCACGGGACGATGCTGTACAATGTGGATTTTGCCGCGCTGCAAGAGGCTATCACACCGTCGCATGAGAAACTGGCGAAACACGGCGTGCAGTCAGTACGCCAACGGGTGGTGAACCTAAAGGAATTGGACAATTTGACAATTAACCCTGCGGGTGAAGGGCGACCTGCACTGCGTGATATCCACGCGTTGGCGGACTACTTTGCATCTCGGCTGTGCGACCGCACGCGGGAACTGACGGAAGAGGAAATACAAGGGATTGACTTGTTGGAATTAACCTACCTCGACCCCGACTTTATCAAAGGCTGAGCCTCGCGAGGAGATGGATATCGGTGCGGGTCTGTGCTATCCGGCGCAGGCTCGCCGTGTTTTTGGAGTAGATGGTCTCGCTGGCGCGGAGGTAGAGGGTGAGCATGGAGGCGGCTTGCCATCGGAGGTTGAGGAAGAGTCGCACGCCCTGTCCATAGACGAAGGGCGAAGAGTAGGCGTAGAGCACATCCTGCTCGTAGGAGTAGATTCGGTTGGCGTAGGCACGCGCGTCGAAGAGTTGGACGCGTCCGCCGATAGAGACGGGGGCCTGGCGGAAGGCGTAGTTGATATCCTGCAAGATGGAAGCACCCCATGTGAGGGTGCCGGTGGTATCGGAGGCGAGGTTGCAGTCCGCCTGCGTCTGCAAATCCCATCCGCCGCTTGTCCATGTGTAGCGGAGCCGCCCGCTGTACAAGCCCTTGCGCCCTTTCTCGCGGGCGCGAAGACGCAGGGTGAGTTGGTGGGCAGGCGCGGGCATATAGGTGGCTTCACCCATCGTCTCGTAGCCCCAAGAAGGCGCGAAAGGGATGCCGTATTTCACGCCCGAGAAGCGGAAGACATCAGCATAAAAGGCCAAGTGCCAACGGCGTAAGCGACTAATATCCAGTCCGATATAACCTCCCTGCTCGTCGTTGATACGGCTTGTCTCGCTGAACGCGTAGCCAAGGGTGTTGTCGAAGAAAGGGGAGTAGTAGCGGTAGAGCGCGATGAGCCCGATACCGTTGACGGGGGTCATACGGCAGCCGAGTTCGAGTCCCACGCCCCAACGGCTGTTTTGCGCCGTGGCGAGTTCACCGAAGAGGTCGTATCTGCCGAAGTTATAGCGGGCGTTAACGCCCAAAACGGCTTGCCGTATACCTCTGAAATAGTGTGCATTATAACCCATATCTCGGAAGAGACGGAGGGTGTCGGAGTAGATGTTCTCCGCGAGGGTGATGCCCATCTTGAACTGCTTGTGGCGTAGGGTGAAGTTGCCGCCCACGACATGCCGCCATGTGCTGTCATTGGCGCGCTGCATGCTGTAGAGCGCGGTGAGGTCAAAGCGCGTCTGCCCTTTTCGCCATTGGATGGTGGTGCCCAGTCCGTGCAATCCCCCGTCGTCGGTACTGCTGTAACGTCGGAGTCCCTCTGTGGCATTGCCCGCGGTCATCACATAGGCGGAACGCCCCATGTGAAAGGGCTGTGCGAAGACCAATCCCTGCCCGAAGGCGGCTTGAAAATTACCGGCAACAAGGGTACGGAGATGCCCTATATCGTTCAGTTGGAGATACGCGCCATAGGTCATGTCGGCAGCACTCCCGCCCGCGGGGCGGCGCAAGGTGGCGCCAAACTGCACCTGCTGCCGATAGCGGAAACGGTAACGCGCCTGCACAAACATGGGATCGGTGGTCTTGCTGTCAGGATTGAGCGGCTGCGCATCCTCAAGGTTCCGCGCGTCCATGCGCAGCACTACTTCGTGTTTGGCATTGCGGAAGACCTCGCGGAGGTTTAGACTGTCTTGCTTCGACACGGGGCAGACCGTGGCGAAGGCGCATAGGTTGCGGATGTCGTAGGTAGCCAAGCAAGGAATCAACTGAAGTTCAGTTAATTCCTGCATCGGGTGTTCGTACACATAGAGAAGGATTGCATCTATCTGCTGGTCGCTGAGAAAGCGCAGTTGCTGCAGGTCGGCGGCAGTGGCGCGGTTGAGGTCAATGGGGTTGGCGGCTATCTCTTGGAGGTCGGTCTGCACCTCCTCCCAATCGGCTTCGCCGTCCTCCGCCAGTTGGGTGAAGACGTCGTTGATGACGCGCTGCAACGGCACCTGCTCCGCGCGGCAGACGCTTGCCCAAAGCATGAGCAAGAGGCATATAGTGCGGGCAGCGTGTCTCATAGCATCAGTCGCAGAGCGAGAAGAGGTCGGCACGGGGGTTGACAAGCATCACGGGCACAAGGGAACGTTGGATGGCTTTGCGCTCGGGCGGTCCGAAGAGGAGGTCATCCAGTCCGTACTCACGGCTGGCAGTCAGGATGAGCAGGTCGTGTTGGAAATCGCGCTGACGCTCGCTCGCCTCGCGTGTGATGCCGAAACTGTCTTTCTTCGCCTCTTGCACCTCATAGGAGATAGCGATGCCTGTGCGCTCGGATATGCCGCGGATGTGCGTTAGGATTTTGTTCACATTCTGCTGCGCTTTGGAGCCGTAGTCGTGGGCTTTGAGGAGGATGATATGCGCACCCGTCTTGCGCGCGAGGTATGTGCAAATCTCTGCCTTATAGACCTCTTCCTCCAACATTGAGACAGGGACGAGCAGACGGCGCAAAGGCTTGATAGTCATCGTGCTCGTAATAAACACATACGGCCGCCGCTCTTCGCGGCAGTCGTTTAAGTGCTGCTGAATGGTGCGACTTTGGTTCGCACATTCCACCAATCGGATATCGGGATTATCGGTCAGGATGGGATTCATTTCTGTGGGAAGTTACAAAAACCAACAAAAACTCTTTAATTCGACAAATATTTCCAAGAATTGTTCAAATATTATTATTGACACATTAACTTCAATTTTCAAATATTATGTATAATCCAAAAATTGAAAGTTACTTGATAGCCCGTTCGTCCAACTGTTTGTGGTATTGGTTGGCAGCATTGGCGTGCGTGCCATAGGTAGCGGAGAAGATATGGGTGCCGGAGAAATCGGGGTTGGCGCACATATAGAGGTAGTTGGTCTTGGGCGCATTCAGCACAAAATCAATAGTCTCGCCATTCGGGCATCGGATAGGTCCCGGGGGCAACCCACGGTATTTATAGGTGTTGTAGGGCGAGTCTATCTCCAGATGTCGCTTGAGCACGCGTCGCATCTTGAGGTCTCCGGTGGCGTAGATAACCGTTGGGCATGCCTGCAAGAGCATACCTTTGTGCAGGCGGTTGAGGTAGAGGCTGGCGATGATGGGCATCTCCTCTTTGTTGTGGGTCTCGCCTTCTACGATGGAGGCAAGGATGGCGACCTCGGTCGGAGTGAGTCCGATAGAGTCAGCCTTGTGGCGACGCTCGTCAGTCCAAAACTTGTTGTATTCGCGTGCCATGCGGCGGAAGAGGTCATCGGGCGTGATAGTCCAATAGACCTCGTAGGTATTGGGCAGGAAAAGGCAGAGCGAGGTCTCTTTGTTGAGCCCGAACTGCGCCATATATTGGTCGTCTTCCAGCCGCGAGATGATATCTGTGCTGTCCATCATAAGGCTCTTCGCGAGTTTGCCCGCCAACTGCTCCCGCGTGCGGATATAGTGGTTAAAGGTCAGGTTGACAGGCGTTTCCTCGCCGTACATCAGGCGGTGGATGAAGTACTTATCGCCCATCTCCGCGGGGAAACGGTAGTAGCCAGGCTCAGGATGGGTGAAGCCCATGCGGCGGCTGTGGAGGTTGAAGTTAAAAAACGAAGCGATGGTATAGTCCTCTTGCACGAGGCTGAGCACGGAGTCGGTGGTCGCCGATGGATAGATGTGATAGCCGTGCTTCTCGCCGTCCTTGGAACGGAAGTTGCTGACATTCAGCCGATAGTGTTGCTCAAAGCAGATAGTTGCCACGATGGCAAATAAGAATACGGCAATGCCGATAAGTATGCGTTTGGTTTGTCTTGTCATAGGGAAATCTCTTTTGTGGTATTCAATCGAATTTTAACATATAATTGCCGCGTAAAGACATTTTAACATATAATTATCGTATAATTATTCGTTTAATTTTTTCATAACATAATTATATGGTTAATTATATGATAATTATATGTTAGTGGGGGATTCGACACATGCGGTCTTTTATAGGTTTGCATTGTAATAGGCGGGGTTACCGGTAACCTCCTCGCCTACGAAATCAGGTTTTCGGAAGGAGGTGTCCGCCGCCGGTAGTTCCAACTCGGCGATGCGCAGTCCTTCGTGGCAGCCGTGGAAGACATCCACCTCCCATTTCAAGTCTGCCTCATCGGCAGGCACTATGTAGCGGGTCTTGCTAATCACGCCGGGCAGACACAAAGCAAGCAGTTGCCGTGCATCCTGCACGTCAATCTCTTTCTCCCACTCGAAGCGCTCGAGGGTCTGATTGTTTTCGGTAGACTTGATAGTTAGGAACGCGCGTGTGTCGCGTATGCGTACGCGGATGGTACGCGCCGGCTCTTTAGATAGATAGCCTTGTTCAATCTCATACTGACGGGTCGCTTGGGTAAGATACGAGTCGCTTACCACAAGAAACTTACGTTCAATCTCGGTATTCTTCATCAAAACAACATTTCTGAAAGGGGACTGTGGGGAAGTCAAGTTCGCTGATTTAATTCTCACAATTGTACGCGAACCGCCTTTCAATTAAACTTCTTTTTCGGAGGGCTTTTTCGTCTCTATGTATCCTATTTGTTAGGGGATATAGCCCTCCATTGCTGACATTCTTTTCAAATAGGGTGCAAAATTACGTTTTTTTTCCGAAATACGCAAAAAAATCCCTGAAAAATTTGTGTATATCAGAAAAAAGTTGTAATTTTGCAACCGCATTTGGCAAAAACGGCATGTTTTCTGCTCAAAAGCCCCGAAGGTAGAGGTCGAACAGCGAAGCGATCTAACTTCTAACAGCGAAGCGGTCTAACTTCTACAAGGAGAGATGGGTGAGTGGCTTAAACCAACAGTTTGCTAAACTGTCGTACGGGTAACTGTACCGGGGGTTCGAATCCCCCTTTCTCCGCAAAAGAAAAATAGAGGCATCAAACCTCTATTTTTTTATGCTTTTATACCGAAACGAATAGTCGAAACTGAAATCGCGCGAGCACACCCGTACTCACGCGATTTTGCGTAAATCTACTATTCTGTATCGCTAATAGCAGTTCGGTAGAACGCCTTACTCTATACGGTTGCCGAGAATCGTATATCGTACATCGTTGCGCAGGATTACCACTTGTCCATTTTCCAAATGCTTAACGACCCGTTGTGCATCTTCCGACACTTTATCAATATCCATGCCCGCTTCATCATAATGGATATATACCTTCACACCATACGAATTGACCGCATCCACCGTCAGCACCATGTGTCCATTCACTTTCTCTACAATCACCTCACCATCTACGATGAAATAGAGGGGGTCGGTGTAGAGAAGATTGCCTTCTTCGTCCATGGCGAGCGAAGCGAAGAAAGAGGGTGTTATCTTATTTTCTGATTGGTTAATGCCTGCCGAAGCGAAGACGGTGCCCGGTGCGGCAGTGGAGTTGATGGGGTATGTACCTGCGGGAACCACGATATCGTCGTCCGTCATGTCGAGAGTGAACCAAAGCACGAGTTGCTCGGTGATATCCGGATTGGTAATTGTATATTTGAGGTAGTAGCCGAACTCTGTATCTACAATTGCATTTTCGCCATAGTAGCGGATGAGTTCTCCCTCTTGTGTGTCTCCGTCTTTCTGCTTGCTGACGCTCCACGCTGTACGGAAGTCGAAGCGATAAACCATTGAGTCGGTGCAGAGCATCTCGCCTTGTACGAAGATAGAGTCCAGGCCATCGAACTCGACATCAATTGTTCCATAGAGCATAAAGCCTTGTGTGGCATTCTCCTCATCGCCGGGCTTGGTGAGATAATGGAGGATGAAAGAGCGATAAACATCTTTCTCATTATATGAACCATTGGGAATCTCCGTAGTGTAGAGGTTCATAGAGAGGTAGTAGAGCGAGTCGGGGGAGTAGCCGAGGAAGATAACATTCTGCGCTAGTTGGATATTGTCGAAGAACTCGATATTTTGGAATGTTACATCCACGGTGTCTTTCACGGGCGGGAGGTGGTATTCGAGCGCAACCTTGTAGAGCGTTCCGTTCTCCGCCTGCATATCGGCATAGACGAAGCGGCAGGTGTCGCGGATATCAAAAGTGGCGTTGATGAAAACGGTGTTGTAGTTGTCGTATGCGCCGCTCGGAGAAATAACGGTGATGTAACCGTAGATTTGGTCGCCTGCATAGGTGCCGGATTTAACTTCTGGCGCGGGGATATAGAGTTCTATTTGGTAGTCTTCCCCGAAGTACTTGCACGCCCATTCATCAGGGAGCATCATATCATCGAGTTCCCAATCGTATTTGTTAATAACGACGGTGTCTGTGGGTGTGGGCACGGGCGCGTCGAGTTTGATGACATGGAGGTTCTCGTCGGAACCGAAGATTTCGGCGTTAAGGTGATACATGCGGTTCTCGTCCAGGGTAATCACCGCCGTGGGGCTGGTCAGGGGCGTGATGGTATCTTTGAAATATGCGAGGTAAGTGTTTTTGTCGAAGACATGGCCGCGTGCTTTCTCGCCGGTGTATTGGATGTAACTATCGTAGCAGAGGGAGACCGCCCAGCCGTTGTCCGCTTTGCCGTTGAAGATGGTGGAATCGGAGTTGGTGAGTACGAAGTTTCCTTTGGGTACGATGTACTCGATGGTATCTTTTGGTTGCGGTTTAGACCAGTTGAGGTCGCAGAGGTAGATGACGGGGGCTGTAGAAGTCGGTCCCCATCCTTTCAGGGTTGCATCGATATGGATGGCGGTGTTACGGTCGCCGGTAACGACTGCAGTAACCTCGGTGAGCAATCTGGGCATATTGTTAGCGACAATACCGCCTTGGTTGTAAGTGTAGTCATCAATGTCGCTGCCCGTGAAGGTGCCGGTCATGTCTTCAGAGAAGGTGTACCAATTGAGAAAGACCTTGTAGTTGACATTATTGACCTTTGCGGAGCCTTCGTAGAGCCACATACCTTGCTCATTGTCGTAGGCGAGGTAGTCGGGTTGCTCAACAGAGATACGGATGGTATCTAACGTGTCTGCGGCATAGCATGAGAGTGCGCATAAGCACACAAATAAAGCAAAAAATCTTTTCATAAGCTATAATGTATATTTATTCGTTATTAGGATAATTCCGCGCAAAGATAGCATATTTTTTTTGAATATACAAACAAAACCATGTAAAAATACCAATTTTTCTTGCGTATATCACTTTTTTGACGTACCTTTGCAACACAAAACACATTAGTTAGTAACACATTAGTAATTTGTTATGAAGATACGTTTATTTCTTGTCGGCAAAACGACCGATAGCCAGCTAACCTCCTTAATAGAAGACTACCAAAACCGCTTGAAACACTATGTACCTTTCTCGTTGGAGGTGTTGCCCGAGTTGAGAAATTCCAAGTCGTTGAGCGGGGAGCAACAGAAGACGGCGGAGGGCGAGATGATTCTCAAAGCCGTATCTGCTGCCGAGGAAATGATATTGCTGGATGAGCACGGCAAGGAGTTTCGGTCGGTGGAGTTCAGCGAGTATTTGCAGAAGAAGATGTCTGCGGGGCGGGATATCGTGTTTGTAGTGGGCGGTCCATACGGTTTCTCGGAGGCAGTCTATCAACGCGCCAACGGCAAGATCTCCTTGAGCAAGATGACCTTCTCCCATCAAATGGTGCGTCTGTTCTTTGTAGAGCAGATATACCGCGCCATGACCATCCTCCGCCACGAACCCTACCACCACGAGTAGGGGACTCAACTATCTCTACAAACATATAATTATCGTTCATCCTCCGTTAATTGCCGTTAATTACTCATTAATTTTATATCTTCCATTAAAGCCCATTAAAAGTTCATTAAAAGGCAATATTAATGGTTCTTTATATGGTCTTTAATGGAGAACTCAAGAAATCATTAATGGCAATTAACGGAGACATTTTATATGCTCTAATGGCTAATTATATGGGGATTACCTGTTAGAACGCAGTTTTTTTTGAAAAAAGTGCCAGAAAATTTGGTTATTTAAAAAAAAAGCCGTACCTTTGCACCCGCTTTCGATGAGAGCATGCCCAGATGGCGGAATCGGTAGACGCGCTGGTCTCAAACACCAGTGGAGCAATCCGTGCCGGTTCGACCCCGGCTCTGGGTACTCAAGGGCGGTTCATACCGCCCTAATGTTTAACAAAGGGTCAAGCGGAAGACTTAAAAATGACGCTATCTAACTCTAAATCTCGTAAATCGGGAGAGAGTAACTGAAAAGGAGGTGTATGCAATGATCGTAGTACCGGTGAAAGAAGGCGAGAACATTGAGCGCGCGATTAAGAAATTCAAACGCAAATTCGACAAGACAGGCGTCATCAAGGAGTTGCGCCGTCGTCAACAGTTCAACAAGCCGTCGGAGGTAAAGCGTGTGAAAATGGCGCATGCTAAGTACGTACAATCGCTCCACGCACACGATGATATGTAATTTAATTACATAAGGTAATAACAAAAAAAAGACTATTCAATGCATTATTGGATAGTTTTTTTTATAAAACAAACTAATAAACCATGAATGCGGAACAAATGAAAGCCATTTATCAAATGGCAAAATCTATCTATAACAAACAGGAACAACTAACAAGCGGAAAAGCGAAACTCTATCAAAAATACGGTATTAATCAAAACTCTTTTGCTGATTACTATAGAGCATTCCAAAAAATGTTAGACGGAGAGTTACATAGTCGGAGTATTAGTTCTGAATTGAGGGAGTATTATTTATTTCATATTCTCGAAGATTATGGTTCAGAAAAACTCAGTATTGCGTTAGATGCATATAAGCAATCCATAATATATTATGAAACAACACATAATACTCACAGGAAAACAGAATGGGAACTACATGACAAATACGAAAAATTGCTAAGTTCAAACGGCTCTATAGAACAAAATATACTATAAAATACTACTATGATATGTCTGACCAATTTTGGGCGGTGATACGCAGGCGGTTGAGTTGTTCTTTGTAGATTTGGTTGCGTTGGTCGGAGAGCGTGGGGTCTTGGTCGAGGAGGTCGGAAGCCGCTTGGCGTGCCAATTCGAGCAGTTGCCCGTCGGATGTGAGCGAGGCAATATGCAGGTCGAAAGGCAAACCGGACTGCTGCGTACCCTCCAAATCGCCGGGACCGCGCAACTGCAAGTCCGCCTCGGCAATACGGAAACCGTCGTTGGTAGCCACCATGATATCCATCCGCTGGCGCGTCTCTTTGGTCAGTTCTACCTTCGTGAGCAGGATGCAATAACTCTGCTCTGCGCCGCGCCCCACTCTACCCCGCAACTGATGGAGTTGGCTCAGCCCGAACCGCTCTGCGTTCTCGATAATCATCACCGTAGCATTCGGCACATTCACGCCTACCTCAATGACGGTGGTCGCTACCAGTATCTGCGTCTCGCCTTTGACGAAACGCTGCATCTGTTCATCCTTGTCCTTCGCCTTCATCTGCCCGTGTACCATCGAGAGACGGTAATGAGGGAACGTGTCGCAGAGTTCGTTGTAGCCGTTTTGCAAGTCTTGCATATCCAATTTCTCGTTCTCTTTGATGAGCGGGAAGACGATATAGACCTGCCGCCCTGCCTCTATCTGCTTCGAGATGAACTGATTGACGGACGCTTTGCGCTGGATGGAGTAGTGCAACGTATGCACGGGCTTGCGTCCGGGGGGCAGTTCGTCTATCACGCTCACCCGCAGGTCGCCATAGACGGTCATTGCCAGCGTGCGGGGGATAGGCGTGGCGGTCATCACCAGCACATGCGGCGGGCAGACGTTCTTGCTCCATAGTTTGGCACGCTGTGCCACTCCGAAGCGGTGTTGCTCGTCCACCACCACCAGCCCTAAATTGCCCCACTGCACGTTATCTTCCAGCAACGCATGCGTACCGATAAGGATATCTATCTCCCCGTTCTGCAAGGCGGGCAGGAGCGTGGCACGTTCTTTCTTGGACGCGGAGCCGGTCAGCAGCGCGACACGCACCTCAGGCACGGCAGCAAGGAAGGAAGATAATGTGGCAAAGTGCTGATTGGCAAGTATCTCCGTAGGCGCCATGATGCAGGTCTGGAAACCGTTGTCCACGGCGAGCAGGCAACACAAGAGCGCCACAAGCGTCTTCCCGCTACCTACATCGCCCTGCAAGAGACGATTCATCTGCCTGCCGGATTTGAGGTCGCTCTGAATCTCGCGGATAACCCGCTTCTGTGCATTAGTTAGTTCAAAGGGGAGGGAACGGTAGAGAGCATTGAAGGTCTTGCCGACGATAGGCATGGCATAACCTTGGTTCTGCTCCCGCCGCTTCATCTGCCTAAGTATCTGCAACTGGATATAGAACAGTTCCTCGAACTTCAGCCGCTCGCGCGCCCGCTGCATGGACTGGGTGTCCTTCGGGAAATGCACGTTGATGAGGGCTTGAGTCAGCGACATGAGATGATACTGCTGCAAGAGGTCGCTCCCCATGGTGTCTTGCACCCCCTCGGCAGTGAGGTCGGGGATGAGATGGGAGATGATGGTGCGCATCGCCTTGGAGTTCAGCCCCTTCTTCTTCATCGTCTCTGAGGTGTTGTAATAGGGCTCCAAGCCTTGCGTCATCTCGGGCGTAACTTTCTCCCATGGAGTCAACTCGGGGTGCACGAAGTTGAACAGGTGATTGAAGCGCGAGGGCTTGCCAAAGAGCAGGTATTTCACACCCTTTTGCAGTTTGACATACTGAATACCCTTGAACCAAACCAACTCGATGATATGGCTCCCGTCCGAGAACGTAGCGCTCAGGCGCGCCCCCTTCCCCGTACCGATGGTGTGCCACTCAGTTACTTCGCCCACTATCTGCACATAGGTTTCTTCATCTTCTATCTCGGCTATCTTGTAGAAGCGGCTGCGGTCAATATACTTATATGGATACTGCCGCAACATATCCAGCGCCGTGGTTACCCCCAGCTCCTTACGAAGAGTGTCGGCACGATTCGTACCGACACCCTTGCAATATGCTATGTCTCGTTGAGAGAGCAACAATGCTGAATGAAGAATTAAGAGTTGTGAATTAAGAGGGCATTTTTGGGGCTATGCACTTCGAAACAATCGTTCTTGTGCTAACTCCGCAGCAGCCCGCCTTAATCTTGTTTCCTTCTTATTATTGCAGACGGAAGTTAACGGGTACGGTGTATTTCACACGTACAGCCTTACCACGCTGCTTACCGGGTTTCCATTTAGGCATGGACTTGATGACACGCACCGCCTCTTTGTCAAGCGAAGCATCGCCACCCGAGCGTACAACTTCTACATCCACAATCGAACCGTCCTTGTTCACCACAAACTGGCAGATGACGCGCCCTTGGATACCGTTCTCTTGTGCGATAACAGGATACTTCACGTTCTCGCTCAAGTACTTGAAGAGTGCTTGCTGCCCGCCCGGGAACTCCGGCATCGTCTCTACGACCACGAACACCACTTCTTCCTCTTCTTCCTCTACGGGAGCCTCTACCGGCGCGGCAATCACTACCTCCACGTCCTTATCGTCTTCCGTATTGATTTCGATAGACTCGGTCTCCACATCGTCTTCCACCACGTTGAGCACCTCTACCTCTTGTACAGGGGGCGGTGGGGGCGGAGGAGTGGTTTCCTGAGTGGTCTGCTGGATTTCTACTTCCTCCTCGAAAGTGAACTCCGTATCTGCCACCTCATACTTCGTTACTTCTTTCTCCGTCCACTCCAATGCTACATAGCAAAGGCTCAAGACGAAGACAAAACCCATCAAGACATAGACTACTTTCTTGTCTTCCAGACTGGCTTTTTGTGACTTTTTGAGTTGCATATTGTGTTAGTTATTAGATTTTACCAATGACCGTTGAACTACCGCTGGCAAGAGGTCTGCTCATGCTACCCTTACCATAGGCAACACCGCATGTCCAACTCTTAGACCAATGTACTCTACTTGATTTCGAGCATAGGAAATCCTCAAAATCGGCTGCAAATTTACTGCTTTTTTCTGAATAATACAAACATTTCTTGCTTTTTTTGTGTTTTTTTCTCGTTTTCGTTGGAAAATCCATAAAAACGAGAATACTAATGCGAAGGAAATTGCTGAAAATAGTTTTGTTGTATTATTCTATTAGATATTAATGCAGCACTATCAACCGAAATTATGCGGGGGGGGGTATTCTCCCAAAGATTCTTCCCCACCCCTTGCCATAAATATTGCTTATTTAGCAAGGCAAGAATTGTAGGATAGATATCCATTTGATAGATAGTATCTTCGGGCCTGATAGTGTTCTCACAAGGTGTATATAGGAGTGCCGGAATTTTTGGGGATTGCGGATCGCTATTATAGGATAGTTCACGGAAGAATCGTTCTCTTTTCTCGGGATAGAAAATGGTATGGTCTCCCATAATAAGCAAGATGGTATTTTCTGAAAGAGGAGTGTCTGTGATTTGCTTGATTAATTTTCCCAAACAAGCGTCTGTGTAATTGACACAACGCAGATAGTTTCTGAGTTCTGTATCTTTCACATTGGTCAGTTGGAGTTTACTATAGTCGGCGTATTCATTGAACGGGGAGTGAGATGCCATGGTGATACCCATGATGAAACTTGGTTGTGTCATCTTGTTTAGGACATTGCAAAGCGTATCAAAGAGCATCTGGTCAGGACATTCCGTTGCGTACAAGTTTTCAAACCCGTATGCTTGGCACATTGCTGCTTGATTCCAACATCTTGGAGGTGTAGGAATAAACATCTGGGTTTGTGAGAACTCACATGATTTAATTAGCGTAAAATATGTATTTCTCGGGAAACGCATGCTTGCAGCTCCATTCTGGATGGGCAGTAGTCCGGCAAGGACGATCAATTGCGCATCGGAAGACATACCTTGCGCCACTTGCGGAACAAGTTCTAAATAGTGAACACTCGGGTGTTGAGAAAGCCTATTGAGATTGGGGGTTATCTCTTCATCTTCTACCATTAAGTTTGAAGTCCAATTTTCCAAACTTTCAAAAAAGACTATTACTACATTGTATGGTGCAAGTATCGTTTTCGAATCACTTTCACTTGGGCAAAGAAGTTGCCGATTCGTAACTTCATCCACAGAAGAGGAAGAAGGAATATCGTCAAGATATCGCAATGCTATCAATTCATTCATAAAGTGTTTGTGCAAAGAATAGGTGGTACAATACCAAACTCTTCCCATTGATACATCGTGATAATACTTGGCATATGGATTACAGGGGATTCCGACACGTAGTGATACTATCATTTGCGGAATATTCAGTCCTAATCCCAATAGTAAACAGGTGAGCGTTATATATAGAGTTTTATAACCAGAATGGTTACGCAAGAGGAAAGTACACACTCCGTATAGTAATGATAGGGCAAGAAAAGTAAGATCAGACCATTCAAGAAATGTCCAAACAGCTGTTTCAAATCCGGATAAATTTGAAATACTTAGGAGACACCAACTATTTAGTAAATCTTTGTAACTTCGGAAATAGATTAGATTCGCGATGAGCCAAATATCTGTTAACAAAAGAATTAGTATGCGCCATACCTTGCTACGGATGATGTACGCGATGGCAGTGATAATCAAGCAGGAAGCAAGATAGTTGATTGACAGTCTAACAACATATAGTTCATGGTTGGCGATGGCGGTCGTGAGACTCGGGTCTATGGTACAACTAAAAATCCATGCTTTAATAAAGAGGATCAATACAAAAACAATGAGTTCAATATAATTTAGCATATTTTTCATAACGAACTTTTATTGCGTAGTTGAGCAAAAAACGGAGTTTTTTGCGGAGGGGTATGATTTGGCAGGTGAGGACTTGGCTATTGATTTCGGGGAATGGTATTTCGTTAGTTTGTAGTTGTTATTCTTACAATGCAAACATTTCTTAATTTTATGTGCATTGCTTGTTTTTTATAAAAATATAAAAAGTAGTGCTCTATTGTACGGAGAATTTTTGGAATAGATTGTGTTGGATGATGCTATTGGAAATATAGGCAGCACTATCCAATGGTATTCTACGGGGTGTGTCCTCCCATAGGTTTTTTCCCACCCCTTGCCATAAATATTGTTTATTTAACAAGGCAAGAATTGTAGGATAGATATCCATTTGATAGATAGTATCTTCGGGCGAGATAGTATTCTCACAAGGTGTATATAGGAGTGCCGGAATTTTTGGGGATTGCGGATCGCTATTATAGGATAGTTCACGGAAGAATCGTTCTCTTTTCTCGGGATAGAAAATGGTATGGTCTCCCATAATAAGCAAAATGGTATTTTCTGAAAGAGGAGTGTCTGTGATTTGCTTGATTAATTTTCCTAAACAAGCATCTGTGTAATTGACACAACGTAGATAGTTTCTGAGTTCTGTATCTTTCACATTGGTCAGTTGGAGTTTACTGTAGTCGGCGTACTTGGTGAAAGGAGAATGGGAAGCCAATGAAAGTCCCATGAAAAAAGCCGGTTGCCGCATATCGGAAGCAGCATTGCAAAGTGTATCAAAGAGCACTTGATCGTTACAACTGGTAGCATATAATTCGTTGAATCCAAAAGCTTGACATAGCATCTTTTGGTTCCAATAATTTGGGGGTGTAGGAACGAACATCTGTATTTGCTCGAATTGACATGATTTAGGCAGGGTAAAGTAAGTATTGAGCGGGAAACGCATGCTCGCGGCTCCGTTCTTGATGGGTAGTAGTCCGGCAAGGACGATAAATTGTGCATCAGAAGACATTCCTTGTGCCACTTGCGGAACAACTTCTAAATGGTGAACACTTGGATGTTGAGAAAGCTTATTGAGATTGGGGGTTATCTCTTCGTCTTCCACCATTAGGTTTAAAGTCCAATCTTCTAAACTTTCAAAGAAGACGATTACTACATTGTATGGTGCAGGTATCGTTTCCGAATCGCTATTATTTGGATGAACAAGTTGCCGAAGCATATCATCATCTATGATATGCGAAGATGTGCTTTCGGAGAAACGCAGTGCAAAGAGTTCGTTCATAAAATGTTTATACGGAGAGAAAGTGATGCAATACCAATCTCGTCCAAACCACATATCATGGTAGAAAGAGTCATAGGGGTTGATGGGATATTCGTCTTTGTCAGATACGATCATTTGCGGTATATTCAGTCCCAATCCCAACAATAAACAGGTAAGCGTTGTATATAGAGTTTTATAACCAGAATGGTTACGCAATAGGATAGTACACACTCCGTATAGTAGTGATAGAGCAAGAAAAGTAAGGTCAGACCATTCAAGAAATGTCCAAATTGCTGTTTCAAATCCGGATAAATTTGAAATACTTAGGAGACACCAACTATTTAGTAAATCTTTGTAACTTCGGAAATAGATTAGATTCGCGATGAGCCAAATATCTGTTAGCAAAAGTATTAGTAGGCGCCAGCCCTTACTACGGATGAGATAAGCGAGGGATGTGATAAGTAAACAGGAAGCAAGATAGTTAATCGACAGTCTCAGGATATAAAGTTCATGGTTGGCGATGGCAGTCATGAGACTCGAATCGATGGTACAACAAAAAATCCATGCTTTAATAAAGAGGATTAATACAAAGACAATGAGGTCAATATAATTCAGCAGATTTCTCATTAAGCACTTATTGCATAGTTGAGCAAGAAACGGAGTTTTTTGCGGAGGGGTATGATATTGCAGGTGAGGACTTGGCTATTGATTTCGGGGAAGGTGTCTCGCCAAAGTTTATAATAGTCATGGTTGGTTTTGAGCAGTGGCAGTAGTCGATTCTTTGCTCGGAGTTTGAGACTGACGAGGTATTGCGGATTGAAGGCAACGGGGTCATAGTGAGAAGACACGTCGGATAAGAGTTGTACGTTGGCGCAGAACTGACGGAACATCTTGAGGATATGTTCTTCGGAATGTACTCGCGTTAGGGAGGTGGGATTGCAGCAGTAATAATAGAACACTTGCGGGACATAACTGACTTGTTTTGCCCAATAGGCAAGTTGGAGGGTAGTGGCAAGGTCTTCGCCCATATTGGCAGTTGGGAAAACGATGTGTTGATATAAGTCTTTCTTTACGAGTTTGTTGAACATACTCCAAGTCTCTGCCTGTAAGAGTTGGTTCATGCAGGTTTCTTTGGAGGCAGGATTCATTCCTTGGAAGGTCTCGATGATGGTGTTGTCGGAGACGGATGCGAAATCGCAGATGACGAGGTCTGCTTGTGTTTCTTGCGCTTTGCATAGCATACGTTCGTACATGCTCGCCTCCACCCAGTCATCACTATCACAACAAATGACATATTCTCCTTTTGCCATTTGTATTCCGAATTGACGCACCACTGCGGAACCGCTATTTTTCGGCATACGCAGGAGTTGTGTTTGCGATTGGCGATGGGGATATTGCGCTAACACTTGCCGGAGAATCTGCATGCTATCATCAGGAGTGCAATCGTCAATAAAGAGGAATTCTATTCCCTCTTGGAGCGTTTGCGAAAAGAGGCTACGGGCACACCTCTCTATATATTTCTCCACGCCGTAAACGGGTATTATGACGGAAATGTTCATTATAGGCAATTGTTAGGTAGGTGGTTACAGCAGTTGGTATTTGCGGGTCATAAATCGGCAAAATAGTATTTCTACAAGTCCGCTGAGGACGATGGCAGCGGCAAAGAGGATGATGCTACGGGTAAAGATTAATCCGATGCCGCAAATCAAGAAACAGGAGAGGAGAGCCAGCAATTGGTTTTGCGCCACCCAATAGTACTTATTGTTTGGGATAAAGACGAACTGGAGATGGGCTCCAACGATCAGGTAGGTATAGATAGAAAGCGACAGGATGATAGTGATAGGGAAAGCATCAAGCATCTGTTGTCCGCCTAAAAGCCAGATAGCGGGATAGGCGAGCAGGATGATTGCGAGGATAAAAGCGGATGCTATTTTCCGCTCGTGTGTGAGTATGGTTTTTACTCGGTGTGGGGAGGCATTGTTGACCACCTCGGGATAGAGGGCTGCATTGATAGACTGGGTGAAGATACGGGGGATTTGTATGAGTTTATTTGCTAAGTCGTAAAGTGCGACCTCCTGCATACCACATAATGCCCCAATCAAGGCGGTGAGTGTACGTTCCTTGACCACTCCCGTAATGGAGGTGAGGAAAAAGGGTGTTGCTTCACGGAACATACAGAAGACGTTTAGCGTGGATACTGCAACTATGCGTATTCCTCTTTTATAGGTGGCTATTAAACCTACTATCCCTGCAAGCAGATAGGAAAAGCCTATAATGGCAGCATAGAGGAGGGTGTCTTGCTCGGAGCGGACTATCCAGAAGATGAAGGGGATTTGCAACAGTCTCATACACAGCGTGATGATAGTAACCGCCCGCATGTCTTTGATTCCTTGGAAATACCAAGTGGGAAAAAGGATGGTGCTGATGGGTTGGAGTGCGAGGAAGGCAAACAGAAGTGCATTGGCACGCAGAAGCGGGATAGTCATAACCACTACTACAGCAATCAATGCCGCGATAGTCAATAGGAGTATTTTCGCCGCCAAGACGGAGGAGACTATTCTTGACTGTTCGGCGAGGTTGTCTTTGTTTTGTACGATTGCTTTAGCCGCGGGCTGGTCGAAACCATAATCGATGATTGCCTGAAAATACATCACGATGGCAAGGACGAAGACATATAGTCCGTATTGCTCTGCACCTAACACGCGGATGACATAGGGATAGACCAAGATACCCACGAGGGCACTGATGATGCTCAATGCCGACATATAGGAATAGTTTTGCAAGACTTTGGTTTCTAATGCCCTATGTAGGAAATGCGGTAGGCGCATGGTTCATTGTGAACTTAAAATACGTTATTTATATACAAAAACAAACAAGAATACTTGACAAAAACAAACAAGAACTTTTATATTTCAACAAATATATCCAAATATTGTACAAATATTTTTATTATCGCCAAAAACCAGATTAGTCTTTGATGATTGAAAATATTCGTTTATATCGAACTCACGTTATTTGTCTTTGTGTGTAAAAATTTGGCTTTTTGAACTCTTGTTATATAGTATTGATTGCTTGCTTGTAGATGTGTATCAATTGGGAGCCGACGGCGTTGAAGGAGTATTGTTTTCCTTGTTCTCGGATAGTGTTGGGGTTGAAGTCTTGGTGGTGGTCAAGCATGTAGATGATGGCGTTTTTGAGTGCTTCTTCATCTTCGGAGGGGACTATAAGTCCCGTCTCTTTGGTCATCATCTCGGGCATGCCACCGGCGTTGCTGCAGATGATAGGCAAGCCTACCGCTTTGCATTCGGAGAGGACAACGGGGGCGTTTTCGTATTTAGAGAACATCAAGAAGACATCGGATTGCTGCATATAGCGGCAGACCTCTTGCGAGGTAGCAATTTTGCCGGTGAAGGTGAGAATGCCATCGGGGAAAGCGAGTTGGTCGGCATAGTTTCTTGTTGCTTGATAATCATCATCATTGCCGACAAAGAGCATTTGGAAATCCTGCCGTATTTTCGCCACCTCTCGCAGTGCTCGGAGCATTCCTCTGATATTCTTTGCCCGTTCGCAGAAGCAACTGACATGCAACAGTCGCGGCATGGGATGCGATTGTTTTTCGTAAGGCGCATAAAAGAAGTCGTCCACCACATTGTTGATTTTTTCCCAATGCGTATTCTTCAGCCCTAAGGCTTGCATAGCGTGTTGGAGCCTATAACTAACAGGGAGGATTGCAGAAGCGTTGCGGGCGATATATCTAACTAAGTGTAAATATAACCATCCTCTGTCTGCGACCATTCCGTTTTCTGGAAGGTATCCGCTCCAATGCTCGACAATAACAAAGGGTATGTGATGTCTTTTTTTCAGCCAAAGCGCCAACAGCCCGTGGGTTGGCGTTATGACATTGAGTTGCACGACTTGTGGCATTCCCCAATGGGTATAGACTTGTTGCCAGCCTTTCTTCAACGCGAGCAAGTCGCTCTCTTTGGAGTTGTAGTACACATATATTTCTTTTACGCGTTCTGTTTCCTGCTCCACAATCTCCATTTGAGGTTGTTTGTCTTCTCTATGCACACACAGTACGCAGACGTCGGCTCCTTGTTGGCTGACGGCAATGGCATGCTTGCGAACAAAGGCTCCTGACATTCGGTCATATCGATGGGGGTACCAACAGGATAAAAAAAGTACTTTCATATAATTATAATACTTTACAAAAACGAACAAAAATGTTTTACAAAAACGAACAAAAACTCTTTTATTCAACAAATATTCAAAAATATGGTTCAAATATTCTATTTGACAATTTACTATTTTACAATTACCAAAACTTTCAAATATTTAGTAGTTGTTCATTCGGATGAATACTTATACTTCGGTGCAGTGCCAGATGTAGCGTTTGACGAAATAGATTGCCCATCGCATCCAATGGTGCTGATATCGTGCCCATTCTCCGAGGAGTTGCGTGGTTTGTCCTTTGATACCCTGTTTGAAGAGTGCGACGGCATTGGAGGTGCGTGCGCCGAAACCTAATTTCTCCATATCGAAAGAGCGGAAGCCCTCTTGTTGGAGTTGTTGAAGGAGACAGTGGTAGATATAGAATCCTGCTTTTTGCGCATATCCTTGTTCGTTGTTAGCCGCATAAAACAATCCTGCATGTATACCCGAGGTGTGTATAAGAATCATGGAGATGGGCTGTGCCTCCTTTTCCACGAAGAATAGTCGGAAATGCGAGTCGGAGAGCAAGGTATGGAAGAAAGGTTGATTGGGCGTGAGGGGGAGTTTTTTTTGTCTGCACATATATTGGTAGAGTTCCCACATGTCTTTTTCTCCTTGTGCTCGGTCTTGGCATTCGTAGAAGCGGAGGGTGTCGCTTACTGTTCGCAGATTACGGTTCCAATTTTCGTTGTAATGAATCGGTTGCGTGAGGTCAATGCAGTGGGTGAGGGGATAACTGAAAAGTCCGACGGGTCGGAGCCATCCAGCTTTGCGTAGTGCGACTTCTTCTATGGGCGCATAAGTTTCCGAACTATTGAGTTCAATGATATCGTAAGGGAGGTTATAGAGGGCTTCATACCAATGTCGGAGCACTTTCTCGGAGAGGTTGGGAGTGCGTTTGGCGGGTGTTTCGAGGAGTAGCATCTTGCATCCCATGAATGTTTTTAGGTAGGCAACGGATGCGATGGAGTCGTCGAGCAGGAAAAGGAGTTCGTAATTCTCGGAGCGGGCTTGGTAAAAGCCTTGCAACTGCCTAAAGGGGACTACTTCCCATGAGGCAATGGTTTGTTGGAATGTATGTTGGTCAACGATGTTCATCTTTTTTTGCGGGTGAGGTATCGGTAAACAGAAGTGAAGAGTCGGAAGATGGAGTTAAAGTAGCGTTCTACGCTGCAATAGGTAGCGGGGATGGCGCCGAATTGGGCGAAATGCTTTGCGACGCCGGGTATCATGCTACCCTCGAAGTCGAAGGCGAGATGGCGTTGGTACGCGAGGCGTATGCCTTCCGTAACAAGCCGCGCCATGAGACCTTGATGTTGGTAGTCAGGATGCTGTGCAGCAATAAGGTAATGGACGGCATCAGCATCCCAGACATATAAGGCTACGGCAATCATCGTTTGAGCGGGAGATTGATTGTCATATAGGGTGAGTATAGTGCCTTGGTGATGCTGTAGGACAGCATCAAGGAGTTGCCGGAGAAAGGGTTCAGAATAACTAATGACTTTACCTTGTGCAGCTAAAGCAGATTGGTGGAAACGGTAAAACTCGTGGGGGGAGATATTGTCCTGTCGGAGAGTGAAGGCAGTGGATTTCTTGAGTTGCCGCTGCTTATTGCGATTATATCCGGCGATGATTTTCTCCACATCGGAGCAGTCTTCTATACGGTAGGTAACTCGCGGGGAGACGGTGTAGCCTCGTTGTGCCAACAGCGCGGGAATGGGACTATTGATGGGGAATTGCTGGTAATAGTAACTGAGGTGGAGGGATTTTAAGTGGGAATCGATAGCATCTGCTATGGTTTCGGGGTTTGCGTTCGATGCGAGCCACGCGCCGGCGAGTTGTGTCATCTGCGGCATGACGACAAAACGCATCCCTAAGCGTTGGCGGAGGAGGTAGGGCATAGCCGCTATCACTTCGCCGTTGTCTTCAGCAGGCGAGGATGCCTGCGCACCCAGATAGCACTGCGTATCCGAACATTCAGCAGGCGAGGACGCCTGCGCACCCGGACAGCACTGCGTCTTCGGTTGGGTTTCCCAGACTTTGACTTCCCAATGTTTGCCGATAGAGACGGCATCCATCCACCATGGTTGAAAAAAAATAGGAGCATTCAGCTGAGAGGCAATCCATAGTGCGTATTTCTGTTTATCCGGCATGTTCCAATATTCTCACGAGGAGTTTAAGAATCCAGTTCGAATAGCGTTCCAACGCAATCATTTTCTCGGGCTCGGCGGCGAGACTCTTGCCGAAGCGGGGGGTGCAGAAATCAATGCAGACCTCTTGGTGTCGTGCGGCTTTGATGGCTTCGAGTTTGAGGAGTTCGCGTGCGCCGTTGACCTTACCTTCGGGGGTGTAATCGGATATGAGATAGTACATTACCCGACTGTCCCACGCGAGGAAAGCGGCGGCGTGGGTGTGATTGTCGGCATCTTTGATGGCGATGATAGCGCACTGGTTGAGTCGATGGAGTTTGCGCTCGAGGACGAGGAAGAACTCGCGGGAATAGGTAATCGCCATGCGCTGCTCCGCCATGCATGCGGCGTGGAAGCGGTAGAAGTCCTCGGGGGACATGCTGTAGTCGGCATGCAGGGAGAGGGCTTTCTGGAGTTGGCGTTTCTTGTTCTTGGAGAATCGAGCGATGAGGGCGTTGAGATCGCTGAGGTCGTTGATGCGGTAGGTGATACGCTCGCGCGCCTTGAAGCCCAACGCCTGCATGGGCTCCACGCAGAGGGACTTGGGGGCATACTGCTGGTAGTAGTACGCAAGGTGGAGGCTGTCTAACTGCTCGGCGAGCATACGGCAGATCTCCGCCACCTGCCACTGGTCTTTGGTGTATTGTTGTGCGACCCATATGCCGCCTATCTGCGTCTGCTGGGGCATGACGATATAACGCATCCACAGGCGTTTGCGAATGAGATAGGGCATGGCACCCATGATCTCGCCTTGGTCGTTCTCCGCCAAGAGGACATCCCATTCTTTGCCCGCGCATACCGCCTCCATCCACCACGGTTGCATGGTGAGAGGGAGGTATTCTTGGGCGGCAGCCCACTCGGTATATCGCTGTTTGTTGGTCATGGGGAAATTTGACAATTTGACAATTTACTATTTGACAAATAACTTTTTGTTCACAAAAACTAACTATAACCACGACAATAATGAACAAAAACGTTCTTTTAGGGAACAAATATTTGCAAATATTATTCAAATATTTTTTTTGCAATGATATACATGTTGACCCTGCGATTCAAGATTGAGTTATGTCGCCCCTTCGGGGCTATATGGAGGGAACATCCATTTTTCGTAGGGTTTCACCCTACGCTAATCTATTTCGCCCCTTCGGGGCTTTTATTTGACAAACAATTTGGGTCGACTTGTATATCATTACCTATTTTTTGCTTCTATTGTCCCAAATTGCCAAAAACTAAATTAGTTTATAGCTATTGAAATTTGTCTATTTCCACTTATGCTCAGCAAGGTAAATGGTCAACCCACAAGTTAGAAGATGTCTGCTTCGGGGGCATCGAGGCTGTCGGTAGCGGGGGACTCTTCGGGGAGGGGCTCCTCGTTGCGTTTGTTCTGATACTCCTGCGGACGGTAGAGGATCTGCACATTCTCGGCAATGACCTCGGTCTTACGACGGACTTGCCCGTCTTTCTCCCACGAGCGAGTCTGCAGTTTGCCCTCGATGTATAGTTTCATGCCCTTGCGGACGTATTTCTCCGCCCACTCAGCGAGGTTGCGCCAAAGGACGATAGCATGCCAGTCGGTGCGGTCGGGCACTTGGGTGCCGTTCTGCATGATGTAGCCGCGTTCAGTGGTGGCGAGATTGAAGTTAGCGATGGCAACGCCGCGGTCAAGATAGCGTACTTCGGGGTCGGAACCTACGTTGCCAATGAGAATGACTTTGTTTACGGATGACATAGTTAATTAAGAATTAAGAATTATTATAAATAGAAACGTTGTGTATCTAAGTTGTGTATCCAAATTTGTGGGCGCAAAGATACTGCTTTTTTTTATATTGTGCAAATTATTTTGTTATTTATGCTCAAAATATTCGCTTGGAGGGGGGTTAGGTCTCGGTAATGTTACGATAGAGGCTTTGTGTAGTTTTCGAATGCTTTCGGAAACTTCGTGTAGCATTAGGTAGGTTTTAAGCCTTTGAGTTTGTGGTGCTTATGGAGATAATGAGGGAAAAGCAGCGAAATAATTGGAGAAACTACTTTTTTTTTGTACCTTTGCAGCCACTTTCCTAATTAAGAATTATGAATTAAGAATTAAGAGGACGATAGATTATGAACTTTACTCATTTGCATGTACACTCGCACTATTCGATGCTGGACGGTATGTCGAAAGTGCCGGATATAGTAGAGAAATGCCTTCGCTGCGGGATGAATGCCGTGGCGCTGACCGACCACGGGAATATGTACGGCATCAAGGAGTTGCTGGACTATTGCAAGAAAGTGAACGGCAGGCTGAAAGAGGCGGCGGGCGACGGCACGTTCGTGCCCTTTAAGCCGATAGCGGGCTGCGAGTGCTACTGCGCGCGGCGCGGACGCCACTCTATGACCGACGAGAAAGCCCTCAACGGCGAGGGGCGAGAGTATATCATCGACCGCTCCGGCTGGCACCTTATCTTGCTGGCGAAGAACAAAATAGGCTACCACAACCTCTGCCATATCGTGAGCGAGAGTTTCATGGACGATGCCTACAACTACACCGCGCGTATCGACCGCGAGTTGTTAGAGAAATACCACGAGGGGCTGATATGCTCGTCGGCATGCTTAGGCGGGGAGTTACCGCAGAAAATCATGGCGGGCGATATAGCAGGCGCGGAGGAGACCATCGAGTGGTTCAAGGGTGTGTTTGGCGAAGACTATTATATTGAGATTCAGCGCCATCAGACCGACAAGCCAAGGGCCGACCAAGTGGTGTACCAGCGGCAGAAAGAGGTGAACCCCGTACTGATTGAGTTGGCGCAGAAGCATGGCGTGAAGGTGATTGCGACCAACGACGCGCACTTTGTGGACGAAGAGAACGGCGAGGCGCACGACCGCTTGATATGCCTCAGCACGAACCACTATGTGGACGAAGAAGACCGCATGCACTACACCAAGCAGGAGTGGGTGAAGACGCCCGAGGAGATGGAAGCCATCTTCGGCGACATACCCGAGGCGCTGACGAACACGCAGGAGATAGTGGACAAGGTGGAGATTTACGACATCGACTCGGGTCCTATCATGCCTAACTTCCCCATCCCTGAGGAGTTTGGTACAGAGGCGAGTTACCGCGAGAAATTCACCCCCGAAGACCTGTTCAACGAGTTCACGCGCAACGAGCACGGCGAGGTGGTGTTGAGCCAAGAGGAGGCGGAGAAGAAGGTGAAGAAATTAGGCGGCTACGACAAACTCTACCGAATCAAGTTGGAGGCGGATTACCTCGCCTACCTCGCTTACAAAGGAGCGCACGAGCGCTACGGCGAGGTGCTGACCGAGGAGCAGCAAGAGCGCATCCTCTTCGAGTTGCATATCATGAAGACGATGGGTTTCCCAGGTTACTTCCTGATAGTGATGGACTTCATCCGCGCGGCGCGCGAGGAGTTGGGCGTGAGCGTGGGTCCCGGACGCGGTAGTGCAGCGGGCAGCGTGGTGGCATACTGTCTGCATATCACCGACCTTGACCCGCTGAAGTACGACCTGCTGTTCGAGCGTTTCCTCAACCCCGACCGTATCTCGCTGCCGGATATAGACACCGACTTCGACGATGTGGGGCGTCCGAAGGTCATCGACTGGGTAACGGAGCGCTACGGCAAGACGCATGTGGCGCATATCGTAACCTACGGCAAGATGGCGACCAAGAGCGCGATAGCCGACGTGGGGCGCGTGCAGCGACTGCCGTTGGCGAAGGTGGCAGAACTGAAATCGTATATCCCTGACCGCAATTTCCCCGATAACATCAAGGACGAGAAAGGCAAGAGCCCGAAGGTAAACTTGAAGAACTGCTACAAATATGTGGACGAGTTGAAGCACGAGTTTGAGATGGGCGAGCCGAATGTGCGGGAGGTGCTGGAGTACGCCAAGCAGTTGGAGGACACCAATCGGCAGGTAGGTATCCACGCCTGCGGCATCATCATCGGCGCGGACGACCTGACGAAGTTCGCACCCCTCTCGAGCGTCTATGACCCGAAGTTGAAGAAGCGCGTGCTGGTAACGCAATACGACGGGCATGTGGTGGAGAGCGTGGGGCTTATCAAGATGGACTTCCTCGGGCTTATCACGCTGAATATCATCAAGGAATGTATCAAGAACATCAAGAAGCGCACGGGCGAGGTGGTGGACATCGACCATATCCCCATCGACGACGCGCTGACCTACAAACTGTTCCAAGAAGGGCAGACGACGGGCGTGTTCCAGTTTGAGTCGGCGGGTATGCGCAAGTATATGAAGGAGTTGCAACCGACGGTCATAGGCGACATCATCGCTATGAACGCGCTCTACCGCCCGGGACCGATGGACTACATCCCACAGTTCATCCGCCGCAAGCAAGGCTTGGAGCCCGTTACCTACGACATCCCCGTGATGGAGAAATACCTGAAAGACACCTACGGCGTTACGGTCTATCAGGAGCAGGTCATGCTCCTCTCGCGTCTGCTGGCGAACTTCACCCGCGGCGAGAGCGACAAACTGCGTAAGGCGATGGGTAAGAAGCAGATGGCGATACTGCAAGAGTTGAAAGGTAAGTTCATGGCGGGCGGCAAAGCCAACGGGCACGATGAGAAGGTATTAGAGAAGATCTGGAGCGACTGGGAGAAGTTCGCCTCGTATGCGTTCAACAAGTCGCACGCTGCCTGCTACTCGTGGGTAGCCTACCAAACGGCATACCTCAAGGCGCACTACCCCGCGGAGTTCCTCGCTGCCAACCTCACCGTGTCGAAAGACAACATCAAGGAGGTAACGAAGTTCATGGACGAGTGCAAGGCGATGCGCATACAGGTGCTGGAGCCCGATGTGAACGAGTCGGAGATGAACTTCACCGTCAACGACCAAGGCAACATCCGTTTCGGCTTGGGCGGCATCAAGGGCGTAGGCGAAGGTGCCGTAGAAGCCATCATCTCCGAGCGCGAGAAGAATGGTAAGTTCAAAGACATCTTCGACTTCCTCGAGCGTGTGAACCTGCAATCCTGCAACCGCAAGACCGTGGAGAACCTTGCGCTGGCGGGGGCGTTCGACTGCTTCGACGGGCTCTACCGCGAGCAGTTGCTCGGGCAGAACAGCAAGGGCGAGAGCGTGCTCGAGACCCTGATGCGATACGGCACGCTGTTCCAGCAAGACAAGCAGTTGCAGCAGAATTCGCTCTTCGGCGATATGGGCGATATGGGCGTCGCGGTGCAGCACCCCGAGATACCACAGCCCCCGCGCTGGTCGGCTATCGAGCGGCTGAACATCGAGAAATCGCTCATCGGAATCTTCCTCTCCGCCCATCCATTAGATGAGTACGAATACGAGGTGCGCGAGATGTGCGACATCACCGCCGCCGAACTGACCCTCTTCGACGGCTGGCGCACCCCCGATGCCCGCGCCGCTGCCGCTAAGAACGGCGGGGACACAACCACTGGGGACGCGGGCGTCTCGCCCGCGGTAGATTCTGAAAACTCGGATAACTCCGATTTCTCCGAAGACTCCGAAGAGAAATCCCGTATCACCCCCGAGGCCTTCCTCGCGAAGTACAAGAACAAGCCGCTGCACTTCGGCGGCATCGTAACGAGCGCGGAGGTGGCGACCTCGAAGAAAGGGAATATTTACGGGCGCTATATCATAGAGGACTACACGGGCAGTTACAAGATGGCACTCTTTGGCGACAACTACAAACGCCTCTCGCCGATGTTGCAACCCAATGTGTATGTGTATATCACGGGCACCATCGCCCAGCGCGGCGCAGGCATGCGCTGGTTCAAGGAGCAGGCGGACGAGCAGGCGGAGTTTGAACTGAATATCACCAACGTAGAGTTGCTCAATGAGGTGCAGGACCTCTATGGCAAGGGGCTGACGCTCCGCATCTCGCTGATGAACTTAGACAACGAGTTGATAGAGGAACTGAACGAGCAGTGTAAAAAGAACCCGGGCAAGGGGCAACTCCACATCCAGATAGCCGACCCCATACACAACTACCTCATCCACATGACCTCCAAGAGCCGCTACATCCGCATCACCACCGACTTCTACCGCTGGCTCCAGATGCAAGAAAAGATACAAATAGTGAACGAATAAGAAACGATGATGACTTGAAACATATAATTATGCGGCTTACTCTAACATATAATTATCGTGTAATTATTCATGTAATTATAAATCACAATGAAAAAATTAATGAATAATTACACGGCAATTACATGTTAAAAAAGCAAATGATAGTTATATGTTAAGAAGTATAACACGATAGTTATATGTTCAAGTTCCATCGTTCTGCGAAGCGAGAACTATGTCATACGAACAAACCCTCCAATACCTCTACGCCTCACAGCCGGCGTTTCACATCGTGGGCAGTAGCGCCTACAAGCCCGGGCTGGAGAACACGCGCCGTCTAATGGCGCATTTGGGCAACCCGCATGAGCGGTTTGCCGAGGTTCATATCGCCGGCACCAACGGCAAAGGCAGCACCTCCCACCTCATCGCGGCAAGCCTGCAATGCGCGGGCTATCGCGTGGGGCTCTACACCAGCCCCCACCTCGTGGACTACCGCGAGCGTATCCGTATCAACGGCGCGATGATACCCAAGGAGGAGGTGGTGCGCTTTGTGGACGACCACCGCGCCTTCCTCGAAGAGGTCAAACCCTCTTTCTTCGAGACCACGATGGCATTGGCGTTCTGGTACTTCGCCAAGGAGCAAGTGGACATCGCCGTGGTGGAGTGCGGCTTAGGCGGCAGGCTCGACTCCACGAATATCATCACGCCCCTCCTCTCGGTCATCACCAACATCGGCTTCGACCATACGGAGTTCTTGGGCGACACACTGGCGAAGATAGCCTACGAGAAGGCGGGGATTATCAAGCCCGGCGTGCCCTGCGTCATCGGCGAGACCCACCCCGAGACCATGCCCGTCTTCCTCGCCAAGGCAAAGGAATGCGGTATCTTGGGCGAGGGTTTGGAGACCACCGACTGCCGTATCTGGTTCGCCGACCAATGCGGCTACCTCCGCCGCAAACGCCAACGCGACATCCCCGACTGCCAACTCCACGGGATTTATCAAGAGAAGAACATGCAAACGGCGTATGTAGCACTCTGCGCACTGAAAGACCGTCTGACGACTGTCCGACCGTCTGACGACTGTCCGACCGCTGACGCTGAACGACAAAAGACCACTCACTTCGTTCGCTGTCAGACTGATATAGTCTCAAACGCTGAATCAGTCTTTCAGCGGAGCGGTCTTGCAGCGAAGCGGTCAGACAGCGAAGCGGTCTTGCAGCGAAGCGGTCGGACAGTGAAACGGTCTTGCAGCGAAGCGGTCTTGCAGCGAAGCGGTCTTGCCCTCGCTTTCTCCCAAGTCTGCACCCTGACGGGGCTGCGCGGGCGTTGGGAGACGGTGCGTGAACACCCGCTCACCATCTGCGACACGGGGCATAACGCACATGGTATCAAGTATGTAGCAGAGCAGTTGCAGACGATGATGCCACGCTTCCGCAACACGCGTATCATCTTCGGCATGGTGGCAGATAAGGACATCAGCGAGGTGGTGCGTCTCCTGCCCCGCAATGCCATCTACTACTTCACCCAGCCTGACAACCACCGCGCCTTCCCCGCCAAGGAACTGCTAAAAATGTTCGAGGATGAAGGATTAAGGACGCTATTGGATAAAGGAGCAAGGAGCAAGGATAAAAGACTAAATAGTGCCGACTCTGAGACCTCAGAGACGAATGTAATAAGTCCTTCATCCTGTGTCCTTCATCCTTCATCCAACCGCTCTTTCCCCACCATCTCCGTAGCCCTCTCTGCCGCCTTTGCCGACGCCTCGCCCGACGACCTTATCTTCATCGGCGGCAGCAACTACGTAGTAGGCACCGCCCTCCAATCTCCCCTACTATCCTCCAATCCCCAATCCTCCGAAATCTTTCCTACCATCCCTACATCGCTCCAATAAACTCTATAGCAACAGTAATAACTACCTATTGATTACCCCACAGCAACTTCCCAACGCCAAGCCCGCGATGTCTGTATCTTCCAAATCAACAGTATGGAGGTGTTTCTGTAACCGTTTTTGGTTTGTTTCTTTAGAAAAATGAGTGGAAACTTGATTTTTTTGCTAAATTACTTGTGTATGTCGTAATTTTATAGTAAATTTGCGACAAAATTCAATTAAAGAACAAATGCAATCTGTTGAGGATAAGATATTAACATCACTGAAGAAGAGCGGAAGGGGTATCGCATTCACTCCTGTTCGTTTTGCGCACTACGGCTCAGCCTCTGCTGTACAAAAAGCCATTGAGCGGCTTAACGAAGCAGGACAAATTATTCGCGTTGCAAGAGGTGTATATTGCTATCCAAAGATAGAAACGGAACTCGGGTTAGGTGTAATTTATCCAACTTTCGATGAAATAGCGTTATGCCTTGCCAATCGCGACAGAACGCTGATAGCACCTGCCGGAGCATACGCGGTCAATAAACTTGGGTTGAGTACACAAGTCCCTATGAACGCAGTATATGTTACGAACGGGGAAGGACGGAAAGTGGAAATAAGAAATGGCAGGAGTATTGTATTCAAACATGCTGCTCCCAAGACTTTTGCTTTTGAGAGTTCTTTTGCACAGTTAGTTTTTATTGCCCTCAAAGAGATTGGCAAGGAAAATCTATCACAAGAGCAAATCGCAACGCTTAAACAAATACTGAAACAGCAACCTCGCATCTCGGAAATGGATTTGAAACTGATGCCCGCTTGGGTCAAAAAACTAATAACAGAGTTATATGAATAATTTTCATACGCTAACAGATGAGCAGAAGCGTATGGTTTTGCGCAATGCAGAAGAAAACATCCACCTTCCCGCTGTAGCAATAGAAAAGGATATGTGGGTTACTTGTATTCTGCAAATCTTGTTTTCTCTTGATTTAGACGCGAATATCCTTTTCAAAGGTGGAACTTCCTTATCGAAGGTAGGTAGTCTGATTGGTCGTTTTTCCGAGGATATAGATATTGCCATCGACCCTGCAAAGTATGGATTAAGTGGAGACTTAACGAAAAAACAATTGAAAAACTTACGCAAGCAGTCATCGCTATATGTCAGGGAAACTCTTGCACCAATTCTCAATGAGGGCTTGAAAAAATACGGACTAACCCACATCCTGACTATGGAGGTTGAACCTGACGGAGATGGTGATTCTACCTATCCTGAACCAAGGCGTATTTTCGTCAAGTATCCGTCATTGTTGGCGGAGAAATATAGTTATTTGAAGAACGAAGTTGTGCTTGAGGTGGGCGCACGCTCGTTGATGGAGCCCACCATTGCTTGTCATATTACAAGCATGATTGAGAGTAGTTTCCCGACCATTAGCACTTCGTTTATCAATCCTATCATTACAGCGGCAGCACCTGCAAAAACGTTCGTGGAGAAAGCATGCTTATTGCACGAGTTATTCTCCATAGAGCGCGACACGATGGTTGCGAACCGCCGATCACGCCATTTGTATGATTTGGAGCGGATGATGGATTTAGATTTTGCTAAGAAAGCGGTAGAAGATAACGCTTTGTGGCAAAGTGTTCAACATCATCGCTCTGTATTCACATCAATGAAGGATGTGGATTATTCGACCGATTTCCGAAAGACCATAGTACTATGCCCGCCTGATAAATTTTGGGCTGATTGGAAAGAAGATTACCAACAGATGTGTGAGACAATGATCTATGGTAACAAATTATCATTTGAGAAACTAATGGAACGTATAAAAGAACTCGAAGACCGCTTCCATAAGATAGTATAGTCTTTCTTTTCCCGCTCCTATCGCCACATGCCAAAATCATCTCCGCTGCCCCCACATCGCCCCTATTATCAACTATACCGACTACCGTTCCAATAAGCACCGTCACCCACCATAATTAGGAAGGCTAAATCAAAACAAAGAATAGGGCAGAGAAGGAGCTGACAAAGAGCAGAGAAGAAGCAGAGCCCCCGCCCCCTTCTCCGGCAGTAATTCCCTCTAACCCTCATAAACACCACCATCACATGAAACCATACCCCCTCGACATCCGAGAAGAAGAACTCAAACTCAGAGTCGCAAAAGATTTCTTCCCCAACTACGACACCGCCAACATCCTCGGCAGTATCGATTTCTGCGTGGCTATGCCCAAGGAATGCACACTCTTCCAAGACGAAATAGAGTCTCTGGTATGGGCGGAAGCCAAGCAGGGGAATACACATAATATCTACCACTCCTTCGTCCAACTCATACTCACCATCGGCAAAGCACGCACTTTCGACAAGCACCTCCCTCCGCGCTTCCTCGCCGCTTTCGACTGCCAAAGGCTCGCTTTCATTCCGTATCACAACATACAGGATGTCTTTTATCTAAACGACTTCAACTGGAATGTTACCCCCTCCGACCACAACTCCAAAGAGTTCCAAATGCTCTTCCAACTCGTAGAAAAAACGCTCAAACTAAACGCCTTTATCTATAACTACGACACGGAAGAGAAAGAACTGCGTAAATTCATAAAGCAAAATATCGTTCTCGGAAACCGAAAGACGAAAAGACACCTTGTTACCAAAAACAACTTCACTTTCGTGTACCAAAGATGGTGCGAACAGGTCAAGCAATCGATTCAGATTGACTGGAATGCGGTCAAGCAAGTGGGACTTATAGATGCCGATTTCTTCCTCGCTGACCTGCTCTCGAAAGACGGTACTTACCTGCTTGAGAACCTTTTTGTCCTGCTCAAACACGACCACTACCAGTTCGACCGCAACATCAATACCTATGGTCTCTTCACCTCCACGGAGGCGGCTTTCAAAGACAATATGCAGGCGCATATCGCTTTTTGGAACAAATACGAAAGACCCCCAAAACGCGAATACTGGGGATATATCGTCGAACGCAGAGACCTGCTTGTGCCTCAGGATGTGAGAGAGCGGAAAGGCTCTTTCTTCACCCCGAAACAATGGGTGGAACTGTCGCAGGAATACCTTGCAAAGACGCTTGGGGAGAATTGGCAGGACAACTACTATGTGTGGGATTGTTGTGCGGGAACGGGCAACCTGCTCAACGGACTGACTAACCCGCGCAGAGTTTGGGCTTCTACGCTTGATAAAGCGGATGTGGATGTAATGCACGAACGGGTGCAGAACGGAGCAAACCTGTTCGATAACCATATCTTTCAGTTCGACTTTCTCAACGACCCCTTTTCAAAACTTCCCACAGAACTGCAAGAGATTATCTACGATCCAAACAAACGAAAGCAACTTGTCATATACATAAATCCGCCTTACGCAGAACATGGTAATAGAAAGTTGCCTGCCGGAACAGGAGAAAACAAGACGAGTGTCGCTACTGAAACTATTATTTACCAAAAATATCACACACAAATTGGTACTGCTGCAAGAGAATTATATGCCCAATTTTTAATACGCATTTATTTTCAACTATCAGGATGTGTGATAGCACAATTCTCTACGCTTAAAGGATTACAAGCGGTTAATTTCAAAAAGTATCGAACGATTTTTCAACCTACTCTTAAAAATCTATTTCTTGTTCCTGCAAATAGTTTTGACAATGTAGATGGGAAATTTCCTATTGGTTTCTTTATTTGGGACTCCTCTCAAGTTAGTTCGTTTATGGGATTTGATGCCGATGTTTATAATAGCAAAAAAGAACCCATCGGTATCAAAAAAGTATATTCGTATGATAGTGATAGATTAGTTATCGAATGGTTGAGACAATTTTTTGATAAGAAAGGAGAAGTAATAGGATACCTAAGAATGAAAAATACTGACATACAGAATAAAGGACAAATCTTTATTACAAGTATGCCATCTGACGCTGATTTTAGGGAGAAAACATTTACTTATATTACCCCTAACAATCTTATACCTATTACGATTTATTTGGTGATTAGATGCGTTATTGAGGGTACTTGGTTAAACAACAGGGATCAGTATCTATGTCCTTCTGATGATTGGAAAGATGATAAAGAATTTCAGTTGGATTGTCTAATTTATGCCTTGTTTTGTAATCAAAATCACATTACTAACAAAGGCTATAAAAACCATTGGTTACCTTTCTATGAACACGAAATAGGTATTACCGAGTGTTTCGACAGCCATTTCATGCAAGACTTTATCCAAGATTTTCTCAAAGGGAAGGCTCGTCCCATCGCGAGGGAAGACGACCTCTTCGCCTCTGCCATACAAAACGCGCCAAACGGTATGTGCCCCCTGCAAATGACCGCACAGGCACAAGCCGTCCTCAACGCAGGCAAAGAGGTTTACAAATACTACTATGCCGTAAGAAAACAAAACGGAGGGGGAACACTCAATGCGGCACTCTATGACATCAAAGAGTATTTCAAAGGTCGTAACGAAAAGGGCAATATCAAAGCCACTTCGGATGATGCGCAATTTAACCGCCTCATGGAAACGCTAAGGACGACCATGCAAGCCCTCGCACAAAACATCACCCCAAAAATCTACCAATACGGTTTCCTCAAATAGACCACAACGCTATAATCACCCCACCAAGCCGCGCCGTTAGGTGCGGCAAATAGGGTCAAAAAAAAGACTATGTTTTAATGGTTCTTTATATGGTCTTTAATGGATAAATCAAACGAGGAATTAGTGGATAATGAACGGGCATTAACGGAGAACATTACAATTCTGACCATTAAACCATGCTCAAGAAACTACGAAGTGTCTGCAATAGCTTTCGCCCCGCTGCCATTTGTCTATGGGGGGCATTATTGCTCGTTGCCATTGTGTTGGTTTGCAACATTGTGGTGCTGGCGGTAGCGGGCGGGCGATGCTATTCTCGCGTAGAGGATGTGCCGCATTGCTGTTGTGGCATCCTGCTCAGTACGGGGCGGTCTGCGGCTCCAAGCCCTTATTACACCGCACGCGTCCAAGCGGCAACGGAACTACTGCGAAACGAGAAGATAGACACGCTGATTATCTCCGGCGAGAACCAATATGCCGACTACAACGAAGTGGACTCCATGGCAGCAGACATTCTTGCCGCTGTTCCAGATGCCGTTTTAATATATGACTATCAAGGAGTTGACACCTACGCTTCGATGGTCAATGCCGCCAAGAGTTGCGGCGATGACAACACATACCTCATCATCTCCCAACGTTTCCACAACCGACGTGCGGTGTTCTACGGCAGTTTGGTGTTCTGCGAGACCCCAGTAGCATTTCCCCGACAAATCGGGATGCAAGCAAACGCCGCGGACACGCACAACCTATGGTGGCGCACGCGCAACCTCTTTCGTGAATGCCTCGCCCGCACCAAAGCCGTACTTTTTGCCCTGCTACACGCTGGTTTCAGGGAGGGATAATCCAAAAATAAAAATTTGAAAATTTGAAAATTTGAAAATTTGAAAATTCCATGCGGCTCTAATAAAAGAGACTGACCAACAATTCGAGTTGATCAGTCTCTTTTCCTTTCTCTTATTCCTCACTTAACTTTAGTTAGTGGTAAGTGGTCAGTGGTTAGTGGTAAAGTAGCGGACGGCGTTGCGGAAGAGGGGTTGCAGTTTGTTGCCCGCGATGTTGCGGAAGACGTTCTCTTCGTAGCGTTCGCTGTGCCCCATCTTACCCAGTATCTGTCCGTTGGCGGAGATGATACCCTCGATGGCATAGTAGGAGCCGTTGGGGTTGTAGGGCGACAGCATGGTGGGCTCGCCTGTGGCGGGGTCCGCATAGCGGAATGCCACCTGACCGTTGGCAAAGAGTTCCTGTGCCATCTGCTCGGAGACGACGAACTTACCCTCGCCGTGGCTGACGGCGATGCTGTGCAACTCGCCTTTGGTCAAGCCGTTGAGCCACGGGCTGCGGCTGCCGTCGGTAGCCACCACGGTGGTTACCATCTGCGAGATATGGCGGTTGATGTCGTTGCGGAAGAGCGTGGGCGAGTCGGGCGTGACCATGCCAAGTCTGCCGTAGGGCAGCAAGCCGCTCTTGATGAGTGCTTGGAAGCCGTTGCAGATACCGAGGATGAGTCCCCCGCGGTCAATCAGCGCGGTGATCGCCGCTGCCACCTTCCTATTGTTGATGACATTGGCAATGAACTTACCGCTGCCGTCGGGCTCATCGCCTGCGGAGAAGCCGCCTGCGAACATCAGGATATGGCAGCGGTCGATATGCGCCGCCATCTCGTCAATGGAGTCGAGCACATCCTGCGGGGTGAGGTTGCGGAAGATAGT
This sequence comes from Paludibacteraceae bacterium, assembly GCA_034090015.1. GTDB lineage: Bacteria > Bacteroidota > Bacteroidia > Bacteroidales > Paludibacteraceae > Colicola. The sequence continues at coordinate 201 of JAXDTJ010000018.1, read as the reverse complement.
CGTCTCCACCTCTGCGCCCGCTGCACGCCAAGCCTTCGCACTGTCGTAGTCGCAGTTCGTACCCGGGAAGACGGGGAGGTAGACGAGCGGGGTCGCGGATGAAGGATGAAGGACACAGGATGAAGGACTTATTACCTTTGTATCGGAGTTCCCATGGAGGTGCGGTCTCCAGGCCGCACCATTCGTGTCTGATTCTGCTTC
>JAXDTJ010000065.1:0-6088 GCA_034090015.1 Paludibacteraceae bacterium | reverse complement strand
AAGGAGGTGCGGTCTCCAGGCCGCACCAAGAGGACACCCCCTACGATACAGTGGTGCGGCCTGGAGACCGCACCTCCTTGATGCGCCAAGAAACAAATGCCCCTCTCACTGACGGGTACGGCAACTATTACTATACTGCCGACTCCGTCCGCCTCTTTGAGGGCGTGCAATACTCCCGCCACGAAGAGACGATGGCGCCCACCGAGGGCTATTTCCGCACTGCTTCTATCGTCCACGGAGTCCGCCCGCATAACGGCTCCTACGAGTATGCTATACGCGTGCAACCCGCAGATGAAGAAATAAGTGCCGACTTGGCTTACGAAGTGCTGCGTGCCGACTCCGCTGCACATATCGTGCGGGACAAGCAGTCGGGCATGACGGGATATGTGCTCTTCGAACCCAATGCGGCGTTTGGCAACAGCGCCCCCTGTCTCGTGATGACCTGCCCCACTGATTCGGGGCTTGTCGTCAGTGTAGCCGACCCCGACCTGCACCTCTACGAAGGACCATCCGACGAGACCTACGACGCTGAGGGTAAGCGCGTGGAGCGTATCATCTACTCTTATCCGTGGAAAGACGACCCCTCGCGCCCGAGCACCATCACCCTCACTATCCAAGGACAGGCTCTCACCTTCACCTGCCAACACGGCATGGCAAGCCAAAAGACAATTAACAGGCACTGCGCCGCGAGCGATATATCGCAGCGGCGAACCACTAACCACTGACCACTATGAACAGACTTCACCACATATTCCTTTTTGTTTCTTTCTTTTTGGTCGTTTGCTCTGTGCAGGCGGAAGACTATTTCTTCCGCCATATCAGCATGGAGCAAGGGTTGCCGCAAATGTCTGTGGCGGATGTGTATCAAGACAGCGAAGGATACATGTGGTTTGCCACCCGCCAAGGCGCAGCACGCTACGACGGGCGCAACATGGAAGTGTTCAATCCCAATGCGAGCGACCTCAACTCCCTTTTGTCGCCCGTGGTGGAGCAGATAGAGGGCGATACCCTCACCAATATCTACATCCGCACAACGGGTATCAACCGCTACCACCTGCGTACCAACCGTATGCACATGCTCTGTAATCAGACCGTCTCTGCCATGACCGCCACTGCCGACGGCTTGTATTTCACGGCTGAAGGGTATCTATATACCTATAATGCCCATACAGACAGCGTGCAAAGAGTATGCGCCCTGCCCGATGTGGAGGGTATCTGTATCCTTCGCTTCCTGCATGGCATCTTGTACATAGGCACGGTGGAAGGACGATTGTACAGCCTGACCTACACCCACTCCCTCACACTGCTCTATGAACTGGGCAGCCAAATCTCCTGTATCTACGAAAACCGTTCCCACAACACCTATGTCGGCACATGGGCAGATGGTTTATACCTACTCAAGACCGGCGGGATAGAGCACCTCACCACCCGCGACGGACTGGTGTCTGACTTCGTGCGTGATGTCTATGAAGACTCCCACAACAAGTTGTGGATAGGTACCGACATAGGTTTGCAGCGACTACCTGACCTGCGCCTATTCATGTCCGGTCAGTCCATCTGGCGACTCACGGCGGACAAAGGCGGCAACCTGTGGGCAGGCACCTATTTCAACGGCGTGTACTTCTTCAATCCCGCGATAGACTACTATGCTACTATCCCGCTGCCTTTTGAGGACTTCCCTGTGATAAGCCATATCCAGCCCTTGCCCAACCACCTGCTGGTGCTCTCTACAGAAGGGGACGGCTTGTATATCACCACCGATGGCGGCGAGATTATCAGTCATTTGGATATTCCTAATATCAAATCCACTTACTATGATGCCGACCGCGCCATGCTCTACCTGGGTACGCACCTGCATGGCCTATACACCGTCTCGTTAGCACCGCTTCAACACGCCACACTAAACACTAAACTCTCAACCCTCAACATCAACCACTACGACCTGCCCTTCCCGCACCGTAACGGCTGTCAGATAGTGCGCTCCATACTTCCCTCCGGCGACTCTCTGCTGCTGGGGACGCACAACGGCGTGTTCTCCTTCTCGCCCGCAGACGGCACCTTCCGATTGCTCTCTCAGACGCTGGACAGCGTTATCACCAAGGTAGTGAGTATGGCGCTGTCCGAAGACAGCAACACGCTCTATGTGGGAGGGGAGCAGTTGGTGTGCTACGATAGGACGCACGACAGGGTGCAGACTATGGACCACCTGCCCTTCCGCAATATCGAGAAACTGCTCCTCGACCGCTTTGACCGCCTATGGGTAGGTACGGACGGCAACGGCGTTTGGCAATGCAGGGTGAAGGACTTACAACTTGAGACCTTGAAACCAGAGACGCTTGTTGCCTACACCTCACGCACCTGCGGCTTGCAGAACGACTATGTGCGCAACCTCCTCGTTACGCCAATGGGGCATCTGATGGTGGTTACCACGCGGGGCTTTTCTATCATCCTCTCGCACGACAGCACTGCCGCCGAGCCCTACCCCGTTATCAACTATAGCCCGGGCACCTATCTGCCGCTCACCTCGCTCTACAACGGCGGTGTGGCGCTTGCCCCCAATGGCGATATACTGCTTGCCGGTATGGACGGCATGATACAATTCCGCGAGGAGCACCTGCGGCAATTGCCCGTGGAACCGACTATCGTGCTGGAGCATCCCTATCAGTACATCGATAAGATTACTTTGTCTCATCATCAGCGCGACATAAGCCTGCACTATTCCATTCAGACCAACAACCTCTACCCCGAGAGTATGTTCCTGCGCTACAGCATCGCGTGTCGTTACAATGCTTCCACGCAGGAGTTAAACGATTGGACGGGCGACATACGCCTGATGAATTTACGCTACGGAACAAACAAACTGGAGCTGCAAGTGCTTGACCGACAGACCGACAGCGTGCTGACAAGACGCACCCTCTCTATCCGCGTCCGCCCGCCGTTCTATATCTCTTGGCCCGCTATCGTGCTCTACATACTGATGGTTATTGCGGCGATTGCACTGGGTATCTACTACCTGCGGCGTCATTATCTACGCGCCTTGCAGATACAGGAGCAAGACCGCTACCAAGCCTTGCGCAACGACATAGATACCTATATCGATGCCCATTTGAGCGATGCGGAACTGGATGTGTCGCGGCTGTGCCGGCAGTTGGGCATAGGGCGCACACGTCTGTTCCAGATTTTCCGTGAAGTTTATGGCACCTCGCCGCAGCAACTCATAGCAGAACGCAGGTTGCAACGTGCGGCTGAATGGTTGCTCAATAGACCGGAGTGTAACATCTCGGAGATAGCCTACGACCTTGGTTTCCAGTCGCCCAAGTATTTCTCCCACTGCTTCAAAGAACGCTACGGCAAGACCCCTTCGGCGTATCGAAAAGAGCACTAAGTAGCATGGATATCGCTTTCTCTCCAAAATGGTATGTGATGGCAAAGCCTGCCGGCGCGCACTGCAACCTGCATTGCGATTATTGCTATTATCGTTCGACAGCAGGTCATACGATTTACGAAGGACGATTTACGATTGACGATTTACATTTTACAAAAGCGCCTGCTCGCTGTTCCTTACGCGAAGGTGCTGACACGCAGTTTCTTGATACCTATATCCGTCAGTATATCCAACTCACGCCTGTGGGCGAGGAGGTGGTGTTTATCTGGCACGGCGGCGAGCCGCTCTTGCGCCCGTTGTCGTACTACCAGGAGGCAGTACGACTACAAAAACAGTATGCGGAAGGGCATCCTGTCAGCAATGTGATACAAACCAACGGCACGCTGCTGACGGACGATTGGTGCCGGTTCTTCCGCGATGCGCAATGGACGGTAGGTGTGTCGATAGACGGTCCGGAGGTGGTGCACAATAGGTATCGCGGCACATCGTTTGCCCGTGTGATGCAAGGGATAGAACGGCTGCAAAAGCATGCGGTGCCATATACCGTGATGGCGGTTATCAGCGATGAAAGCGCACGGCAGCCTTTGCAGGTATATCGTTTTCTGCGCCAATTGGGGACCCCCTTCCTGCAATTAGAGCCGCAGGCGGAAGACCCCCTCGCGGGCGTGGTCTCGCCGCAGGAGTTTGCGGCGTTCTACAACGCCGTGTTTGATGAATGGTATGCGCAGGATATCGGGAAAGTATATATTGAACTATTCGACAACACGCTGGCGATGCTCATGGGCTATCCTTCCTCCACCTGTATCTTCTCGCCCCGTTGCGGCAATGCACCCGTGGTGGAGGCAGACGGAGCGGTCTATTGTTGCGACCACTATGTGCCGCATGCACCCTTAGGGAACATGTTTGATACGCCTCTGTTGGAGATGCTTTCGAGCGAGCGGATGTTCCGTTTCGGGCAACAAAAAATGCCCACCGCGAAGCAGTGTGCATCCTGTGAGTTCCTGCGCTTGTGCTACGGAGGTTGTCCGCGCCATCGCGATGCCGAGGGCGTGAATAGGCTATGCGAAGGCTATCAAGCCTTTTTCCGCCACACGCTGCCGTATTTCAGAGACATGGCAGCAACTATTCGGCAGCAAGCGTGATAACAGTGATTTCTGCGGGACAATTGACGCGGACGGGCAGCGTGCAACCCACGCCGGAGTTGACATAGAGCGCTTGTCGCATTTCATTGGTTTGCAGTTTTTCTGCGTTTTTCTCATCGTAAGCAGGGTGGTAGTACCATCCTGCCGACTCTTGGAAGAGCAGCCCGGCAAGGGGATGTCCGAAGATGCTGAACTGCCCCGAATGGGTGTGCCCGCTGAGCGTGAGCGGTATATTCGTGTGCTCTTGCACTTCCGCCCGCCAATGTGTGGGGTCGTGGGAGAGAAGGATACGGTAGCCGCCGGTGTTGCGCATGGCAGCAGACAAGTCGCCGTGGTAGATAGAGCGGAAGCCTTGTCCCTCGCAAGAGCAGTTGTCCACGCCGAGGACGGTGAGGGTATCGTACTTAATAACGCCCTCCGATTGCCTTTGCTTACGCACTACTACGCAGGAGGTATCGCGGAGCACATTCCAACCCAACGAGTCGCGCTCAAATGCCACTAAGGTATTGACCAGTTGCGTTCGTTCTTGCGATGTCCTGTCGCCATAAATCATCAGGTCGTGGTTTCCCAATACAGCGTATATCCCATCGCGGGCATGGAGTTGCTGCAAGATAGCAGTGAAGGGCAAGGCTTCTTCCACGCCGATGGTTACTATGTCGCCCGTGAAACAAATCATATCGGGTGTTTGCGCATTGATAGTGTCCACGATACGTTGCAGCGCGGCAGGGCGGTCAGCGAACGTAGCGAGGTGCAGGTCGCTGATATGCACTATCTTATAGCCGTCGAAGGTGATGGGAATTATGGGATGGGCAAACGCAGTTTGCTTCACTTCTATTCGGTATCGTCCTACCCAATAGCCATAACTAATCATTCCCCAACAAGTAACCAACAGCATAACACTCCCATAAACGAATGGATAAATCGTTGGTTTTCTGAGTGAGAAGAAGTATGCTATAAGCCTGACGATAAGATATAGTACACCTATCGTCAGGCAGATGATGCCGCTGATGATTATCGCAAATAGGAAGGTCAACAGTCCAAGTTTCATGGGGGACAATCGATTAGAGATAGCAAATGTTGTTTTGCGGAATTATAGGAGTTGCGCAGCGTGATTCTTGGTATCTACCTTGTCAATAATGCGCGTGATGATACCCTGCTCGTCTATCACGAAGGTCTTGCGCAGTGTGCCTACACAGGTCTTGCCGCACATCTTCTTCTCTCCCCATGCGCCGAAGGCTTGCAACATCTCGGTGGAGGGGTCGGAGAGCAGCGGGAAAGGCAATTCGTATTTGCTACGGAAATTGACGTGGCTCTTTTGCGAATCTTTACTGATACCATACACTTTGTACCCATTCGCTAAAAAAGAATGGTAGTTATCCCGCAGATTGCATGCCTCAGCGGTGCAGCCCGGGGTAGAGTCTTTGGGATAGAAATAGAGGACAGTCTTGCTGCCGAGGATCGTCTCGTTGGTTACGAGGTTGCCGTCTTGGTCTTGTACGGCAAAGGGAGGAATAGGGTCGCCGATGGTCATAGCAGATTTCATTAAGAATTAAGAATTATG
>JAXDTJ010000058.1:0-10546 GCA_034090015.1 Paludibacteraceae bacterium | reverse complement strand
TTTCCAAAAATTATTCAAATATTCCCCCCTTAACATATAATTTACGTATTATTCTTCATTGATTTAGGCAATGATATACATGTTGACCCAGCGATTCAAAATAGAGTTATGTCGCCCTTACAGGGCTTGCATTGCGGATGATTCCCTCTTACGTAGGGTTTCACCCTACGCTGTTTTATGTCGCCCCGTTGGGGCTATCATTTGATAAATAATTTGGGTCAACTCGTATATCATTACCTTAATTTATTATCAAAAACCAAATAAGTCCTTGACTGCTGAAATAGTTCGGTTAACTTATCCCAATTTGTCGGGATATGGAACTTCTAATTATATGTAAACAGATATCACCACTAAGCTATGGATACCGTTTATCACATACCGGCAATGCAGGAAGAGACGCTGCAAGGATTGATTACCAACAAAAATGGCATCTATGTGGATGTTACCCTCGGTGGTGGTGGGCACTCGCGGGCTATTTTGGAGCGTTTGGGAACGAACGGACGGCTGTTTTCGTTTGATCAAGACAAAGAGGCGATAGCGAATGCGTTGCAGGAGAAAGAGATGCCTTGCTCGCGGTGGGAGTTGGTGCATGGGAACTTTCGGTATTTGCAGAATTTCATGGACTACTACGGCGTGGAGCAGGTGGATGGTGTGTTGGCGGACTTGGGGGTGTCGTTTCACCATTTCGACACGCCTGAGCGGGGGTTTAGTTTCCGCTTTGACGGGCCTCTGGATATGCGCATGAACCAGCAAGGAGGGCGTACCGCCGCCGACATCGTGAATAGTCATGACGAGGAGAGTCTCGCGCGCGTTCTATATATGTACGGCGAGATGAAGAACGCGCGGCAGGTGGCGCGCAGGATAGTGAAAGCCCGCGCCACAACGCCCATCACCACCGTGGAGCAGTTTGTAGAGGTTTGTCAGGTACAGAAAAAAGACCTTGCACAACTCTTTCAGGCACTACGCATAGAGGTGAACGATGAGATGGGTGCACTGCGCGAGATGCTGGAAGGCGCGTTGCAGTTGCTCAAACCGGGCGGACGCCTCGCCATACTGACGTACCACTCGCTGGAAGACCGCATGGTGAAGAACTTTCTGCGGGCAGGCAACATCGAGGGAACGATAGAAAAAGACTTCTACGGCAATATATTGACCCCCTTCCGCGTGTTAGAGAAAGGGCGACAGCCATCGCCCGAGGAGGTGGAGCGCAACCCCCGCAGCCGCAGCGCACGACTGCGAATAGGAGAAAAGAAATAAAGGACCCCCTCCAACTCCCCCTACTAAGGGGGAGGGATAGGATAATAGTGTAGTTTATGAGCATAAAAGATATACAGAGTTGGCTCAACGGAGAGAAACTGCGAAGCGAGAAGATGAAGAAGCAGTATCCGTTGCTCCTGCTGATAGCAGGTTTGGTCTTCTTGTATATCCTCGCGGGCTACGGGGCAGCCAAACAGCAACATCGGCTTACCGACCTGAAGAAAGAGATGCTCGATACCAAATATGAGTATATGACCATCAGTGCGGAGCTGGTGAAGACCACACGACAGTCGCAGGTTGCCAGCGAACTGGAACAGCGCGGCAGCCGAATCAAAGAGAACACCACCCCACCCGTGAAACTATAATTTGAAAATGAACAATCCCGACATGTTCCCGACAAGTCGGGATAAACAGGGATAAGTTCCGAAAATTTGAAAATTATTAGCCCGAATGGCAATTGTAAAATTGTAAATTGTCAAATTGTCAAATGTCCCTATGTCTGAAGAGCAAAGAAATATCATCTTACGGTTTGCGATAATCTTTATTGTGATTGTCGTGGGTTTTGCCTTGGTGGTAGGAAAGATATTCTATATTCAGACCGTGGAACGGGATGAATGGCTTAAGATAGCGGAGAAGCAGGAGCCTGTATTGCGCCCCATTCCCGCCACGCGCGGCAATATCCTTGACTGCAACGGAGCACTGCTGGCAAGCAGCATGCCCCAGTATTTCGTCTATATGGACACCAAAGCAGAGGCACTGCACGTAAAGAACGGCAAACTCTTCAAGACGCATATTGACTCGCTGGCAGCAGGCTTGAGCCAAGTAACGGGCGAGCGCACGGCAGAAGAGTACAAGCGACTGATTGTCAGCGGTTACAACAGAGGCGACCGGCGGCTGCGACTGTGCAACAAGCGCATTAACTACCTGCAAAAAAGGCAGTTGGAGAACATCGGGCTTATCCAATTAGGACAATACAAGAGCGGTATCATCTTCGAGGCGCAGCACAAGCGTATCAAGCCCTTCGGCTCGCTCGCCAGCCGCACAATAGGCAGTATCTACAGCGACGGCGGCTACGGCAACTCGGGGCTGGAGATGGCGTTTGAGAACGAACTGAAAGGCGAAGAGGGGTTGAGCGCGCGCCAGCGTATCGGCGGCAGGACGGAGAATGTAACCATCCGCGAGGCGCAAGACGGCTACGACATACGCACCACCATCGACGCTAACCTGCAAGACATCGTCGAGAAAGCCCTGCGAAAACCCTTGGAGCAATTCCACGCCGAGTGGGGTTGCTGCATACTCATGGAGGTGCATAGCGGAGAAATAAAAGCCATCTCCAACCTCGACCGCGCCGACGATGGCAACTACTACGAGATGCAGAACCATGCCGTCAACCGCGTGGAGCCCGGCTCTACCTTCAAGCCCATCGCCATGATGGTAGCACTCGATGACGGCAAGGTGGACATCGACGACACCGTGAGTGTCTGCCGAGGCACATGGAAGTACTTGAAATCCAATCATGTGGATGCCCACCAGATGGATACCGTGCTGACCATGCGCCAAGCCATCGCCGTCTCCAGCAACATCGCCATGGCGAAGACTATCACCCGAGCCTACGAGGGCAGCGCAAAGAAGTTTGTCAATCGTATCAAACGCACGGGGCTGATGGACAGCGTCTATTGCGAAATCCCGGGTGCACAGCGCGTGCGCATCGACGTACCGAAAGACACAGTTACCCTCAGCAAGATGGCATACGGCTACTCGGTGGAGTTGAGCCCCATGCAAATCGTGATGTTCTACAACGCCATCGCCAACGACGGCAAGATGGTGCGCCCCATGCTCGTCAAGCAGATAGAGCAAGACGGCGATGTCGTGCGCCGATTCAGCACAGAGGTCGTGAAGAGCAGTATCTGCTCCGAGTCCACCTTGGAGGACATACGCGGCGCGCTGCACGATGTAGTGTGGGACAACGACCTCGGCACCGCCTCCGTGCGCAAATGGAAAGGACACATCGCGGCACGCAAAGCCCAAAGCGACCTCGTACATATAGCAGGCAAGACGGGCACCGCCCAACTCTTCATCAATGGCTACCAGACCACGCGCCACCGTATCACTTTCGTAGGCTACTTCCCCGAGGAAGACCCACAATACACCTGTATCTGCATGATTAACGACCCGCGGATGCCCAACTACGATGCCGGCTACGACTGCGGACGCACCGTGCGCACCATCGCCGAAAAGACCATGGCATACAAGGGCTGCTACGAGATACAGAAAGACGGCACGCTGCAACTAAGCATTAAAGAATAAATTACCACTATGATACTCAAAGACTTATTAACCTCCATCTCCCCCTTGCGCGTAATCGGGGACACCGACAGAGACATCACCGCCATACAGTTCGACTCCCGCAAGGTGGAGGCGGGCAACCTCTTCGTCGCCCAAGCCGGCACGGCAGTGGACGGGCACCAATTCATCGCCTCCTGCGTTGAGAAAGGCGCCGCCGCCATCGTGCTGAGCAACGAGGCCTACCTGCCCAAGGAAGCGGAAGGCACCACCTATATCTTGGTGGAGAACACCGACCGCGCCCTCGGGCTGCTCGCAGGCGCATGGTACGGAAACCCCTCGCAGGCACTCACCCTCGTTGGCGTAACGGGCACCAACGGCAAGACCACCATCGCCACACTCCTATATAAATTAGTACGCGCGATGGGCTACAAGGCAGGACTGCTCTCCACCGTCTGCAACTACATCGACGACGAGCCCGTGCCCGCCACCCACACCACACCCGACGCCCTCGAACTGAACCGCCTGCTCCGCCGCATGCTGGACGCGGGCTGCCAATACGCCTTCATGGAGGTCAGCAGCCACGCCATCGCACAAGAGCGTATCGCGGGGCTCGACTACGACGGCGCACTCTTCACCAACCTCACGCGCGACCATATCGACTACCACAAGACCTTCGATAACTACCGCGACACCAAGAAACGCCTCTTCGACAGCCTCAAACCCGACGCCTTCGTCGTAACCAACCGAGACGACAAGAACGGTTTGGTGATGACCCAGAACACCCGCGCCCGCGTGCACACCTACTCCACACGCGCCGTCGCCGACTACCACGCACAGATACTCGAAGAAGGCTTCGACGGTATGCTGCTGAATATCAATGGTCAAGAGGTCTTCGTGCCGCTCGTCGGGCGCTTCAATGTCTCCAACCTGCTCTGTATCTACGGCGCCGCCCTCTGCCTCGGTTTCGAGCCAACGGAGGTGCTCCGTATCCTCTCCACGCTCCACGCGGTGAACGGGCGCTTCGAGACCATCCGCAGCCCCAAAGGCTGGACGGCTATCGTCGATTATGCCCACACCCCCGATGCCGTGGACAACGTCATCCAGACCATCAACGAAATCAAGAAGAAGGGTGCCAAACTCATCACGGTCGTCGGCTGTGGCGGCAACCGCGACAAGGGCAAGCGACCCATGATGGCAGCCATCGCCAAACACGGCTCCGAGCAACTCATCCTCACCTCCGACAACCCCCGCGACGAAGAGCCGGCGGACATCCTCCGCGACATGGCGGCAGGGCTCACCGAGGACGAATTGCGCAGCACCCTCATCATCGAAGACCGCGAGAGCGCCATCCACACCGCCTGCACCCTCGCGCAACAGGATGATGTCATCCTCATCGCTGGCAAAGGACACGAAGACTACCAGATAATAAAAGGTGTCAAGCACCATTTCGACGACCACGAAGTCGTGAAGAAATACTGCTGACCCCTGCTCGCCTTCCCCTGCCGCCCCCTCGCTTATCGTTCCCCGACAGTCCTCAGTCCTCTCCGAGACCACAAGCCGACAATTACGGCAAAAAGACGGCAACGACACGGCAACGAGACGGCAAAAGAAGCAGAGAATACCGCAACTCGACCGCAGGTCTCCCGCAGGTTGCCCGCAACGCCCTCTTAATTCTTAATTCATAATTCTTAATTCCAACAATGCTCTACTCCCTATTCGAACTCCTCCCCGACTTCCCGGGCTCGCGCCTCATGACCTACATCTCCTTCCGCGCCATCGTCGCGGCGGTGCTTGCCCTGCTCATCAGTATCTATTTCGGCAAGTACTTCATCGCTTTCATGAAGCGCAAGCACATCAGCGAGGTGCAGCGAGACGAGAAGACCGACCCCTTCAATGTAGCCAAGAAAGGCGTACCCACTATGGGCGGTATCGTCATCATTTTCAGTATCTTACTGCCCATCGTACTCATCGGGAACCTCAGCAACATCTACCTCCTGCTCATGCTCATCACCACCCTCATCCTTGGTGCACTGGGCTTTGCCGACGACTACATCAAAACCTTCCGCCGCAACAAAGACGGGCTCAACGGATGGGTCAAGATAGCAGGGCAAGTGGCGCTCGGACTCATCGTCGGGCTCACCCTCCGATACAGCCCCGTAACCACCATGAACGAGCAAGTCTCTACCCGCACGGAGAACAGCATCACCATCGTCGAGAAGTCTCCTTCCGTCAAGTCCACGCAGACCACCATCCCCTTCGTCAAGCACCATAACTTCAACTACGCCGACCTATTCTCCTTTCTTGGTAGCGAGAACAAGTACCGCGCAGGCTGGATATTCTTCGTGCTACTAACCGTCCTCGTGGTCGCTGCCGTGAGCAACGGTGCCAATCTCAATGATGGCATGGACGGCATGTGCGCAGGCAATTCTGCCATCATCGGTGCGGCGCTCATTGCACTCGCCTACATCAGCGGCAGTTGCGTCTGGGCGGACTATTTCGATGTGATGTACATCCCGGGCAGCGAAGAGTTGGTTGTTTTCCTCGCCTCCTTCGTCGGCGCATTGGTAGGCTTCCTATGGTACAACGGCTTCCCCGCACAAATCTTCATGGGCGACACGGGCAGCCTCACCATCGGCGGTATCATCGGTGTCTGTGCCGTACTGATTCACAAGGAGTTACTGCTCCCCATCCTCTGCGGAGTATTCCTCATGGAGAGCGTGTCCGTCATCTTCCAAACGCAGGTCTATAAGTTCGCCAAGCGCCGCGGCAAGCATGTCCGCGTCTGGAAGCGAGCCCCGCTCCACGACCACTTCCGCACCAGCGTGGAGCAAGTGCTGAAAAACGACCCCACCTGCACCATCCGCTTCAAGGGCAGCAACGAGTTGCACCACGAGACAAAAATCGTCCTCCGCTTTTGGATTACCACCCTCCTCCTCGCCGCCCTCACCATCCTTACCCTCAAGATACGATAATGCTTTCTAACATGAATTGCCGTGAAGAACGTTTAACATATAATTATCGTGTAATTATTCATTAATTATTTTGCATTGCGATACTTAATTGACACAATGAACTCTAACATATAATTATCATGTAATTATTCATTAATTATTTTGCACTGCGATACTTAATTGACACAATGAACTCTAACATATAATTATCATGTAATTGTTCATTAATTATTTTGCACAGCGATACTTAATTGACACAATGAACTCAAACATATAATTATCGTGTAATTATTCATTAATTATTTTATAGTAACATTTTTTATATGTCTGATTTAAGTCAATACAAGCAAACTACGTATCATATTATCGGAGCAGCGATGGAAGTGCATGGTATCTTGGGATGGGGATTGGTAGAACCCATATACCAAGAGGCTTTGGAGAAAGAATTGAAACTAAGAGGCTTACTATGTGAACGAGAAAAGGAAGTGCCTATACGATACAAAGATTTCGTACTGGATAAGCGATTTCGCATAGATATGTTGGTGGAAGATGTAGTGGTAGAATTAAAATCCGTTGCGCAACTCAAAGCAGAACATCGCGAGCAATTATGCAACTACCTCCGCCTGACTCAAAAGCGAGTAGGTCTATTGATAAACTTCGGCGAGCGCAGCCTAATAGGAGAGCGATGGGCATTTGACAAAGAGAACAATACTTGTTTTCTAATCAACAAAAACATGCAACCCATTAATCAAGACTATGATTCAATATACCACTTTCAAAAAAGGCTACTATAGCCCCCACAAGAAAAAAAAATTAATGAATAATTACACGATAATTATACGTTAAAACCACCACCATACAAGGAAAATTAATGAATAATTACACGATAATTATATGTTAAAACTTCCCCCCACAAGGAAAAATTAATGAGTAATTACACGTTAATTATATGTTAAAAAGGAAAACGATAATTATATGTTAAAGCGTTTGGTTGTTTTAGGAGCCGGAGAGTCGGGCACGGGAGCCGCGATTCTCGCCAAAGAAAGAGGCTACGAGGTGTTCGTTAGCGATATGGGAGAAATCAAGTTGCCCTACCGTGCCATGCTCGACCAACACGGCATCGCGTGGGAAGACGGCGGGCATACTGCCGAGAAGATTCTCAATGCCGATGAGGTAGTGAAGAGCCCGGGTATCCCTCTCACTGCACCGCTTATCCAACAGTTGCAGGCACAAGGCACGCCCATCATCTCCGAGATAGAGTTCGCCGCGCGCTACACCCATGCCAAGATGATTTGTATCACAGGCTCCAACGGCAAGACCACGACCACCTCGCTTATCTACGACATACTCCACCGCGCAGGGCTGAATGTGGGATTGGCAGGCAACATCGGCAATTCTCTCGCCCTGCAAGTAGCGCACGAAGACCACGACTACTATGTCATCGAGTTGTCCTCCTTCCAATTGGACAATATGTACGACTTCCGCGCGAACATCGCCATCTTGATGAACATCACCCCCGACCACCTCGACAGATACGACTTTGATTTTCAGAACTATGTAAATGCCAAGTTCCGCATTACGCAAAACCAGACGCAGGACGACGCCTTCATCTATTGGTCAGAGGACCCGGTGCTCGACCGCGAGATAGAGAAGATGCGTCCGGGAGCAACGCTCTACCCCTTCGGCTTCGCAACGCCCAACAAGTCTGCCGACAAAGTTGGCGGCGTGAATGCCGCGTGGATTGACCACAACAACCTTGTGGTGAACGCCTGCCCCGAGCCTTTGGAAGTGCCTGTGGAGCAACTGAGCCTGCAAGGCAAACACAACCAACTAAACTCTATGGCTGCCTCGCTCGCCGCGCAAATTCTGCATATCAAGAATAGCGTCATCCGCGAGAGCCTGCAACAGTTCGCCGGAGTAGCGCACCGACTGCAGTATGTCGCCACCGTGCGCGGAGTACGCTTCATCAACGACTCCAAGGCAACGAATGTCAACTCCTGCTGGTACGCGCTGGAGTCCATGACCACCCCCACCGTGCTTATCCTCGGCGGCAAAGACAAAGGCAACGACTACTCCGAGATAGACCAACTCGTCCGAGAGAAATGCCACACCCTCGTCTTTATGGGACTCCACAACGAGAAACTGCGGGAGCATTTCGGCTCTTTCGGGCTGAATATCATTGACACCGACAACCTTCACGACGCTGTTGAGGGTGCTTTCCGCGCTGCCCGCGAAGGGGACACCGTTCTGCTCTCGCCCTGCTGCGCTTCCTTCGACCTCTTCCGCTCCTACGAAGACAGAGGCGACCAATTCATGCAAGCCGTCCGTAAGTTATAAACTGCGTGTTGGGCATTACATGTTGGGGAGGGTTGACATTGCATGTTTATCACTACGAGTTAAACAGGAACTGACCAACATAAAATGACGAACGTGAAACGACTAACATAAAATGATTAACGTGAAACGACTGACTAACCTACATATTGACCGCACTTTCTGGGTACTGTATTTGGTACTCGTGGCACTGGCTATCATCACGCTTTTCTCCGCGTCCAGCACCTTGGTCTATGCCAAGGGGTCCGTATTGGGTCCCATCGGCGGACAGATGTTGTTCATCGCATTGGGCATTGCCGTAGCGTTCGGCATTCAGTTGTTGCCCACCTATGTTGTTCGTTTCGGTGGGTACTTGTTGCTCGGTGCATCCATCCTATGCCTCTATTCTCTGCTCATCCCGGGCAACCCGCTGGCATTCACAGCCAACGGCGCTACACGCTGGATGCGCCTCGGAGGCATTACTTTCCAACCCTCTGAGTTGGCGAAGTTGGGGCTTATCATCGTCGTCTCCGACCTGCTCTCTCGCGCCAAGACTCCCGAGACCAAACGCAAGTATTTCTGGTGGACGCTGGGCATCACGGGCTTCACCGTGCTACCCATCCTCGTCCATAACCTTTCCACCACCATACTCATCTGCGGTATCGTGTTCTTGATGTGGGTGCTTGCAAACATTCCTTGGAAATACACCCTCAGCACGGTGGGCATAGCCGTTTTTGTACTCTTGGCCGGCTACACATTGGTGGAGTTCGCATACGTGCGCCAAGACAGGGCGCCCAAACTATTCGAGCGCTCCGTAACGTGGGTGAAGCGTATAGATAAGAAACTCTTTCCTAATGAGGCAGATTCGAAGACTACCAAATATACGGTTACGGATGACAACCGTCAGGAAGTGTATGCCAACGTAGCCATCGCCCGCGGAGGTGCTTCTCCCATTGGCGTGCTGCCCGGCAACAGCAAAGAGCGCGACTATCTGCCGCTGGCGTTTATGGACTATATCTTCGCCATCTTCGTAGAAGAATGGGGTATCATAGGTGCCATCGGGCTTATCGTCCTATACCTATGGATACTTTTCCGCGCCTGCTATGTCAGCACGCGCTTTGGCGACACTGCCTCTATGCTCATGGTCATGGGCTTAGCGCTGATGATAACCACACAGGCGCTCATGTCCATGCTGGTAGCAGTTGGCATTATGCCTGTTACGGGTCAGCCACTGCCGATGATTAGCAAAGGCGGCACCAGCGTGCTCATCACCAGTATCTACTTCGGCATTATGATGTGCGTCAGCCGCGAGCAGAGCCTCCTCCGCGAGCGCCAAGACAGCACCACCCGCGCCAGCGCCGAGGATGTGCCGGAAATACTATGATTAATTAAGAATTATGAATTAAGAATTAAGAGGGCATTGGAACTGAGTTTTCGTAGTATGGGCACTCTTAATTCTATCCCGACCGGTCGGGAACGATTTTTTCATAATTCTTAATTCTTAATTAGATTCGCAACGCCCTCTTAATTCTTAATTGTCATATATCAAGACATCGTTGACACTTTTTGGTTCCCTTATAAACAAAATCTATTTATATTTTTTTTTAAGATACTCTAATACTCAGACCCCCATGGGGGTCGCCGCCGCTAAAGGCGAGTTTGTATCATATGATCATTGACATATTGGTATTTGCACATTAGCAAAGAGGCATTATAAACTCTACGGTTTGGACGACCTT